>NZ_JBSFVB010000049.1:0-1075 GCF_053592115.1 Streptomyces sp. NPDC002788 | reverse complement strand
TCTCGGCGAGGCTGAGGTGGATGAGCTGGGAGGATCCGTTTCTGCTTTCCCGGCATCCAGCTCGCGGGCTCGCAGGACGGCCAGGCAGGCGTGGGCGGCCATAGCGAGGGTCATGTGGCGGTGCCAGCCGGAGTAGCGGCGGACTTGGTAGTCGTCCAGGCCGCATTCCTGTTTCGCGCTTTGGAAGCATTCCTCGATGGCCCATCGGCTGCCCGCGATACGGATCAGGTCATCAAGCGTGGTCTCGGCGGGGCAGTAGGCGATGTAGTAGGAGATTTCCTGCGGGCGGGCAACGCTGCGGCGGGCGATCACCCAGTGGCGGCGGTGGGGTCGGTGCCAGGGCCGCACTTCGACGCGTGCCCAGTCGTAAATCCGCAGGCCATGAGCCCCGTTGCCGCAGGAACGGCGCTTCCATTTCTGCCGGGCAAGACCGTTGAACAGGTCGTGGACGGGATGGTCGATCGCCCAGCGCGTGACCACGGTGTCGTGCCGGGTGGTGGCCATGACGTGGAAGACGTCCGCCCGCTCCAGCTCGGACCGCCAGCCTTTGCTGAACCCGTAGGCGGCATCCGCGGTCACCCACCGAAACGGGATCTTGTCCGTGATGGCGCGGCGGACCATCGCCTTGGCCATGGCCACCTTGGTCTCGAAGGCGACCTCGTCGTCGATGCCGGCCCGGCGGCACCTTTCGCGGTCGTCGGTCCAGGAGGTGGGCAGATACAGACGCCGGTCGATCAGTGTCCGCCCGCGGCTCGTGGCATAGGCGAGGAAGACGCCGATCTGGCAGTTCTCCGTCCGCCCGGCGGTGCCGGAGTACTGCCGCTGCACCCCGGCCGACTGCTTCCCCTTCTTCAAGAAGCCCGTGTCGTCCACGACCAGGACGGCTTCGGGGTCGCCGAGGTTGTCGACTACGTACTGACGCACGTCGTCGAGCACCTCATCGGCGTCCCACTCGATCCGGTTCAGCATCCGGTGGATACGGTCCGGGCCCGAGTGGCCGGCCTCCTCCGCGAGCGTCCAGCCATTCTTGCGTTGCAGCGGAGCGATCAGCCCCCGCAGATAAGCCAGTGCCGAC
>NZ_JBSFVB010000048.1:0-1106 GCF_053592115.1 Streptomyces sp. NPDC002788 | reverse complement strand
GACGGGCTCTTGTCACTCGGATGGGGGTGTGGGTCACTGAGAGTGTGAACCGGCGGGCTGCCCATCCCCGTGCCGGGGGAACGTGGATACAGGCAGCGCTTTGCCGGTTTTCTTCTTGCTCACGGGAGATGGCAGGTGCCGTGTACCTCGGGCTGTGAGCCCCGGGCTGTCTTTCCGTTCTTCCCTGACCGCCTTCAGAACTGCCGGGCGGTGCTCACTTCCCCTGACGGCCGGACAAGAGGCTGGCGCCGCTTGCCTGCCGACAGCGGTCTGTCCCTGTGAGTTGTCGCGGGTGGCCGTTCGGCCCCGCTGGTTCCTCGCCATGTCCCCATCAGCAGCGAGGAGTTCCGTCATGCCTATCTCTCCGAATCAGGGTTCCACCGGTGGTGGAACGCTGGTGACCGTCACGGGCACCAATCTGTCCGGCACCAGCGCCGTGCGGTTCGGCAACAAGCCGGCCACGAACATCACCCAGGTCTCGCCCACCCAGGTCACCGCGGTCTCGCCGTCGGGGACCGGCACGGTCGGGGTCACGATCACCACCCCGGGCGGGACCAGCAACCCGGTACCGTTCTTCTACGTCGGTGCCCCGTTCAAGTCCTCCCTCGGCACCAGCTCCGGGCCGCTGGCCGGCGGCAACTCCATCACCATCAACGGAACCGGCCTGTCCACCGCGACGAGCGTGGACTTCGGCGGCGTCACCGCCACCCCGACGGTCAACTCCGACAGCTCGCTCAGTGTCACCGTTCCCGCCGGAGCCGCTGCCGGACCGGTCGGGGTGAGCGTGACCACCGCGGGCGGCACCAACAACGGCCTGTCCTACACCTACATCGACGACCCCACGATCGGCACGGTCAGCCCCACCTCGGGCCCGACCTCGGGAGGGACGGCGGTGACCATCACCGGCACCGACCTCGACAGCACCGACTCGGTCACCTTCGGCGGCACCGCCGCGCCGTTCTCGGTGATCAACGCGACCACGCTGTCGGCGGTCACCCCGCCCGGCACCGCCGGGGCGGCCGACGTGGTCGTGACCAACCCCGCCGGATCCGACACGGCAGTAGGTGCCTTCACCTACGTCGCCGGCCCCGGCATCTGACCCACCC
>NZ_JBSFVB010000047.1:0-1175 GCF_053592115.1 Streptomyces sp. NPDC002788 | reverse complement strand
CGGCTGGCGGCGGCGTTGACGCCGGAGGTGGACGCGGTCCTGTCCCGGTACCCCTTGCGGGACCTGGTGACCAGCAGCGAGCCGCTGCCGCTGCTGGTGGAGCGGGAGCGTGCGCTGTACGGGTCGTGGTACGAGTTCTTCCCGCGTTCGGAGGGCACCGCGGAGCGGCCGCACGGCACGTTCCGTACCGCGGCGCGGCGGTTGCCGGCGATCGCGGCGATGGGTTTCGACGTGGTGTACCTGCCGCCGATCCATCCGATCGGCACGACGTTCCGCAAGGGGAAGAACAACACGCTCTCCCCCGGCCCGGACGATGTCGGGGTGCCGTGGGCGATCGGCTCGCCGGAGGGCGGCCACGACGCCGTCCACCCGGACCTGGGCACCCTGGACGACTTCGTCCGGTTCGTGGACCAGGCCCGTGACCTGGGGCTCGAGGTCGCCCTGGACTTCGCCCTGCAGTGCTCCCCGGACCATCCCTGGGTGCACAAGCACCCCGAGTGGTTCCACCACCGCCCCGACGGCACCATCGCCTACGCGGAGAACCCGCCGAAGAAGTACCAGGACATCTACCCCATCGCCTTCGACGCGGACATGGACGGCCTGATCGCCGAGACCTGCCGGGTGCTGCGGCACTGGATGGGCTGCGGGGTGCGGATCTTCCGGGTGGACAATCCGCACACCAAGCCGGTGGTGTTCTGGGAGCGGGTGATCGCGGACATCAACCGCACCGACCCCGACGTGATCTTCCTGGCGGAGGCGTTCACCCGGCCGGCGATGATGCACACCCTGGCCCAGATCGGCTTCCAGCAGTCCTACACGTACTTCACGTGGCGCAACTCCAAGCAGGAGCTGACCGAGTACCTGACGGAGCTGTCGGGTGAGGCCGCCTGCTACATGCGGCCGAACTTCTTCGCCAACACCCCCGACATCCTGCACGCCTACCTCCAGCAGGGCGGCCGGCCCGCCTTCGAGGTCCGGGCCGTGCTCGCGGCGACCCTCTCACCGGCCTGGGGCGTCTACTCCGGCTACGAGCTGTGCGAGAACACCCCGCTCAAAGAAGGCAGCGAGGAGTACCTGAACTCGGAGAAGTACCAGCTCAGGCCCCGCGACTGGGAAGCGGCCGAACGAGAAGGACGCACCATCGCCCCGCTGCTCACCCGCCTCAACACCATCCG
>NZ_JBSFVB010000046.1:0-1300 GCF_053592115.1 Streptomyces sp. NPDC002788 | reverse complement strand
GGGCGGTTTCTAGGGATCGTCGCAACACATGATCGGTTGTGTCAGACGGCGAGCAGTTTATGCAGGCGCTCGGCTGGGGTCTCCCAGCCGAGCGTTTTGCGTGGTCGGCCGTTGAGCTGGGCGGCGACTGCGTCAAGGTGCTCGCGGTTGTGGACGGACAGGTCGGTTCCCTTGGGGAAGTACTGCCGCAGCAGGCCGTTGGTGTTTTCGTTGGATCCGCGCTGCCAGGGGCTGGCCGGGTCGCAGAAGTAGACCGGGACGTCCGTGGCGACGGTGAAGCTGCGGTGGGCGGCCATCTCGGAGCCCTGGTCCCAGGTCAGAGACCGCTTGAGATGCGGTGGCAGCCTGTGTGCGGCATCCGTCAGTGCGTCTCGGACGCTGGCCGCGGTGTGGTCGGTGGGCAGGTGGAGGAGCATCACGTAGCGGGTGCTGCGTTCCACGAGGGTGCCGATCGCCGAGCCGCTGTTCTTCCCGATGATGAGGTCACCTTCCCAGTGGCCGGGCACGGCCCGGTCCTCCGCCTCGGCCGGGCGGTCGCTGATCATCACCATGGGATCGGCAAAGCGCGGCTGCCGGCAGTTGGCCTGGCGGTGGGGCTTGCGGCGGGCGCGTCCGGTGCGCAGGGCGCCGGCCAGCTCCCGACGCAGTGCTCCGCGTCCTTGCACGTAGAGCGCCTGGTAGACGGTTTCGTGGACCACGTGCATCTCCGGCCGGTCGGGGAACTGTCTGCGCAGAGCGTGACAGATCTGTTCCGGGCTCCACCGCTCGTTGAGACCTGCCTGGACGGCGGCCCGCAGTTCCGGGTCCTGGCTGATCTTCCGGGGCTTGGGGCGGGGACGGCGGTCATCCGCCCGGGCCTGGGCGGCGAAGGGACGGTACTGGCCGTTCGTGGGGTGCCGGTTGCGGCGGATCTCCCGGCTGACGGTGGAGGGACTGCGGCCCAGTTCGGCGGCGATCGCCCGGACAGTCGCCTTTTCAAGGAGCCGGTCGGCGATGTAGACCCGGTCGGCTTCCCGCAGGTACCGGGACACACCAGAAGGCGGCAGAACCGGTCTGGCCGGTGCTGCCGCCTTCTGCCGGCCGGAGGGGTTCCGGCCGTTACGCCATCGCTTTCCCGTACGGAGGTTGATGCCGACGGACTTGGCCGCCTCCGTATAACTCACGCCTTGCTGCACGAGCCGGAAGTATTCCTCCCGCTCACGGGTCAGCTTCCTGCGGCCCTGAGCCACCGTCCGGGTCTTGCGGATCTCGAACATCGCACCCCTGGGCTGGGGTGTTGCGACGATCGCTAGAACCTAAG
>NZ_JBSFVB010000045.1:0-2375 GCF_053592115.1 Streptomyces sp. NPDC002788 | reverse complement strand
GCTAGACCCGTATTTCGCGGGTCGCTGATTCGTATGGTGTGACCGGCCCGGGGGTGTCCCGGGCCGGGGTGGCGGCGTTAGGCCGGGTGTGTCGATGACTTCCCGGTCCCCGCGGCCACGGTCTCAGCGTCAGCGTCTTGAAGTGGCGGTGACGTCCGTGGTGGAGAAGCGTCTGGGCGCTCTGCCTGTCGCTGCCGAGTTTCTGCGCCGGCTGGATGTCGCCGGGATCGTCGACGAGGTGTGTCCTGGTGGCGCGAGTGCGCTGGTGACGCACGGGCAGGTGATCGAGGCGTTGGTGGCCAACCGGCTGACGTCGCCCGCGCCGCTGGTGCGGGTGGAGGACTGGGCCAGGTGCTGGGCGGTGGAAGAGGTCTTCGGGATCGAGCCCGGTCTGCTCAACGATGACCGTCTGGCCCGGGCGCTGGATGCGATCGCGCCGCACCTGGAGCACATCGCGGGCACGGTCGGGGCGCGGGCGATCGGTGAGTTCGGGATCGATGTGGCCCGGATGCACTGGGACATGACCAGCATGTCCGTGCACGGGGCCTTCCCGGTTGAGGGGCAGGACGAGGACTTCCCCGTCATCGGCTACGGGCATCCCAAGGACCGGCGCTTCGATCTGAAGCAGGTCCAGGCCGGACTCGCGGTGTCGGCCGACGGCGGCATCCCGCTCCATGCCCGGGTCTTCGGGGGCGGGGCGGCTGAGGTCAGCCAGGTCGTCGGCGCGATGAAGGACCTGCGGGCCATGGCCGGTGAGCGCGGCTTCCTGATGGTCGCCGACTCCAAACTGGTGTCCTACTCCAACGTCGGTGCCCTGCTGGCGGCCGGGGTTGAGTTCATCGCCCCGGCCCCGGCCGTGCAGGTCAAGGACGAGGTCTATGCCGCTCTCGATCTCGCGCAGGCCACCGTCGTGGACTGGACGCCAAACCGGGATGCGGGCAAGCCCACCGAGCGGCGCGAGACCTACCGCGTGCTGGAAGACACCCACACCCTGACCGGGCCCCGCAAGAGCGATCCGCCACTCACCGTGCGACGGATCCTGGTCCACTCCACCGCCAACGCCGCGGGTCAGAAAGCCGCCCGGGACAAACGCCTGGCCAGGGCCACCGAGGATCTGAACAAGCTCACCGCTGCGGCCGGCGGACGCCACTACAAGACCCGGGAGAAGATCGTCGCCCGGATCGGGGTCATCGCCGCCAAGCGCCGTGTCAGCTCGTGTCTGCGCTGGGCCGTCACCGATACCGAGGGCGGCACCCCAGTCCTGGCCTGGCACTTCGACACCGGCGTGCTGGAGGCCGAAGCCGCTGTCGACGGCTGGTACGCACTGCTGACGTCCGTCCCCGCCGACCAGGCGGACGCCGGGCAGGCCCTGATCCACTACAAGGGCCAGGGCGCGGTCGAGCGCCGCTACCACGACTTCAAGGGCCCGCTCGCGGTTGCACCGGTCTTCGTGCAGCACAATCGTCGCGTCGCCGCCCTGATCCAGGTCATCTGCCTGGCCCTGCTCGTCTTCTGCCTGATCGAGCGGCAGGTCAGACGGGCGCTCGGCCCCGAGCAGACCATGAGCGGCCTCTACCCCGACAACCGCCGCGTCCGCCCCACCGGCCACATGATCTTCTACCACCTCGGCGAACTCACCTTGCGGATCGGCAACGTGACCGACCCGCCCACCGTTCAGATCACCCGCGGCGTCCAACTCCACCTCCTCGACCTACTTGACACCGACATCGGACAAACCCGCTGGCCACAGACCTGTGACTGAGCGCTTCAGCAGGCCCGTGAGTGCCAGAGGCGGCCACCTGTTGAGCACGGTTTCTGTCACTGACGGCGGTGGCGTACGACGACCGGCGCGTCCACACAGGCCGGCGCCACAGACACCACCGTCATCAGGGGCAGGTGCACCACCCCGGTATGAGGCGCGGGCAGACTACGCACATGCAGCTCCCCGCCGAAGCCGTAGCCACCACTGTGTTGCTGGAGGTCATAAGAATCTCCGAACTCCCGACAAAGCGGGGCGCCCCGTATCCCGGCAGGGCCGGCACCCACTGGATAGGGAGCGAGGCAGCCGGCGTCCTGGCCTTGATCGAGAGCTTGCCCGGCAGCGAGCAGCACCGCTGCGGCTTCTCGCCGGGCTGGAGCGTCCGGGCGTATGCGGACACTCTCGACACGGCGCTGTTCGAGGCGGCGTTCTGCTTCAGCTGCCACGAAGTCCGCATGCATGGAACCGCCGTGCCACCCGTACTGGCCACGCAGTTCTTCGACGCGGGCGCCCCGCAGGCGCACGCCCTCCTGGCCCTCTTCCGCGAGGCAGCCCCGTAGCCGGTTGGCCCCAGTCACAAGACCTGAAACGGTGACCTGCGAAGTCCGGGGCTAGA
>NZ_JBSFVB010000044.1:0-3255 GCF_053592115.1 Streptomyces sp. NPDC002788 | reverse complement strand
AACGCACCTCACCCGAACGGAGTAACTATCCCAGCCCGGCACAGAGCTCCACTGATGTGCCCGTCGACCACCGCCCCGGACACCGTGCGCGATTGGCTGACGTGAGCTCCAGTCGAAATGGAGGGCGTGCTCCTCAAACGGCTGGACGAACCCTATCGCCTCGGCGAGGGGCCGGCGGCTGGCAGAAATAGAAGGTGCCCGAGGCCAGGAGGCGATCAAGCGATTCGGCCACCAGCTCCCCGCCGCACCCAGCGATCGGCTGCGGTACGACGACGGGTGCCTGCAGTTCACCGGCCGCACCACCACCCTCGACCGAACGACCAAGGCTGCGTTCGCCGGCCTGCTCGCTGCGGCGCGGCACGGTCATCCGTGGACGGGCTGGTCGTTCTTCCGCCGGGCAAGACAGCCGGCACACTGGACGTCACGCTGGTGGAACCGGAGCAGTGGTGGAAGTCGGCGTCGACATCGCCCGCGACGCGGCTGGCCGCTGGCACCACCCCACACGCTGGCACCTCGCCCGCCCCGACCTCTCCCCACCTGACGTCACCGCCGAACTGACGGCGGCTGCGACAGCCCGGTGCCACTGGACCACGGCGCGGCGGCGCCTGGGAGGCCGGCGAGCTGTCCGTGTGCGGAAGGTGACACGCCGATGATGTGGCGGCGCGGAGCCGCCCGCCGCCAGGCCGCCGGACGCGGGAGCCGAAGGACGACCACGATCAGGAGCCGGGCAAGCTCCGCGGCCTGTTCCCTCGCTGGAACTTGCCCGCCCACGACGCCGCTCTTCCCCGCTGGATACCGACGGGACAGCGGCGGTCAGCCCCGCTCCGCAGCCGAGTCTCGGCGGGCGGCAAGCCCACGGTGAGGTCCTGGAGGTGCCGCACTGTGCCACAGCCCGGAGGCCCCGCCGACAGGTGGATCGCCTCACCCTCGTCCGCCAGATCCTCGACAACCAGTGCCGATAACCCGAACCACGTGGCCCCCCAAGCCAGTTGTGGTCTCGCATGTGATGGCAACGATCCCGGTCGCGCTTCGTCATCACCGACTACGGGTCAGAGCCGTTCCTTCGACAGACCCGAGTGACGCCCTCACGTCGTCAGGGGGTAGTGATGGCCACGCCCTCCGGGCTGGCGCCGACGGCGATGGCGCCGGTGACGGTGTTGGTCGCGGTGTCGATCACCGACACAGTGCCTGACCCGGCGTTGGCGACATAGGCCCGGGTACCGTCCGGCGTGACCGCCGCGCCGACCGGGCTAGCGCCGACGGCGACGGTGTCAATCATGGTGTTGCTCGCGGTGTCGATCACCGACACAGTGCCTGACCCGGAGTTGGTGACATAGGCCCGGGTGCTGTCCGGCGTGACCGCCACGCCCAGCGGGCCTACGCCGACGGCGATGGTACCGGTGACGGTGTTGGTCGCGGTGTCGATCACCGACACAGTGTCCGAGCCGGAGTTGGTGACATAGACCCGGGTACCGTCCGGCGTGACCGCCACGCCAACCGGGCCTACGCCGACGGCGACGGTGTCAGTCACGGTGTTGCTCGCGGTGTCGATCACCGACACAGTGCCTGACCCGGCGTTGGCGACATAGGCCCGGGTACCGTCCGGCGTGACCGCCACGCCGACCGGGCTGACGCCGACGGCGACGGTGTCAGTCACGGTGTTGCTCGCGGTGTCGATCACCGACACAGTGCCTGACCCGGAGTTGGTGACATAGGCCCGAGTGCTGTCCGGCGCGACCGCCACGCCCAGCGGGCCTACGCCGACGGCGATGGTACCGGTGACGGTGTTGGTCGCGGTGTCGATCACCGACACAGTGTCCGAGCCGGCGTTGGTGACATAGACCCGGGTACCGTCCGGGGTGACCGTCACGCCATATGGGTTATCGCCGACGGGGATGGTTTTGGTGACGGTGTTGGTCGCGGTGTCGATCACCGACACGGTGTCCGAGCCGGCGTTGGCGACGTAGGCGTCCCCCCTCTGGCTGGGGGGTGCCGGCGCGGGCGACGCTTCTGACAGCCGCACTTCCGCACGCGCAACGCTGTCCGAACGATTCTTGGAGACGTTGTCCGAGCGATTCTTGGAGACTTGGACAAGCGATCCCGTCTGGCCGGGAACTGGTGGCGTGGTCGACGACACAGCCATCGTTGATGACAGCCCGGCGGCAATGACTACTCCGAGCAGGGTAATTCCGATCCGCAGCCACCAGATCGCCGAGCCAGGTGTGATTCGTCTGTTCCGCAACAGGACCTCCATGCCCATACGACGCACGCCAAGGTCGGCCGAGGCGGCGGCGTCTCACAGTGATGTCATGAGCATAGGAATGCCCTGCCTATTCGACGCGAGCGTTGGACCGTTCTGGGGCGAGTCGCCCAGCACGCACCCCCTGCAAGTGGTGGAATCGTCACACCAGTGACGCTCAGCCACCTACCAGAGCAGGACCGCAGGCTTTTCGAACCCGACCATCTGCTGGCTGAACTGGGGTGGTGATCCTGCTCCGTGACACGCCGCCGATCAGACGTTTGCCCAGCGGCTCCCGCACCGCCGCCTTGGCGATGGTCTTCGATCTCGTCGAGTCCGCCCCCACGCTACGACTTCCCGGCCGAGCACTTGGCCGGCTCACGCCCCTACACGGCGAGAAGTCCTGTGGGCGGAGGTTGTCGCAGATCACGTCCACATGTGCGGCGTCGGGCCAACGGTGCCGCCTCGAGTCGGCGCGGCGTGGCATCGCAGCCGGTAAGCATCGTAGGGGCACGAGGGCGAGCGAGCCGTCTCAGCCGGTGCCGCTAACGGCACCGGCTGAGGGGGATCTGATTCTCTCCGGGAGTGCCCATCGCGGTATGCCGGTGGGCACCCGGCTCCTCCCGGGGAAGCCATGGCTGATCCGACTGCCGCATCCCCCGGCGAGAATGGGCGGCCCACCGGTTAGATCCATTTCCAGTAATCCATCGCGATCACCACAGCCGCAAGAGGTTCCTCGAACCCCTCATACGAACGGCCCAGCGCATTGTTTACGCCCCCTGCAAGGAGCGGACGTCCTTCGTCTCCGAAGGGTGGGCCAGCTGAATTCGGACAACTCGCATTGAAGTAAAGGCTTTTGACTCGTGCCATGCTGAACAGAGCGGGGTCGGGCGGGGCGCATTTCGGGTCAGTGCTTCTGCACGGGTGCGTGACCTGGCCAACCCCTCCCTCTTTTCGATCCGGTGGCCAGAACAGCCCGGCAGAGGGGCGAGTACTCCGTTCGGGTGATTGAGAGG
>NZ_JBSFVB010000043.1:3501-5038 GCF_053592115.1 Streptomyces sp. NPDC002788 | reverse complement strand
AACACAGTGGACGCGAGCAACTGAGGACAAGCCCTCGGCCTATTAGTACCGGTCAACTCCACACGTTACCGTGCTTCCATATCCGGCCTATCAACCCAGTCGTCTACTGGGAGCCTTACCCTCTCAAGGAGGTGGGAATACTCATCTCGAAGCAGGCTTCCCGCTTAGATGCTTTCAGCGGTTATCCCTCCCGAACGTAGCCAACCAGCCATGCCCTTGGCAGAACAACTGGCACACCAGAGGTTCGTCCGTCCCGGTCCTCTCGTACTAGGGACAGCCCTTCTCAATATTCCTACGCGCACAGCGGATAGGGACCGAACTGTCTCACGACGTTCTAAACCCAGCTCGCGTACCGCTTTAATGGGCGAACAGCCCAACCCTTGGGACCGACTCCAGCCCCAGGATGCGACGAGCCGACATCGAGGTGCCAAACCATCCCGTCGATATGGACTCTTGGGGAAGATCAGCCTGTTATCCCCGGGGTACCTTTTATCCGTTGAGCGACGGCGCTTCCACAAGCCACCGCCGGATCACTAGTCCCGACTTTCGTCCCTGCTCGACCCGTCGGTCTCACAGTCAAGCTCCCTTGTGCACTTACACTCAACACCTGATTGCCAACCAGGCTGAGGGAACCTTTGGGCGCCTCCGTTACTCTTTAGGAGGCAACCGCCCCAGTTAAACTACCCATCAGACACTGTCCCTGATCCGGATCACGGACCCAGGTTAGACATCCAGCACGACCAGACTGGTATTTCAACGACGACTCCCCCTGAACTGGCGTCCAGAGTTCAAAGTCTCCCAGCTATCCTACACAAGCCGAACCGAACACCAATATCAAACTGTAGTAAAGGTCCCGGGGTCTTTCCGTCCTGCTGCGCGAAACGAGCATCTTTACTCGTAGTGCAATTTCACCGGGCCTATGGTTGAGACAGTCGAGAAGTCGTTACGCCATTCGTGCAGGTCGGAACTTACCCGACAAGGAATTTCGCTACCTTAGGATGGTTATAGTTACCACCGCCGTTTACTGGCGCTTAAGTTCTCAGCTTCGCCCCACCGAAATGGAGCTAACCGGTCCCCTTAACGTTCCAGCACCGGGCAGGCGTCAGTCCGTATACATCGCCTTACGGCTTCGCACGGACCTGTGTTTTTAGTAAACAGTCGCTTCTCGCTGGTCTCTGCGGCCACCCCCAGCTCACCGAGTAAATCGGATCACCGAGCGTGGCCCCCCTTCTCCCGAAGTTACGGGGGCATTTTGCCGAGTTCCTTAACCATAGTTCACCCGAACGCCTCGGTATTCTCTACCTGACCACCTGAGTCGGTTTAGGGTACGGGCCGCCATGAAACTCGCTAGAGGCTTTTCTCGACAGCATAGGATCATCCACTTCACCACAATCGGCTCGGCATCAGGTCTCAGCCACAAGTGCGACGGATTTACCTATCGCACGGCCTACACCCTTACCCCGGGACAACCACCGCCCGGGATGGACTACCTTCCTGCGTCACCCCATCACTCACCTACTAACCGCTTGGTTCGACG
>NZ_JBSFVB010000043.1:1657-3410 GCF_053592115.1 Streptomyces sp. NPDC002788 | reverse complement strand
GTTCGACGGCTCCACCACTTTCCTTTCCCCGAAGGGTCCGGAACGGCTTCACGGCCTTAGCATCACGATGCTCGATGTTTGACGCTTCACAGCGGGTACCGGAATATCAACCGGTTATCCATCGACTACGCCTGTCGGCCTCGCCTTAGGTCCCGACTTACCCTGGGCAGATCAGCTTGACCCAGGAACCCTTAGTCAATCGGCGCACACGTTTCTCACGTGTGAATCGCTACTCATGCCTGCATTCTCACTCGTGAACCGTCCACAACTACCTTCCGGTGCTGCTTCACCCGGCACACGACGCTCCCCTACCCATCACAGCCGGCGTTGGCCGTATTGCTGCAATGACACGACTTCGGCGGTACGCTTGAGCCCCGCTACATTGTCGGCGCGGAATCACTAGACCAGTGAGCTATTACGCACTCTTTCAAGGGTGGCTGCTTCTAAGCCAACCTCCTGGTTGTCTCTGCGACTCCACATCCTTTCCCACTTAGCGTACGCTTAGGGGCCTTAGTCGATGCTCTGGGCTGTTTCCCTCTCGACCATGGAGCTTATCCCCCACAGTCTCACTGCCGCGCTCTCACTTACCGGCATTCGGAGTTTGGCTAAGGTCAGTAACCCGGTAGGGCCCATCGCCTATCCAGTGCTCTACCTCCGGCAAGAAACACACGACGCTGCACCTAAATGCATTTCGGGGAGAACCAGCTATCACGGAGTTTGATTGGCCTTTCACCCCTAACCACAGGTCATCCCCCAGGTTTTCAACCCTGGTGGGTTCGGTCCTCCACGAAGTCTTACCTCCGCTTCAACCTGCCCATGGCTAGATCACTCCGCTTCGGGTCTTGAGCGCGCTACTAAAACGCCCTATTCGGACTCGCTTTCGCTACGGCTTCCCCACTCGGGTTAACCTCGCAACACACCGCAAACTCGCAGGCTCATTCTTCAAAAGGCACGCAGTCACGAGAACAAGGCAAGCCTTGTTCCGACGCTCCCACGGCTTGTAGGCACACGGTTTCAGGTACTATTTCACTCCGCTCCCGCGGTACTTTTCACCATTCCCTCACGGTACTATCCGCTATCGGTCACCAGGGAATATTTAGGCTTAGCGGGTGGTCCCGCCAGATTCACACGGGATTTCTCGGGCCCCGTGCTACTTGGGTGTCTCTCAAACGAGCCGCTGACGTTTCGACTACGGGGGTCTTACCCTCTACGCCGGACCTTTCGCATGTCCTTCGCCTACATCAACGGTTTCTGACTCGTCTCATGGCCGGCAGACCATGAAAGAGAGATCCCACAACCCCGTATACGCAACCCCTGCCGGGTCTCACACGCATACGGTTTGGCCTCATCCGGTTTCGCTCGCCACTACTCCCGGAATCACGGTTGTTTTCTCTTCCTGCGGGTACTGAGATGTTTCACTTCCCCGCGTTCCCTCCACACTGCCTATGTGTTCAGCAGTGGGTGACAGCCCATGACGACTGCCGGGTTTCCCCATTCGGAAACCCCCGGATCAAAGCCTGGTTGACGACTCCCCGGGGACTATCGTGGCCTCCCACGTCCTTCATCGGTTCCTGGTGCCAAGGCATCCACCGTGCGCCCTTAAAAACTTGGCCACAGATGCTCGCGTCCACTGTGCAGTTCTCAAACAACGACCAGCCACCCATCACCCCGAACCCTTACGATTCGAGTGCACTGGGGCCGGCGACTGAGGAAAAATCCATTCCCTCAGACACCCAACAGCGTGCCCGGCACG
>NZ_JBSFVB010000042.1:0-5140 GCF_053592115.1 Streptomyces sp. NPDC002788 | reverse complement strand
GGGCGAGCTCACAAGCGCGGAGCGGGAGGAACTGCGTCGGCTGCGGCGGCAGAACCGTGAGCAGGCCGAGACGATCGAGGTGCTGCGAAAAGCGGCGGTCTTCTTCGCGAAGGAGAGCGATCGATGAACGACGTGTATGCGTTCATCGAGGCGGAGAAGACCACCCACTGTCAGCGATCACGCAATTCCCCAGTTCCGCCCGCTTGAGCGTCGCGTAATTCCCCACCTCCGCGGTCACGATTCCCCATGGGGATGGCGGTCGAGAGGGTTGCCCCGGCCACTCGGGAATCCAGTAGAACTTCCCTGTTGTGGTGGTTTGAGAACTGAGTAGTGATCCATCCGGCCTCCTTCTGGTTTCCCATGGGGCATGCCGGAGCGGGGTTAAGGTTCCTGACCATCTTGGAGCCGCAGTCGTCTCCCCCGACCTGCGAGCCGAGAAGCCGACGGACGCACCGGATGGCAAGGAGAGCGTGACTTCCTCGTACTGGACGGCCAACGCGTTGCACCTCGGCATACCCGGCGGTTCCGCGTGCCGGGCTGATGCCGGCTGATGCCGTCCCTGGTGCGGGTCGATCGGCCGCTCATGGCCTCAGGCTGCCGGCCCGCGACGAACGACAACCTGACCGGCCCGCAGTCTCGGTTACGGACCGTCGTGGACGAAGGGGACCCAGAGGGTCGGGTCGGTGGGGTGCTGGGCGCGGAGTTCGGCGACGGCGTGGTGGAGGGCCCGAGCGGCGTCGGCGGAGGTCGGGCCGTCCGGGCCGGCGAGGTGGCGGTAGAAGGCGGCGGCCACCTGGGGTGCGGCCTGGTCGTTGATGGACCATAGGGCCGCCACAACGTGCCGGAATCCCGCGATGCGCAGTGCGGCGGCGGTGTGCACGGCCTCGTCCGGGAGATGCGCGGCGCCCAGTCGCGTGTGGCAGGCAGACAGGAACGCGAGGTCAGCCGTGTCAAGTTGCAGGTCCGCGATGTCGAGGAGGTTGAGGTCACCGTCCCGCAGGCAGAGGCCCGAGCCGGCGGGTGCCGTCATGTCGATCCAGCCGTGGCAGGCGAAGTGCGCCCAGGCGTGCGCGGGCAGCTGTTGCCGTACGGCCGCCGAAGTGGCCGCGTCCTCGGCCAGAACCGTCAGCCGGCGACGGCCGAGGATCTCGTCGAGCGCACGGAGTTCCGCCGCCACTGCGGGCAGCAGGGCATGGCCGCGTTCGGTGTCGGTCAGCGCGACCGCCAGCAGCGTGGGATCCGCGGGCGCGGGCCGCCGCCGGGCGTCGACGAGGGCGGACAGTGTGGTGGTGTACGAGGACACAGCCGCGTACGGCAGGCCGACCGGTTCGATGTGGTCGGCGGCGCTGCGCGGGTAGCGACCGGCGGCGTGCAGCGGCAGAGCGGTGAGGGACGCCGTGGGGCACCACCACAGCCGGGGCGGGGTTGTCGACTCGGTCTGCCAGGCCAGCCGGTCGAGCCGGTCGAGGACCGGCCGGGCGATGTGTTCCCAGAGCCACTCCAGCGTGTTGTGCATGGTGTGCCGGGCACGCTCGCGTATCAGGAAGGTGGCGCTCGGCTTCACGGCGGCCTCCAGGTGGCTCAGGTAGGTGTTGGCGACCGCGTCGATGCCCGGCACGTTCACATCGGGCAGTTCCACGACCTCGATCCTTCCGCCCGGTAACAGGAGGATCGCGTCGCAGCGGATGGTGCTGATGTTGACGATGACGACCGGTCCTTCCTCCGCAGCGGGGGCGAGCGCGTCGAATGTGGCCGGTCCGAGGAATGCGGCAAACCCGCGCAGCTCCCGTACCTCGCACACCAGTTGCTGCCAGCGGCGGGCCAGCCGCAGACGTGTTTCCTGGTCGAGTCGGTTGTCCTTGTTGAGCGTCGCGCGGATCTGCTCCAGTTCAGCGGCGCGATCGCGGTCGCGGGCCGCGAGGGCGGCGAGGTCCTCGCGCAGGTGCAGGGTCGAGCCCCACAGCACCGACCGCCCCTGTTCGAGCAGTTCCACCGCCAGCTCGGGCTGCCCGGTGCTGATCGCCAGGGCCGCCGCCTCGCGCGGCATCGCCGCGCCGTCCTGGATGCTCTGCACCTGGTCGTCGCGGTCCAGGCCCGCCCAGCCGAACTCCCGCAGCAGCGTGACTGCGGCGCAGGACGCCGCCAGGGCGTCGGCCAGGTCGTCAACCTCCATCGCGACCCCGCCCCAGCAGCGCGCGGCGAACAGCCGGTCCTGGACGGAGGAGCCCGTCGCTTCCGCCGCCGCCCGGAGAGCCGCCACCGCCGCCCGGCGGTCCGACTCGTCCCCGTCGCGGAGGAACCGGTTGATCAGCGCCACGGCCTGGCCGGTCTTCACCTCGGCGTAGACGCAGTCCGTCTCAGCGCACACCGCGGCGGCCGCCGTAAAGGCCTCCAGCATCTCGCCCTCGTGAGCGACAACCCCGTGCTGATCGGCGCCCATCAGCAGCTTGCCGAGAATTCGGTTCGCGTCGACCACCGCTCTGCCGCCGCTCGCCAGCGCAGCCGCCTCCCGTGCCACTTCGACAGCCTCGCTCCATCGACCGGCGGCCTCCAGCGCCTGGGCCAGCTTCGCCGCGACGATCGGCCGCTCCACATGGGTCAACGGCAGGGAGTCCAGCGCGCGACGGGCCGCGTCCACGGCGGCCCCGTCGCGAACGGCGAACGCCTCCTGCACCAGCCGCTGCGGGTGGCCCGTCGGCGCGCCTCGCAGAGCTTCCCGCAGGTACTCCTCGACCGCCTCGGCGTCCCGACTGTCCGCGGCCCGTCCGGTCATGTCGGCCCGCGTCTGCAACGCCGCCCTGAGCATCGTCGCTGCCAAGGCGTGCTGGGTATCGTCCGCTTCCACGGCCGCGAGCAGCACTTCGACTGCGGCGTTCAGGTCGTCCAGTGAACTGCGCTGTGTGCCGCGGGTGACCAGTGCCGATCCCAGGTTGATCCGTGACACCGCATCGTCGGAGGTGGTACGCCCGACCGCCGCCTGGCCCAGGTCGACGGCCTCGTCCAGGAGGAGGTCCGTGCTGGTGTGCCGGGCCAGGAACACCAGTGCCGCGCAGAGGCTCGACTCCAGCGCCACCCGGTCTTCCGGGGTGCCGCCGGGCTGTGCCAGGGCCGGTCTGCCGATCTCCTCGACGGCAGTGCGGAGCGGGCCCGCCTCTCCGGTGGCCTGGTAGCGCGCACGCTCCAAAGCGATCAGGACCTGAGTGGCCCTCAACCGCGCGCAGTGACCGGTCGGCAGGACCTTCAGCGCCGCGTACGCGGCGCCGAGTGCCTCGTCGAGGTCCTCTGTCCGTCCCCGGCGGTCATACCGGTCTTTCAGCACGTCACGCAGCGAGGCCAGCATGAGGATACGGGCGGGAAGATCAAAAGGCGCCGACCGCACGGCCTCCCGGTTGAAGTCGACCGCCCGGTT
Organism: Streptomyces sp. NPDC002788; assembly: GCF_053592115.1. Classification (NCBI taxonomy): domain Bacteria; kingdom Bacillati; phylum Actinomycetota; class Actinomycetes; order Kitasatosporales; family Streptomycetaceae; genus Streptomyces; species Streptomyces sp. NPDC002788. The sequence continues at coordinate 1,731 of NZ_JBSFVB010000042.1, read as the reverse complement.
CAGCAGGTCAACATCGCCTGTGTCCGTGAACTCGCTGTACGAGCGTGCCGCGGCCGCGTAGAGCATCACCGGCTCGGTCGTCGGACGCCAGACGATGAAGGGATCGCCCGGCTCGCCCACAGTGCGGAGCAGTCGGTAGATCTGGTCGGCCGCCTCCGGGTGCCCGGCGCCATGCGCGCGGGAGAACCAGTAGAACGCCTCCGCGTACTGTTGCCGTCCCAACGCGCGCACGCCGCTCCGGTAGAAACCGCTGTACTCGCCCTCATCGACCGGCATGGCCCCCCTTGCCGCAGCAGATGGTTTCGAAGCGGCCCCAGCGTAGACCGCCGCCCACTACAGTGATGCCATGTTCGAAGCAGCCGCTCTCGACTACCTGCCCACTACCGACTTCAGGTGGACCGAACGCGCCTTTGAATTCCTGGAAACGGGCGACCTCACCGTCACCCCGTACGCAGGAGGCGGCGCGCCCTGCTTCGTGGTCTCTGGTCCGTGCCCCCGCTGTGGGCACCACCTGGTGGACCGTCAGGTGACCACTGCACTCACTGGCCTGTCCGGGCCCAGCCGCGGCGGGGAGGGCGAGCAGCCGGCCGCCGTGATGTTGGATGTGACCTGCAGCTGCGGCACCGAGCACGGGAACGCCCCGGCGGGGGCGATCGGTTGCGGGGCCAGCTTCCGGATCGAATTGGTCGCGGGATGAACCTGGTGCCCCGCCTCCCCGCGCGACCGCCCACCGAGACCGATCTGGCGGAGCGCGACCGGTTCCAGGCCCTGGTGCGCGAGTCGCTGCCGAGTGTGCGGGCCAGCGCAGAGGCATGGCGCAACGGCCTGGCGGCCCTTGTAACCCTGATCGGCACAGCAGTCGTGATCAAGGGACGGACCACCACAGCCGACCTTCCGCCGCTGTGGCGGCTAGGGGTCACCGTACTGATCGGCGGCGGGCTCGCCCTCGCCGTTACGGGCCTGTGGCACGCCTTGGCCGCGCAGTCCGGGACGAGGCCGTTGGCGATCACGCTGGCCGATATCCACCGTGAGTACGGTTCGGTGGACAACTTCGAGGTCGCCACCGCGATCCGGGCGGAGCGTCGGCTGACGCTCGCCCGCCGCGCCGTCGCGCTGGCGCTGGCCTGCCTGTTCATCGGGACCGCCCTCACCTGGTGGGCACCCGGCGCGTAGCCGGTGAACCCTCCGGTGACGCACGGCCCGGACACTCCTGCTGAGGATCTCCGTGGACGGACAGGACAGGCCGCTGGAGATCCAGCTCGCCGCCGTCACCGGCACGACGATCACCGCCGACTGCAACTGACCCGGCTACCAGGCCGAGGTGGACGAGAGGCGGGCTGCTGGTCGGCGAGGTCCAGCACCGCCCAAGCCGCCTCCATCCCGTACGCGTGCCCCAGCCGCTGTGGGCGAGGCGCCGGCTGGTCTCGACGCCGGCGAACGGCATCTGCTCGTCCACCGGATCCAGCCCTGAGGAAGGAGCGAACCCGTGAGGACCCGGACGCGAGCTCGCATAATAGGACGGGACCCTGGGGAATTACGTGACCGCGGCCCCGGGGAATTACGTGATCGTCCACACACCCACCCAGTCGCTCTGTTGTGCCGGCTGCTGAAAGTGGCCCGCTCCTCCTTCTACGCTTGGATGGCCGGCGAGCAGGCCCGCGCCGCCCGCCGGGCCGCCGACGACGCCCTCGCCCACGAGATCACCGCCTTGCACATCGCCTCCCGGTGCAC
>NZ_JBSFVB010000041.1:0-6090 GCF_053592115.1 Streptomyces sp. NPDC002788 | reverse complement strand
TCCCGCCCCACCAGCTCCGGCAGCGGCTGCCCCAGCGCCCAGGCAATCACCGACTCGGCCACCGTGTGCAGCTTGATGCTGGTGCGCTGGGACACGTGATGAGCCAGCCCCTCGCCCGAAGACGCAGGCTCGCAGGCTCGCAGGCCAGTGTCCACCGAGTCCGCCTGGAACCGGCTCGTGTGCGCAACGTGTGCCGCCAGATGGCACGTCGAGGGTGGCCGCGGAGGGCGAGCGGTGAGACCGCGGTGGAGGCGCTGCCGGGCCCATTGCCCGGGAGCGGTGACCCGGATCACTGTGCGGGGGTGGGCTGGGGGCGGAGCGTTCGGGTGACTGCCGCGATCCGTATCTCCTCCAGAGCCGCGCTCTGGCGCTCGGCACGTTCCAGCAGGATGTCCAGGTGCGCGGTGTCCAAGCGCCGGTCGGTCTCGGACAGGGCACGCAGGGTGCGCCAGCACGCCGCTTTGCCCTGAACGCCCAGGAGCATCGCCTCGGCCTCCAGCACGTCGCTGAGCGGGGAGCGGGAGAAGAGATGACCGTTGGTCTTGAGGCGGCCGGCCTTTTCCGCCAACCAGCCCAGAGCAACCTTGGTGTGGTCGACGGACACCTCCAGGTCGGCCATGATCTGTGCCAGCGCGTCGCGGTCTGCCTCCACCTGACGGGCCAGATCGGCAAGGGACGCTTCCCGTTCTTCGCCCTGCTGTGCCTGGGCGGCTCGCCGGAAGAGCTCCAGGCCACCGGTCGCACCGGAATAGTGGTCGTTGAGATAGATCGACAGCAGACCGGCACTGCCGGAACCATCCTCCGCGGATCCGCTCCCGGCCGCCTTCCCGGCTTCGGAGCGCATCTCCTCGTCGACCAAGATGGCGAGCTCCGACCAGCTGCTCTCGAACTTGTCCAGTCCCTCGCGTTCCAGGGTGTCGGTCACGTCCGCGAAGTCGACGCCGGCGTGCTCCAGCGCCTCCAGGTGGGCTGCGGCCGCGGCGTAGTCCTGGGCGGTCGGCGCATGGTCAGGAAGGGTGCCGTGGTCGGCGAACGCGGCCAGCGTGGTGCCCGGCATGGTGTTCACCGTGCCCGCGATGGCCAGCTCGCTGACATACATCGTGTCCTGGTACGCCGGGTTCTTGACCCCGGTGGACGCCCACAGCGGGCGCTGGGCACGCGCCCCCGCCTCGGCCAGGATCTGCCAGCGCGGCTCGGCCACCACCTGCTCGTACGCCTGGTATGCCAGCCGGGCATTGGCGATGGCAGCTCTGCCCTTGAGCGCCCGGGCCTGTGAGGTGCCCAGGGCGTCGAGACGGCGGTCGACCTCGGAGTCGACGCGGGAGACGAAGAACGAGGCGACCGAGTGAATGTCCGACAGGTCGCGTCCCGCGGCCAGGGCCTGCTCCAGACCAGTCTGGTAGGCGTCCATCACATCCCGGTAGCGCTCCAGCGAGAAGATCAGCGTGACGTTGACGCTGATACCCCGGGCGATGGCGGCGGTGACCGCCGCCAGTCCCTCGCGGGTCGCCGGAATCTTCACGAACAGGTTCGGCTCCGCTACCGTCTCCCACAGCTTCACCGCCTGGGCGAGCGTGGCCTGCGCATCACGGGCCAGCCGCGGATCGACCTCGATCGACACCCGCCCGTCCCGCCCGCCGGTGCGCCGGTAGACATCGCGGAACGCCCGGCAGCCCTCCCGCACATCGGCGGTGGTCAGCTCGAAGACCGCGTCATCGACGCCCGCCCCCTCACCGCCCAGGCGGCGCAACTGGTCGTTGTAGCTGTCTCCCTTGGACAGCGCCGAGGCGAAGATCGTGGGGTTCGTGGTGACCCCCACCACGTGCTTGTCCGTGATCAGCTCCTTCAGTTCCCCGCCGGCCAGCAGCTCACGGGACAGGTCGTCCAGCCAGACTGACACCCCCGCGGCGGACAGCTGGGCAAGCGGATCGGGCGAAGCGGAAACAGGCATGCGAGACCTCCAGGATGGAGCGGCGCCGCCGGGCCAGAAGGCCCACTGAAGACGGAGACGGTGCCCGCTGACCAAGCGGACTCGTGGCAGTGGCACCCGCTACCTTGCGACTCTCCGCTTTCGCCCGCCTCATTCATCAACGACCGGATTGCGGCCACCGCAGCCCGGCACGGACACCGATCGGCGACGATCCAAAGGCGCCACCATCTCCAGACGTCCGCCACCGGCTTCATGACGCACCAGGGACATCCGCAGCCTGGAAGACGGGACGAATCGCAGCACAGGATGCCTTCCAGGGCTTCCATCGGCACGGTTTCCCCGGCACGACCGGCCGGAGCAGGTAGGAGTGTGGTGGCGGCCGCGGTGCCGATGCGGTACGTCCCCGACACGCTGTCGCAGCGGTGCTCAGTCGTCGTACGGGTCGCGGCTGCCGGACTTGGCCAGGCCTCGGCTGATCATGTAGCCGACGGTGAGGATCACGATGTACAGCCACGCCTTGTCGGCGCGGAAGTAGTCGGCGTGGCCCTCGTCGTCTCCCACGACCATGGAGGCGATCAGCACCGCGACGACCGCGGCGATATAGACGAAGAACTCGGTGGTCTTGAAGGCCGCCTTCGTCTCCGTCGACAGTCGGCGCGGCCGGTGAGCGGCCGCGCCGTCACCCCTGTGAGGGCTGGCCTTACCAACCGGGTCTGCAGCGCTCATGGAAGGCACCTCTTCTTGTCGCGGGGAGCACCTGATGCGCTCCGCGGGCGGGAAAGCGTCAAGATCGTATGCCCTATTGAGTGCCCATATGTGGCGATCTAAACAGAGCGTCAAGGCACGGCCACGACAATCCGTGACACCGGCCCGGTGGCGGGCGCCCGGTACCCATCGGCAAACGAGTGATCGCAGGACCGTCATGGTCGCCCCCCGCGCGCACATGGGGAACGTTCACCACGTGAGGTGAACGCCGGGATCCTCTGCAAAGACCACGGCAGCCCCGCAACGGGCCGCCCCCGCCGGACCACACCGGTCAGACGGGGGCGGCAAAGCCAGACGGGCGGCTCCCGGTAGGGCGGGGCCGACTGTCAGTCCTTGGCGATCGCCATGCCGAGGAAGATCCCGACCAGCAGGGCGACACTGCCGGTGGCCATCACCGCCCACGTCCCGGTCTGCGTCGCGGTGAACGTCGAGGTCATTCCCGCCTGCGCCGCCGCCTGCGTGGCCTGCGCCCCGGCCATGGACGCTTCCTGGACGGCCAGGCCCGTCTCCAGCTTCTGGACCTTGCTCTCCAGCTCCGACTGTTCCATCGTGCGGTTCCTCTCTCACGGTGTGCCGGCCGATTCCAGCATCACCGACCATCGGTTCCCCGCCGCAGTGCAACAGCCCCCAGGGACGCCTTCGGGCCACCCGTTTGCCAACGCCCGGCGCGCCCTCGCCGACAGCCGACGGCCACACGGCCGGGTGAGCGCGGTGCCATCCGTCTGTGGCCACGGCTCCTGCGGCCTGACCGCAGAGCAGGACAGGTCTTCAGGCAGCACTCCACTGGTGCGCGCCGCCGCGCCACTCGATCGAGGTCCGCTTCGGCACGAGCCGGGCCGGGGCCGTAGACGTCGCTCTCTGCACCACGGCGTCCGTCGACGCGGTCGTCCCCGCCCACCCGGAACTCGACTGGGAGCAACTGCGCGCGGTGGAGAAGGGCCGGCGCTCCCCACTCGCCGCGCTGGCGAAGCAGGCCGCCCTGGCCTGACCGGCGCGGCGTGGTCCACGAGGGCGCTCCCCCACGGCTGTTGCGTGAGGGAGCGTCCTCGTCTCCGGCAGCTCTGCCTCAGCGGCCGGGCGGTTCGGGGTAGCGCCAGCGGCGCCGGTCCGGGTCGTCGACGCCGATCTCGTACCAGGGCTCGCCGCGCTGGAGCCGGGGCAGGGTGTTCACCCAGACCGCGACGGCGATGCCTTTTCACGTCGGCGGCGAGCGCCTGGAGGCGGTTGTCGAGCAGGTGCTCCTCCTTGCCCGCCAGGACGACGTGCAGCCGCGGGAAGGTCTGGGAGCGGGTGTAGCGGTGGCGCTGCCAGAACGGGAACGTGTTGCCGATCGTGCCGCGGGCGCCTTCCCAGACGCGGTGTCCGGCGTAGCGCTCGTAGTCCCAGACCTCCTTGGCGAGGCGGGCCTGGGACATGGTGCCGTTGTCGAGCTCGAAGAGGCGCACCTCGCTGGTCTTGGTCGGCAGCGCGAGGACGGCGTCGGTGTTGAAGCTCAGGCCGGTCTCCTTGATGGCGTGGTTGACCTCCACCTGCCAGTCGGTCAGGTACTTGCGGCGGCCGTAGGCGAGGATCATGTCCGTCACCGCGACGCCGTGCGGGCCGAACCCGGCGCGAACGGCCCTCGCTCCGGTGCCGGCCTTCGGTCGGGGAGGCAGCTCGTTGCCGTCGGCCAGAGCCTTCTGCCCTGCCGGGGTCAGGTTCCAGATCTGGTGCTTGCCGTCCTTGCCGTTCGTTTCCGCCAGCCCGAGCTCCGCCAGCTTGTTCATCGCCCTGCGCACGTACGACCGGCCGTCCGACTCATTCCTCGTGATTACCTCAGCCATCTGCCGGACCGTGGCTATACGCACGCACCCCAGCATCCGCAGCGCATCGGCCCGCACCTTGGCCGCGGGGGTGGACTTCTTCCCCTTCGCCGACGTCTCAGGGGAAGGGAGAAAGGTGTCAGCGCGCCGGGAGACCCCCTGGCGGGCGGTGTGAGCTGCGGTGATCGGGACGACGTTGGAATCGTTCGCGGCACCGTTCACGGCACTGGATTCCGGGCCGCCCGGAAGACGTTCGGCACCCCTTGTCCAGGTCGGGCGCGGCTCGGGCTGCCGGGCGCTGCTGGCGTACGTCATGACGAAGCTCCTCACGCAGTGGCGCGGGGGTCCAGATGGAATTCCCCCGTCACTTGCTAGAGGTGTGGCGAAAGTCGACGGTGTGACGCTTCACCGAGCGCCGTTACCGATCCGTGATCGTCAGGCAGGTGCGGCGCAGAGCACGAGGTCGTCACCATCGGCACCGCCATGGCCAGCGGCATCGCCGCGTGAGTGGTCTGGCCGTGCGCCATGCCGTTGCGGATCTGCCGACCATAGTCGAGGTACTCCGCCTGCCGGGCCGTCAGGACCCCGTCGGCGGCGCCCTGCTTGATGAGCTGGTGCAGCGGCTTCTTGCCCGCGTCGGGGATACGGTCGCGCAGCACGATCTCCACCGCGATCAGGGAGTGCATGACCGCCACGGTGGAGAACTCGTAGCAGTAGTAGGACTGGCGCAGCAGCTCGCGGGCCGTACGCAGAACGGTCGCCGCGGCCTCGGGCACGCCGTCGGGCACGACGCGCGCGATCGAGCGGGTGCTGGAGTGGATCGAGGACGAGGTGGCGGTGATCCGGTACGGCAAGGACGGCATCTACCGGGTGCGGCCGCCCGGTGGTCTGGTCGCCGCGCGCTTCCGCCACTACGAGGCGCGCTCGGGCATGCCCTTGCTCCATGACCATCTGCTGCTGTCCGTGAAGGGGCAGCGTCTGGACGGGAAGTGGGGGTCGATCCACACCCTGGCCCTGCACGAGAAGATGATCCTTCGCAGTACAGGTGCTCGCACTGTACGGCAAAAGTTGCGCCTAACCGCATGTTACGCGCCGGAGAGTTGCCACTCAACGCAAGTTTGTGTCGGCGGCCGCTGACATCGGCGACGGCGCCCTGGTCGACGTCGCCGCGTCGATCGGCGCCGCCTGCCCCGACATCCTCGGCACGACGGACCTGTCGCTGCTTCAGCGGGCCGCCGACGCCGCGATGTACGCGGGCAAGCACACCGGCCGTCCGGTCCTCGCCGACCGCTCCCACGCTGCCATGCCGTCCGTCAACGGCCGGCGCGCCGGGCGGCCGGGCACCGACACCCTCGGGGCCGCCGCGTGAAGAAGCCGACGCAACACAGGACCCTATCGACCGAAATCACAGCGCTCGCGTTGCCCCTTGTCCAGTTCCGCTACCTACGACATTCCGCCCATTCCGGCGGGGAGAATTCTCCGTCCCGCCACGCTGCGCGTGCACCGGGAGGCGATGTGCAAGGCGGTGATCTCGTGGGCGAGGGCGTCGTCGGCGGCCCGGCGGGCGGCGCGGGCCTGCTCGCCGGCCATCCA
>NZ_JBSFVB010000040.1:0-8795 GCF_053592115.1 Streptomyces sp. NPDC002788 | reverse complement strand
CCCATCATGCACACGACATGACGCGAGGGAGGAACCACCCCATCACCCACGAACGGGCGACACCACATCACCAGGAACGGGACTTAACGCCCTCTGAGTCGTCCTTGAAAACCGTCGTGCCAGCGATGTCACCGTGGGTTCAAAACCCACCGCCTCCGCGCGATGAGCACTGAAAACGGCCCCTGACCCGGGTGTTTGGTCGGGGGCCGTGCTTGTGTCCGACTACCGTGACTGCCCGGTGTACCCCGTGGTTCCCCGCTCGATCGGGCACGGCTGGGGCACGGGGCAACCTCTGGTCCATAGCTCCGCGTGGGTCGCTCAGCGCTACCGCACCACAGCCGGCCAGCGGTCGAAACAGTGGATCAGGTGCGGGCACCTTCGGCGTCCCCTGCAACAATGCCGCGATGTGACGCTCGTCGTGGGGTTGGGCAAGGGAGCGGCGTTGGTTTTTCGTGGAGTACTCGCACTGCTCGCGGGCAGCGCTTCCATGGCAGTGGCATGCGGTTACCGCGGTGTCGACGTGTGGGTGTGGGATTGGGCGGACGCGGTGTTCACCCGGCGGACACGATACGGAACGCCCTGGCTGAGCCCTACCACCATGCGGATCCAATTCGGGATCGCGGGAATCGGTCTTATGGCAGTCGGGCTGTACACCCTGGTGCGCTGACAGCTGAACCTTCCCCTGATCGTGGACACCTGGAGACTGGGACGTGAGTTCCAGAGGAAGTAGTGCCAGGTGGGAAGTAAAAGCAACCGCAGCAGGCGGTACACGGAGGAGTTCAAACGGGACGCGGTCGCTCTCGTGCGTTCCTCCGGGAAGACCGTCACCGAGGTGGCCCGGCAGCTCGGGGTCAGTGCCGAGGGCCTGCGGAACTGGGTCAAGCAGGATGAGATCGACCGCGGGCAGGGGGCGCCGGGAGAGCTGACGACGGCCGAGCGTGAAGAGCTGCGCCGGCTGCGGAGGCTGGCCGCCGAGCAGGCGGAGACGATCGAGGTGCTGCGAAAAGCGGCGGTCTTCTTCGCGAAGGAGAGCGATCGATGAGCGAGGTGTACGCGTTCATCGAGGCGGAGAAGACCACCCACCATGTTGCTCTGCTGTGCCGGCTGCTGAAGGTGGCCCGCTCCTCCTTCTACGCATGGCTGGCCGGTGAGAAGACCGGGCGGGCGAAGCAGGCCGCGGACGATGTCCTGGCGCACGAGATCACCGTACTGCACCTCGCCTCCCGCAGCTCCTACGGAGTGCCGCGCATCCACGCCGGTCTGCGTCGGCTCGGGCACCGCGTGAACCGCAAGCGGATCGAGCGCGTCATGCGTGAACGCGGCATCAGCGGCGTCACACGGCGCAGGCGAAAGGGCCTGACCCGTCCGGCCAAAAGGGCGGTGCCCGCCCCGGACCTGATCGCCCGCGACTTCACCGCACCGGCGCCGGGGATGAAGCTCGTCGGCGACATCACCTACATCCCCACCGATGAGGGCTGGTTGTATCTGGCGACCTGGCTGGACCTTGCAACCCGCGAGATCGTCGGCTACTCGATGGCTGACCACCACCGCGCATCCCTGGTCGTGGATGCGCTGGGCATGGCTGCCGGACGTGGCCGGCTCCAACCCGGCTGCATCGTGCATTCGGACCGCGGCAGTGAATACACCTCGGACGAACTCCGGCGCGAGATAAACCGGTTGGGGCTGCGGCAGAGCATGGGCCGCACGGGGTCGTGTTTCGACAACGCCGCCGCCGAGTCGTTCTTCGCGCTCTTGAAGGAAGAGATCGGCACCCGCTGCTGGCCGGACCGGCTGAGTGCCCGAGCGGAGGTCTTCGCCTTCATCGAGACCTTCTACAACCGGCGGCGACTGCGGAAACATCCGGGCTGGGGCTACCTCACCCCGCTGGAGATAAGACAGCGACACGAACAAGGACACGCCCTCACGGCGTAAGCATCGAGTGTCCAGCATCACGGGGAAACTTCACAGCAGCCGTCTCCGGCTGCCGCGTCGTCCGAACATGCGGCAGGACCCCCGGCCCATCCGGCCCGGGGTCCTGCGCTGGTGAGGCTGACCGGGATTGAACCCATGGCCTCATCCTTATCAGGTCGATCATGTGGCCCCTGGAATGTCGGCCAACTCGTCTCCCGCCTCGACTGACTGTCCGTCGAGGTTCGGCAGCGTCCGCCGCTGCCCGGCCTTGTTGGTGTCAGGTACTGGTGTCAGCGAAGAGGGGCGCTCTTCACAAACCCAATACAGCGTCCTGGCTGCGCCAGCCACCATCGCCATCAGTGCCGGACACACGGCCTAGCGAGGCTGCTGGGCCAATTCCCACCACGCGAAGATGGGGATACACGTTCGCCTCTTACTGGTCGGTGCCGATGGACTCGGCCGCAGTGCTGTGCACTCCGATCACGGTCGCCCCGGCTGATCGCCGCTGGACGGCACTGTGTGGACACGGAGTCCGAGGCGTGAGTGGTACCCCGTACCCGTCATTCGTCGATGCCCCACGGGCGGAGGCGTACGTGCGTCTGGCGCATCACCGCATCACTTGCGCGACGTGCACGACCGTGGACAAGGAGGGTGTGAATCTCGGACTCCCCTGCGCGACGGCCGACCAACTGAACGAGAGGTACCGGCAGGCACGGCGCGCATGCACCGCCCCGACATCCCCGGCCCAGGATTCCACCGACTCCAAGGGCGTCGAGGTGGCGACGGGAGCTCCGGACCGCCCGCATGATGTGACAAGTGGATGTCAAAGGCCCCGGACCATGATCGGTCCGGGGCCGTTTGGCTGGTGCCCCCGGCAGGATTCGAACCTGCGACACCCGCTTTAGGAGTTCGATCCGAGCCCGCTCCGGCTGCTGCTGGCGACTGTGCGGCGGCCGTCCGGAGACGCTGACGTATGCCCGTGTCCGGCGTCGTTGATGTCAGCCCTGGATGTCAGAAGCCTTCTGGGCCGTGCCTCTGTAGAGATCGGTCATTGGAGGTCATGCACGCTTCCGCGAGGGCTATGAGAGCCCGGGGCAGGGTGCTGGTGGTTCCTGTACTCCACTGCTGTACGGCGCAGCTCCGAGGTGCTGCTTGACTGATCATCTCTCGAAGGTCCTCGCCCCCTCGAAGCCCCTACAGCTCGGCGCCACCATCCTGTGCCGGAACACCGATCAGGGTCAGGTCACGGAATGGACACCCATTCTTCACGGCTCCCATACGCAGGTCTGACGGGCACTACGGTCACTCCACCCGAAACCTGTTGGGGGACGAGATGACCAACCCGTACACCACTTCAACATCGCCGACACCGCGCCCGTCCGATGGCCGTCCACTCCACAAGCGGTTACTCGTGTGGGCTGGCGGCACGGCCCTGCTCATAACAGGCGCGCTCATAGGCTCCGCCGGGGATGACAGACAACAGCCCGTCGAGACCAAGGTCAAACCCGCGACGACCATAACCGCGACTGTCACGGCTACCCCCGAGCCCGGCCCGACCGTCACCGATACCGTCAAGGCCAAGGCGAAGCCCGGCCCTACAGTCACCGTCACCAAGACAGCCACTGCTAGAGCCGCCAGCAGCGGCAGCAGCGGCAGCAACCAGGACAGCGCCAGCAGCGGCCAGGACAGCACCGGCACGTGCACGATCGTCTCCAACGCGGGAAACTGCTACTCGGCGGGACAGTTCTGCCGGAACAGCGACCACGGCGCCATCACCACCACTGCGGGTGGCAGGAAGATCAAGTGCACCTACAGCTCCAACGCATGGCGCTGGACCTACATCTGACCGACAAGCAAGGCGCACATCAGCCCGTTCTCGGCGGGCCGCTCTGCGTCGCGCTTCAAATCCGGCAGCCCCACCATGCTTTCCAACTGTGTTGGTGGGGTGGTGGGCGTCGTTCGAGGGCGTTCACCTGGGTTCATGGGTGGCTCGCCCGTGGGCTGCATCCGACTCCTGGTCTCGCCTGAACGGCCGTGAACGGGCCTGAATGAGACGGAAACTGAGACGGACGGTCATCACGGGTTCTCTGGTCGCAGAGGTGGGAGTGTCTTCACGCTCGCCACGGTTCCACACGATGGCACCTTCCCCGCTGATGGTAGCCGCCGGGCACGCCGACGCTGACAAAACTTCAGAGGGGCTCAGCCTCGCGAAATGGCCGCCATCCGTGTACCACTGGGCTCTCGGGTGAACCTGGTGTAAGGACCGGAGGGCGGCTGAGGCGAGGCCGCAGCGCTTATAGCCTTCGCAGGAGTGAGGCGCTTCCGCCCAACCGATCTTGCACGGATCGCAGACCACGTACTCGACCTTGAGCTGTGCGCTAGCAATGACCGAATATCGCCCATCGGTTCGATATACAGCTTGCGACCCCCTAGCGGATCGACAACGATCAGTCGTCATGATCACGGGTGGTCCCGTCCGTGGGTAAGTCGGGACACCGGCATCCGATAGGGAGAAGCAACATGAGAACTCGCACGCGTATAGCCACAGCCTGCGCAGCAGCGGTTGTGTCCTCGATCACTCTGATCGGTCAGGCGGCGGCCACGCCCCGGCCCGCTGATGCTGGGTCGGAGTCCACGGCTTCTGTGTTTGGGCCCCAAGGCGCCGGCGGTACCGCCAGTTGCTCCACGACTGGGGCGCGAGGCAGCATGGGGGCGACTGTGCCGTCAGGAGACCGATGGCCTTACGGAGAGTACAAGATCGCGCTGTCGGTCACGGACACGTCCGCCGACGGACATCACGTACGAGTCCGCCTCCTCACCAAGCCTGTCGGCAGCCAGCAAGTTTTCACGTGGCCGTGGCGCTCCAACTACAAGGGCAGTGGGGAGACTCTCTCGGTCAGCACGACCGCAGGGAGCGATTACGGCATTGAACACACTGGGGTCGAGGTAGCGCGCTTCGAAGGCGACAGGAAGCTCAACTCCTGCACTGACTGGAATTAGCCGACATACCGCATAGGTTCGCCGGGTTGTTCCTGAACTACGTGGCCCTCAGATGGGTGGGCGGATGTCCTAGCCTGCTCCGTCGTGACGACGAGGACTTCGTCGTCACGACGGCCACCACCCGTTCCATCAGGCTCGGCTAGCCTGCCACCCGCTAGTTGTATTGAGTACGAGCGCCAACAACGCTCGTGCTCAATACGACTAGGGCGGTGGAGCGGCTTTGGGCTGGAGCTGCTTTGGGGCGAGTGATCATGGCCCCGTAAGCTTCCGGCGCGTCGGGCAGTCTGTGGACCTGCCCGTAAAGCACGACGTTGGGGCCATGATCTTCGAGGCTCGGGCCAAAGTGGCTGCCTAAAGCCGTGGAGCCGACCGCCTCAGCCACGACGTACCCCTTCTCTGGCATCAGGTGGCTGATTGCTGTGCGCGCACGGGCGCCGGCCGGGCTGGAGCGGGGCGGAGACAGGAGCGCAGGCCCGGCCGGGGGCCGGGCCGCGCGCGGTGAGCGGAGCGAGCCGCCTTGAACCAGTAGAGAAAGTTGTAACTCAGTCGGTCGGCTGGAGCTGTCCGGTCCCGGTAGATGCTTGACGCTTCGGTCCCAGCTGATGGTTGACAGTGGCCGCGTTCACCTGGGATTAGACGGACGGCTGAGGCTTGAAGTCGTGTGCGCAGGGCGGTAGTTCGATGCCTTGCCGGTGGGCCATCGGTAGGAAGATCACTGGTCGGATCGTCCAGGTGATGCGGGTGCTGGCGTGGGTCACGGAGACGGTGCAGGGTTCCATGCGCAAGAGGGCTCGTCGCGTGTCGATGCGGCCGTCGTAGAGCCAGGCCCAGGCCTCGTCGGAGGCGTCCGGGTCGAGTGCTGGTGAGATCGTGCGCAGAGCGACAGCGACCCATCTGTCTGCCTGTGGTGCCGAGTAGGCGTCGAACGATGCCCGGAGTGCCGGCCACCCTGTCTTGTCGTTGACGTCTTGCGTCCAGCACTCGCACCAGAAGCCCCGCTGGGGCTTGTCCATCAGCACGGGTGTCCTCCCGACTGAGCGTCCGTGAAGAGTTCAGCGGTCACGGTGTAGCCGCTGTGGCTGCCATGGACGACGACCCGGTGTGCGATGACGCTGACCATCCCCAAGCCGCGGCCGTGGACCGCGTCCATGCTCGGTTGCTCGACCTTCGGGGCGGTGCTCGTCCCTCCCTCGTCGGTGACCGACAGTGCGACCACCTTGGGGGAGACCGAGAGGGCCAGGTGGAAGCTGCCTGCCCCGCCGCTCGCGGTGTGGAGGATCGCGTTCGCGCTCAGCTCGCTCACGATCAGTTCGGCGTCGTCGGCCAGGGGAGATCCGCGCAGGATGTCCCGTGTCCAGCGGCGGGCCCGGCTGACCTCTTCCGGAAAACCTGGGCAAGTGAGTCCCCAGACCCGGGCGGTGCTCGTATACTCGTGCATACAAGTTCCTTCGTGCTGGTAGGCCGCCATGTGCAGCGGGTTCGGGCTAGACGAGTTTCACGCCGTCGTGGGCGCGGATGGCCGGCGGGGATACCGCGTCCAATGCGTCCAGGACGCGGATCGCGTACGCCTCGGCGGCGAGTTCGATGACCTCTTCGCGGGTGGCCCAGCGCAGTGCGCGGGTCTCGTCCCCGGTGGTGGGCGTGCCGTCGGCGGCCTCGCAGCGGAAGACCATGGAGACGATCAAGCCCTTCATGTTTTTGTAGATTCCGGTCAGGGTCGCGGGAAGCGCGATCTTGATGCCGGTCTCTTCGAGAACTTCGCGCTGAAGGGCCTCGGGGATGGTTTCCTCGCGTTCGAGGATGCCGCCCGGGGGTTCCCAGTGGCCGTTGTCGCGGCGTTTGATCAGGAGGGCGCGGTCCTGGTCGTCGACGATGACTCCGGCGACGCTCACGGAGTGCGGACGGTCGGTGCTCACGTTCCTCTGCCCTCTCGGATGGCTAGGCTCTCCACCGTAGCAACAAAGCTCGCCCACTCGTCTAGATACCTAAAGGAGTACACGTGCCCTCTCTTTCCTCCGGCCTCCTCGGCGATCTTGACCCCACGAGCGATCGTGCGGTCTTCCGGCAGATCGCCGACCAGCTGCGCGATGCCATCGACCGTGGGCGATTCAAGGAGGGTGAAAAGCTGCCCTCCGAGGCCGAACTAGTCGAGTACTACGGGGTTTCCCGTATGACGGTTCGAAACTCCTTCTCCGTCCTCCAGGGCGAGGGCCTGGTGCACGCCGAGCACGGCAAGGGCGTCTTCGTGCGACCACGACCGCCTGTCAGGCGGCTCGCCTCCGACCGGTTCGCCCGGCGGCATCGCGAGCAGGGGAAGTCCGCGTTCATCGTGGAGGCCGACGCCGCCGGCAGTCACCCGCAGGTGGACAGCCTGGAGGTCAAGGAGGAGAAGGCCAGTCAGGACGTCTCCACCCGGCTCGGGTCCGTGCGGCGGGTGCTGGCCCGGCGTCGGAGGTATCTGCTGGACGGGCGGCCCGTGGAGTTCGCCACCTCGTACCTGCCGCTCGACATCGCGCGCGGTACGCCGATCGCCGAGCCGAACCCCGGGCCCGGTGGCATCTATGCCCGGCTTGAGGAGCTGGGGCACCGCCTCGACCACTTCGAGGAAGAGATCCGTGCCCGGATGCCCTCGCCTGATGAGGTTCGGACGCTGCGGCTGGCCTCCGGCGTGCCGGTCATTCACCTGATCCGTACCGCGTTCGACGGTGAGGGGCGGGCCGTGGAGGTCTGCGACACGGTGATGGCGGCCGACGCCTACGTCCTGTCGTACCAGCTCCCGGCGACCTGATCGCGTGATCGGCGGTGGTGCGCGGGGACGCTTCTCCGGACTCGTACACCCCAACAGGCATACTCGTATAGACGAGTGGGTAAGTTGTGTGACAAGGTGGTTGCCGTTCCCGGAGATCGGGTTCGAACGCTGCATCTTGTATAGACGAGTAGATGGGAAGAAGTCTTGCGCACCATCCGTGTAGAGACCTCCGCCGCAACGATCCTGCTGACCGAGGCGCCCGAGCCCAAGGTCCGCGACCGGCAGACGGGCGAGATCGCCAAGGACGCCACCAGCGGAGAGGCCCTGATGACGATTGGCGTCGTCTACCTGGAGGACGGCGAGTCGTCGCTGATCAAGGTCATCGTTCGGAGAGCGGAGTGTCCGAGGGGCTGACGCTCGGGGCTCCGGTCTCGCTTCCGGGTCTGGTGGCCCGGCCGTGGGAGAGCGTCTTCAACGGGCAGCAGCGCCACGGCATCGCCTACCGCGCCGCCGCCGTGACACCGGCCGCGTTCCCGGCCGCTTCTGGGGCCGCTGCCTGATGACCGACCTGACGACACTCCTGGAAGTGGCTGGTCCTGTCGCCGCACTCGGCGGCGGGGCCGCCTACGCCCGGGCCAAGCACCCAGGGGTGTACTGGTCCACGGTCGGCCTGCCGATATCCACGGCCCGGCTCCTCAGCTCCTACGGCTCGGTCATGGAGGCCTGCGGCCTGACCGTAGCGCCGTCCCGGCTCCGGATGCTGGCGGTCAAGGCCACCACCCGCCGTGAGGTCCGCCCCGTACCGCCGCGTCGCGGCGTCATCCGGCCCACATCGACCGGACTGCGGCTCCGGCTACGCCTCGCTCCAGGGCAGGAACCAGCCGACGTCACCGCCTCGGCGGAACGACTGCGGCACGCCTGGGGCGTTCACGCCGTGTACGTGACCACGGTCAAGCCGGGTGTGGTTGAGCTGCGGCTGGTCGGCTTCGACGTGCTGCGGCAGGTGCGGATGCCGCGCAAAGTGGACGCCAAGTTCCTTCAGAGGGCGTTAAGTCCGTTTCTGGTAGCGGCCGCGTCCGGGTTGTTCGAGGAGTCTTTGGCGGACGAGTCGTCCCAGGCGGGAGCGGGTGACGTT
>NZ_JBSFVB010000039.1:0-11787 GCF_053592115.1 Streptomyces sp. NPDC002788 | reverse complement strand
TCGACACACCCGGCCTAACGCCGCCACCCCGGCCCGGGACACCCCCGGGCCGGTCACACCATACGAATCAGCGACCCGCGAAATACGGGTCTAGCTGCTGCCCAAACTGCCGGACAATCGCTGCTGCTGAAAGTGAACGAAGCCACCCCGGCCTATGACCCGGTGGCCGACGTGGCCCGCGCGGTGCGCGAGGGTGACTGGTACGAGCCCGCGCACGAGCTGGTGTGGTCGGCGGTGGTGCGTCTGCACGGGCACGGCCGCCCGACGGGTGTGCCCGCGGTGGAGGCGGAGCTGCGCAGCACCGGCAGCCTCGAGCGCGTCGGCGGCCCGGCCGGTCTTTCCCAGATCGCCAGCGACGCCTGCTCGCCGGCCGAGGCCGGGCACTACGCCGACCTCGTGCACGGCTACGCCCAGGTGCGCCGCTACCAGGAAGCGCTGGTGCGCGGCATGCAGGGCGCCCGGCAGGCGGACCCGCACTCGGTGCCGGAGACGATCGCCGCCCACCAGGCGGAGCTGGAATACCTCACCGCCGACGACCAGGACGACGACACCTTCGGCCGGTTCGGCGACCACCTGGACGCGCACCTGGACAGCCTGGCCGTGTCCGTCCCGCCGTCTGCCATCACCGGGTTCACCGACCTGGACAGCCTGATGAAGCTGATGCCCGGCCAGATGATCCTGGTCGCCGCCCGCCCGGCCATGGGCAAGAGCGCGTTCGCGCTCGGCGTCGCCACCGCCAACGCCCGCAAGGGCGGTCCCACGCTGGTGCACAGCCTGGAGATGGGCCGCGCGGAGGTCAGCAACCGGATCCTGTCGGCCAGGGCCCGGGTGGCGTTCCACCACATCCGCGACGGCGTCGACAGCCTGACCCAGGACGACTGGGACCGGCTCGACCGGCACACCCCGGAACTGCGGGAGTTGCCGCTGTGGATGGACTACAGCGCCCGCGTCAGCCCCGCCCGGATCCGCTCCCGGATCAAGACCGTCATCCGCGAGACCGGCCGCGCGCCGCTGGTGGTCGTGGACTACCTCCAGCTCATGCAGACCGACCAGCGCAACTCCCGGCAATCGACCTACGACCGAGTCACGGAGATCAGCCGCGAGCTCAAGATCCTCGCCTCCGACACCAGCGCCGTGATCATCGCTCTGGCTCAGCTCAACCGCGGACCGGAGCAGCGGCAGGACAAGAAGCCGGCGGTCAGCGACCTGCGCGACTCCGGCGCCCTGGAGCAGGACGCCGACGCGATCATCCTGCTGCACCGCGACGACTACTACGAGCGGGAGTCGCCGCGGGCAGGGGAGACGGATCTCATCGTGGCCAAGCACCGCAACGGGCCCACAGCCACGATCACTTGCGCCCACCAGTTCCACTACAGCCGCCTGCGCGACATGGCCGCCACCGAAGAACCGGCCCTCTAACCGCCCTGGCCGCCGCTGTGCGGCGCGATCACAGCCCGGTCAGGCACTTCCCCCGGCCCGGCCGTGATCGCCGCACAGCGGCCCACACAGCCGATCATGAACGGAGAGCCCCGTATGGGCATCGTCGAAGACGGCCTGAACCGGGCCGTGCAGCAGGCATTCACCCGCCCCATCCCCAAGTCGGCTGGCGCGCAGATGCGTTACCTGGTCAAGCAGCTCAAGGGCACCCGCGCCGTGGCCGAGCAGCTTGGCATCTCGCAGCGCACCGTGGAGCGCTACGTCAAAGACCAGATCCGCCGGCCCCGCGCGGACCTCGCCCAGCGCCTGGAGGACGCCGTACGGGCTCGCTGGCAGCCCCGCGTCCGCGAACGCGCCCGCCGCCAGGCTGCCACCAACACCGGCCTGGTTGTCGACACCCGCGCCCGTTTCGGCTTCACCGCGGCGCCCGGCACCACCGACGACGCGCGCATCCGTCACCTCACCCTCGCCCTGCCTCCGCAGTACGCGGCCCGGCTGTTCGACGCCCAGGACGCCGGGGCGAGTGAGCAGCAACTGCGCGACATCGCCGCCGAAGGGCTGGGGGAAATGTATTTCCGCGACGGAGGCCGCCGCGCTCACGGCCTGGAAGTCGAATTCACCGACGTAGAACACATTCAATTCGACATCTGAGTGTTCCGCCCGATGGCCGATTTCCTGAATTGAGGGAACCGGCCATCGTCCTTTTTCCGGGCGAGCATGTGGTCAATGCGAGTGTGTCTCATCAGGCGTGAATGCTGGCGCGCCAGTACCGGTGCCCAAGACGCGGCGCCAGGCCGCGTGACTCGTGTCGGACGTGGCGCGGTTTCACGCACGCGCGGTCCTCGCGTACGTGCGGTCCTCGAGTACGTGCGCGTGCCCGCACGGGTCGGCCCGGACCCGGCCGTCACAGCCGCCTGTCACAGCCCGTGTCACAGTCCGCGTCACAGTCCGGCCGGGGCGGGGCCGGTGCCCAGGGCGCGGCGTCCGGCCGGCCGCGCGGGTGCCGGGGCCGTGGCCGCTTGGACGGCGAGGCGTTCGGCGGCGAGCCGGGCGCGCGGCACGTCGGGCAGCTCGGTGTCTGGCGCGCGGGACAGGTCGGCTCGGTCGCATCCGGTGCCCAGCGGGCGGCGGTCGGTCATCCGCCAATCCTGGCTGCCTGTGCTGCCCGGTCCGTACCACCGCGCCGGGTCCAGGTCCGGCTGTTCCTGGCGGCTAGTGCTCTGACCGGGAAGGTTCACCGGGGTCAGTACGCTGAGCCCCGCTGCGGTGGACGAGGAGGTCGGGCATGACGCGGAGACTGTCGATGGACGAGGCCGTGGGACTGCTTGAGGGCGAACTGGGCTCAGGGCAGCGAGCGCTTGACGATCTGGTCACGGAAGATCTCTGGCTTGGTTTCCTCCGATTCGGCCGACGGCTGTTCGACGTCCCAGACACACCCGACGCTGACGGTCTTCTGTTCCAGTACGGGACCCACGCGTTCGACGGTCCTCCGGCGTTCACGCTGGACCTCACCCGGCAGTTCGAGATCTCCGACAGCGACGGTGATCACGACCTTACGTGCAGGTCCACTGCGAGCTCGGATACGGACTCGCACCCGCTTTGGAGGCCCTCGGAAGCTTCGACTCGTGGTTCTTCCACGATGCCGGAGATGATCTCGAAGAGTGGGCTCAAGGACTGACCGAGCGAGCAGCCTGGGCAACGATCCACAGACTCAAGCCGACTGAGATCAGGGTGTATCAGGAGCAGGTGTAGTCGTTCAGGCCATCATCGTGGTGGGACGCCCTCCCCAGCGGACACCCTTCTCGCTGCGGATGCGGGCTCGTTCACGTCGTTGGGCTGCGAGGACGTCGGGGTGGCGGGCGTTGGCGTTGCGCCAGCGCAGGTAGGTGTGCAGGGCCCGGGTCTGCACAGTGTGGTTGGGGTGGTGGGAGTTGGCGATGGTGAACTGCCTCAGCGGTCCGAAGTGGGCTTCGATCGGGTTCGCCCACGAGGCGTAGGTCGGGGTGAAGCACAGCTCGACTTTGTGCCTTTTCGCCCAGCGGCGGATGTCGGCGCTCTTGTGGGCGGACAGGTTGTCCAGGATCACGTAGATCGGGGCGCCGTCGGGCCGGGCGGCGCGGATCGACTTCAGCGCGGCCAGCGTGTTCACGGCACCTTTCTTGCGGCGGTTGACGCCCCACATGCGGTCGTCGCCCACCGAGTAGCAGCCGTGGAAGTACCGGACGCCGTGGGTGCGGTGGTAGGCGGCGGGCAGCCGGTCGGGACGCCCCTGCTCAGCCCAGCCCGAGCCCGCGGTGGGCCTAATCCCGAGCGGGCCGAACTCGTCGAACGCGAAGACGCGGTCCGGGAAGCGGTCCACTACTTCCTCGATGCGGTCGAGTTTGGCGTCGCGTTCTGGGTCCGGGGATTCCTTCCACGTCTTGGTGCGCTGGAAGGTGATGCCGCGGCGGGCGAGCAGGCAGCGTAATGCTTCGCGGCCGATGCGGATGATCCGACCGTGGACTTTACGCAGGTAGGCGACGAGTTTGCGCAGCGACCAGCGGGTGAAGGGCTGGCCGAGCTTGGCAGGTCGGGTGGTGGCCGTCTGGACGACGAAGTCCTCGTCGTCAGAGCTGAGTTGGCGGGGACGGCCTCCCGCCCACCGAGGGTCCAGACAGGCCAGGCCGATCTCGTTGAACCGGTGGATGACGTCGCGGACGGTGTCCTCATCCGCCTGGACCAGTTGCGCGATCACCGGCACCCGGTTCCCGCCGGCCGAGGCCAGCAGCATCATCGCCCGCCGGTAGCGCACCGAACTCGTGCTGCCCCGGCGCACGATCTGCTGCAGCCGCTGCCCTTCCTGGTCGGTCAGTCTGCGCACGCGGACAGGCTCGGCCACCGCGCCTCCAGCGGTCGGATCGGACGTCACCGCACATCCAACCGCCACGACCACCAACCCGAACCTACGCGGTCACAGCACTAGCCGGGAAGCGGGCGGTGAAGTTCTTCTTCAGCGCCGCGGCCTGGCTCGGCGGCGGGTCCCAAGGCGCGCGCGTGTCGTGCGCGTGCGAGGCGGTGAACTCCGGTTCCGTGCGAGTGCCTCTCCGCGCGTGTGCTGGCTTGCCGCCCGGCTGGCCGCCGCAGCTGTCAATGGACGGGCCGGGATGCCGGGAGGCCTGCGCTGTCTGCCCGTACTGCCGCCTACGTCACCCGCGCCCCCTCGCCACGGCGGGCAACTGCCGGGCCTGACCTGCGCATAGGCCTCTGACCTGCGGTTGCGCACTGTATGCCGGGGCGCGGCGTGGTGCTGCGCTGCCTGTCCTCCAACCTCGCGGCGCTGACCTGGCAATCGACTCACTCACTGCACCCGGGGCGCCGCGTCACATGCGCCCCATAACTCCTTGGGGGGCTACCGGATAGGCGGCCCGCATTCAAGAGTTCCGGGCGGATGTTTCCGCAGGTCAGAACCATTGAATGAAGATCCCGGTGGCTCAGAGTCGGCCCTGCCGCAGTGCCTGCTGGGGATCGCGCTGCTGCCCCACGTCCTGCCACGGGTCCTGTTGATCGACGAGATCGATAAAAGCGACATCGATCTGCCCAACGACCTTCTCAGCGGGGGTTGCGGGGCTAGCCCTCGCGCCAAGCACCCTGAGCCGCCCTGTCCGGGACGTCTCCGCGACCTGCAAGGGCCAAGGAGTTCCGACCCCTGCACCGCCCAACCATCCGCACGTCCCGTCCGGGGCGTGCCCGAATCCCGAGGGGGAATCGTTCGTGTCCACGCTTGCTCTGCTCGTCGCGCTGCTCCTGGTCGTCGTCGTGGTGCTGCTCGCGGCTGGCGCCGCCTACGTCGTGCACCGCCATCCGTCGTGGGGCCAGCCGCTCGGCGCCGCGTTCGGCGCGGTCACGGTGATGGCCGCGCTGGTCGGCGTGATCCTCGCCCGGTGAACCGGCCGTACCCGTGTGTGGTCGGGGCATCGGGGAGCCCCGACCACACACGGCCCCTGGCCCCGACCAGGCTGTGTCATCTGTGTCATCGACCCCCCGTTTCCCCAGGTGACCACGGCGCGCGCCGGGATCTGTGTCACTGATCAGCCCCGTACTGTGTCATGCCGTCGTGACGGCACAACGGCATGCCGTCACCCATGCCAGGCCGGATGGACAAGGGGTCCGGGCCAGCCGCCCCGATCCCCTGCGGTTGCCCCTGTGATCTCCCCTGCGTTCCCCCTGTGGTGCATGGCGCCCGCGCACCGCGTGTTTACGCAGCTCACCACGCTGTTTCGGCGCTGTGCAGCGCCTCGACACCCTTTCTGTACACATGATCAGATGTGGACAGAGGGGCCACCCCGACGAGAGGGTGCGCCGGGAGGGGAGGGCGGTCAGGTGGGCGGTTCGAAGCTGCGCCGGTACGGGTCGACGGGCCGCACGCGCACGATGTGCCTGGCCGCGCTCGGGGTGGTCAAGGTGGCCACGCCGGACCAGATACGGCGGCTGATGTGCCCGGGCACGAAGGATGCGGCGACCGTGCGCGGCGGGCTGAAGGACCTGGAGGACGAGCGCTTGGTGATCTCGCCGGGCAGCGCGGTGCGGGTGAACGAGGCCGGCGTCCGGGTCACGGAGAAGTTGTGGACGTTGACCCCGGCCGGGCTGGAGGCGGCGGCCGTGGTGCTGGACCGCCCGGCGAGGGAGATGGGCGGCACCGCGAGGGCGGCGGCGGCCTCCGGCGCGAAGCACGCCCGCGCGGTGACCGACGTCCTGGACGCGATCCTGCAGACCCCGCCCGAGCCGACGCAGCCCGTCGCCCGCAAGCTGCTGCCCGCCCCGGCCGCGGCGCCGGACGACCTGGTGAAGCGGCCGGAGGGGCTGGGGCCGCTCACTGCCTGGTCCACGGAGGCCACGCTGCCCGTCGCCGGGACGTTCCTGTCCCCCGCCCGCGGTTCGCTGCGCGCCGACATGGTGTTCGCCTCACCCGGCCACGACATCACCCCGCTGCTGTTCGTGGAGGTCGACAACGGCACCGAGGGACCGCCGATCGTCGCGGACAAGATCGAGCGCTACCGCCGGTTCTTCGCCCGCCGCGTCAGCCTCGCCGGGCGGGAGGTGCCGCTGTGGCGGACCGTGTGGCCGGCCTCAGCACGCGAGGGCTACCCGCCGGTGGCGCTGGTGTTCACCAAGAACGTCGGCCAGCTCGCCATGCAGACCCGCATGCGCGAGGTCGGCCAGCTCGCCCGCGACCACTGGCGCGGCACCTGGGACGGCGACGGCCACGCGCCCGAGGGCGAACAGCCGGACGGCTACCGCGACTACGACGGCAAGGTGCCGCTGCTGGCCACCACCTTGAAGCTGCTCGCCGCCCACGGCCCGCACGGGCCGGTGTGGTGGCGCTACGGGCATTCGACCTGGCAGTCCCTCGCGGACGCCCTCGACAACCCCGACGACTTCCGCGCCTACTCGGTGCGCGCCGACGCCCGCCGCAAGGCCGAAGAGGCCGACGTCGAGCGCGCCCGGCGCGAACGGGAAGAGCACCGCCGCCGGATGGAGGCGGGGAAGTGGGTCTGCCCGACCTGCCAGCGCTACGCCTACCCCGAGGCCGGCCTGACGCCCGGCGGCGAGTGCCGCCCCTGCCTGAACTACCGCCAGCGCACCGCAGCCGGATCCGTCCCGGAGCAGGCCGACCAACCGCCGACCGGCGACGGCAGATTCAGTCGGCGCCGCCGCACCTGGCCCGCGCGCCCTGTGATCCGCAGGCGACCACCCCTTGTCCGTCGTATGTTCCCCAGGCCAGACCCCTTGACCAATCCGCAGACACGAAGGTGTGCCGTGCTCTACGTCCAGGCGCGGGTGTTGATCCAGTGCTGCCGGGGCGGGCTTGCGCGGCTTGGCGGGCGGGAGCTGGCGGGGGACGAACAGCGCCTCCAAGCGCTCCGGCTTGGTGCCCTCGCGCAGGAAGTCGGCGAGGTTGGCCACGATGTCGGCGGTCACCCGGCGCCCGAGCTGCTGGCCGCGTCGGCGCAGCTCGGCGTACCAGTGGGCGACCGGCTCGGCGCCATGCTGCTAGGCGACGTCGACCCGGCGACGTCGACCCGGCGACGATCGGCGCTGTTGCGCCGGGTGTTGCGGTAGACGTTGCGCCATGGGGTTGCGGTAGAGGTTGCGCGGCCTGGTGACGGGCCCTCCCATCACCCCTGATCAGGGGCCTACCGGAGCGTGGTCGGGGTGCTGACATCCCCTCAGAGCACCCCACGACCGCCCCGGCCTGGAAGAAGAAGGGTGGGAGGGAAGCGGGCGGGACGCGGGGAGCGCCTCGGGGGATCGGGGCCGGCCTCTGTGCTCGCGCGTCGGCGGGGCCGCGCGCGGTCGAGGCAGGGCGCCGCCCGGCCGGGGCGGCTGCGTAGGAAACGGGACACTCCCGGCACACGGCCGTCTTGGTGTGTGGTGTGTGGTTCTTTCGGTCCCTCGCCCGGTCCCTCGTCCCTCCTGTCCGTCGTCGCGTGGGGCGGCCCGGGTCAGTCCTCCGCGACGTCGTACTGGAGGGCGTGCCGGACCAGTTGCACACGGCTGCGGACGGAGAGCTTGGCGTAGACGTGCCGGAGGTGGGTGTCGACGGTGTGCGGCGAGACCACGAGGCGCTCGGCCACCGCACGGTTGGTCAGGCCGGTGGCGACGAGGCGGGCCACCCGCAGTTCGGCACGGGTGAGGCTGTGCCATCCGGAGTCGGGAAGCTGCCGGCTCGCTGGGGAATTGGTTGCTGTCATGCGGCGCTTCCGCCCCTCTCCTCGCCAATTCCTGGGTTCCGGGCCGATCCTGCTGGCAGCGCGATCGACCGGTCAAAGACGAGGGGCCGACCTGGTCAGGTGGCGGGAAGTGTGTCAGGTCGCCGCGCTCGCGGTGCCCTCCAAGGCATCATCGGCCGCCGGGGTGGCGGAGGGGTCGGCCACCGGGGGGCAGTTGCGGGTCAGCAGCAGCGACAGGACCGCGATGAGGGAGCAGCCGGCCATGCCGATGAACAGCGGCGTGGCGGTGTCCTTGCCTCCCAGACCCACCAGCGGGGCGAGCACGGCGCCCAGGACGCTCTGCAGGGTGCCCAGAACGGCGGAGCCGGTCCCGGCGGCGTAGGGGACCCGCTCGATGGCGAGGGCGGTCGCCGTGCCGAAGACCTGGCCGAGTCCGAGGAAGCCGATGCCGATGAGCGAGAGCGCCAGGACACGGTTGAGCTGCCCGGCCAGGGTGACCAGCAGCGCGGCGGCGGTCGCGACCAGCAGGGTGGTCAGACCGATGCGCAGCAGGAGGCCGGGGGCGTAGGTGCCGACGAGCTTGGTGTTGACCGTGCTGGAGATCGTGGCGGTCAGGGCGCCGACGGAGAACGCGATGGACGCTTCGCCGACGCTGAACCCGAGGACGTTCTGCAGGAGGAACGGCGATCCGGCGATGTAGCAGAACAGCGCGCCGCAGCTGAAGGCGAAGGCGAGCGTGTAGCCGACGTAGGCGCGGTCCGTGAGCACGGAGCGGGCGGCCTGGAAGGTGGCCGACATACCGCCTGCGCGGCGCCGCTCCTTGGGGAGGCTCTCGGGGATGAACGCCAGGGCGGCGAGGAACATCAGCAGCGAGACGCCGGCCAGGACCCAGAAGACGCCGCGCCAGCCGCCCGCGTCGCTGACCACGACACCGCCGACGAGCGGCGCGACGATCGGGGCGATGCCGCCGAGCGCCATGAGCACGCCGAAGAGCCGGGCCGCGACGGTGCCGGTGGCGACGTCGGCGATGACCGCGCGTCCCACCACGAGGCCGGCCGCGCCGGCGAAGCCGGTGACGAAGCGGAGCAGGACGAGCACGGGGAGGTTCGGGGCCAACGCGCACAGGGCCGTGGCCACGGTGCACACGGCGGCGCCGACGAGGATCGGGGTGCGCCGCCCGTACCGGTCGGAGAGCGGTCCGAGGACCAGCTGGCCCGCCGCCATGCCGACCAGGAACGAGGTGAGTGTCAGCTGCACTCCTGAGGCGTTGGTGCCCAGCTCGTCGGCCATCCGGGGGAAGGCCGGGAGGTACATGTCCGTGGCGAGCGGCATCACGAAGGACAGGAGGGCGAGCGTCGCGGTGAGCGTCACGGCCGGTGAGGCGGACGAGCTCTGCGCCTGACCGGGGGGCGATGTGGACATCGACATGCTCCTAGAGGATGACTGCGGAGATTCCACTATAGTTATATAGCTATAAGCATTGCTACTGTCGAGGCATGAAAGCAACCGATGCGGAAGGCGACGCAGTGCTGCTGCGTGAAGCGAGGGAACTCACCCCTGCCCTGTACGCGCTCGGGCGTGTCCTGCGGCTGCGCGGCGTGGACGAGGCCGGGCTGACCCCGCTCCCGCCGTCCGACCTCGAGGTGCTGCGCCATGTGCTGGAATCACCGGGCGTCGGCGTCGGAAGCGTCGCCCAGGAGCTGGGCCTGCACGCCAGCAACGTCAGCACCACGGTGCGCGGACTGGTGGCCCAGGGACTGATCCGCCGGGAGCCCGACCCCCACGACCGCCGTGCCGTCCGGCTGCATCCGACGATGGGCGCCGTACAGGGCATGGCCAAGATCGAGCAGGCATGGGCGGACATCTTCGCCGACTCGCTGGCGACGCTCACCCCGGCCGAGCGGGACACCCTCAGGACCGCCGCGCCGGCCCTGAAGGCACTCGCGCAGGCTCTCAGGGAACGGCACAACGCCTCTCGCGGCTGAGGCGACGCGCCTCGGCGCCGAGGCACCGCGCACCCTGAGCCCGAGCCGCCTCGGCCCTGGGACCGGGGCCTCCCGTCCCAGGGCCGAGGCGGCACGTCAGGAGCCCGCCAGACGTGACAGCAGGGCCGCCGCCCACCTGGGATGCCAGCGCAGCACCTGGGGCAGGCCGCCGTCGGCCGGGTCCGCCGTCCAGCGGAACTCGACGCCGGGATTGTGCGCCTCCCACCCGTCCGGCGCGAACAGGTGCGGGCTGCCCTGGATCCGGCCGCCGCGGGCGGTCCGCCACTGGTCGTAGACCGCCGCCCGGCCCGCACCACGGGCCACTGCCTCCTCCAGGGCCGCCGTGTCGACGCGCGGGCACTCCTTCGCCACGGCGAAGATCTCCGCGTGCACCGCGATGCACCGGCTGTCGGCGTAGAAGGCATGCCGCAGCGCCGCGTCCAGCTCGTCACTGGCCGCGAGCCCGCCGACGGCGGGGTCCTTCGCCGCCTGCACCGCCTCCAGCGCGGGCAGCAGCGTCGACGGGTAGGCCCACTCGGGCGCCGACCACAGCCGCCAGCCCAGCTCCGGCCGGGCCGCGGCGATCACCACGGCCTCGGCGTCCACGATCCGCTTGGGCATGGGCTGGCGGTTGAACAGCTCCAGCGGGAAGGCCCGGTGGTCGATCAGGAGCTCGGTCCCGGTGCGCCGGGCCTCCTCGCGCAGGGTGTGCAGGGCGAGCGAGGCCCACGGGCAGCCGATGTCCGACCAGACGGTGAGGACCGGCCCGGGCGGTGTCCTGGTTCCTGCGCGGTGGGCAGGGCGCGGTGTCCGCGCAGCATTTGCATGGCTCGGAGTCCGGCTCCGTCCGTCCCGCTCGGCGAGCTCGGCGCCGGGTTCCACACCTGCCCTTTCCGGCCGCGCATTTGGAATGCGGCTGGAATCCCCGGGGTTTCTCCGGACGGTTTCCCGTGCCTTTCCCATTTTCCGGGGTGGTGGTGGGGGCTGGTTCCAGAGTTTGTTTCGGCCGGGTTTTTGAAGCAGGGTCACCATTCCCCGGTTCGGGCTTTGTTGCGACCCCCGGTATCCGCCCCCTCCTCGTGACGGGCCGTCAGTTCGAGCCGGGAGGCACCCCCCGTCCCCACGGCGCGCCCCGCCCCGGATCAACGTTCGTGCAGGTCAGGCCTGGTGGGGCTGCGCCCGTCAACGGGCCGGAGCCCTCCGGGGGGTGGTGGCCCGGGGTCCCAAACGCTACACAGGCCCAAGAGTGATGCAGGGGGTGGCCCGGATCTGCCAACGCTACATGCTGCATCACTCCCCGTGCCCAATCCCGGGACCACCGGCACGGGTTGGGCACGACCCCGGCCACCCTCCCTCGTAGCCAACCGCCCGCGTAGCGGGCTCGGTCCGGGAGCGCAGCGGACCGCCAGGCCCCGGGCACCGGGGCCTGAATGCGCAGCGCAGCGCAGCATTCGCACGGGGAGCGCAGCGGACCGTGCCGCCTGCCCGCAGGGCAGGCGAGCCCCTCGGAGCGCAAGCGGAGAGGGGCACGGCCGCGCAGCGGCCGAACGCCTCGGCGCAGCCGAGGCGGTGACGCTCCGTCACTCGCCCCCCGCGAAGCGGGGGGCGTGCCCCTGCCCTGCGCGCAGCGCAGGGGTACCCGCGGAGCGGGTACC
>NZ_JBSFVB010000038.1:0-24015 GCF_053592115.1 Streptomyces sp. NPDC002788 | reverse complement strand
GTGTAGGGGTTGTGCAAGAGTGCAACACGCGTGCGGGGGGAATGGCCGGATGTCGCACGTGATTTGTCGACCAGGTCCGATTCGCCACCGGTGAACCCCGCTCCTGATCGTCGCTGCCCGCGCCCGACGACGCCGCCGTCCCCGTCCCGCCTCCACGCTCGCCCTCCGGGAGCCCACGACCATGACGCCACGTCCCGCCGTCTCCGCCCACCGGGGCGGCTCCGAGCGCGCCGGGCCCGCCACCTGGGAGGCGTACGAGGACGCGCTGGAGTCCGGCGCGGAGTACGTCGAGTTCGACATCCGCCGCACCAGGGACGGCGTCCTCGTCGTCTACCACGACCCCCGGGTCGGCCGCACCGGTCCCCTGCTGTCCACCCTCACCCACGCCGAGCTGAGCGCGCGGGCCGGATACGAGGTGCCGGTCGTGGACGACGTCATGGCGCTGATCGCCGGGAAACTCGTGGCCCACGTGGACCTGAAGGAGGTCGGCTACGAGCAGGAGGTGGTCGACCGGGCGGTCGCCCTGCTCGGCGAGGACGGGCTCGTCGTGACGACGCTGGAGGACCGTTCCGTCGCCGCCGTCACGCGGGCCCGCCCCGGTGTGCGCACTGCCCTCTCCCTGGGACGCGACCGCCGCGACCTGGCCCTGCCCCGGCTGCCCGGGACCCGGCTCAGCGAGTTGTTCCCCGCCCGCCGCATCCGGGCCTGCGGGGCCCACGGCGTCGCCGTGCACCAGCGGCTGGCCAGGACCAACGTGCTGCGCGAGGCGACCCGGCACGGCCTGTTCACCCTGGTGTGGACGGTCAACGACGACACCCTCATGCGGGCCTTCCTCGGCCACCCGCGCGTGGACGTGCTCGTCACCGACCGGCCGAGGCGTGCCGTGGCGCTCCGCGGGCCGGTCACCCCTTCGCGGCATTGACAATGGCGCACTCAAGTTTTGTGCTGGAGAGTGTGAAGGAGTGTCCTGGCGGAAGGGGACAGCGATGGGACGTGCGGTCGGGATCGACCTCGGAACCACGAACTCGGTGGTCGCTGTGCTGGAAGGCGGCGAGCCCACCGTGATCGCCAACGCGGAGGGGGCCAGGACCACACCCTCGGTCGTGGCCTTCGCCAAGAACGGCGAGGTGCTGGTCGGCGAGGTCGCCAAACGGCAGGCCGTGACGAACGTGGAGCGCACCGCCCGCTCGGTCAAGCGGTACATGGGCGACGCGAGCTGGCGCTTCCCGGAGCACGGCGACATCGACGGCACCCGCTACCGCGCGCAGGAACTGTCCGCGCGGGTGCTGCAGAAACTCAAGCGGGACGCGGAGTCCTATCTCGGCGAGGACGTCACCGACGCGGTGATCACCGTCCCGGCGTACTTCGACGACGCCCAGCGGCAGGCGACCAAGGAGGCCGGCGAGGTCGCCGGCCTGAAGGTCCTGCGGATCATCAACGAGCCGACGGCGGCGGCCCTCGCCTACGGCCTGGACAAGGAGAACGACCAGACGGTCCTGGTCTTCGACCTCGGCGGCGGCACCTTCGACGTGTCGCTGCTGGAGATGGGCGAGGGCGTCATCGAGGTGAAGGCCACCAACGGCGACACGCACCTCGGCGGCGACGACTGGGACCAGCGGATCGTCGAGTACCTGATCAAGCGGTTCAAGGGCCAGTACGGCGTCGACCTGGGCAAGGACAAGATGGCCGTGCAGCGGCTGCGCGAGGGCGCCGAGAAGGCCAAGATCGAACTGTCCAGCTCCACCGAGACGACGATCAACCTGCCCTACATCACGGCCTCCGCCGAGGGTCCCCTGCACCTCGACGAGAAGCTGACGCGGGCCCAGCTCCAGGAGCTCACCGCCGATCTGCTCGACCGCTGCAAGGCCCCGTTCCACCAGGCGGTCAAGGACGCCGGTGTGAAACTCGCGGCGATCGACCACGTGATCCTCGTCGGCGGTTCGACCCGGATGCCCGCGGTGACCGACCTGGTCAAGGAACTGACGGGGAAGGAACCGCACAAGGGCGTCAACCCCGACGAGGTCGTGGCCCTCGGCGCCGCGCTCCAGGCGGGCGTCCTCCGCGGCGACGTCAAGGACGTCCTGCTGCTCGACGTGACCCCGCTGTCCCTGGGCATCGAGACCAAGGGCGGCATCATGACGAAGCTCATCGAACGCAACACCACGATCCCCACCCGGCGTTCGGAGATCTTCACCACGGCCACCGACAACCAGCCCTCGGTCGGCGTGCAGGTCTACCAGGGCGAACGGGAGATCGCCGCCTACAACAAGAAGCTCGGCGTCTTCGACCTGACGGGCCTGCCGCCGGCGCCGCGCGGCGTGCCGCAGATCGAGGTGGCCTTCGACATCGACGCCAACGGCATCATGCACGTCTCCGCCAAGGACCTTGCGACCGGCCGCGAACAGAAGATGACCGTCACCGGCGGCTCGGCCCTGCCCAAGGACGACATCGACCGCATGATGCGCGAGGCCGAGCAGTACGCGGAGGAGGACCGCCAACGCCGCGAGGCCGCCGAGACCCGCAATCAGGCCGAACAACTCGTCTACCAGACGGAGAAGTTCCTCCGCGACAACGCCGACAAGGTTCCGTCCGACACGAAGTCCGAGGTCGAGTCGGCCGCCGCCGAACTGAAGGGGCACCTGGACCAGCAGGCGGACACCGCCACGCTCCGGACGGGCGTCGAGAAGCTCGCCTCGGTGAGCCAGCAGATGGGCCAGGCGATGTACGCCCAGACCCAGCAGACCCCCTCGGAGGAGACCCCCACCGCGTCGCAGGACGAGGAGGCCGTGGTCGACGCGGAGATCGTGGACGACGAGAAGGACCGGCGGGACGAGAAGGGCGGTGCCGCATAGGCGAACTCCCGGCCGTAGAAAACCCTTTCGGAGATGTCAGTGCCCCCTGTTGGCCTCCAGCGGCTCGTGTGATCAACGGGCCGAGGGAAGTTCAGGGGAGGGACAGTTGGACGCACTGACGAGATCCGGCGGACGCAGACTGCTGGCGGGGGGGGGTGTGCGGTGGCGGCGTCATGGCGACCGGCACCGGCGTGGCACAGGCCGCGGACAACCTGCCGCCGAAGCAGCCGCTCGTCCAGGATCTGGAGACGGGGAACAAGGCGTGCGCGGCGGGGGACGTGAGGGTGTTCGTCTCCGGGCCGCCCACCCTGACCGCGGTCCTGTACGACCCGGAGGAGGACAACCACCCCGCCGAGGCCAACATGGGCAAGGGCAAGGGCGAGTTCGAGGCCTGGTGGACGGACTCCGAGGGGGTGGAGCAGCGGCGCACGTACACGACGTACGAGACGCTCTCCGGCACCCGGCAGCGGTGGCGCCTGCCCGATGACGTCCTCCCGCCGGACACCGTCGTCTCCTGGCGTGTCCGCGCGAACGACGGCACGGCGACCTTCCCTTGCGGCTCCGAGGGGGACGGCTCGGTGTGCGAGTTCGTCTACGACGACGAGAACCCGGAGCAGGCGACGATCAGCTCTCCCGAGTACCCGGAGGAGGCGTTCTGGGCGGACGGAGTGGGCGTCTACGGTCACTTCACCGTGGACTCGCCTTAGGCAAGACCGGCCACGCGACCGAGCAGGGGCCGGTCGTCGACAGCTCGGACAGCTTCACCGTCGGCGTGGTCGCACGCCTCGCGGACAGGGAGCCCGAGCACCCCATGACCGTGCTGTCGCTGCCGGGTGAGCACACCGACGCCTTCAAGGTGCGTTACGAGCCCGCGCGGCACGCATGGCAGCTGGTGATGCCGCACAAGGACGAGCGTGGGGCCTTCGAGACCGTGGTGGAGCAACTCGCGATGGCGGACGGCGGTGAGGGCGTCGGACAACAGCTCGCCGTCGTCTACGACGACGCCACCGACCGGATCAGGCTCTACGTCAACGGTCAGGCCGATGCCGATGCGACCGCGGACCTCCCGAACGGCTGGCGCGGCTCCGGCCCGCTCCAGATCGGTGGGGCCCGGACCGGTGACGGGTGGGGCGAGTACCTGCACGGCGACGTGGACGAGGTGCACGCGTTCGCCGGCGCGTTGAGCGACAGCGACGTCAGGCAGCTCGGCTCGGGCGGGGAGCCCTGTCTGTGCTGACGGGGATACCGGACTCCTAGGCCCCGGTGTGCGCGGGCGGCAAGGTCGCGCACACCGCGTCCAGGACCGTCGCGTACGGCGTGCCGAAGGCGGTGAGGCCGGCGCGGAGGCGGTCGAGGCCGTCGCGGTGGTCCGTCAGGAGATCGGTGCTGCCGGTGCGGGCCGAGAACTCCAGGACCGCGGGAAGGAAGTCCGGGGGTTCCTCGCCCGTGGTCTCCAGGCCGTGGGCGCGGTAGAGCTCCTCGGAGGGGGCGGGGGCCGTCTCGCGCCAGACGCTGAGGTACAGGCTGTGGTCCTGGCCGGACTCGAAGACCTGGACGTAGTGCGCGGCCAGCTCCAGCGGCGGGGTGACGGCCGCGTGGTCGGCGAACTCCCTCAGCTGCGGAGCGGCTTCGCGCAGCAGCGGCAAGCGGGTGCGGAAGTCGTCGTCGGGGTACATCAGGCACAGTGCCGCCGCCTGGTACAGCACCTCGAATCCGGGCATCGGACCTCCTTCGCGTGCGCCCCGTTCTCCCCCGACGCTAGGGGCGGGCCGCAGAGCACACCTGCCGACGGCGCCCGTACGGGTCAGTACCCGTGTCATGACGTCACCGGGCCGCGGGCGACGCCTGCGGCACCGACTCGACGTCCTCCGCCCCGGATCCGGTTCCGCGGTGTCTTCTCCCGCCGGCTCAGTACGTGTCGCGGTACTCCCGCAGCAGCTCCTCCGTGCGCTGCGTGGAGCCGGCCCGGGCCGTCATGTGGTCCAGGACCTCCAGATGCGCCGAGACCTCCTTGCGGGAGTCGAGATACAGCGCCCCGGTCAGGTACTCGGTGAAGACCATGTCGGGCAGTTCCGGCTCGGCGAAGCGGAAGAGGGAGAACGGCGCGTACGTCCCGGGGTGCGGGCCGTCCGCGAACTCGGCGATCTGCAGCGTGACCCGGTCGCGTGCGACGTACTCCAGGAGCTTGTCCAGCTGGTCGCGCATCACCCGGCCGTCGACGCTCACCGGCCGGCGCAGCACCGTCTCGTCCATGATCACCCACAGGTGCGGCGGGTTCGGGTGCTCCAGCAGCCGCTGCCGCTCCATGCGCAGCGACACATGCCGCTCCACGGCCTCCGGCCCGGCGAACGCGATGGTCCCGGCCTCCAGTACGGCCCGCGCGTACCCCTCGGTCTGCAGCAGCCCGGGCACGAAGTGCGGCTCGTACGAGCGGATGATCCGGGCGGCGCCCTCCAGGCTCACGTACAGGCTGAACCACTCCGGCAGCACGTCGTGGAACCGCTGCCACCAGCCCGGCCGGTTCGCCTCCTCGGTGAGCTCGACGAACGTCGTCACCTCGTCCTCGGCCACCCCGTACGCGGTCAGCAGGATCTGCACGTACGGGATCTTCAACGCGACGTGGGCGGTCTCCATCCGCCGGACGGTCGCGGGGGCGACGCGCAGCACCCGCGCGGCCTCCTCGCGACTGAGGCCCGCCGCCTCGCGCAGTTCCTGCAGCCGCTTGCCCAGCACCACCTGGCCCACGGTGGGTGCGGCCCGCCGTTCACTCACGCCACGCCTCCCCAACGTGCCCAAGTCCGCGATCAGTCTGTCATGTCCCATCGGCAGCTCACAGAGCCGAACCGTGACGAGATCGCCGGATCGGACGAACGCGGGCATTACCCCGCGGGTAATCGACCGGGCGGGGCCGGACCGGGATCGTGGACGTATCGGGTCCCGGGCCGGCGCACTCCGGCCCGGGACCCGCCCCCGGCCGCCGCACCACGACCCGACGGAGAGTGACGCCCCATGTCCGCCATCCACCTCACCGCGCTCGCCCGGACCTCCGAGCCGCAGTCGATGCTGCGCCGCTTCCTGGCCCTGGACGCCGCGGTGACCGGCGCCAACGCGCTCGCCTACCTGGCGTTCCCGGGCCCGCTGGGACGGTTCCTCGGTGTCGGCTCCACCCTGCTGTTCGCCCTGGGCGCCTTCCTCGCCGTCTACGCGGCGGGCGTGGCCCTGCTGGCCGGCCGCCGGCGACCGCCCGCGCTCGGGGTGCGGGCCGTCGTCGAGGCCAACCTCGCGTGGACGGCGGTGAGCCTCGCGGCCTTGGCGCTGTGGCTCTCGCCGAGCACGGCGGGCGCGGTGTGGACGGTGCTCCAGGCCCTGACCGTGACCGGGTTCGCCGCCCTTCAGTACATGGCCCTGAGAGCCCGTCAGGACACCAGCGACTGAAGGTACTTGACCGTCGCCGGGTCGGCCGGGAGCAGCGTCTCGACGGCCAGCTCGGCGACGGTCACGTCCATCGGCGTGTTGAACGTCGAGATCGAGGAGATGAACGACAGCGTCCGCCCCTCGTGCTCGATCCGCAGCGGCAGCGCGAAGTACGGCACCGGCTCCGAGGGCTCGTCCGCCGGGTCCGCGTCGGGCACCGGATACGCCGCCACCTCCTCGTACAGCGCTCGCAGCGGCTGTGAGCGGTGCAGTGCGATCTGCCGCTCCATCTGCTCCAGCAGGTGACCGCGCCAGGCGCGCAGGTTGCGGATGCGGGGCGCCAGGCCCTCGGGGTGCAGCGCGAGCCGCATGGCGTTCAGCGGCGGCTCCAGCAGGGACGCGGAGACCCCGTCGACCAGCGTCATGATCCCCCGATTGGCCGCCACCACGTTGTACAGCGCGTCCACCACCAGCGCCGGATACGGCTCGTAGCCGCTGATCAGCCGCTCGATGCCCTCGCGCAGCGTACCGAGCGCCGGGTCGTCCAGCGGCGTCTCCGGGTAGCGGGGGGCGTAACCGGCCGCGAGCAACAGCGCGTTGCGCTCCCGCACGGGGACGTCCAGATGCTCGGCCAGCCGCAGCACCATCTCCTCGCTGGGCCGGGAGCGGCCCGTCTCGACGAAGCTGATATGCCGGGCCGAGGAGTCCGCGCGCAGGGCCAGCTCCAGCTGGCTGACCCGCCGCTGCTCCCGCCAGGCCCGCAGCAGCGGACCCACGCCCTTCTCGGCGGTGGACGCGTGAGTGGTCATGCCAGGACCGTAGCCGAGAACCGTCGTGGCGGACAGGCACATCTTCTGACCAGGGTCTTGGACGCCCCGCTGTGGCAGGCTGAGAGGACGATGACACCGGAGCCAGGGAAGGAGCGCAGCCCATGCCCGTCGAACCGCTGTCGCACAAGGAGATCGAGGACCGGCTGGCCGAGCTGCCGGGCTGGTCGCTCGACGGGGACCGTCTCACCCGCTCCTACCGCCTCGGCTCGCACGTCGCGGCGACGGCGATGGTCGTGCACATCGCCCAGGTCCAGGAGGAACTGGACCACCACTCCGATCTCACGCTGGGTTACAACACCGTTTCCCTGTCCGTGCACACGCACAGCGCGGGCGGCGCCGTCACCGAGAAGGACTTCGAGCTCGCCCGCAAGGTGGAGGACCTGGCCCCCGGGCACGGGGCACACTGACCGCGTGCTCGACTACGACAAGGAAGCGGAGCGGTACGACGCCTCCCGCGGCGGCGAGCCCAGGGCGGCCGCCGCCGCGGACGCGGTGCTCGGCCTCGTGCCGCGGGACGCGCGCAGCCTCCTCGACGTCGCCTGCGGCACCGGCATCGTGACCCGGCGGCTATCGGCCGGGCGCACGGACATGCGGGTGACCGGCGTGGACCTCGCGCCCGCGATGGCCCGGCAGGCCGCCGCCCGGCTGCCCGGTGCGGTCGTGCGCGCCGACAGCCGCCGACTGCCGTTCCGCGACGGGGAGTTCGACGCCGTCTGCAGTGTGTGGCTGCTGCACCTCGCCGCGGGGCCCGCCGACGTGCGGACCATCGTCGGCGAGTGCGCCCGCGTGCTGCGGCCCGGCGGGATCTACGTCACCACCGTCGACAAGGCCGCCTCCCACAACGTGGGCAGTGACATCGATGTCGTCCTGTCCTCCCGTCCGCCCAGCCCGGTCCGGGACGCGGCGGCGGATGTCGAGTCCTGCGCCGCCGCCCATGGCCTGGCCCCGGCCGGGCGGGCCCGTTTCACCGGCCACGGCCAGGGCCGCAGCCCCCGCCGCACGATCGCCGACCTGCGCCGGGGCTGGTTCGTCACCCTGCCGCCCGGCGACCCGCTGGCGGAAGGGTTCGCCACACGTCTCGGGCAGCTTCCCGACCAGGACCGCCCACGCCCCGACCCGGTGTTCAGCCTGCGGGCGTTCCGGAAGGCCGGGTGAACTCCATGGTCCGGTTGGTCGGCCAGGTGTCTGCACCGTCGACGGAGAACCCCCGCTGTACGGACGAACCCGCCGCTTCGGGCCGTGATCCGGTCCCGGCGTGCGGGGAGGGCGCGTGCCGTGCACGCGCCCTCCCAAGCCCTCTCAGGCGACCGTGCAGCTCTGGTCGCCCAGTTTGAAGGCGGTCGGTTTCGTGTTCGTGCCCGACCAGTTCGCCGTGAAGCCGAAGCTCACCGACGAGCCTGCCGCCACCGTGCCGTTCCAGCCGACGTTCTTCGCCGTCACCGCCGAACCCGACTGCGTTGTCTCGGCGTTCCAGGCCTGTGTCACCTTCTGACCGTCGGGGAAGGCCCAGCCCAGAGTCCAGCCGTTCCAGGCGCCGGTACCGGAGTTGGTGAGCTGGACGTCCGCCTGGAAGCCGCCCGACCACTGGCTGGTGACCTTGTACGTCACCTTGCAGGCGCCGGTCGGTGTCGGGCCCGGGCCGGGCCCCGGGTCCGTCGTGCCGCCGCCGGAGGTGTCGCCGTAGATGACGCCCCGGCCGTTCGTGGAGACGTAGACCCGGCCGTAGACCCGCGGGTCGCCGGTGATGGCAGCGCCGGTCCAGCCCCACTGGTGGGCGTCGTCGTTGACGCGGGTCCAGCTCGCGCCCTTGTCCGTGGAGCGGAAGATGCCGCGGACGCCGCCGATCTTCGCGCTGGTGTAGAGGGTCTGGTAGGACGCGCCGGGTGCCGCCTTGCCGAAGCCGATGGTGTCGGCCTGCTCGACGTTCGACAGCTTGGTGAAGCTCATGCCGCCGTCCGTGGAGTGCCACAGCCCGTACGCGCCGTCCGTCGCACCGCCCGCGAGCCACACGTCGCCCTTGTCGCCGGGCAGGGCCTTGAAACGGACACTGTCGCCACTCGGCAGCCCGGTGGCCGGTGACTCCTTGAAGCTCGCCCCGCCGTCCGTACTGACGTAGAACTTCCCGGACTTGAAGCCGTAGAAGGTCTTCGCGTCGACGCGGTCCGACTCGACGATCGCCCCGGCGGGGATTCCGCCGGACGCCTGCCACGACGTGCCGAAGCCCGTCGCGTGGTGCACGCCGGCGCCCTCGGGACTCCACACGAACCGGCTGCCGTCGGCCGCCGACGCGACCGTGCCGCCACCGCTCACGCCCGAGGGGTCGGTTCCGGCGAACCAGTTGGCGCCGTTGTCCGTCGAGAACGCGATGTGCGGACCCGAGTCCAAGTTGCCCACACGCACCACCGTGTTCGGCTTCGACTCGGCGAAGTCCAGGCTCGTGGTCGTCGTGAAGTTCGGCTGGGTGAACATCATCGACGGCACCTTGGCCAGGTCCGTGTGCCGGAACCCGCCGATGTCACCGAGCGCGCTCAGCAGCGGGGCTCCGGACGGGGGAGAGGCGAGGTCGTTGACCGCCGTCTCCTCCAAGCCCTGCACCATCGGCTTGACGGTGAACTTGCCGCCGCTGTCCCAGTTCCCGAGGTTCTCCGTGCCGTAGATCGTGGCGCCCGTCCCGTACATCATCCGGTTCGAGTCGAACGGGTCGATCTCCAGGGCTTCCGTCATCCACCCCAGCTTCGGCGTCTGCTCCGGCGGTTGCGGGTTCGCGCCCCAGGTCAGCCACGGCGAGGACGAGACGTCCATCGTGTAGCGGTTCTCACGGTTGGGGTACGACGTGTAGTCCCAGGCCTTCGTCCACGTCCCGCCGCTGTCCGTGGAGCGGAAGATCTGCGTGTCCGGCCACCAGGCGCTGTACGCGGTCGCCATCACGGTCCCCGGCTTCTGCCGGTCCACGGTGAGCCCGCTGAAGCCGTAGAACGTGTCGGCCTCCGCGACCGGGCTGATGTCCGTCCAGGTCCCCGTCCCGGTCGCGTACCGCCAGAGCCTGCCCTTGCCGCCGTCGTACGGGCCGCCCTTGTCGCTGTAGGCGAGGTAGAGGAAGCCGTTCTTCGCGTCCAGGACACCCTTGTGGGCGAGGTAGCCGGTGGGCTGCCCGGTCAGCCGCTGCCAGCTCGCGCCCGCGTCCGTCGACCGGTACACCGCGTTGTCCTTGTCGGCGACCCCGACGTAGAGCGTCTTCGTAACGTTCCCGGCCGTTCCCGTGGACTCGTCGAAGGTGACCCAGACGATGCCCTGGTTGTCGCTGGAGTAGCCGGACGTGTCGCTCGGGTCCGCCACGTAGTTGCCCGCGTTGGGGAAGTTCGCCACCTGCGACCAGGTCACCCCCGAGTCCGTCGACCGCCACAGCCCCTTGCCGCTGGGCGCGCCCAGGTACAGCACGCTGTTGCGGTTCGGGTCCACGGCCAGCCGCTCGCCCATGCCCCGCCCCGGCATGTTGCCGCCCAGCTTGAACGGCAGGTTCGTCTTCTGCCAGCTCGCGCCCCGGTTGGAGGAACGCATGATCGCACCGTTCTTCGGGTCCCAGCTGTTGGTGTACGTCCCGACCGCCGCGTACACGCGGTTCGGATCGACGGGGTCGGAGGCGATGCTGACGACGCCCGTGTGCCCCCAGTCGTCCCAGCCGACCGAGTCGAGCAGCGGTGTCCAGGTCTTCGAGGACTCCTGCCAGCGGTAGGCACCGCCGATGTCGGTACGGGCGTAGGCGAGGTTCTTCTCGGAGCGGTTGAAGACGATCCCCGGGACGAACCCACCGCCGTCGATCCGGGCGTTCTTCCACGTGTAGGTGTCGGCGGCCACCCGGACCGACGGAGGGTCGGCGGCCAGGGCGGCCGGGGCGCCCGACAGCAGGCCGGCGGCCAGGGCGAGTACGGCCGTGAGGATGCGGGTTCTTCGCACGGTGGGGTCCTTCCAGGAGGGGGAACGTGCGAGGGCCGGGCGGCTCCCGTGCGGGTGGAGTCGCCCGGCCGTGGCCCCGCGTCAGGTGCGGGGCCGAGCACGCGGAGCTTCGGACGCCGTCTCGGGGGGCGCGGGGGACCGCGCTACCAGCCGGAGCCGGCCCGCAGTCCTCCACGGCCACCCGAGGAGCGCCCGGCGGGGACTACTCGAGAAGCTCCGCGTACGAGCCCATGGCCAGGGCGATGTCCGCCTGGGCCCAGAACCGGTGGTACGTGAACGACGGCGCCGCACCGCCCGCGAGATAACTCTCGATCTTCGACCAGGCGGGGTCGTCCTTGTAGAAGGACCGGATCGAGTCGAACGTCGACGACGAGTTGATCGCGTCACCGTTCGGCATCGTGCCCGTCCAGCCACTGGGGATGTACACCGGGTCGTCGAACCGGTTGTAGTCGGCCCGGGTCTCCGGAACGGCGATCCCGAGGTCGTCCTGGTGGTTCGCCCACATGCCGTCCAGCAGCTTCTTCGCCGCCGCCGCGGCCTCGGTGTCACCGGAGCGGTCGGCGTAGTACGTCAGGGTCTTGGCGTACGCGGCCGCCACACCGACGTCGTTGGTGTAGTCGGCGACCGTGACGCGCAGCCCGCTGTTGGAACCGGGGCTCGACGCGTTCCAGGTGTCGGGCTGGCCCGACCACTGCAGTGTCGACGGGATGCGGAACGTGCCGTCCGGGTTGAACGTGGTCTTGGACAGCGCCCAGTCGACCCACTTGTCGAGGACCGTCTTGGCCCGCGCGTTGCCGGTCTGCTGGTACAGCTCGGCGACCCGCTCCATGGACCAGGCCTGGAAGCCGAACCACTGGTTGGACGGCGGGTCGTGGTACACGGGCTTCTCGTCGTAGTACATGCCGTAGAACGTCGACTTCCCGGCGGGCGGGGTCGCGTACCGGCCCGCCCAGCTGTTGGTCGCGCCGCCGGCGATGGCACCCTCGTTCGACTGCAGCCACTGGTAGAACTCCAGCTGCCGGTCGCGGGACTTGGCCCAGTCCGCCGCACCCGTCGCCGACTTGGGCTTCAGCGGCGCGTAGTCGGCGAGCGCGTGCGCGGCCAGCGGGTTCTGGTAACCGCCGTGGGCGTGGCTGGAGCCGATGCGCCAGGCCCAGCCCGCGCTGGTGTCCGTGGCGCCGCCCCAGGCGTAGTACCAGGACATCAGGTAGTGCGAGGCGTCCTTGCCGGTGCCCGCCGGGCAGGTCGCGGGCCCGACGCAGCTGCCGACCTTCTTGAAGTACTTGTCGAACATCGAGTAGCGCAGGTAGTCGCCCATCTTGGCCGCCTTGGCGACCGTCGCGGAGACCTGTCCGCCCTTGCCCTGGTCCTTCGCCCACAGGTCCGCCCAGTAGGCGGCCTGCACGGCCCGTGCGTCGGCGTCCGGGGCGTTGGTGAACTTCCACTGCTTGGCGTAGGAGGCGTCACCGGTGAACAGGTCGAGATAGCCGTTCTTGCCGCCGTACTTGAAGGCGTCGCAGGTCGGCTGCGGCACCGTCTCCCACACCGACTCCTGCGCGCCGCGCTGGAAGGTGTTGATGTACGACGGGCCGGTGTCCGAGGGGCCCGCCTCGCACTTGCCGGGCGAGTTGCCGTAGCCGTAGACGTTGTCCACGTCCTGCAGCCAGTGCATGCCGTAGACGTCGTCCGTGCCGTACGCGCTCTTCAGCTCGGCCGCGATCGGGTCCCGGCCGACCGAGGCACCGGTGTCGAGCTTGGCCGGGTACTCGTTCGGCGTGTCCAGCTCGGGCGCGTAGGTCGCCGGCTTGGCGGCGTTGTAGAAGGAGTTGGTCGGCTGGTCGGCGTGGGTGGGGATCATGTACTTCTCCATGAGGTCCCACGCGCCGTTGAACTTGGACCAGTCACCCGTCACCTTGCCGTACATGGCCTGCAGCCAGAGCAGGTAGCTGTAGGCCTCCGACGTGGTCTGGTGACCGTGGTCCGGCGCCTCGACGATCAGCGTCTCGACCGAGTGGTACGGGATGCCCTCGGGGGAGAAGTAGCCGTTAGCCGGGTTGGTGATCTTCCCGTACAGCTCCAGGAAG
Source organism: Streptomyces sp. NPDC002788 (assembly GCF_053592115.1). Lineage (NCBI taxonomy): Bacteria > Bacillati > Actinomycetota > Actinomycetes > Kitasatosporales > Streptomycetaceae > Streptomyces > Streptomyces sp. NPDC002788. The sequence continues at coordinate 10,881 of NZ_JBSFVB010000038.1, read as the reverse complement.
CGGGCGTCGTAGGTCTTGGTCGCCGCCAGCTGGGTGACGGTGACCGAGGCCTTGGCGTGGCCCGCGGCCGTCGACTCGAACACGGCGGAGCCGGTACCGGAGTCGGCGGCCGTGACGGTCACCTTCTGCGCGGTGTTCCAGTTCTGCGGCGTGAAGGTGAGCGACGCACCGCCCGAGACCGACAGGTTCGCGTTGCCGCTCGCCCGGGCCGAGGTCACGGTCACGTTGGACGCCGGCTGCTTGGACAGCTTCACCTCGTACGTGCCCGACTTGCCCGACTGCACGCCCAGTTGGAGCGGCGAGGCGACGACGGTCGGACCCGAGGCGACCGTGATGCCGACCGGGGTGGAGTCGGCGGAGGCGCCCATGCTGTCGTAGGCCTTCGCCACCAGGGAATGGCTGCCCACGGTCAGACTTGAGACCGAGAGCGAGTAGGGCGCGCTGGTGTCCGTGCCCAGCAGCTTGGTGTCGTCGTAGAACTCCACCTTGCTGATCGTGGCGTTGTCCGCGGCGGCGGCGGTGGCCGCCAGCGGGACCGCCTCGCCCTGGGTGTACACGGCGCCCGCCGCCGGGCTGGTCAGCACCGCGATCGGTGGCTGGTGCGCGCCGGTGCAGGGGGTGCCGTTGACGGAGAAGGACGTCGGCGCGGTGTTGCTGCCGCTGTAGGAGAACTGGGCGCCGGTGGAGACGGCGGCGCCCGCGGCGACCCGGGCGTTGTGCGGCGCGTTCTTCACGGTGATGTTCTGGCCGGACTGCGACCAGGTGCCGTTCCAGCCGTTGCCCAGCTTCTGGTTGCCGGAGTACGCGTACGTCAGCGTCCAGCCGTCGATGGCGTCCGTGCCGCGGTTGGTGAGGGTCAGGTCCGCGGTGAAGCCGGAGCCCCAGTCGTTCGTCTTGTAATCGACACTGCACTGAAGTGCGGCCGCCTGCGCGGGAGTCGACCCTGAGGAGAGCATCGTCAACGGAAGCGCGAGAGCTGCGAGCGCGGCGGTCCACAGACGCCGCACGGCTCTCCGTCTCCGGGGTGGGGGATGCATGGTGCTGGTTCCTCCTTGCGGCTCGGAGAAGTCAAGGCTTGAACCAGTGGGAGCGCTCCCATAGTGAGGACGGGTGTGGTATCGGTCAAGGTCCTTGAAGAGTCGAAAAGATTCGACGCCGAGAGTTGAGCGAAAGTCAGTGACTCCCCTGTTCTTTGCCGACACTTGGCGCTACCTTCCTTGACACCAGTGGGAGCGGTTCCATCAGTCGACGCGTCCGTCACGGCGTGCCCGAGCTGCAAGGAGTCGCTCATGCGACACCCCCCGCGTTCAGTACTTCGAGCCGCCGCCCGCGCCATCGCCCGCGAACGGTGGTCACCCGCTGCCCCGGCGTCGGCCGCGTAGGACGCAGCACCGGCCCCGGCATGCCCGCGGAGGCCTCACCGCACCTCTGAACCCCCCACGCACTGCGGAAAACGTACGCACCCCACGGAAGAGGAACCCCCACTCATGAGCCGTACCAGAACTGCGTTAGTGGCCGCCATGGCTCTGGTCGCCGGAGCGACCGGCACCGCATTCGCCGTCGACCGGGACGGCGTCGGCACCGCCGCCGTCCCCTGCACGGTCGACTACAAGATCCAGAATCAGTGGAGCACCGGCTTCACCGCCGCCGTGACCATCACCAACAACAGCGCCGCCAAGTCCTCCTGGTCGCTGAAGTGGTCGTACGCCGGCAACCAGAAGGTCACCAGCGGCTGGAACGCCAAGATCAGTCAGAGCGGGGCCGCCGTCACCGCGGCCAACGAGAGCTACAACGCCCAGCTGGCGACCGGCGGATCGGTCAGTTTCGGCTTCCAGGGCAGCTACAGCGGCAGCAACGCGATCCCGGCCACCTTCACCCTCGACGGCGTGACCTGCAACGTCGACGACGGCGGTTCCGGCGGCCCCACGGATCCGCCGGACCCGGCCAACCGGGTGAACAACCCCTACGAGGGCGCCAAGGTGTACGTGAACCCGGAGTGGTCCGCGAAGGCCGCCGCCGAGCCGGGCGGCAGCCGCATCGCCAACCAGCCGACGGGTGTCTGGCTGGACCGGATCGCGGCCATCAACGGCGTCAAGGGGGGCATGGGTCTGCGCGCCCACCTCGACGAGGCGCTCAGGCAGAAGGGCTCCGGCCAGCTCGTGGTCCAGCTGGTCATCTACAACCTGCCCGGCCGCGACTGCGCCGCCCTCGCCTCCAACGGCGAACTCGGCCCGACGGAGATCGACCGCTACAAGACCGAGTACATCGACCCGATCAAGGCGATCCTCGCCGACTCGAAGTACGCCTCGCTGCGGATCGTCACCACCATCGAGATCGACTCGCTGCCCAACCTCATCACCAACACCGGCAGCCGGCCCACCGCCACCCCGCAGTGCGACGTGATGAAGGCCAACGGCAACTACCAGAAGGGTGTCGGCTACGCCCTGAACAAGCTCGGTGACGTGCCCAACGTCTACAACTACATCGACGCCGGCCACCACGGCTGGATCGGCTGGGACGACAACTTCGGGGCCAGCGCCACCTTGTTCAAGGAGGCGGCGACCACGGAGGGCGCCACCGTCAACGACGTCCACGGCTTCATCACCAACACGGCCAACTACAGCGCCCTGAAGGAGAACAACTTTTCCATCAACGACAACGTGGCCGGCAAGTCCGTCCGCGAGTCGAAGTGGGTCGACTGGAACCGTTACGTCGACGAGCTGTCCTTCGCCCAGGGCTTCCGCAACCAATTGGTCTCAGTCGGCTTCAACTCCGCCATCGGCATGCTGATCGACACCTCCCGCAACGGCTGGGGCGGCAGCGCCCGGCCCAGCGGACCCGGCGCCCAGACCTCCGTCGACACCTACGTCGACGGCGGCCGCTACGACCGCCGGATCCACATCGGCAACTGGTGCAACCAGTCCGGAGCCGGCCTCGGTGAGCGCCCGCAGGCCAACCCCGCCGCCGGGATCGACGCCTACGTCTGGATGAAGCCCCCGGGCGAGTCCGACGGAGCGAGCAAGGAGATCGCGAACGACGAGGGCAAGGGCTTCGACCGGATGTGCGACCCGACCTACACGGGCAACCCGCGCAACGGCAACAACCTGTCCGGTGCCCTGCCGGACGCGCCGCTGTCCGGGCACTGGTTCTCCGCCCAGTTCCGGCAGCTGATGCAGAACGCGTACCCGCCGCTGTCGTGACCGGCTGAAGTCCCGTCCCCACGGTCCGCCGGGGCTTCGGCCCCGGCGGACCGGTGCGCGGGAGTTTTGCGGTAGCGGCAACAGCAGTGGCCTGCTCGCGGTGCGTCGGCGCACGCTGACCGCATCCGAGCGAGAGGCTGACCACCATGGCGCACCACCACCACGACCACGAGCAGGGTCACGGCCGTCACCACGACCACACCGACATCGACTGGGCCGCGATGGGCCCGGTGCTGGAGTCCCAGGCGGAAGTCTTCACCTCGCTCTATGAACGGGCCCTGGGCTGGCTGGCGAAGGAGGTGACCGAACCGGGCCTGATCGTCGACGCGGGCAGCGGGCCCGGCGTCGTGGCGTGTCTGTTCGCCGAGACGTTCCCGGGTGCGCGGATCGTGGCCGTGGACGGCTCCGAGCCGCTGCTGGAACGGGCCCGGGCGCGGGCCGAGCGGCAGGGCGTCGCGGACCGCTTCAGCACCCTGACCGGTGAACTGCCCGAGGTGCTCAATGAGTTGGACTACCCGGCGGATCTGCTGTGGGCGAGCCGCAGCCTGCACCACCTGGGCGACCAGCGGGCCGCGCTCGCCGCGTTCGCGGCCCGCCTGGCGCCCGGCGGCACGCTGGCCCTCATGGAGGGCGGTCTGCCCGCGCGGTTCCTGCCGCGCGACATCGGTATCGGCCGGCCTGGCCTTCAGGCGCGGATCGACGCCCTGGAGGAGGAGTGGTTCACCCGCATGCGGAAGGACCTCCCGGACCACGTGGCGGAGCCCGAGAACTGGCCGGCCCTGCTGTCCGCCGCGGGCCTGCGGCACACCCGGACCCACAGCTTCCTCCTGGACCTCCCCGCCCCGGCCTCCGACCGTGCCCGCGCCCACGTCATCGCGTCCCTGACCCGTTTCCGCGAGACGCTCGCGGAGGAGCTGGACACCGACGACCGCGCCACCCTCGACCGCCTCCTCGACCCGGAGGACAAGGCGAGCCTGCACCACCGCCAGGATGTGTTCGTGCTGGCGGCGCACACGGTGCATACCGCGGTACGGCCCGCATAGGCGGGGGAGACCCTTGCCCTGGAGAGCGCTTCGGCTGACGGATACCCCCCGTATCGGCCGACCAGCCGGTGTCGACGTCAACACGGTGGCGGTACGGCCGGTGGGGCAGCCGGTCCGAGTGGGGGAGGACGACAGCGCCCCGGTCCCGGCCCCGCGTGGGGGCTTCGGGACCGGGGCGCCGCCGGTGCCGTTCAGGCTCCGTTGAACTCCGCCGGGTCCGGGCCGAGGCGACGGTCCTCGTTCAGGGCGCTGATGGCCGCCAGGTCCTCGGTGTCCAGGCTGAAGTCGAAGACCTCGATGTTCTCCTTGATCCGGGACGGCGTCACGGACTTCGGGATCACCACGTTGCCCAGCTGGATGTGCCAGCGCAGCACGACCTGGGCCGGGGTGCGCTCGTGCTTCCGGGCGATGGCCACGATCGCCGGGACTTCCAGCAGGCCCTTGCCCTGGCCGAGCGGCGACCAGGCCTCCGTGGCGATGCCCTGCTCCGCGTGGTACTCGCGGGCGGACTGCTGCTGCAGGTGGGGGTGCAGCTCGATCTGGTTCACCGCCGGGACGACCGACGTCTCGCCGATCAGCTTCTCCAGGTGCTCCGGAAGGAAGTTCGAGACACCGATGGCCCGGATCCGGCCGTCGGCGTGCAGCTTCTCGAACGCCTTGTACGTGTCGACGTACAGACTCCGCTCCGGCGTGGGCCAGTGGATGAGGTAGAGGTCGACGAAGTCCAGGCCGAGCTTCTCCAGCGACGTGTCGAAGGCGCGCAGCGTCGAGTCGTACCCCTGGTCGGCGTTCCAGAGCTTCGTGGTGACGAAGAGTTCCTCGCGGGGGAGACCGGAGGAGGCGATGGCCTTGCCGGTGCCCTCCTCGTTGCCGTAGATCGCCGCTGTGTCGATGCTGCGGTACCCGGCCTCCAGGGCCGTCGCGACGGCCGTCTCGGCCTCGTCGTCCGGCACCTGCCAGACCCCGAAGCCCAGTTGGGGCATCTCGACGCCGTTGTTCAGGATGATCGGGGGGACCTTGCTCACGAGCTCTCGATCCTTCGGTTTGTGGTCACGTGTGCTCCCATCGTCAACGATCACGAGCCGTGATGCATTCCTGACGGGAGAATCCAGAAGCGACGGATGCCCCGGAGGGCGGAAGTCACGCCCGGTACAGCGCCTCGACCTCGTTCTCGTACGCCTTCTCGATCGCCCTGCGCTTCAGCTTCAGCGACGGGGTCAGCAGCCCGTGCTCCTCCGTGAACGGCTGGGCCAGGATGCGGAAGGTGCGGATGGACTCCGCCTGCGAGACGCGCGTGTTGGCGGCGACCACCGCCCGCCGCACCTCCGTCTCCAGCTCCGCGTCGCGCACCAGCTCCGCCGGGGACATCCGCGGCTTGCGCCGCATCGCCAGCCAGTGCTCCACGGCCTCGTGGTCGAGGGTCACGAGCGCGGCGATGTACGGTCGGTCGTTGCCGACGACGATGCACTGGCTGACCAGCGGGTGGTCCCGGACGCGTTCCTCCAGCACTCCGGGCGAGACGCTCTTGCCGCCGGATGTGACCAGGATCTCCTTCTTGCGGCCGGTGATGGTGAGGTAGCCGTCCTCGTCGAGCGAGCCGAGGTCGCCGGTGGCCAGCCAGCCGTCGTGCAGGGTCTCGTCGGTGGCCTTGGGGTTGTTGAGATAGCCCTGGAAGACGTTCTCGCCGCGCAGCCAGATCTCGCCGTCGTCCGCGATGTGCACGGTCATGCCCGGGATGGGCTGCCCGACGGTGCCGTAGCGGGTGCGCCCGGGCGGGTTGGCGGTCGCGGCGCCCGTGCACTCGGTCAGTCCGTAGCCCTCGTAGATGTGCACGCCCGCCCCGGCGAAGAACAGCCCGAGCCGCCGGTCCATCGCCGAACCGCCTGACATGGCGTGCTTGATACGGCCGCCCATCGCGGCGCGGATCTTGGCGTAGACGAGCTTGTCGAACAGCTGGTGCTGCATGCGCAGGCCGACGGAGGGGCCGGGGCCGATACCCCAGGCCTTCGCCTCCATCGCGGCCGCGTACGTGATGGCGATGTCCACGGCCTTCTCGAAGGGGCCGGAGCGGCCCTCCTTCTCGGCCTTGCGGCGGGCCGCGTTGAACACCTTCTCGAAGATGTACGGCACGGCCAGGAAGAACGTCGGCTTGAAGGCCGCGAGATCCGGCAGCAGGGCCGCCGCGTTCAACTGCGGCTGATGGCCGAACTTCACCTTGCCGCGGATCCCCGCGACCTGGACCATTCGCCCGAACACGTGAGCGAGCGGTAGGAAGAGCAGTGTCGCGGCCTCGTCGCCGCGCCTGGAGTGGAACAACGGCTCCCAGCGCTCTATGACGGTGTCCGCCTCGTACGTGAAGTTGCCGTGCGTGATGAGGCAGCCCTTGGGGCGGCCGGTCGTGCCCGAGGTGTAGATGATCGTGGCGACCGAGTCGGGCGTGACGGCCTGCCGGTGGCGGTGCACCACCTCGTCGCCCAGGTGCGCGCCGGCGTCGTACAGTTCCTGCACGGCGCCGGAGTCCAGCTGCCACAGGCGGCGCAGCTGCGGCAGCCGGTCGATGACGGTGGCGATCGTCATCGCGTGGTCCTCGTGCTCCACGACCGCGGCCGTCACCTCGGCGTCGTACAGCATCCAGAAGCACTGCTCGGCCGAGGACGTGGGGTAGACCGGCACGACCTGGGCGCCGATCGTCCACAGCGCGTAGTCGAAGAGCGTCCACTCGTAGCGCGTACGGGACATGATCGCGACCCGGTCGCCGAACCGGATGCCGCCGGCGAGCAGCCCCTTGGCCAGGGCGAGCACCTCGTCACGGAACTCGGCGCTGGTCACGTCCCGCCATTGCCCGGAGTCGTCCTTGCGGCCCAGCGCGATGTGCAGCGGATCCTCCTGGGCATGGCGGAAGACCACGTCGGCCAGCCCGCCCACCGGAGGTGCCAACGCCAACGGAGGGTTGGTGAACTCGCGCAAACCCCGCTCCCCGCTCCTCAGCGCTTCGGTTGAGTGACGCTCCGCACAGCGCCGTGAAAGCTACCCCACCCGGCCAGGGGTGCGGGAGGGGGTGCGAAGCCGGGCAACGCGCTCATCCGTACTGGTCAGCAAGGGAAAATGCGCCCACATGGGGAAGGGTCGGACATAAACCTGACGGTTGAGTAAGTTTCGGTGCCGTAATCTCCACCGAATCTGTACGACCCTGCCACGGCCCGGCTGCATCTCGCCGGACCGCTGAAGCGTCTCTTCTGGCAGCGCGCCGACTGCGGATTCCGTCACTTCACCCTTGCTGGACGCGGCTGACCGGGCAGGTCACAGCCCCTTGCGCGTACTGCGGTGCAGCCGGTCCCCGCCCGACAGCAGTGCCGCGGCCAAGGCGTCCGCCGCGCCCTGCGCGGAGGGCCGGCGCCGGCCGTGGAGCACGACGAAGTCGACCGGGTCCAGCTCCGGCAGCCCCGCCCGGTCCGGCACCCGGACCAGACCCGGCGGGATGAGGCCGCGGGAGTGGGCCATCACGCCGAGGCCCGCCCGGGCCGCCGCGACGAGACCGTTGAGGCTGCCGCTGGTGCACACCACGCGCCACTCGCGGCCCTGCCGCTCCAGTGCCTCCAGGGCGAGCGCGCGGGTGATGCCGGGCGGCGGGTAGACGATGAGCGGCACCGGGCGGTCCGGGTCGAGTCGGAGGCGTTCCGCGCCGATCCACACCAGCCGGTCGTGCCGGACCAGCTCGCCCCGCGGGTCCTCGGGCCGCCGCTTGGCCAGGACGAGGTCCAGCTTCCCGGCGGCCAGCTGCTCGTGCAGCGTTCCCGACAGCTCGACCGTCAGCTCCAGGTCGACTTCCGGGTGCTCGTGCCGGAAGCCCTCGAGGATTTCGGGCAACCGGGTCAGCACGAAGTCCTCCGAGGCGCCGAAACGCAGCCGGCCGCGCAGTCGGGTACCGGTGAAGAACGCCGCCGCCTGCTCGTGCACCTCCAGGATCCGGCGCGCGAAGCCGAGCATCGCCTCACCGTCCTCCGTCAGCTCCACCGAGTGGGTGTCCCGGGTGAACAGCGTCCGCCCGGTGGCGTCCTCCAGTCGCCGCACGTGCTGGCTGACCGTCGACTGCCGCAGCCCGAGCCGCCGCGCCGCCTGCGTGAAGCTCAGCGTCTGCGCCACCGACAGGAACGTGCGCAGATGGGAGGGGTCGTACACGATCCCCAGCTTATCGCGGAATGCGATAGCAGTGAGAGCTGCATACGGGATTCCCGATCGCCGTGGCGGGGAGCAGGATGGAAGGGGGCCGTCCCGGCCTCGCACCGACCGAAGCACCGAAGCACCGAAGTAAGTGGAGCACCGTGAAACACCTGCGCCGGCCCAGTCGGATGCCGATCGATCCCTACATCCTGCTGCTCCTCGGGACAGTGGGCATCGCCGCACTGTTCCCGGCGCGTGGACCGGTCGCCGATGTCGCCTCCGGTGCCTCCACGGCGGCGGTCGCCCTCCTCTTCTTCCTGTACGGCGCCCGGCTGTCCACGCGGGAGGCGCTCGACGGGCTGCGGCACTGGCGGCTCCACCTCACCGTCCTGGCCTGCACCTTCGCCGTCTTCCCGCTGCTCGGGCTCGCCGCCCGCGGGCTGGTGCCGGTGATCCTGACGCACCCCCTCTTTCAAGGGCTGCTCTTCCTCACACTCGTCCCGTCGACCGTCCAGTCGTCGATCGCCTTCACCTCGATCGCCCGCGGCAACGTGCCCGCCGCGATCTGCGCGGGCTCCTTCTCCTCCCTCGTCGGCATCATCGCCACCCCGCTGCTCGCGGCTTCGCTGCTCGGCAGCAGCGGCGGCTTCTCCGCGGACTCGCTGCTGAAGATCGCGCTGCAGCTGCTCGTGCCGTTCCTCGCCGGGCAGTCGCTGCGCCACTGGATCGGCGGTTTCGTCGCCCGCCACAAGAAGGTTCTCGGGCTCGTGGACCGCGGCTCGATCCTGCTCGTCGTCTACACGGCGTTCAGCCAGGGCATGGTGCAGGGCATCTGGCACCAGGTCAGCCCCGCCCGGCTGGGCGGACTGTTCGCCGTCGAGGCGGTGATCCTCGCCGTGATGCTCCTGCTGACCTGGTACGGCGGCAAGGCGCTGGGCTTCGGCCGCGCGGACCGGATCGCCATCCAGTTCGCGGGATCGAAGAAGTCCCTGGCCGCCGGGCTGCCCATGGCGAGCGTGCTGTTCGGCGCGCAGGCGGCGCTCGCCGTGCTGCCGCTGATGCTCTTCCACCAGATGCAGCTGATCGTGTGTGCGGTGATCGCCAAGCGGCGTGCGCAGGACCCGGAGGTCAGCGCGCCGGAGTCAGCCGCAGCGCCACGAACCGCGGTCGGTACAGGGACACGTTCCGGCTGAGCTGGGCGGCGGCGCCCGTGGTCCCCAGCCAGTTGACGTCGTAGCTCAGGACGAGCCGTCCGTCGCCGCTCAGCACCGGGTGCGCCTGGGGGTTGTAGGCGGCGACCTGGCCCTGCGGAAGCGAGGGGCTGAACTCCTTCGCCGGGCCGTGCCACGGCCCTTCCGGGGAGCAGGCCCAGTAGGACGCCACGGTGGTCAGCCCCTTGGTGCCGGTGGCCATCGTGAACAGCACGTACGTCCCCTCGTCCCGGACGACCGAGAACGCGCTGCCCACGCCCCTGCGCTGCCCGTCCCCGAGCACCGGCCGGGCGCGGGCGCCGGGCACCCAGTCCGAGCCGCGCCGGTACTGCCAGGCCGCCGGGTCCGCGAGCCTGCCCCCGGGTACGCGGGCCACGTAAGCGTGCGAGGCCGGGCGGGAGACGGCCTGGCCGTCGTCGCCGCCGAAGACGTACGTCCAGCCGTCCTCCTCCACCAGCGTCGTGCCGAACAGCACGCGCCGGGAGGGGTCGGGGATCCGCCGCTGGTCGAGCACCTCGACGATCGACTCCAGGCGCAGGTCGGGCAGCGACAGGGTGGCGACCTCGGTGGCGGTCGGGACACCGTAGATCCAGGGGGCCTGCCCGGCCGTGCGCACCCACAACAGCACCCGGACCACCTGCTCGGAGGAGCCGGGGGAGCGGGGCTCGACGCGGGCGGCGACCGGCCAGCGCCACTGGTTCGGCGCCGGGTCGGCGAAGAGCGGGGCGGGCAGGGTGGTCTCCAGCCGGCCGTCCCGCATCAGCACGGCCGAGTTGCGCACCAGCGGCGCAGTCGTGTCCCGCCAGGCGTAGGACTCGCCGGCCGGGTTGGGCGGGCCGTGGACCCGGCCCAGGTAGGTGTCCGAGAACAGCCACAGCACCCGGCCGTCCGGCAACCGCACCGAGTGGGTGCCGTCACCGCCGGTCCAGTCGTCGGTGCGCGACCCGTCGTCGCCGTAGCGGGCGAACTCCGAGGTGAGGCCGTCGTCCGCCTGCCACGAGCGGACCGTGCGCGCCCGGCAGGCGCCGTCGTCCGGGCTCTCGTCCTCCGGCAGGCCGATGAGCAAGGCGGCGCCGAGAACCAGGACCAGCAGGATGCCGATCCCGGTTCCCGTGCGCTGTCGTGCTCGTGCTGCTCTCAGGGGTCCTTGCACTATGAGCGTCCGATCAGGTCGCGTGGTCCGGTGCCGTGCACGCAAGGCGCCGGAGTGCCCAGGCAGCGGAGCTGCCGGGGGCCGCCCGCAACCCGGCGAGGCGCGGGGCCCGG
>NZ_JBSFVB010000037.1:0-24583 GCF_053592115.1 Streptomyces sp. NPDC002788 | reverse complement strand
ATCAAGGGGAAGCTTCACACAGCCACCGAGTTTCGACAGCAGTTGTTCACCATCTCGGGAGGCAGACCCAATCTCACCAAGTGAGAGCTTTCGTGAACAGGAAGTGTTCTCACCCGGCACCCTTCTGCAAGTGAGACGACTTCATGAGCACACGCGGCGGCGTCGGACGCGCCTGAGCCTGTTCGCATTGCTGACGGCGGTGTCCCTAGGGCTCGGTGCGGCGCTTCTGGTGTCCGGCGACGACACCGCCAACCAGCTGGTCGGCGTGGGAAGTCTGTTTGTGGCGTTGGCGAGTCTGGTGGTGGCACTCGTTCAGACCTTCTCGTCGCTCCCGCCGCCGGCGGAGGTGACCGAGCTGGCGGACTACCTCGCGGTGACGGTGCGCGAGCAGTGGGAGGAAGAGACCACGGCCAGGCGGCTGCGGGACCCACGAGTGATTCCGCTGGTCTGGTCGGCCACCGACCGCCCGGTGACCGGGCCGCCGGAGAGTGTGGTCGGCCCGGTGGACGCCCGGGTCCTGCGGCTGTCCGTCAGCGGCCGACTGGAGGGCGGATTCGACCAGGCGGCGGAGCGCCTCGCCGACGGATACCGGAGCGTACCCAGCGGCCGGCTGGTGATGCTGGGCGAACCCGGCGCGGGCAAGACGGTGCTGGCCGTCATGCTCACCCTCGGGCTGCTGCGGGAGCGCGCCCCACAGGCACCAGTGCCCGTGCTGCTCGCGGTGTCCAGCTGGGATCCGGTGAGCGAGTCGCTGGACGACTGGATCGTGGGCACGCTGGCCACCGCGTACTACGGCGGCCGGCCCGACATCCCTCAGCGGCTGCTGGCACGGCGCCTGCTGCTGCCGATCCTGGACGGCCTCGACGAGATCCCGGAAGCGGCCCGGCGCAGCGCGGTGCGTGCCGTCAACCACGCCTGCGGCGACGGCCGCGGCGTCGTGCTGACGTGTCGCTCGGCCGAGTACGAGGACGTGATCGAGGGCGGCTCACCGGTGCTGCGCCGGGCACCGGTGGTCGAGGTGGCTCCGGTATCGGTGCCGGATGGCATCGCCTACCTGCGGGACGTCAGCTGGCCCGTCGGCATTGACTGGGAACCGGTCTACGAGCGGCTCCAGGCGGAGCCCGCCGGCGCGCCGGCGACGGCCCTGTCCACTCCGCTGGCGCTGTCGCTGGCGCGGACCGTCTACCGGCATTGCGCCCGGGACCCACGCGAACTCCTCGGCTTCGACAGCCGCCACGCGGTGGAGGACCACCTCGTCGACCACGTCGTCACCGCCGCCTACGCCCCGCCGCCGGGAAGCGGCGAGCAGCCGGCCGACGGCGTGGACTGGCACCAGCAGGCGAAACGGGCCGAGCAGTGGCTCACGTATCTGGCGACCTACCTGCACCGGCACCGCGAGCGGGACTTGGCGTGGTGGCTCATGAGCCGGCGATTGCTGTCCCGCTGGTTCGGGCTCGTGGTGGGCATGGGACTGGGACTGATCAGCGCGGTCGCGGTGGTTACCGTCGGCCACCTACTGGCCACCGCTGAGGAATCCGAGTCCCTCGTGCCTGGCATGGCCGTGTCCTCAGGCGCCGGTCTCGCAGTCCTGGCGACGCTCACCTGGTACGCGGCTGCGGACCGCCCCCCTGGCAGGGTGTCCTTCACGGCGCGTGGATCGCTGGGGCGCCTGCGGCCCGGCTTCACCGCCGGACTCACATTGACCGCGATCCTGGCGGTGCCACTGATGGCCGCGGGCGCCGTCGTTATCACCTTCAACGGATCCTGGGACGCGAAGCTGCTGACCGAATACCTCGTGGTGATCGCAGTGGTGGCCGCGACGGCCGTGGCGATCGGCGTGGCTTTCGCTGTGCACGACTGGCTCGACGCACCGCCGGAGCGTTCCGCCTGGGCCAGTCCTCTCGACATCCTGCGACAGGACCGCAAGTCGTCCTTGGCGTGCGCCTCGATTGCAGGGGCGGTCTTCGGCGTCGCCCTGCTGCCCCTGGCGGTGCTCGGAGTCGCCGCCGGGTGGCTGACCGTCCTGATGCTCACCGGCTGGTCCCGTGAACCCTCACTGATCGATCTCGTCGGCGAGGTCACCGCCAACAGCGAAAGCTTCAGCACACCTCTGATGAGCGCCACGGCGACACTGCTGCCCGCGACGGTCTTCGCCCTGCTCGTCCTGATGACCCGGGCCTGGCCCAAGTTCCTGCTGCTCCGCGTGGTCCTTGCCGCCCGTGGGCGACTGCCCTGGCGGCTCACCCGGTTCCTGTCCGATGCCCGGGACCGACAACTGCTGCGCCAGTCCGCAGGCACCTATCAGTTCCGCCACATCCGGCTGCAGGAACGGCTCGCCAGTCGCTCACTGGCCGAGGACCGGACACCGCCTCCCCGCGCTCAGACCGTGCGGCGCCGCCGTATCCGGGTGGCCGTCGCCTCCGCCGCGCTCGTGGTGGCCGGCCTCACGCTGGCCGACGCCCTGCCCGAGGACTCCTCGCAGGTCACCATCATCACCGGTGACACAGATGCGATGGCGTTGAGCCCCGACGGTCAGATTCTGGTCGCGGCTGGCGGCGGTGAGGTGCGGCAGTGGAACACCGCCAATGGTGACGAATTCACGAACCGCAGGTATGAGATCGATGGTGAGCGACGAAGCGTGGCTTCTCTGGCGGTACGGGACAACGGCACCGTAGTCGTCATCACGCCTGCGGGCAGTGAAAGTGAAGGGTACTACCGATGGCGCGTGCTGGAGTGGGACGAGGGTCGCGGACCGGTCAGCGTCTCCGACGAAGGCGTGGTGGAGGCGGATAGGTCGCCGGTGCTCAGCTCCGGGGGGACCCACGTGGCCGCGAAGGCCTGGGATGTGACAGGGGTACAGGCCGTGGACTCCGAGGGCGACGCCGTCGTCTCTCTGCCCTCGTCTGTGACGTGGGACGATCCTCTCGCTCTGACCGCCGACGGCACTCAGCTCCTCACCAGAATGGGAGACGGTGTCGTGCTGGGTGACGTGCGCACCGGCGAGGCGTCCGGCCGCTTCCCCTCAGTGGGTCGTGTCTGGTCTGCCCTGGCCATGAACGCCGACGGAAGCCGACTCGCCAGCGCCGTCGGCCAGGACGTACAGACCTGGGACACAACCGGCAAGAAAGACGGTCTGCCGCTCACCGGCCACACCCAGACGATCGACCTGCTGGCGCTCGACGCGGACGGCAGCGTCCTGGCGGCCACTGCCAACGGCACCACCCGCCTGTGGGAGCTCACGCGGGCCGGCCCGGGGCGATTTCCGAGGCAACCCGGCCGTCCACACCCTGCCGCCGATCTCGCCGGGCTCGCGTTCCCTGGTACCGCTCCCTGATCCGGCCTGAATCGGCCGGACAGGACCCTAGTGTCCTGCGCCTGAAATCTAAGGGCTTAGCTAAGACCAACAGCCCTGGAGCGTCGACCCCGGCCGGTCAGGGAGAGTCGCCGGACCAGTCCCAGCGGTTTCGCTCGCCGGGCCGCGGGTCGTACAGGGCGCGGCCGCCGGCGCCGAACTGCCCGAGTTCGGTCGTCAACGCGACGCCGGTCTGGATCTCGTCCGCTGTCCAGTCGGTGATATCGAGCAGCAGCCCATCGAGCGGGCCGCCGACCAGTTCGGCGTAGTCGCGGTGCGGTAGCGGGCCCGGGTGGTCGTGGTCGGTTCCGTAGACCCGGCCGCGCAGCAGCTGCTCGTCATCACGGTCCATCCGTTCATAGCCTTGCAGCCGCCACTGACAGCCGGGCCCCGGTTGCGTCACCTGCGGAAGCGGGAGAGCCAGGTTCCGCCGGCCTTCTGCTCGGGCACGGCCTGGCCCTGCTCTTCATGCCGGTGCTCGTCCGGCCAGGCTTGCTGGAGGTCGGTGACGAACCGCCGGTCGCAGTCCTCGCACAGAGACGGGCGGGGCTCTGGGGAAGCGCCCCAGCCGACGCGCTCGGTCGCCTTCCACCGTTCGTCGGTGAACGTGGCCCCGCACTCGGTGCAGACGGGCCGGTGAGGCGAGCGCTGGAAAGTCGGCTGCTCTGCCCCACGACGTACCGGCTCCTGGCGCTCCTGCGTGCCAGCAGCTTGGCGTTCGACGGTGAGGGCCCTTTGCTTGCAGTCGTCACACAGGTGCGGGTGGGAGTCCTTCGGGGCTCCCCAGTCGGTCACCTGAGCCGCCGCCCACCGTTCGTCGGTGAACCTCGCCCCGCAGCCGGTGCAGACGGGACGGCGGGCCTCACGCTCGGCTGCCTTCTTCGCCGCCTGCTCCTGGGCTGCCCGCCGCACCTGTGCCTGGTACTCCTCCTGGTGGGCCTTGGCCTCTTGCCGGGCACGGGCATCGGCCGCCTCACGACGGGGATTGCCGATCGCTTCCCGCAGGGGCTGCTTGTGGTCGCGGCCGAAGCGTAGGAACACCGGTCCGGCCGGGCCGTGCTCGCGCGTCTGGTTCAGGCCGGTCGCGATGATCGGGATCCTCCCGTCGTAGTGGTGGTGCCCGCCCTCCTGCCGCTCGCCCTGCCACAGGTGACGGGTCAGCTCTTGCAAGCGCGGGATGGTGCGGTTGGGGTTGCGCTCGCCGATGCGGTTGAACACCAGCAGGACGGGCGGGTGCGCCGCATCACCGGACCAGGTGGCCGGAGCCGTCCAGCGGGTGCGCCACATCGGGCGCTCCTTGCCGTCGGTGAAAGCGGAACATGTGTCCAAGTGTTCTGTGTCGCAGGGTTGCGCCTGTCGGCAGGCACTCGCTCGATGCGGGTCCAGCCCCTCCAGCCTCGCTCCTCCAGGATCGCCAATAGGCGCGCGGCGCCCGGTGCGGACTCGATCATGGTTGAGTCCAGCAGGGCGACGAACTGGTCGTCGAAGCCGTCGTCACCCACCTCACCGGCCTCCACAGCGCGAATCATCAGGCGCTCCAGGAGGTCGGCGACCTCGACGACCCGCGGATCGTCGGCTGACCAGTCGAGTGCCCCGCTGAGAAGGTTGTAGAGCTTCACCATGTCGGGATCGTCCAGCTCCTCGTGCCTCTTGACGATCACGGTGTCGATCAGGTCGGGCACCTGGGCAGCGATCATGATCCAGGCATCCCGCTCCAGCTCGATGTACCGCTCCTCGACGCCGAGACCGCGCAGCCGGTCGAGGTAGTCCACGACCTCTGCGGGAGCGCCAGGTGCTCTCCGGCGGCGAGCCGGGCGAACCATTTGCGGGTGTCCTGCAGCCGCCGGATCTCGGCACGCAGTTCTTTGTCGATCTCCTGGACACCGCTGGCGAACTCCTGAGCCGTAGATCGTCCGTCAGCGGTTGATTTCGAGGTTCGTCAGGACGAGCAGAGCGCGCAGGAGACGGGTGGCGCGGGCGGGGTCGGTGCGGAGTTTGGTGAGGATCCGCCAGTTCTGGCCGGGTGCCGCCTCAGGAGGCGGCGGCGTCTCGTTGCCGGGGCAGTGCGCCGTGGGTCCGCCAGGGGCGGGCCAGGAATACCAGCGCGAGTGCGGCACAGAGGATGGCGCTGAGCATGATGACCGCCATGGGCATGGGGCTGTTGGTTCCGAACACGCCGACGAGCGGGGAGGCGAGGGCTCCGAGCAGGAACTCCACCCCGCCGAGCAGTGCCGACGCGGCTCCGGACGCCTTCCGGCCCAGTGACTGACCGAGGGCCATACTGGCCGGGAAGACGATCCCGATGCCGAACAGGGTGACGAACAGACAGGCCCAGGTGCCGGCCAGGCCGCCGCCGTCCGTGGCAAGCAGGACTACCTGCAGCAGCGAGCCGACGAGTGCCACGGCGACCCCGGCCGTCAGCAGACTGTCCACTGGCAGGCGTCGGGAGAGGGCCCCGAAGGTCCAGCCGGCGAGCAGCATGTCCGCCGCGTTGGTCGCGAAGATCAGGCTGTAGCGCGTGGCGGACACCCCGTAGAGGTTCTCGAAGACAAAGCTGGAGCCAGCGATGTACGTGAAGAGCGCCGCGGAGCTGAATGCCAGGGTGAGCATGCAGCCGACGAACGCGCGGTGGCCGAGCAGCCGGCCCATGGCCCGGAAGGTGACAGCCACCCCGCCCTGACGGCGTCGCTGGGGAGGCAGTGACTCGCGAACGCCGAACAGCGCGGCCAGGAAGAGCAGCATCCCGATGAACGCGAGCACGACGAAGACGGCCCGCCAGCTCGCGACCGACAGGATCGCGCCACCGAGCACCGGTGCCGCCACGGGCGCCACGCCGAGCACCATCGACAGCATCGAGAAGTATCGCGGCAGCTCGGGGCCGTGGAACAAGTCGGTGACGACCGCCTGCGCCAGCACCATGCCGGCCGCCCCGGCGACGCCCTGAAGGAACCGCGCGGCGATCAGCGCCTGCACGTTGGGGACGAAAGCGCACACCAGGGACAGCACGGCGAACAGCGCGGTGCCGGGCAGGAGCAGGCGGCGGCGCCCGAGACTGTCACTGAGCGGCCCGATGACGAACTGGCCCAGGACGAGCCCGGCCAGGAAGGCGGTCATGGACAGCTGCACGGCCGACTCCCTCGTGTGCAGGGCCCGCCCCAGCTCGGGAAAGCCGGGCACGTACATGTCCGTGGCCAAGGGGGCCACGGCGGTGAGCGCGCCGAGAATCAAGATTGGGGCGCCGGCCCTTCGGGGCGGGACGATGCCGGTCGAGACCCGGGGGCGGTGGTTCGAGGCCCGCCAGGGCCGTCGTCCTGCGGGCCGGTGACCGCGGCCGGACCGTGCCGTGCCTCCCTTATCGAGGTCGGGTGGCGCCTTCGCCTCGGCGGCATGGTCAGGCGCGAGGCTCTGGGCCTCCCCGGGTGTCGGCGGGCCGCAGCAGCGCCGGCCGGGCTGCTCAGCCTGAGCCGGCATGACGTACCAGAGCGCCGAACAGTTTCTGCAGAGAGGGGTCATGGCGCGCGGTGTCCTCCGGGTGCCACTGCACCGCCACGAACCAGCCTCGTGAGGAAGGCAGTTCCAGGGCTTCGATGGTGCCGTCGTCGGCTGTGGCCGCCGTGGTCAGGCCGTTGCCCAGGCGCTCGACCCGTTGGTGGTGGAAGCAGGATGCCTCGACCTTCTCGGCGCCGACTGCCTCCACCATCTGTGTTCCTGGTCGGATGGTCACCGGGTGCACCAGATGGCGGTGCTCGTGGTCGGGGCCGCCCATGTCCTGCTGCAGGCTGCCGCCGAGCGCGACGTTGACGACCTGCAGGCCGCGGCAGATCGCCAGCATCGGGATCCCCGACTCCAGGGCCAAGCGGGCGACTTCCAGGTCGAAGGCGTCCTGGAGGTCGTCGACGTCGTAGAGGGTGTCGTGGGTGTCGGTGGCGCCGTAGCGGTGGGGGGCGAGGTCTCCGCCGCCGGGCAGCAGGACGCCGTCGAAGCGGACGAGCCGGGCGGCGACGTCCTCCTCGGCTGGGTCGGTCGGGTGGATGCTCACCGGTTCGCCGCCGGCCCGCCACACGGCTTCGATCAGGGCGCGGGCGTTGACCTCGGCGGCGTACCGCAGCGCGGAGGTGGTGGCGGAGAACCGGGCCGGGATGGCTATCAGGGGGCGGGTCACAGCTGGATCCAGGTCGTCTTGAGTTCGGTGTACTTCTCCAGGGCGTGGGCGGACTTGTCGCGGCCGTTGCCGGACTGCTTCATGCCGCCGAAGGGGACGTTGAGGTCGCCCTCTTCGTAGCAGTTGACCCAGACCGTTCCGGCCTTCAGTGCGCGGGAGACCTGGTGGGCGGTGGACAGGTCGGAGGTCCACAGGCCGGCGGCGAGGCCGTACTCGGTGGCGTTGGCCAGCCGTACCGCCTCGTCGAGGTCGTCGAAGGTGAGGACGGACAGGACGGGGCCGAAGATTTCCTCGCGGGCCAGTCGCATGCCGGGGTCCACGCGGTCGAAGACGGTGGGCTGGAGGAAGCTGCCGCCGGTGGCTGTCCGGGTGCGCTCGCCGCCGGTGCGCAGTCGGGCGCCCTCTGCCTGGCCGGTGGCGATGTGGTCGAGGACGCGGTCGAGGTGGGCTTGCGAGACCAGGGCGCCCATTTCTGTTGCCGGGTCGAGCGGGTCACCGGCCCGGAGTTCCCGCGCCCGCCGGACGACGGCCTCGGTGACCTGCTCGGCTATGGAGGAGTGCACGAGGAGCCGGGAGGGGGCGGTGCACATCTCGCCCTGGTTGAAGAAGATGCCCCAGGCCGCGGTGGCGGCGGCCTTCTCCAGGTCAGGGGCGTCGGGGAGGACGATGTTGGGCGACTTGCCGCCCAGCTCCAGCCAGACGCGCTTGAGGTTGGAGTCGGCGGCGTAGTGCAGGAAGTGGCGGCCGACGGCGGTGGAACCGGTGAAGGCGAGGATGTCGACGTCGGGGTGGAGGCCGAGGGCCCGTCCGGCGGTCGGGCCGTCGCCGGTGACGACGTTGAGGACGCCCGGGGGCAGGCCGGCCTTGGTGGCGATCCGTCCCAGGAGGAGGGCGGACAGCGGTGAGTTCTCCGACGGCTTGAGTACGACGGTGCAGCCCGCGGCGAGGGCCGGGGCGACCTTCCAGCCGGCCAGGGTCAGCGGGAAGTTCCACGGTACGACCGCGCCGACCACGCCGGCCGGCTCCCGGGTGACGAGGGCGAGGGCGTCGGGGGAGGTGTGCGGAGACTCGTCGGTGAGCTTGTCGGCGAGCTGCCCGTACCAGCGGAACGTATTGATGACGGCGCGCAGTTCGATGTCGTACGCGTCGGTGATGGGCTTGCCCATCTCGACGCTGACCGTGAGCGCCAGTTCCTCCCGTCGTTCTTCGAGGAGTTCGGCTGTGCGGATCAGGATCCGGCCGCGATCGGCGGGGGCCAGGCGTGGCCAGGGGCCGGAGTCGAAGGCGCGGCGTGCGGCCGCGACCGCGAGATCTACCTCGGCCTCGCCCGCATCGGCCACGTGCGTGAGTATGTGTCCGTCCCTGGGCGTGACGACGGCGAACGTGGCGCCACTGCCGCTTTCGGGCCGGCCGTCGATGTGATGCTGGGTGGGCAGCCCGAGTTCCTTGGCCCGCGTCAGCAGTTCCTCGTGGGTGACGTTGCGCATGGTGTCTCCGGCTGCCCCGTCACTCGGCGCCGGAGGTGCCGGACTCCAGAAGCCGCCCGCCGTCCCAGACGACGCCGACCTGGCGGTAGTACGCAGCGATCGGCTCGCGGATCTCCAGGCGGGCCAGCTCCTCGGTGGGTGCCTCGAACAGCTCCAGCTCGGCGTCCCCCACCCAGGGCTGCCCGCCTTCGAAGGAGGCGGCGCCGGTCTCGATCAGCTCGTCCAGCGCGAGTCCCTTGCCCTTCTCGATGGACGGCAGCCAGCGGTGGTGGGCCATCGGGTGGGCGTTGACGAACCCGTTCGTCTCCGCCGGCTCGCGCAGGGTCACTACTGCCTGGGCCAGGCGCCGGTCGGCGGCGGCGAGGGTGGCGCCGAAGCGGGCCCCGGCCTCGATCCGGGGTGCCGGGCCGTAGGGGTGCGGGCGGGTCTGGTGGATGGAGCCGAGCTTCTTCGGGTAGCCCTGGTGCAGTCCGCGGGCGATCGCGAAGTCCTTGTCGACCCAGATGTAGACACAGCGGGTGTAGGTCTGGCCCTTGTACTTGCAGCGGACCACGGCGAACGCCTCCTTGTACTGGGAGAGCACCGGGTCCAGCAGTTCGTCACCGGAGGCGGAGCAGGACTGCCAGTCGGCCCAGATCAGCGCCACCGCGCCGGGGTCCTCGTCGGCGAGTTCCAGCGACTCGGGCAGCAGTTCGCGTACCCGGGCCGGGTCGGTGCGGTACTCGACGGTGAGCAGGTCGCCGGAGTAGCGCCACGGCGGGGAGGGGATCAGCGACGAGGCGCCCGTCGCCGTCTTGGGGTGGAAGTAGCCACGGACACTGGCCATGTCGTCACGCTCCAGAGAGTTCAGCAGGGCACGCCACCGGCGGCAGAGGCGGCAGGCGCGGCGGCTGGGGAGAAAGCGGGATGAAAAAAGGTGCAGAGGGGTGCGCCGTCCCGTAAGGTCCGGGTCGGATGCCCGGCTTCCGGATTGTCGCCGGAGCGGGATGCGGAGAACCGGTAGCACTGGGGGTCACGAGCGGGCGAGCTGTTCCAGCCGCTGGTGCAGGTGCTCGACGCAGGTCTCGGATTCGGGCTTCATCAGCACGCTGCGCAGGATGCGCGCGCCGTCGGTGTCCGCGGTGATCTTCGGGTGGCGGGCGGTGAAGCGTTCGGCGCCGACGCGGAGGGTGCTGAGGAAGACCGGGTCCTGGCTGTCGGTCATCCCTTCCTGCAGGATGCGGTTGCTGACCGCATCGATCTCCGAGAGGGTGCGGCCGGCGGTGACCGGGAAGTAGCTGACGATGTCGAGCTCCGGGGGCTGGTAGAGCTCCAGGTGCTCGGAGTCCTCGATCAGTTCCGCCCAGCGCAGCGCCGCGCGCCGGCCGGCCGCCAGCGCCTGGCCCAACCCCTCGCGCGTAGGCGGCAGCAACTGGAAGGTGAGCCACAGCCCGGCAGCCGCCGCACCCGCCCGGGAGCACTCCAGGCTGATCTCGCCCAGGTGCAGTTCATCAGAGGTGAAGTACGTGTACGGCGAGTCGTGCAGGTAGAACCGGCCGACGGAGGGATCGCGGAAGAGGACGGCGCCGCAGCCGTAGGGCTGCAGACCGTGCTTGTGCGGGTCCACCACGATCGAATCGGCCTGGGCGACGGCCCGCCAGGGCTCGGCCGGCAGTCCCTCGGGACCGTCCGCGCCTGCCAGCAGGGTGAAGAATCCGCCATAGGCGGCGTCGACGTGGATCCGCACCCCGTAACGCTCACGCAGCGCCAGCGCCTCGTGGACCGGCTCGATCGCACCGAGCCCGGTCGTGCCGGTGGTGAGTACGACGGTGCCGACCCGCCCGCCGCGCAGCAGCTCCTCCAGCGCGTCGAGGTCCATGCGCCCGAGGTCGTCGGTGGGGACGGGGAAGCCCTCCATCCCGAGAACGCCGCACATCCGGCCGTGCGTGTAGTGGGCCTCAGTGCTGTAAGCGATCCCCTTGCCCGGGTGCAGCTCACGGGCCACGAAGAGGGCTTCGAGGTTGGCGATGGTCCCGCTGGTGGTCAGGTGCCCCAGGTGGGCGTCGTAGCCGAACATGGTGGCTAGCTGCTGGACCACCTCACGCTCCATCGCGGCGGTCGCTGGGCCGCCGTCCAGGGCGTGGTTGTTGGGGTTGATCAGCATCGCCGTGAGGTAGCCGACCACGGCTGCCGGGTGCGGCGGCTTGAGCATCTGGCCCGCGTAGCGGGGATGGAAGAAGGGATAGTTGTCCTTCAGCCGCTCGGTGAAGACCTCGAACGCGGCGGCGAACCGGCCGTCGTCGACGGCCAGCGCCGGGTGCGGGTCGAAGGGGCCGAAGGTCTTCGCCCAGTCGGCGTTCGACGCGACCGCCTCGGCCAGCCACTTGTTCAGATCCATCTCGTCACTCCTCCGTGATCTCGCGTGTTGGCGTCGTTCGGGCTCAGCGCTTGGGCGGGCGGATGCCGCGGAACTCCCAGTCGCCGCCGAGGGCGGTGGACAGGACTTCCTCGGACTCTGTGGGCTGGGCACCGACGTCGCTGCGGATGGCCGTCGGGCCGATGACGATGTGGTTGGTGAGGCGGCCGAGGCCCTCGACCTCGACCTCGACGATGTCGCCGGGCTGGACGGGGCGCGAGTTCGCGGGGGTACCGGACAGGAGTACGTCACCCGGGTGGAGGGTGATAGTACGGGCGATGTCAGCGACGAGGTAGTGCATGTCCCACTGCATCTCGTCCGTCGAGCCGTCCTGGACGACGTGGCCGTTGACGTAGGTGCGCAGCGCCTTGCCGTGGAAGTCCCAGTCGGTGACCAGGCCAGGGCCGAGCGGGCAGAGGGTGTCGGAGCCCTTCACCCGGAGCATGGAGCCAGCGTCGGTGTCGCGGAAGTCGTGCAGGCCGTAGTCGTTGGCGATGGTGTAGCCGGCGATGTACTCGCCGGCCTCGGCCGGGGAGAGGTTGCGGGCCGTCCTGCCTATGACGATGGCGACCTCGCCCTCGTAGTTGAGCCACTTGCAGCCCTCGGGACGGACGATCGCACCCTTGTGGGAGTTGAGGGACGAGGTCGGCTTGTGGAAGTAGGTGGGGGTGGCCGGAAGATCGATCCCGAACTCGTCCACGCGGCTGCGGTGGTTGAGGTGGACGGCGATGACCTTGGACGGGACGACCGGCGGCAGATGCTGGGCGTCCTCGATCTTGACGCGGCGGCCGTCCCCGGCGACCAGTTCGTCGCCGTCGACGGTGACCTGGACGGCGGCACCGTCGAGGAGGATGCGGCGGTACTCGGGCATGGTGGGACTCCTAGATACGGCTGTGCGAAGAGCGGGGGGACGGGGAGGCCGGAAAGCCGGTTCAGGTCCAGCCGTCGGCCGGGCGGTCGAACCAGAGATGGACCTGGCCGGTGCCGACGGAGTTCTCGTACTCGCCGTACTGGCGGGCGTTGGCGACACAGGCTTGCTCGCCGAGGGCACCGGCCATCATCAGGTAGTGGAAGAACTTCGCTTCCGGCTTGTACTTCCAGAACTCGTCCATGGTGTCGAGGACCTTGTCGTGGCGGCCCTCCTTGAACCAGGCGATCCGTTCCTCGTCGGCCGCGCGGGCCTCAGGAGTGAAGATGTGGGCGGGGTCGCTGGCCTCGTGGTCACGGATCTCGCGCAGAGGCCAGAAGGTGTGCGACAGGGCGCCGGAGGCGATCAGCAGCACACGGCGACCGGGTGTGGCGGCGATACCGTCCGCGAGTGCGCGGCCGAGGCGGAGGTGGTCCTCCATGTCGCCGGTCTGGCAGACGCCGATGGTCACCCACCGCTTGTCGGGCAGTCCCTCGCCGAGGAACTTCCACAGGTTGATGGTGGCGTAGTAGATCGGCAGGTAGTCGTCGTCGATCGCGGTGATCCAGGTGCCGTGCTTGTCGGCGAACGAGGCGATGTTGTGGGCGAGTTCGGGGTCTCCAGGGAAGTCGTACGGCATCCGGCACATGCCGCGCGGCAGCTCCTCGGAGGTGAAGAGGCCCGCCCGCCGGTCCTGCGCCGTCACCACGAACTCCACGGTGGTGGCCCAGTGGGAGTCGAGGACGACGACGGTGTCGTAGTCGTCGCGTTCGAAGACGTCCCGGCGGAGCTGTTCCAGGCCGGTGACGAGGGTGATCTCCTTGCCCTCGTTCAGCGCCAGCCGGTCGGGCCCGGGGAGCACGATGGTGGGGACGTGGGCGAGAAGGCCCGCCCCGACGATCTCACCCATGGTTCTTCCATCCGTTCGGGGCGGTGACGGTGTTCTTCACGTCGCAGTAGAAGTCGAAGCTCCAGGTGCCGCCCTCCCGGCCGACCCCGGACTGCCGGGAACCACCGAACGGGGCCTGAAGGTCACGGACGAAGAAGCAGTTGACCCAGACGGTCCCCGCGACGAGCTGTGCGCTGACGCGCTCGGCGCGCTCCGGGTCACCGGTGGCGACGGTGGCGGCCAGCCCGAAGCGGGTGTCGTTGGCGAGGCGGACGGCGTCATCCTCGGTGGCGAACGTCTGCAGGGTCAGGACCGGCCCGAAGACCTCCTCCTGCACGATCTCCGAGTCCTGGGCGACGTCCGTGAGCAGGGTCGGTGCGTAGAACTGGCCGTCCTTGCGGTGGCCGCCGATGACCGCGCGGGCCCCGGCCGCCACGGCCCGCTGCACGAAGCCGTCGATCTTCTCCAGCTGGCGGGGGTGGATGTTGGGGCCGATGTCGGTGGCCTCGTCACGCGGGTCGCCCTGCTTCAGTGCGCTCGCCTTCTCCACAAAGCGGCGCGTGAACTCCTCGACGATCGACTCCTCGACCAGCAGCCGAGTGCCCGCCAGGCACACCTGCCCGGCGTTGTCGTACTGCTCTACCGCCAGGTCGACCGCGAGGTCCAGGTCGGCGTCGGCGAACACCAGCAGCGGTGACTTGCCGCCCAGTTCGAGGCTGTGCGGGGTGAGATTGGCGGCGGCCGAGGCCGAGATCCGCTTGGCCGTGGGCACGGAGCCGGTGAAGCTGATGCGCCGTACGCCGGGGTGCGAGGTCAGTGCGTCACCGATCTCGGAGCCGTAGCCCTGCACGACATTCAGTACCCCGGCGGGGAGACCGGCCTCGGCGGCGATGTCCGCCAGCAGCGAGGCGGTCAGCGGGGACCACTCAGCGGGCTTGAGGATCACCGTGTTGCCGGCGGCGAGGGCCGGGGCGACCTTCCAGGTGGCCAGCATCAGCGGGGCGTTCCACGGAGTGATCAGCACGCAGGGGCCGGCCGGGTCCCAGCTGACGTGGTTGGTGTGGCCCCGGGTCTCGAAGTCCTCGTGATCCAGCGTCAGCAGCCAGTCGGCGAAGAAGCGGAAGTTGTGCGCGACGCGGGGCATGACACCGCGGCGGTGGGAGCGGAGCAGGGCGCCGTTGTCGCACGTCTCGACTATCGCCAGGTCTTCCAGCCGCTTCTCCACGCCGTCGGCGATCGCGTGCAGGATCCGGGCGCGCTTGGCGCGCGAGGTGGCGGCCCAGCCGGGAAACGCGGCCTTCGCGGCGGCCACTGCGGCCGCAGCCTCCATCGCGGTGCCCCGGGAGATCTCACCCAGAGCGCTGCCGTCGATCGGCGAGATGTCGGCGAACGTCTCGGTCGAGGCGACACGCTCGCCTCCGATCCAGTGCCGGGTGTCAACGGTCACCCCGGCGATCACAGCGGCTTGGGGCTCGCGGGTCATGTCCCCACCTCCATTTCGTTTGGCCCCAAATAAACAGCGCGGGTCGCTGGGGTGTCAAGGGGTTCCGTAATTTTATTTGGACCCAAACGTTATAGGTGGGGATCACCCTGCCGCAACAGGGTGCCCAGCAGGCCGGGAGGGCGCACGCGCAACTCCGGCGGTCGGCGCGAGCCCCGGAGTGGAGGGGCGCATCGCGGACAGTCGGAGCCCCGGCGGCGCGACTACGGGCGCGGGCGGCGACCCGAGCGTCGCGGGGCCAGGTCCTCGCCGGCGAGCAGTTCCCGTCGGCGCTGCTCGCCGTACTCCTCGAGCCGGCTGACGATGGCGCGCAGGCTGTCGGCGAGCTGGAGGCACTGGTCGGGGCTGAGAGGGGCGGAGACGAACGCCTCCTCGGCATTGAAGGCCGGGAACAGCTCCTCCATGAGCTTCTCCCCTTCGGGGGTCAGGGAGAGCAGGACCCGGCGGCGGTCCTCGGGGTGGGGTGAGCGGGCCACGAGGCCGCGTGACTCGAGGGTGCGGGAAATGCCGGTCAAGGTGCCCTTGGAGATGCCCGCCTCCTCGGCGACCGACCAGGTCTCCGCCTCACCCCAGATCCACAGCACCCACAGCACGACGAAGCTGGTCCACGTCAGCTCGTGCGGACGCAGCACCGAGTTCTCGAGATGATTGCGGACGGCCGCGGCGGCCCGGTGGATGTTGCCTACGGCTGCCATGGCCTCGCGCTGCAGCGTCAGGCGGCCGAGCCGCTGCTGTATGGCCTGCTCGGTCTCGGTGATGGATCGGCGGGGCCCGGGCACAGGCTCCTCCTTCGAGTGGGGGCGGCACTGGGTCGCCGACATGTTCATTTGCGGCCAAATGTATCCCGCAGTCACTCGGCCCAGTGGCCTTCAGCCATGGATGGAAGTGGGCAAAATCCGCGTGACCCTCTTGTGGCCGGTGCGCTCGACTCTTATCGTTTGGCGTCAAATGATTGCCCTGGCGCCATCGGTCGGAACCAAGCCGCCAGAAACCGCGCGGGCAAATCGGACAATATCTAAGTCACCGCCGCACCCCTGGAGCATCCCTTGAGCGCCCACACAGACCCTCAGGTCCGACAGACGATGGAAGCGCTGGACGCCAAGGGGATCGATGTCCTCCGCGTCGCCTACCCGGATCTGATGGGCTCCGACCGCAGCCGGGACATCCTGCTGCACCATCTGCCGCACGCGGCCGGACACGGCCTCGCCTTCAGCCGCGCCGTCTACCACACCGGCGCCCTGGGTGATCACTCCGACATGGCCGGCGGACTGGAGGCGGGCATGCCGGACATCCTGGTGCGCCCGGACCTGGACACCGTCGTCCCGCTGCCCTGGGAGCCGAACGTGGCCTGGTGCATCGGCGACGTCTTGGACCCGGCCACCGGCCGGAGCGTGCCCGAATCGCCCAGGGACCTGCTGCGCCAGGTCCTCACCCGCCTGAACGACGCGGGACTGACAGCGATCGCGGGCCCGGAACTGGAGTACGTCCTGCTCGAACCGGACGCCGACACACCTACCGGGTGGCGGCGCTACGCCCCCGCCCCGGGCAACGTCTACACCACCGGCCGAAAGGCCGACCCGGACGGACACCTCCTGCGCACCGCCCGCGCCCTGCACGCGCTCGGCCTGGACGTCAGCGGCGGCAACCGGGAGTTCGACGGCGGGCAGTTCGAGATCAACCTCAACCACTCCGAGGCCCTGGACGCCGCCGACCGTGCCTTCCGGTTCAAGGCCGCCGTCAAGGAGCTGGCCCGAGCCGAAGGCCGACTGGCAACCTTCATGGCCAAACCGTTCAACGACGGCGGCGGGTCCGGATTCCACCTGCACGTCTCCCTCATCGACGCGGACGGGGCCAACGCCTTCGACGCCTCCCACGAGGCGCATGGCCTGTCGTCCACCGCCCGTCACGCCCTGGCCGGTGTCCTCACGCACGCGCCCGCCCTGTCCGCGCTGCTCAACCCCACCGTCAACTCCTACAAGCGGTTCGGCCCGGACACCGCCGCCCCCTGGCTGATCAACTGGGGCCTGGACAACCGCAACGCGATGGTGCGCATCCCGCCGGAGCGCGGTGGCGCCTCCCGGCTGGAGGTCCGCCTCGGCGACGCCACCGCCAACCCCTACCTCGCCGTCGCCGGCCTCCTGGCCGCAATCCACCTCGGCATCACCACCGCCGCCGAGCCCCCCGCCCCGGCGACCGGCCACGCCGCCGACACCGGAGCCGCGGCCAAGCTTCCCACCGACCTCGGCCAGGCCCTCGACGCCCTCCAGGCCGACGACCACCTCACCGACATCCTCGGCAAGTCCTTCGTCGACGCCTTCCTCACCTTCAAGCGCGACGAACTCGCCCGCTTCCAGAAGCACGTCACCGACTGGGAGTTCCGCGAGTACGCCCAGATCAACTGACGCCGCCCGCTTCCCTGCTCACCCCCTGGTTCCACCGCCCGGCGCCTCGCCCTCCTCCTCCGCCACCCTCCTTCCTCCGCTCCCTTCCTACATCTGCTTCCCGCAGACCAGCGCGTCGCCGCAGCTCAGCTTCCGCATGCCCTTGCGCGGCCTTCTCCTGTCCCCTCGCATCGCGCGGAGCCCTTCGTCCCATCCCGCCGCAGCGGGGTGCCGGGTCCGTGCGTCAGCCCATCACTCGCGAAGGATCCTCACATGGCGTTTCGTACGTCGACCGACAGCAGCACATCCCACCCGGGAGACTCACAGAACGAGGACTGTCCCCAGCCAGGCGCCCCCGTCCTGGGCACCGGCCTCAAGCGGCGCCACGTCACCATGCTGGCCATCAGCGGCGCCATCGGCGCCGGCCTCTTCCTCGGCGCCGGAGCAGGCATCCACACCGCCGGACCCGGCATCCTGATCTCCTACTCGCTGGCCGGCCTGCTCATGGTCCTCGTCATGCGCATGCTTGCCGAGATGGCGGTCGCCCAGCCCAACAGCGGTTCCTTCTCCGTCTACGCCGAGAAAGCCTTCGGCCGCTGGGCCGGCTTCACTGTCGGCTGGCTGTACTGGTGGCTGCTGGTCGTCGTCGTGGCGGCCGAAGCCACCGGAGCGGCCGCCATCGCGCACAGCTGGCTTCCGGCCGTACCCCAGTGGGCCTACGTCCTGGCCTTCATGGCCGTCCTCACCGCCGTCAACCTCTTCAACGTCGGCCACTTCGGCGAGTTCGAGTTCTGGTTCGGCGCCATCAAGGTCACCGCCGTCGTCGCCTTCCTCGTCCTGGGCACCCTCGCCGTCTTCGGGTGGCTGCCCGGCAGCCACCCCGTCGGCCTGACCAACCTCACCACCCACGGAGGCTTCCTCCCGCACGGCGTCAGCGGCGTACTGACCGGACTCCTGGCGGTCGTCTTCTCCTTCGGCGGCATGGAACTCGTCACCATCGCCGCGGCCGAATCCCCCAACCCCTCCCAGGCCGTCGCGAAGGCCACCCGCACCGTCATCGCCCGGCTGCTGCTGTTCTACATCGGCTCCGTCGCCCTCATGGTGCTGCTGCTGCCCTGGAACTCCGCCTCCGCCGCCACCAGCCCCTTCGTCAGCGTCCTGCAGCGCATCGGCATCCCCGCCTCCGCCGGGCTGATGAATGTGGTCGTCCTCACCTCCCTGCTCTCCGCACTCAACTCCAACCTCTACGGCGCCTCCCGCATGGCTTTTTCCCTCGCCCAGCGCCGCGACGCCCCGCACAGCCTGCTGAACGTCTCCCGCGGCGGCGTCCCCCGCATAGCGGTCCTCGCCTCCGTCTCCTTCGGCTTCATCGCGGTCATCCTCAACTTCCTCGCCCCCGACCGCGTCCTGCCCTTCCTGCTCAACACCATCGGCGCCATCATCCTCGTGGTCTGGATCGCCATCGCCCTCGCCCAGCTCCGTCTGCGCAAGACCGCCGACCACACCCCCGGCCGGCCGACCGTGCGCATGTGGGGCCACCCCTGGTTGAGCTGGACGGCCCTGGCCGGCATGACCGGCGTCCTCGCCCTGATGTGCACCGATACCGACGCACGCACCCAGCTGCTCTCCACCGCCGCCCTCACTGCACTGATCCTGGTCGCTGCGGCCATCCGTACCGCATGGGCCAGGAACCAGGCCAAGCCGTAGTACGAACTTCCCCGACGGCGTCGTCCGCAGCCCAAACGAAACGCGCACCAACCTCCGCGCGGCTGCAGGGCACCTCGGGAGACACCAGGGCTGCGCCAAATCCCGTCATATTCCGCAGAAGGGAGAGCCCATCGTGCGTGCACTTGTCATCCGGCACGACCACGTGACGGAGCCCGGACTGGTCGGAGACCGGCTCGTCCAGCGCGGGTACGACCTCACACTCCTCACAGTCGTCCCGCAAGAGCGGCACCACACACCCGACGTAAGGTTCGACTTCCCCGACGCCGACGGCTGGGACCTGGTCGTGTCGCTCGGCGCCCCCTGGTCGGTGTACGACGAGACCACAGTCGGCAGCTGGATCGGCGGCGAGCTCGCCCTGCTACGCAAGGCCCACCTCCTCGGCATCCCCGTGCTGGGCATCTGCTTCGGTGCCCAGGCCCTGACCACCGCCCTGGGCGGCAGTGTCGAGGCGGCCCCGCGTCCCGAGATCGGCTGGGTCGACATCGACACGGACGACCCCGCCCTGATACCGCCCGGCCCCTGGATGCAGTGGCACTACGACCGCTGCGTCCGGCCGCCCGGCGCCCAGGAGATGGCCCGCAACGCCGTGTGCACGCAGGCGTTCCGGGTGGGGAACTCGCTCGGGGTCCAGTTCCACCCCGAGGCGATCCCGGCCGTCGTACGGCGCTGGGTCGACTTCGGCGGCGCGGAGCAGTGCGCGCGGCTCGGCATCGATCCGGAAGAGCTGGTCGCACGCAGCCGCGCCATGGAGCCGGTGGCACGGGAGAACGCATACCGCCTGGTCGACGCGTTCCTCGACGGCGTGGCCTCCCCGGACTGTGCCGTCGACAGGGAGAACACCGTCGTCTCGATGCCGAGGCATACAAGCAGCGCAACAGGGTCGAGCGATGCAGCAACCGGCTCGCGGAGTGGCGGGGTCTGGCCATGCGCACCGACAAGCTCGCCATCGCCTACCAGGCCGGACACCGCCTTGCAGCCATCCTCATCCGGACTCGCAGATGACCGACGGCACCAGTCATAGGGCCTGGGACGAAGACCGATTGCGTGTCCGATAGATCTCGAGGCCCGTACGCACCTAGGGGGGCGGCGAACGGCACCGATCTTATGGATCTGGTACTGACCCGGCGCCGTGCTGACTGGAACTGCATGATCTGGCGTTTCCCGCCGCGCCAGCGGCGCAGGAGTACCAGTGCCAACAGCTCGGTTTGTGGCGCGCTGGACACCATCTGCGGTGGTCGTGGCCCGCCCTCTCAGCTGTCGAGTCTTCCCTCGCAGAATTCCTGAGCTGGCCGTCGGGGAGTGTGGACCGCGGCCCGGGTGGCCACGCTGATCGGCAGGAAATTCCACGTCTCCAACAGCGTTTCCGGCGCCACTCGGCTGATGCACCGGCTCGGCTTACCCCGCAGATCCCCGCCCGGCGGGTGGCGGAGCGGGATGAGCAGGCGGTCGCGCAGTGGAAGGAGGCGACCTGGAGGGAGGTAAAAGAGCCCGGGCGGCCTGCGGAGGGTGGATCTGCTTCGAGGACGAAGCCGGCTTCACCCGCAGGCCGCCCAAGGGACGAACCTGGGGCCGACGCGGCATCACCCCGCAGGTGACCATCAGCGGACGGCGTTCCGGACGCCTGTCCGAGGCCGGACTGATCGCCATGCGGCCCGGGCAGCGCACCCGCCTGTGCCACCGCCTTCGCTCCCACCCCGCGGGCAAGAGGCGCCCGGCGCAGCATGAGCGAGCGCGATTTCATCCAGCTCCTGGACGGGGTCCACCAACTGGTCAAGGCACCCCTCGTGCTGGTGTGGGACCGGCTCAACACCCACGTCTCCCACAAGATGCGCCGACTCGTCGCCGAGCGTGAATGGCTGACGGTGTTCCTTCTGCCCGCCTACGCGCCGGACCTGAACCCCGTCGAGGGAGTATGGGTGCACATCAAGCACAGCCTGGCCAACCTCGCCGTCGTCGCCCTCGATCGCCTGGAGGCCCTCGTACGCAACCGACTCAAACGCCTCCAGTACCGCCCCGACACCCTCGACGGCTTCATAGCCGGAACCGACCTCCTCATCGACGTCCCTACGTCACCCTGACAAGCCGAAGTCAGTAAGCTGCAGGGAGCGGTCGCATTTCCACGATCAGCAGACCGAGCATCCGGAAGCGCGCCAGCAACCCGAACAGATGCGCCTCGTCGATGACATCGCCGTAGAACACCGGTTGCTTGCCGATCACCACAGCCTCCAGCTCGGGGAACGCTTCTGCGACGGCCTCCGGAACGGGGCCGGCGACACGGAACTCGTATCCGCGTGCGGCACTTCCACTGGGCATAGCCTCACGCTGAACCGGACCAGGCCCGACAGACATCACCCGCAACGGGCTGCAGGTCGGGTCCAACGCGCTATCGGCCCAGCTGCGGTTCTGGTGGTAGGCCGTCGACGGTTCGCCCTCCGGGGGCACCCCGTTAGGGCGCCGACGGCGGGTTACCGCAGCGGGTGGACGTTGCCCGGAGTGCCGGCGATGTGCGCTCGAAGTGCTTCCGAGTCGGCCTCCAGTTCGACGTTGCGAAGGGCGAGGACCTGGATCTGGTTGGCGTAGGTGGTCACCATGTCCTTCAGCTCGCGCACCTCTTCGGCCTTCTCGCGGCGCAACTCGCGCATCTCCTTGCGGAGCCTGGTGACCTCGGCCTTGAGGTCGTCGACCTCTGGGCGCTTGAGATCCGGGGCCTCCAGGATCTCCTTGATGACCGCCGCGACCGGGGAGCGGTAGTAGGGGGCCCGGGACACCCCGGCCTCGGCGGCGATGTTCACCACTTTCAGCGAGCCGTCGGTGATCTCGGGGCGGGCCGTCCAGCAGCCGTTCGAAGGCCCTCATGATCTCCCGGTCGATGTCGGCCAGGTCCCGGTCGCGGGCGAGTTGGGCGAATACGGTCTGAGTCGTCATGTGTGTGCTGGTCATCGAGCCGCTCCCGTCTCGGAGAGCTCGTCGATCAACGTGTCGAGGGTGTTGACGAACTCGCTGATCGCCGTCGCCTGGTGCGGCGGCAGGCCGGTGGTGTCGCCGAACTCCTGAAGGGCTTGCTCGCGGGTCTGGTGGAGTCTGGGTAGATGGACGGACGAACGGCGGGAGTTCGGGCAGGTCAGGCACATGTTCAGCATGGGCAGAGGACGGCCCAGGCCTGGTGAGCGCTTCTCGCAGACCGCAGTCTCGGCATGGTGGAAGCAATCGTTGAGGACACCGGGGTGCAGGGTGCGGGTCAGATGCCGAAGCATCGTCCGGACCCGCTCGGGGCCGGCCACCGTCCCCGGCAGGTCGCCCAACTCGGCTCGGATGCGGTCGAATTCCGCCTCGATGCGATTGGCGGCTCCTCCGCTGGACTGCCCGCCGTCGTTCCACTCGTAGTAGAGATCTTCAACGTAGTCGAGCATGGCCACGGCCTTGTCGGCGGCGACCTCGTCGGCGAATCCCGAGGCTGAAATACCTAATGGTGGAGTCGGGTATTGGAACTGCCCGAATACCTGTCTGATCTGCACCTTGTGTGCCTTGTGGTGGCTGGGCCTGCGCGTCTCAAGGGGTGTGAGCGTGGCAGGGCCCGGGAAAATCGGGTGCCGCATGAAGGGCGGCCCGCCAGGATGAGGATCATGACTGGTGAGACGCGCGTGGGCAGCCGGCAGGACATGGGAGAGGCGGGGCGCCCGCTTGCCTTGGTCACGGGGGCGGGACGTTCGGCGGGGATCGCGGCGTCCGTTGTACTGAATCTGGCCCGGGCCGGTTGGGACGTGGCCTTCACGTACTGGGCTCCGTATGACGCGCGCATGCAGTGGGGCATGGAGCCGGGTGCGCCCGAAGAGCTGCGGAAGAAGGCGGCGTCCCATGGGGCGAGAACGCTTGCGGTCGAGGCGGACCTGAGCGACCCGGCAGTACCGGCTCAGCTCTTCGACAGCGTCGAGCGGGAGCTGGGGGGCGTCACCGCGCTGGTGCTTTGCCATTGCGAGTCGGTTGATTCCGGCTTGCTGGACACCACGGTGGAGAGCTTCGACCTGCACTTCGCGGTCAATGCGCGGGCGACGTGGCTGCTGATCCGGGAGTACGGGCTGCGATTCCGCGGGCGGCACGGAAGCGGGCGGATCGTCAGCCTGACCAGCGACCACACCGCTGGCAACCTGCCCTATGGGGCGAGCAAGGGGGCAATGGACCGGATCACGCTGGCCGTCGCCCGCGAGCTCGCTCATCTGGGAGTGACCTGTAACGCGATCAATCCCGGGCCGACTGACACCGGGTGGATGACCGAAGAGCAAAAGGCGGACATGATCCGCTTCACGCCCCTGGGACGCCTCGGTGTGCCGCAGGACTG
Organism: Streptomyces sp. NPDC002788; assembly: GCF_053592115.1. Lineage (NCBI taxonomy): Bacteria > Bacillati > Actinomycetota > Actinomycetes > Kitasatosporales > Streptomycetaceae > Streptomyces > Streptomyces sp. NPDC002788. The sequence goes on along the minus strand of NZ_JBSFVB010000037.1, from coordinate 1,445 downwards.
CGCGAATCTGGTCACGTTCCTCTGCTCGGCAGAGGGCGGATGGATCAACGCCCAGCTTCTCCAGAGCAATGGCGGTCTCGGGTAGCCAAGAGCATGAGGCAAGGCTCACGGGCGCTTCCGGCTGGCGACGTCGGCGGCGTAGGCAGCCCAGTCCCCGCCTGATGCCTGTTGCCACTGGACGGCGACTTTGATGTGGACCCCGAGCATCCGGGCGAGGATCGCGGCGGGGACTTCGGTGGCGAGGGTGAACAGCGCGGTGGAGCGGTCCTGCTTGGGCCGGATCCCGATCTTGTGGAGGCGCTGGCCGATCTGGTTCGTCGCCGAGGGGGCGTCCCGGCTGACCTCCGGGGAAGAGCCAGGGGGCGTCCTCTGGGGTGCCGATCTTGGCCTTGCCGCGGCGGGTCGCGATGAGCTCGCGGACCAGGCTGGCCAGGGGCACGGGGAGGACGACCGGCGAGGTGCCGAACGTGATGGAGACGGTGTCGCCGTCGAAGTCGACGTCACCGACGGTGAGTTGGCTGATGGTGGCGATCTTCTGTGCGTAGAGGATCAGCAGCAGTCCCGCGACGCGGTCCGGGGTCGGCAGGGTGTCGTCGTTGAGGAGGCGCCGGGCGTCCGCCCAGCGTTTCTCGCTGTCGATGGTGCTGAGCGGGCCTGTCCATCGGACGGTGCCGTAGGTCAGGTCGCGGGCGTGCCGGTGCTGTACCGACCAGCGGACGAAGTGGCCGGTCTCGTCGGGGTAGCTGACCGTGGGGTCGGCCATCCAGCGTTCCAGGTCCGTCTGGGTGCAGGTCCCGATTGCGAGCCCTTCGCCGCCGAGCCAGTCGAGGAAGTTGTTCGCCGCGGTGACGTGGCAGCGCACGTTCAGGTCCTGGAGCCGAGTGGTGTGGTCTTCACCGAGGCGGCGCCGGAGCCGGCGCATGTGGTGCCAGACCGCGTAGCCGTGCAGGATCCGGCGCTCTGCAAGGTCGGTGCGGGCCTGGACGGTCGTGGTGATCCATTTCTCCAGGGCGACCAGCCGCTCATCGCGCGGTGGCAGGGCGCCGGTCGCGACCAGGACACTGCGCAGGTGGGCCAGCACCTTGCCCGGGGGCAGTTCGTCGAGGACCTCGTGGGTAACGGGCCGCTCGTCGCGTCCTATGCGTTCCAGGAGGTCACGGGCCTTGGAGCGGGAGACCCAGGCGAAGGCGACGTCGGGGCGCTCGGAGCTCGTCAACGCGTCGTGGAACGGGGCGAGTTCGGGGCGGATGGCCCCGGTGGCGTCGCCGAGGAGGTCGCGTACTTGCTGGTCGAGGACGCATCGCTGGCAGGGGCGGGTGCTGAGCTGCCAGGTGATGGTGCAGACCGGGCAGCGGCCCCAGAAGTCCGGGTCGGGGTTGGTGCACTTCGCGCACAACGGCTCCTCCCAGGTTCCGCTGCGGGTCTGGGTGAAGCTTCCCCTTGAC
>NZ_JBSFVB010000036.1:0-26803 GCF_053592115.1 Streptomyces sp. NPDC002788 | reverse complement strand
GGTCCGGGCCCGAGTGGCCGGCCTCCTCCGCGAGCGTCCAGCCATTCTTGCGTTGCAGCGGAGCGATCAGCCCCCGCAGATAAGCCAGTGCCGACCCCCGAGGCTCCGACCTGCTGAAACGGTGCACGAACCGCTCATGCAAAGCATCGAGTTCCCGAGCCCACAGCCTGACATCAGCAAGGTCCCCACCCACGACCACACCAACGACCGACCTGGCCATCAGTCACAGCAAGCACCGTTGCAGTACTAGGCGAGGACGATCGCAAGTCCGAAGAGGAACACAGCTGCCACGAGTTGGTAGTTCAGTGCGGCCCTGCCGTTCATCAGCGCAACCCACTTCGGCATCAGGTCTCGGTCCGTATCCCACAGTCCTCGGCGGGACCAGGTGTTGAGAGCCAATACCAGGTTGCACACCCCGACGAGAACAAGGCCGACGACCGTATTATCGCTGGACAAGGTCGCTTTCCCCCTTTGGCTAACAGCACGTCGAGCAAGTATGCCCTGCACGAGACGTAAGCCGCGGCGGCCGTCCACTCTCCGCCCTAGCTGTATTGCCCTGGGAGGTTAGGAACGCGGCTGGCAGGTGGTTGGCCTTTCAGCCCGGTGTGTCCGCGGTGGTGATTGTAGGTGTGCAGCCAGCCGGGGAACGCTTCGCGTCGTGCGGTCTCCGAGGGGTAGGGCCGGGCGTAGGCCCATTCGTCGAGCAGGGTGCGGTTGAAGCGTTCGACCTTGCCGTTGGTCTGCGGCCGGTAGGGCCGGGTGCGCTTGTGGGCGATGCCGGCGGCGGTGAGCAAGTCGCGCCAGTCGCGTGAGCGGTAGCAGGAGCCGTTGTCGGTCAGGACACGTTCGACGGTGATGCCGGGCTTCTCATCCGCGTGGATCTCGCTGTAGGCAAGGCGGGAGTGGTCGTCGACGGCGGTGTGGAGGTAGCTGTAGCCGGCGTTCGAGCGGGTCTTGCGGCCCGCTTGGCGGCCCAGCACCTTGTGCCCGCCGCCGTCGGGGATGTTGCCGAGCTTCTTGATGTCCACGTGCACCAGCTCGCCGGGACGTTCACGTTCGTAGCGGCGTATGACACGGCCGGTGGCCCGGTCCAGGTGTGTGAGGCGGGCCATGCCATAGCGGGTCAGCACACGGTGCACGGTCGAGGGCACCAGCCGCAGCAGGTGCGCGATGCGGGCCGGTCCCCAGCGGCGCAGGACACGGACTTTGATGAGGCGCCGCTCGGTGCGGGTCGGCGTCCTGCGCGGGCGGATGCGCGGGCAACTGGAGCGGTCGCTCATGCCTGCTTCGCCGAACGTCCGGTAGCGGTCGGCCCAGCGCCGGGCAGTGGTCGGCGAGACCTGGAAGCGTTCGGCAGCCCGGCGCAGGGGCCAGTCGTCCTCGACCACGCAGCGGGCCAGACGCAGTCGTCCGGTCTCGGTCAGGGGTGCATTACGGTGAGGCACGAGGGCCTTTCTGTTGGTGTAGACGTCGCAATCCACGCCGAACCGGAAGGCCCTCACCTGTTCAAGATCCCTCAGCGGAGACCTGCCTCACCGTCCACAACCTCCCGGGAAGAACACCTGTGCTGTCCCGGGACCTTGGTGACGGGCGCGGGCCGCCGTTCCTCGGTCAGGATTTGAGGCGCCGAGTCACCGCCCCGATGAGGTCGGTCTTGGAGACCTGCAGGGCGAAGCTGTCCTTGCTGTTCGGGGCAGGCTTGGCGTACCAGGGCAGGGCGCGGCGGCGCCACTTCGCAGCGATGAGGTTGTTGGGGAGCTCTGGGAGGGGCAGCACCCAGTTGCCGAGCCGGAGTTCCCCATGCCAGGTACCGGCGGGGAGTTCGGTGACAGGGATGCGTACGACGAAGGCATCACCGGTGGTCGAAGCGGGGAAGGTGGCGCTGTCTCCCTGGTCGTTGCGGAGGGTCGCGGCGAGAGCGCCCTCGGGGTGTGCGGTGAGGGTGCAGCGGCCGGTGAACTCCAGCTCGGTGGGGGCGCCAGGGGCCCACCGGACGGTGTCGTGCAGGTTGAGATTGGGCAGTACGGCGTACTTCTGCTCGCCGAGGTCGAGCGTGAAGTTGCCGTGCGGGTGGGTGGTGTAGAGGGTGGCGGCACGTGGGCCCTCAGCAGTGCCCACGACGTGTGTGGCGGCTTTGCCGGACACGTCGGCCGCCCGCTTGCTGCCGATGCGGACTTCCCGGGTGACGCCCTGGGCGCCGATGGCGAGGGAGATGTCCCACAGTCCGTCCCTGAGCGGGCTGCCGTCGGCGGCTGTGGTGATGTCGACGGCAGCCTCGAAGCCGGCCTTCTCGTAGGTGTAGTGCCCCTGGTCCTCGTCGGCCCCGAGCCCGTGCGTCGTGGTGTGCGTGACCGGCAGCCGGAACTCCGCCTTGCTGTCGCGCTCGCGCAGGACGAGTTCCGTGGTGACGTCTTCCGTGGCGACGCGGTGGAGGTAGCCGTGGCCGACGAGGTGCAGCGTGGTGCCGTGCAGCCCGGCGCGGGTGACCCGGTGGCGGACGCCGAGTTGTGCGGTGACGTCGTAGCAGCTGTCGGGGATGGCGCGGTCGGGATCGCGGAGGAAGGGGTAACGGGCGAGGGCGCGGCCGCCGTCGACGATGACTGGGGTGGAGACCTCGCTCCGGGCGAGTTCCTTCTCGAACTGCAGGAGTGAGAGGAGTTCGTCGAGCATCTCATGCCGTACGAGGTGCAGCCGCAGCCGGGCCATCGCCGAGAGTCGGTCGTTCATGCCCTCGTGCCACAGCGGGGCGATGGTCTCGGCGAGGCGGGCGAGGAGCTTCTCCTGCTGGGGGCGGTGCTCTTGAACCAGGTGGTTGAGGAGTTGCTGAACCTCGACGGTGAGGTGCCGGTGCGCCAGGTGGTCGCGACCGGGGCCGGGCGGCACGTTCTCGAGGATCATGTCGATCATGCGTGGCAGGAACTTCAGCCGGGGCTCGGTTCCGCCCGTCCGCAGGGTGATGTTGCCCTCGTCTTCGCGCTGTACCCAGTAAAGGCAGTCGTAGGAGGCCAGTACGGAGACGCCCGACGCGTGGAGGTAGGCGGGTCCCACGAAGAGTTGGTCCTCGCCGATGGACAGGTCCGCGGGGAAGCGCAGGCCGTGGCGCTCCAGCAGTTCCCGGCGGAAGAGCTTCATGGGGTTGAGCGTCCAGTAGATACGGGACGAGAAGACATCGGTCTTCGGCTGGTCGCGCCGGAACATCGAGGCAGGGGCCGCGCGTCCACCCACACCCACCATCTTGCCGAGCACGATGTCAGTGCCGTTGGTCTCGGCCATGGCCACCATGCGCTCAAGGGCTTCCGGGCCCAGGTAATCATCGGCGTCCAGGAAGAACACGAACCGTCCGCGGGCGTGGTCGAGGCCGGCGTTACGAGGTGCCGAGGGGCCGCCGGAGTTCTCCTGTGTGAAAATGTTGATCAACCCGGGGTACACGTCAGCCAAGCGTGCAAGTTCCTTGGCTGTCCCGTCGGTTGAGCCGTCGTCGACGACGTTGATCTCCAGCTCGTCCTGGCCGATGCTTTGCTCGGCGACAGACGTAATGCAACGCGTCAGATAAGGCATCGCATTGTACGCGGCGACAATTACCGTAACGGCTGGGGCAGCCATCGTCACGCTCTCCAAAAGATGCGGGGCACGCCCCGTTTTCTGAATGACATGAATTCTCGGCTGGTCGGATGCCGTGTGGTGCCATTTTGCGGGGGAGGTGCCAAAAGGAGTGCGAAGATATCATGACCAGCCTGTGCCCGCGAGGTGGCTACCCGATGGAGGGTGAGCTCAGGTCGGGGTCACATCGCCGGCTGGATGGGCGATGCGCCTCGGCCGGGCGGGCTGTGGCCGCTGTGAGTTGTGGTTACTGAACTGTCAGTGCTACTGCCGTGCGTGCCGGGGCGAAGCGGCGCGGAGGTCTCCAGGTCAGCGTAGGTAGTGCTGTGCTTGGGGCGGCTTGGGGGGCGATCAAGTAGGGGTCTTTGCTCAGCCCTCGGCCTTGCCGTCGGTGGTGGCCTAGGCGCGGGTCTCGCTGGTGAGGGAGGCGCTGCCGGGCAGGGCTGTGTAGTGCCTTACGGGTGAGACGCAGGCTGCTGTGATCTTTGTCATAGCTCTGAGTGGCGAGACGTGTATTGCAGGTGCCCTTCCAGTAAAGGGATGATCCACTGGCCTTCTTTATCTTCTCTTTATGGCCAGGGGTGTGTGTGTCAAGGGTGGGGAAAGCGTGGCGGCGTAGTGCCGCCATTGTTCTGGCAGGGGCACTGCTTACATTGGGGGGTGCAACCGGCGGTACACCCGCCGCAGCCGCCGTCGCGTGCCCGTCAGGGACCGGCTCGGACTTCAACGGCGACGGCGTCAGCGACACGGCGATCGCCGACCCGGAGGCAAGCGTCGACGGCGTGCAGAAGGCGGGGGTGGTGCATGTCGTCTACGGCGGCGGCAAAGGCACCTTCACGCTCTCGCAGGCCACGGACGGCATACCGGGCGTCCCCGAGGCTGGCGACCAGTACAGTCATGCGCTGGCTGTCTACGACGCCGACCTCGACGGCTGCAGCGACCTGGTGGTCGGTTCTCCGTACGAGGACATCGGCACTGTGCCCGACGCCGGCGGCGTGCAGGTGATTTACGGCTCCACGAGCGGGCTGAATGCCGGCGGCAAAGCCGTGAAGGAGATCTACCAGGGCAGCGACAAGCCTCTGGGTGGCACTGCGGAGGCCGACGACTGGGTCGGCTACGCGGTCGCGGCCGGGAAGACTTCGGGCGGCACGCCCTACCTGCTGGTCGGTGCCCCTGGTGAGTCGATCGGCACCGTCGAGGACGCGGGCACCTTCTACTACGTGAGCGGCACCGCGCAAACGGTCGTCGGCGTCAACCAGGACACCGAGACCGGTGGCGCCGTCCCCGGCGTGGTGGAGCAGGACGACCGCTTCGGTGGCGCGCTCGCCGCGACCCCGACCCACTTCGCGGTCGGCACACCCGGCGAGGCTCTCGGCACCAAGACCTTCGCCGGCGGCGTGGCCTGGTTCAACCACACGCTGACCTCCGGCTACCCGAAGCCACTCGGCGGACTCGGGCAGGACCAGGACGCGATCACCGGGGGCGAAGAGGCCGGCGACCAGTTCGGCACCGCACTCTCCATGGTCCCGTACCGGCCTTCCGGCGCCACGTCCACCACCGAGTCGCTGCTCGCGGTCGGCGTTCCGGGCGAGGACCTGAAGACCACCGTCGACGCGGGCGCCGTCCAGGTCTTCCGGCTCACGGCGAGCGGTACCTTCACCGAGACCGCCTGGATCGATCAGAACACCGCGGACGTGGACGGCGCGGCAGAGGCCGGCGACCTTTTCGGCAAGCGGCTCGCCGCCGCCAACACCTCCCCGAACGCGACCTCCACCGCCACGACCACCCGAGTCGCGATCGGCGTGCCCGGCGAGGAGACGACCGAGGAGTTCCCGGACGAGGGCGGCGTCCACGTCATCCCGCTCGTCGGCGCGCCCGGTGCCTCCGACGTCTCGATCGACCCCGCATACGGCATCCCGTCCGCACCCGCACCGCGCATGCTCACCGGCCTTGCTCTGGGCGCCACTTCCTCACTGCTTTACGTGGGCGTGCCCTACGGCCCGGCCGAGGGCCGGGCGGTCTACGGCTTCCCGTGGAACGTGGCCTCGGGCGGTGCGCCGACGCAGACCTTCAAGCCCGGCGAGGGCGGTATTCCGGCGGGCGGCGTCGCCTTCGGGGTCACTGTCCGCTGACGACCCGTCAATCGCAAAGCTCAACATCGCCGGGCCAGGCGATCCGGCGACCCGACTTCTGAGACAGACGTGAGACAAGTGGAGCGTGGACGCGTGTCCGCAGACAGACACAGACCGATACGGCGAGGCATGGTGCTTCGTGCCGCCGTGGCGGCGGCCGTCACCGGCGCGGTGGTGGCCGGGGCGGCGGTCCTCCCGGGCGGAGGTGGCATCCCGGCGCAGAGCCAGGCGCCGGTGGCTGCCGACCAGCCGATGCAGTCCGAGCAGCAGGCCCTCGCCGTCGCGAAGGAGAGCGGCAAGAAGACCGAGGTCGTCGGGCTGCGCACCGAGCGCCGTGAGATCTTCGCCGAGCCCGACGGCACCTTCACGGCCCGTGAGTACACCGAGCCCGTCCGTACGGTCCGCGACGGCAAGTGGGTCGGCATCGACGCGACGTTGGCGAAGCGGGCCGACGGCAACTGGGTGCCGAAGGCCGCCACCGTGGGCCTGAGCTTCTCCGCCGGGCAGGCAGGAAAGCCGTTCGTGACGATGCAGCGGGCGGGCCGTGAGTTCGCCCTTACCTGGCCGTACGGCAAACTGCCCGCGCCCCGCGTCGAGGGCGACACCGCCACCTACGTCGACGCCCTGCCCGGCGTGGACCTCACCGTCCGGGCCGAAGCCGACGGCTTCGGCCATCTGGTGGTCGTCAAGACGCCGGAGGCGGCGGCCGACAAGCGGTTGGCCAGGATCGACTTGGGCATGACCACGAAGGGTTTGAAGGTCACCGAGGACGGCGCCGGGGCCATCGTGGCCGAGGACGCCGTCGTCGGCGGCACCGTCTTCCAAGCGGGCGAACCCGCGATGTGGGACTCGGCCGCCGTGGCAGAGGCCGCCGCCCGCAAGCAGGGCCCCAAGGCCGTGGTGAAGGCCCTGAGTTCCGTTGCGGCCGGTGCTCAGGAAAGCGCGACGCCCGGTCCGCAGGCCGAAACGGCGCCCGAGCCCGCCCTCGAAGGCCCGGGCGGCGGCGGACGAGTCTCCCCGCTCGGCGTCGAGGTCGGCAAGGGGAAGCTGAGCCTGCTCCCTGACCAGAAGCTCCTCAACGGCAAGGACACCGTCTTCCCGGTCGTCATCGACCCGATCCAGCGCACCACCTCCCGCACCTCCTGGACCGGCATCATGTCCGGCATGCCGAGCGAGCAGGACTGGAAGTACTCGGGCAGCGCCGGCGTCGGCAAGTGCCCCACCGACTACAACCCGGTCTCCTGCAACGGCGTCGGCGTGCGCCGCCTGATGTTCACGATGCCGCTCTCCTACTACAAGGGGAAGCAGATCATCGAGGCGACCTTCTCGGCTCGGGTGGAGCATATCTACAGCGCCACGCCGACCGCCGAGCCCATCCGCCTGTACCGGATCGGCGGCAAGGACTACTCGCTCACCTCGTCCAGCAACTGGTCCAACACCTCGGACGATTGGGTGGACCATCTGCAGACCGTCGACAAGGCGATCTCCCCGACCTCCTGCTCCAGCCAGGCCAACCTGCACTTCGAGGGTGGTACGACCGGCGAGCTGACCAACGAGATCCAGTCGGCCGCCGCTGGCGGCTGGAATGCGATGACGCTGGGCCTGCGCGCGGCCGACGAGACCCGACTCGCCGAGTGGAAGCGGATCTGCGGCAACGCGTACCTGTCGATCAAGTACAACAACCTGCCGCGGAAGATCAGGACGGCGGACATGTACACCGACCCCGGAGGCCTGTGCCGTTGGGGTTCGGGCCGCGCGTACGTCGACCAGCGGCCGAAGCTGCAGGCCATCGCCAGCGACCCCGACCACGGCAACGGCCAGACCGACAAGGTCAAGGTCGAGTTCAAGGTGGAGTGGACCGACCCCAACACGAACACGGCCAAGTCCTACACGTATCTGACGAAGGAATGGCTGTCGCCGACCACCAGCACCAAGTTCGAACACACCGTCAGCTCGTCGATCCCGGAGAACACCGTCATCTACTGGAGCGCACGCGCCACCGACGGTGATGGCTACTTTGGCCCGTGGAGCTGGGAGGGTGACACCGCTCAGCGCTGCGAGTTCATCTACGACGGTAGCTGGCCGGGCAAGCCGCTGGTGAACTCCCCGCAGTACCCGTCGGAGACCGTCTACCACGACGGCGTGGGAACCTACGGCACCTTCACCTTCTCGCCCAACCCGAACGACACCATCCCGGACTCCGACGTCGTCAAGTACCAGTACTCCTTTGACGGCGCCGCCCTGAAGGACCTCCTTCCCAGCACGCCGGGCGGCTCGGTCTCCACGGAGTGGATGCCGACCCGGCCCGGACGGCACGTGCTCGAGGTGATCGCCGTCGACAAGGCCAACCACGCCAGCAGCACCCCATATCACTTTCTGGTCAGCGAGGGCACGCCGGTCCGCGCCCAGTGGAACCTCGCCGACAAGGCCGGCAACACGGAAGCGCACGACGAGAGCGGCGACTTCTCGGCCACGGCCGGTACCGCCGTCACTTTCGGTGTGGACGGCCCCGGCGGCAAGGTCGACAAGGCGGCCCGCTTCGACGGCACCGCCGACGCCTGGCTGGACACCAGCGAGACGGTGCTCGACACGTCCAAGAGCTTCAGCGTGAGTGCGTGGGTGCGGCCCACCGCGCTGGACCGGAACATGACGGTGATCAGCCAGGACGGCACCGGTGAGCCCGCCTTCACCCTGGGGTACGACGCGTCCGCGCAGACCTGGAAGTTCGCCGTCCCGGTCAACGACGTCGACTCGCTGGGCGAGTGGAAGGCCCTCTCCACCGGGGTGTCCGCGGTCAAGGACCAGTGGGTGCTGCTGACGGGCGTGTACGACGCCCAGAAGAGCGGCGGTCCGCAGCTGCAGCTGTACGTCAATAAGGACCTGAAAGGCAGCGCCGGCCGCCGCTCCACTTGGAAGTCGTACGGTCCGCTGCAAATCGGACGTGCGACGGCCAAGAGCGGCTACCGCGACCACTTCGCCGGAGACCTCGCCGAGGTCCGTGTCTTCGACCGGGTCCTGCCGGCGACCCAGGTCGCCGAGCTGATGACCATCAAGCCGGTGCGCAAGGGCTACTGGCAGCTCGACTCCGCTGACGCTGGTGCCTCCGCCGAGACCGGCGGCGGGCAGGCGCTGACCCTCGCGGGCAACGCCTCCATCTACCGCCCAGCCGACCCGCTGTTCGACACCGCCGCCCTGGTGGGCGACGGCAACCTGGTCCTGGACGGCGACGGGGACTACGCGTCGACCACGACGGCCCCGGTCACCGGCAACAGCAGCTTCACGATCTCCGCCCGCGCCCAGCTCACTTCGCTGGACCCGGTCAAGTCGCAGACGGTGCTGTCCCTGCCAGGTGCCAATGCCAACCGCGTCCAGGTCCGCTACCAGGCAGCCACCCAGCAGTGGGAGCTGGCGGTGAGGAAGTCGGACTCGTCGACCGCCGAGGTCGTCACCTTCACCGACAACCAGGAACTGCCCGACACCGGAGGCTCCGGCCAGCACCTGGCGGTCGTCTATGACGCCTTCGCCAACTCGATCCGGCTCTACGTCGAGGGCCAGCTCGTGGCAGGCGCCTACGGCAAGGAGAACACCCTGTGGCCCGCCACCGGCGGGCTGCAGGTGGGCCGTTCGCTGCGCGGGGCGAGCGAGTACTTCGCCGGCGCCCTCGACGAGATCCGCGTCTACAGCGGTGCCGCCGACCTGATCGCGGTGCAGCAGATGGCCGCACTGATGGCCGTGCCGGACATGTGACAGACCGTCGCATCTTGAGGTGTGCCGGGCTTCTGGGACCCGGCACACCCGTCCCCCACCGCTTTTTCCCTCCAATCCATGACGTTCTCCTCCGAAAGGGAACCGACCGCATGTTTCGTGGCCGCTCACTGAGCCGCCGCATGCCGAGACAGACGGTTGTCGCGACAGTGATAGGGCTTTCCCTCGCACTGTCCGCGTCGACCGTCCAGGCAGTGGTGCTCGACGACGGCGCCCGGGGCCGCACCAGCCGCCCCGGCGTCCAGGACGACGGCGATCCCGTCAAGAGACGCGACGCCAAGTCCAAGCCCCGGCCCGCAGACCCGGCCCGCAAAGCCGCGGTCAAGGGCCTCGACAGGGCGTCCTGGCCCAAGCAGGGCGGCGCCGAAGTGAAGCTGGGGGCCACCGCGGAAGCGGGCGGCCTGCCGGTGAAGGTGCTGAAGCCAAAGAACGCCAAGGCTGCGAAGTCCGCGCCCACCGAGGTGCAGGTCGACGTCCTCGACCCCGCCCGCGCCGCGAAGCTCGGCGCCGACGTCCTCCTCGGTGTTGAGCGGGCCGACGACGGCAACAAGGCCGCCAAGGTGCGCCTTACCGTCGACTACTCCGACTTCGCCGAGGGCTACGGCGGCTCCTACGCCTCCCGGCTGCGCCTGGTCCAGCTGCCCGCGTGCGCCGCGTACGCGAGCCCCGGCAGCAAGAAGTGCCCGCAGCAGCCAAAGGTGCTGCCGACGGTGAATGATGTACGGGCGGGCACTGTCTCGGCCGACGTGACAGCCGCCCCGGCCTCCACTGAGGGCGTCTCCACGATGGCGGGCGAGTCGACTTCGCTCCTGGCGGTCGCGGCGGGCCCGTCCAGCGCTCAGGGCACCTACAAGGCGACCGCTCTGTCCCCGTCGGCCAGCTGGAGCGTCGCCACCTCCTCCGGCGCGTTCAACTGGAACTACCCGCTGCGCTCCGTCCCGACCCCGGGCGGCCTGGTCCCCACCGTGGGCCTCGGCTACTCCTCCCAGTCGGCGGACGGCCGCACCTCGGCCACCAACAACCAGGGTTCCTGGATCGGTGAGGGCTTCTCCTACGACCCCGGATACATCGAGCGTCGCTACAAGCCCTGCTCCGAGGACGGGCACGCCAACTCCGGTGAGCAGTGCTGGGCGTTCCACAACGCCACGGTCATGCTCAACGGCTCGGCCGGCGAGCTGGTCAAGGACGACGTCACCGGCAAGTGGCATATGTCGTCCGACGACGGCTCTAAGGTGGAGCGACTGCCCGGCGCCACCAACGGCGACGACGGCAGCGCCGACGACAAGGGCGAGCACTGGAAGATCACGACATCCGACGGCACCGAGTACTACTTCGGCCTGAACCGCCTGCCAGGCTGGGCCACGGGCAACGAGGAGACCAACTCCGTCTGGACCGCCCCGGTCTTCGGCGACGACTCCGGTGAGCCCTGCTACAACGCCACCTTCACCAGCGCCCACTGCCAGCAGGCCTGGCGCTGGAGCCTGGACTATGTCAAGGACACCCACGGCAATGTGATGTCTTACTTCTACGAGCGCGAGACCAACTACTACGCGCTGAACGGGAAGACGGACGTCAACGGCACCGCGTACCACCGCGGCGGCTACCTCAAGCGCATCGACTACGGCCAGCGAGACGGCCAGGTCTACGCGGCCAAGGCACCGGCCCGGATCGCCTTCAACGTCGCCGAACGCTGCCTGCCCACCGCCGACTTCGATTGTGCTGAAAGCAAGCGCACCAAGGCGAACGCCGCCCACTGGCCGGACGTCCCGGTCGACCAGGAGTGCAAGGCGAGCACCAAGTGCACCTCGCCCGTCCAGACGTTCTGGACCACCAAGCGGCTGACGTCCGTCGTCACACAGATGCGCAAGGACGCCACGACCTACCAGGACGTGGACGCCTGGACCTTCACGCACCTGTTCACCGACAACGGCGACGACTCCAAGACCCTGTGGCTGTCGAAGATCGAACACGAGGGCCGCGCCGGTACGGCGGTGAAGCTGCCGTCCGTCGACCTCTTCGGCGAGCAGCTCGACAACCGCGTCGACGCGGTCGGCGACAACATCGCGCCGTTCCGCCGCTTCCGCCTTTCGGTGGTTCTCAGCGAGACGGGCGCCCAGCTCGATGTCAACTACGCGCCCACTGACTGCACCAAGGCGGCCCTGCCCCAGCCGGGTGAGTCAACCAAGCGCTGTTACCCGGTGAAGTGGTCCCCGCCCGGCTACCTGGAGCCGATCACCGACTGGTTCCACAAGTACGTCGTGTCGTCGGTCATAGAGACCGACCGTACCGGCGGCAGCGACGGCATGGTCACCCGCTACGACTACCAGGGCGACGCGGCCTGGCGCAAGGCGAAGCCGGACGGCATCACCGATGCCAAGTACCTTACCTGGGGCGGCTGGCAGGGCTACGGCAAGGTCACCGTCACCAGCGGCACCGCCGACAAGCAGACGACCCGTATCGACTACACCTTCATGCAGGGCATGAACGGCGACGCGAGCCCAGCCGGCGGTACCCGCTCGGTAACGGTCAAGGACTCCACGGGCGCCACGTACGACGACGACGAGGAGTTCACCGGCCACCAGCTGGAGGCGGCGACATACGACGGCGGCAAGCTGGTCTCCAAGACCATCGCGACTCCGTTCAAGCACTACACCGCCACCCAGGCCCGCAGCTGGGGCACCACCCGCGCGGCGATCGTGCGCACCCAGACCGGCCGAGGCTTCCAGCTGAAGTCCGACGGGACCTGGCGGGAGACACAGTCCACCACGACATACGACACCGCGAAGGGCGGCCGCGTCACCCGGGTCGAGGACCTGGGCGACGTCTCCACCACCAAGGACGACTCCTGCACTCGCACCTGGTATGCGGACAACACCACGGAGAACATCCTGTCGCTGCCGTCCCGCAGCGAGTCGGTGGCGGTGAAGTGCTCCGTCACCCCGGACTACAAGACGCAGGTCCTGGCGGACGAGCGCACGTCCTACGACGGCGGCGCGTACGACGCGGCCCCCACCAAGGGGGACGCGACCAAGACCGAGCGCCTGACGTCCCACAACGGCACAGCGCCGACGTATCAGGTCACGGGTACGACGACCTACGACTCGTACGGTCGCCCGCTGTCCCAGAAGGACGCCAAGCAGTACGGCACGACGGACGAGACGAAGACCACCTACACCGAGACCAACGGCCTGCTGACGAAGACCACCGTCACCAACGCCCTCGGCCACGTCACCACCACCGACTACGCCCCAGCCTGGGGTATGTCGGCCGGCCAGACCGACCCGAACGGCAAGCGGACGGACCTCGCCTACGACGCCCTTGGCCGTCTGACCTCGGTATGGCTCGCGGACCGGGCGAAGACCCAAACGCCGAGCATCAAGTACTCGTACAACGTCCGCAAGGACAAGGTCACCTCGATCAAAACCGAGAAGATCGAGAACGACGGCTCCTACGGCGCCGAGTACCAGCTGTACGACAGCCTGCTGCGCCCTCGGCAGATCCAGACCGAGGGCCCGGGCGGCACGAGCATGGTCGCCGACACGTTCTACGACGGCACCGGCAACCTCAAAAAGACCAACTCGACGTACAACGCGGCAGGCGCCCCTTCCGACGAGCTAATGCCTGTCAGCAACAGTCAGGTCGGCGCGCAGAGCCTGCTGGAGTACGACGGACTGGGCCGCAACACAGCCCAGATCTTCGCGGTCAGCGGCGCCGAGCAGTGGCGCACGACGACGACGTACGACGGCGAGCTGACCCACGTCGACCCGCCGGCCGGCGGTGTGCCCACGACCACGATCACCGACGGCCAGGGCAACGTCTCGGAGATCCGCCACTACCGGGGCTCCGCGCCGGGTGCGGGTGTGCCGTACGACTCGACCAAGTACGCGTACAACACGCGCGGTCTGCTGGAGACGGTCACCGACGCCAAGGGCAACGTGTGGCGGTACGAGTACGACCAGCTGGGGCGCAAGACCAAGTCGGTCGACCCCGACGCGGGCACCTCGCGCACAGAGTACGACGAGCTGGACCGGCCGGTCGCCTCGTACGACGGCCGGAACAAGAAGATCTCCACGGTCTACGACAAGCTCAGCCGCGTGGCCACGACCTGGCAGGGCGACCCCACCACCGGAACGAAGCTGACGGAGACCAGGTACGACAAGGCAGGCTGGTTGGGCCAGGCCTACGGCTTCCTGAACTACGTCTCGCCGACGGAGTACTTTGCCACCGCCGTCCAGTCGATGGACGAGTTCTACCGCCCGCTGAAGACGGCCTACCAGGTCCCCGCTTCTCAGGGCTCCCTGGCCGGCACGTACGTCTTCAGCACCACGTACAACCGTGACGGCACCGTCCAGAGCACCGGCCTGCCCGCCATCGGCGACCTGCCGGCGGAGGCACTGACCTATACGTACGACGCCCTGCAGCGCCCCACGACGATGACGGGCTCCACGTCCTACGTCACGAACACCATCTACTCGCGAGGCAGCCAGCTCCAGCAGCTGGAGCTGTATTCGGGCAGCGGCAAGAAGGTCTGGCAGACCTTCAGCTACGAGACAGGCACCGACCGACTGACCCGCTCAGTCGTCGACGTCTACGGCGCCACCGCACCGGCGAAGGACTCCAAGTACTCCTACGACCAGGCGGGCAACGTCCTGTCCATCGCGGACACCGCCAACTCCGCCTCACCGGACATGCAGTGCTTCGCGTACGACAACCGGCAGCGCCTGAAGGATGCCTGGACCCCGGCAGCCACCGCGACGACCGCAGGCGGCACTGGCACCCGTGGCTCCACCACCCCGGTGGACGGCACCGGACCGGCTGCCTGCGACGCGGCGCCCGGATCGAGCCCGCTCGGTGGCCCGGCCCCGTACTGGAAGTCGTACGAGACCGACGCGATCGGCAACCGCATCACGGAGACGCTCCATGACACCGGCCTCGACGCTGCGAAGAACATCACCCGCAGCTACGAGTACGGCACCGCGGGCGCCCTGGGCGACGGCCCGCACCAGCTCACCAAGGTCACCGAGAGGACCCCGACCGGGGACAGGCAGTCGACGTACGAGTACGACGACGCGGGCAACACCACCAAGCGCACCATCGGGGGCAACGCCCAGTCGCTGACCTGGACAGACACCGGCAAGGTCAGTGAGGTCACCGAGGCGAACGGCTCGCAGACGAGCTACATCTACGACGGCTCCGGCAACCGGCTCGTCCGCAAGGACCCGACCGGTACCACCGTCTACCTGCCCGGCACCGAGCTGAAGCTGTCGGCCGACGGCACGAAGAAGGAAGCCACTCGCTACTACGACTTCGCCGGCCAGACCGTCGCGGTCCGCACCGCGGCCAAACTGTCCTATGTCGCCTCGGACCACCACGGCACGGGCGAGGTGGCGATCGACGCTGCGACCGGCGCGATCAGCCAGCGCCGCTTCGACCCCTACGGCGTCGAGCGCGGCGAGAAGACCGGCACCTGGCCGGGTGAGAAGGGCTACGTCGGCGGCACCATCGACGCCTCGACCGGCCTGACCCACCTGGGGGCGCGCGAGTACGACCCGGTGATCGGAAAATTCATATCGGTCGACCCGATCATCGAGTACACGCAGCCACAACAGATCAACGGCTACGCCTACGCGAACAACTCACCGGTCACGCACGCCGACCCCAGCGGCATGGCCCTTCCGGAGTGCTGGGAGGGGCTGATCGAGTGCCGTGGAGGACTGCCCGTCACCAACACGCCGAAGAAGGTCGCCGACGCTCAGTCCGACCACAGCAAGGCATCCGCGGACCTGGCGGCGGCTCAGAATCAGCAGTCCTCCGCCAAGCAGCGCATCAAGTCCGCCGGCAAGGCCCTGGTCAAGATCGTCCGGGACATCCTGGGCGTGGACGCGGCCCTCGACTGCATCTCCAGCGGGGACGTCGGGTCCTGCGGCGAAACCCTGCTCAACATCGCCGGCAGCTTCGCGGGCGGCCTGGCGGGCAAGATCCTCGCCAAGTACGGCACGCCGTGGAACTGGTCGAAGGGCATCAGGCTCGCAAAGCGTGTGACAGGCCTGGTCGGGGACCTGATCGGTGGGGCCCGGGACCTGTGGAAGGCCAATAAGGCGGTCGGCAAGGCGAGAGCCGGGCTGGCCAAGGCCACGGACAAACTGGCGGACGCCAGGAAGAAAGCGGCGGAGGCACTAAAGAAGAAAAAGCCAGAAGAATCGGGCTGCCACAGTTTCCTGCCCGGCACGAAGGTACTGCTGGCCGGCGGCGGTACCAAGCCGATCGAGAGGGTAAAGCTCGGCGACAAGGTCGTCACGACCGACGCGAAGACCGGCAAGGCGGCGGTCCGTGAGGTCGCGGGCACCATTGTCACCGAGGACGACAAGCACTTCTCCGACCTCACGGTGAAGACCACCTCGGGCAAAAAGCAGGCACTGATCGCCACGACGACCCATCCGTTCTGGGTGGAGTCCGAGCGGGCGTGGATCAAGGCCGGCGACCTCGACCCTGGCATGAAGCTGCGCACCCCGTCCGGGGACACGGTCGAGCTGACGGCTAACCGTCACTTCGACAAGCGGCAGCGCACGCATGACCTGACGGTCACGGACATCCACGCGTACTATGTCCTGGCCGGCGCCACGCCGGTACTCGTTCACAACTGTGGGGACGTGTATCGCAGCGACACCCGGGATCCCAGCGAAATCTTCGATGGAGGATTCGCACCCAAGGGAGACAATATGAATCTAGAAGAGCACGTAGCGGGTGTCTCCGGGGTCTATACCCCCGACTCTGGATTCGTGTCGACGACCACCTCGAAGTCTCACGCGTTGAGCCGGAAGGGTCACACTTACGTGATCGACTCCAGAGGCGCATCTGGAGGGATTGACGTGAACAAGAGGATCCCTGGAAATGTGCACGCAAACGAGTCGGAGATAGCCGTTCCGCGCGCCATCGATTCGTGTCACATTCGTGGGTGTTGGCACGAAACAACAGGAGAGTGGATCCCAAATCCGAACTATCGGGAGTGAGGCATGGAATCGGTTGAACTGCTGGCTGTAGGACGAGGATCCGCAGTCGTTCCAGTCTCATTCGAAATCCTTGATAGGGAAGGGGCGGGCTTGAGGATGAAGTTCTCAGGCGGAGACTGGCAGTCCTTCTCTGAGTCGAATCTGTTCAAGTGTCTCTTGAGCGCTCGAACTGACCTAGAGAAGGAAGATCTCCTGCTTTGCTGCCAAGGGGCGCGACCAGACGTCTTTCCATCTGGAATGCAGCAACAGATGGATAATGGCCGCTTTGCCGCAGTCCTCTCCCGGTCCGCCGAAGAGAAAGAGATTGTCGACATCTTCGCCGCGGCTGAACCGTGGCAGGTGACTTCTGTGGAAGGTCAGCGAGTAGCCGTATATCAGTTTTTCAACCTGCCGATTTCTGATGCAGGCGGAGACGCGTAGAAGGACTTGGATCGGCGTGTGACGGCAACGCTGACGGCAACAGGGCCGAACGTCGGTCCCCCCCCCACGAGACCTGGCGGATTCTCGGGGTCCTCGCAACACCTGATGGCTTACGTGGCCGTCAGTAGATCACGCAGGCGCTCGGCTGGGGTTCTCCAGCCGAGCGTTTTGCGTGGTCGGCCATTGAGTTGCTGGGCGACGTGTTCGAGGTCTTCGGCGCTGTGCACGGACAGGTCGGTGCCCTTGGGAAAGTACTGCCGCAGCAGGCCGTTGGTGTTCTCATTCGACCCGCGCTGCCAAGGAGAGTGCGGATCACAGAAGTAGACCGGTACTCCCGTGGCCACGGTGAACTGCTTGTGCGAGGCCATCTCGCAGCCCTGGTCCCAGGTCAGTGAGCCGCGCAGGTGCTCGGGCAGGGTCTGGATCAGCGGTACCAGCACGTCGCGGACCTCCTCGGCGGTGTGCCCGCCGGCCAGATGCCCGAGCATCACGTAGCGGGTGGAGCGCTCGACCAGGGTCACGATCGCGCTGTCGCTTCGGGGGCCGACGATCAGATCGCCTTCCCAGTGGCCGGGAACCGCCCGGTCCTCCACCTCGGCAGGACGCTCGGAGATCATCACCATCTCGTCGACGAATCGGCGGGTGCGCTGCTCCGGGCTGCGGCGAGGCTTGCGGTGGGTGCGACCGCTGCGCAGTGCGACCGCGATCTCGCGGCGCAGGCCGCCTCGGGCCTGGACGTAGATGGCCTGGTAGATCGTCTCCGGACTCACCCGCATGCTCTCGTCGTCGGGGGACTCGATGACCACAGCGTGACTGATCTGCTCCGGGGACCAGCGTTCGCGCAGCTTGTCCTCAACGTATCGACGCAGCGGACCGTCCGCGGCGAGCTTCGAGGCCTTGGGCCGTGACCGGCTCTCGGCCCAGGCCCGCTGGGCCCGGTGCGGCCGGTAGACGCCGTCGACCGCCCGGGCGTCGATCTCCCGCTTGATCGTGGACGCCGGTCGCCCCAGAGCCCGTCCGATTGCCCGCAGTGAGTGGCCGGCCCGGTGCATGTCAGCGATCGTCTCCCGCTCGGTCACGTTCAGGAACCGGGAGTGCAGCCGCGCGTCGACCGCCGCAAGGGACGGCTGGGCTGCGCTGGCGCCGATGGTGGTCACACCGGTCTTATAGTCGATCAGGCGACCGTCAGCGCGCAGTCGCGAATGGCCGATCTGCCGGATGCCCTGGTCCCAGTCCTGGGCGGTGCGCTCGTGGACGCCGGCCTGCGCGGCGGCATCGCGGCGTCGGACTCCGGCCGCACGCAGCCGCTCGCACTCCGCCCGACCGGGATGCCCGGAGGTGCCGGGCTTGCCGCGACCGCGGACACCGGCCCGACGGGCCCACCCGAACGCCGTATTGCGGTTCACACCGGCTGCGCGAGCGGCATCGGTGATGCTGCCGTCCTCCCGGTCCAGTGCCTCGAAGAACCTCGCCTTCAGCACCTCAAAATCCACGACCCCGCAACTCCCTGAACTCCAGGGTGTTGCGGGAATCAGTAGAACCGGCCACCTCGTGGGGGGCACCGACGTTCATAGAGTGGATCAGTTGACGCTAGAAGGGGTGGTGGTTGGTGTACGGGCGAGGGTTTGTCAAATGAGCGGTGTAACGAGGGTGGTTGGGGTGACTGACGGGCTGTGGAGAGTCGGCCGTCGAAGGTGATGTCGAAGGCGTTCAGGGCGGTCTTCCAGCGCATGGTGAACCGCTCCGGGATCGGTGGAGGCTCTATGCGTTGACTCCAGCCGCCGGTTGGGGCTGGTGTTGAGCGTAGTGGTTGGTCTCGTATTCGTGGGGTGGGAGGTTTCCGATAGCGCTGTGGAGCCGGTGGTTGTTGAACCAGTCGACCCATTCCGCGGTGCCGAGTTCGACATCGGCGAGTCCGTGCCAGGGCCGACGGGGCTTGATCAGCTCTGCTTTGTAGAGGCCGATTTGGGACTCCATGAGCGCGTTGTCCAGGGCATCACCGACGGTGCCGACCGAGGCGTCGATGCCGGCCTCCAGGAGATGCGCGGTGAACGCGAAAGACGTGTACTGACTGCCCGCATCGGAATGATGGCTGCTGGCCCACTGGTGGGTACTCCTCATAGCCATGGTGCTCGCCGTGCTGGCGGGCGTCGGCTGGCTCTACAACCGGCAGCAGCAGGCACGCTGGGAGGCCGTCCGCGCGCAAGGCCTGCGCTACGGGCTGCCCGAACTGGACGCGCTGCATCACGCCAAATTCGAGGAGGCGGTCCGGGACCTGATGCGCCGCGACGGCTGCCGGGACGCGCAGCGGGTCGGCGGGGGCGGTGACCTGGGCGCGGACGTGTAAGCCACGGATCCGCTCGGGCGGCGCTGGGTCATCCAGTGCAAGCACCGCCGCCACGGCGCTCGAGGCTCGGCGGTGGGCACGCCGGATCTTCAGGTGCTCAACGGGACGGCCCGTCCGGTGCACGGGGCGGACGTCGCGGTGATCGTGACAAACGGCAGGGTGACCGCGCCGGCCGTGGACTTCGCCAAACAGCAGCGGCTGCATGTGGTGGACCGCCAGACGCTGGCCGCGTGGGCGTCGGGCTCACGGCCGCTGTGGGAGCTGCTGCGGGCCGTACCGCCCCCCAGGCGGCCAACGTCTCTGAGCTGAAAACGGCGGCTTGTCGGCCTCGCGGGCGGTCCTGCGGCCTGTGGTTGCCACTCGACCGCCGGGCCTTGACCCACCAGCCGGTCATCAGCGTCCGGCCGCCGGCGGGCAGGGTGAGGTGAAAACGCTCGGATTCATCCGCTCAGCTCGTCCTGCCAGCCGTCCTCGTCGGTGTGGAGGACCACGCGCCAGCCCACCTCCTCGGTTATCTAGGGGTCGAAGGGTTGCTGCGCAGTTCAGGAGCACGAGCAACGGCGCAGGCAAGTAAGGCACGTAGCCGACGGTTCGGTCGATCCGTTCACAGGACTCCGTCGGCCGGGTAGGGCTGTCAGCGTTTGATCCGTCCGCGGACGGCGAGGACGGCAAGGGCGAGGAGAGCGGGTTCCACGAGGCGGGAGGTCATCTCGAGGTAGGTGCCGGCGGTGGTCAGGTCCTGCCCGCTGGAGCGGAAGACGACCGAGTTGAGCGTGACGTTCAGCGCCTTCTCGAACCGTTTGCCCGTCCATCTGTCCGCGGTAGGGTTCTGCGGGTCGCTCTTGTCGATCTCGAAGGTGACCCTGCCTCCGCCGGACGGCACGGTGCCGGTCGCCTCCTGCTTCGGGTCGTCCTTCGGGAGCCCGATGCCCATCAGGAGCACGAGGGTGATCAGCATGGTCACGGCGAGCCAGCCCAGGGCCCGCAGAGCGCGCAGGCCATAGCCGGACAGCATCCAGTAGGCGTGCAGCAGTCCGCGTTCGGCCCGGGAGGTGGTGGTGCGGTCGTGGCGGCGCATCTCCATCTCGCCGTAGTAGATGTCCGCCGCCCCCGGCTCGTTCTTGCCGTCCTCAAACGCCTTGCGCAGCGCCCGGTACACCGGCGCCAGCTGCGCCGGCCCGGCCCGCCCGGCGCCGAGCACCGCCACGTTCCAGCCCGGGACGGTGTCCGGCTGCTTCGCGCGCCAGTGATGTTCCTCGGCGAGGGTGCGGCGCTCGGTGAAGCGTGCCGGTCGCCCGCGCCGCCAGTGCGTGCCGGGCGGGACCGTGTCAAAGGAACAGTCGCCCTCCAGGCGCACCTGGTCCAGGTGCACCGTCCCGGTGAACAGGCACCCCGACAGGTCGACGTCGGCGAGGACCAGATGCGCGGCGTCCACCCGGCGCAGCGAAACCATCCGCACCGCGGCGTCAGGCGCGTGAGCGAGGTCGCCTTCCTCCAGATGCTCCCCGGTGGGGATCACGAAGGGGTCGGCCTCCGCGGCGATGGTGAGGGGGTACTCGAAGACCGCGTGGGCGAAGTCGACGCTGGTGTAGCGCAGGCGCACCTCGGCCGTGGACAACCAGCGGGTTCGCCAGCACTCCAGACGGCGCGCCACGAACGAGAGGGTCGCGGGCCCGTTGAACACCGCACCGGACAATGACACCCGCCCGGCGCGTCTTGGCTGGATTGCTGAGCGGCCTTCTCGCAGGCACGTAGGACTCCCCAGAGTGGGATGGACAGGCTGGTGAGGTACCAGGGGATGGGCCATAGCGAGGTCCACCAGGTGGCCTGTGGGTCGAGGACCAGGTCGGCGGCGGCTGTGGCCATGCCGGTGGCCAGGCTCCAGCATGTGAGGCGTCCAGCGGCCTGGACTCCTCGGGTGAGCCGGTCGGAGGCGGGGGTGGTGCGGCAAGAGGGCAGGGGGCTGCCCGGTTCACTCATCGCGGGGGAGTCCTTCACAGGGCGTGGAAGGTGCCGGACGCCGTAAGTGTGCATGGAGTGAAGCTGTGCCCCCAGCAACCCGGTCGGCTGCGCGCTGGCTCTGAGACAAGTTGTGCCGGTGTGGGTTCGCGCTCCAGGGCTGGTAAGCGCTCTCTGTGCATATCCCGGCCTAGGTCTGAGCTTGATCGAAAAGTAGTCAATAGTGGTACGAGATGCGCTGATTGAGATGCAGTCGAAGGATTTCGGTCAGTGTGCCCGCCTGGATTGGTAACGGAATAGGCAATTCCCCCTTTGAGTGGTGACGGGTTACTCCACAGTGTCCGCATTCGCCCAGTTGAAGTGGTGGGGCTGATTCCGGCCCGCATGAGACGGATGTTGCGGGGCACGGCTCGTCGGTTTGTGTGCGTCTCGTGACAGCTTGTGTGGCCGAGGTGACCGTGTGGGTCACCGGTTCTGACTGTCTGTCTGACTTCCTGTGGGGGGAAGCTGATGCATTTACGTGCTGGAAGCACGTCGTTTCGGCGTGCTCGGAGAACACACAGAACCGCTCTCGTCGCGGCGATCACCACGGCTGCCGTGGTGATCGCCGCAGCGCCTGGTCTGGCGGCGGCTCCGAAGCCGGAGCTGCCGGAGCCGGAGAGTCCGTGGACGAAGCCGACCAAGGTCGAGGCTCCCGCGACGCCGGCCGGGTCGGTCAAAGCGCCGGGCTCGGAGGCTGAGGCCAAGCCGTCCGCCGAAGTCGCAGCTTGGCGGGCGGCGCAGAAGGCTCGGGCCGCCGGCGGGAAAACCGAGGGAGCCGCGTCCCGCGCGGCGGCCGCCGCTGAGGCCACGCCCTACACCCCGGAGGGTCAGGGCGAGGTGCCCTGGCACCGGATCATCGACACGCGTCTGAATGATGCGCTGGTGGCACGGGTGAACGTCTCCAACGGCAACCTGATGCTCGCCGCGACCGACTTCGACATCGCCGGTGTTGGCCAAAAGCTCCAGCTCACCCGGACGTACAACTCCCTCGAAGCGCCGTGGGGGAAGGTGTCACAGCGCTGGTGGCAGGCCTACGAGCGCTACCTCCAGGTCGGTGACGGGGAGGTGATCGTCTTCGACGCCACCGGCAACACGCTGCGGTTCAAGGAGACTTCCGCCGGCGGTTACACCACGCCGACGGGCTACTCCAAGGACCTGAAGAAGAACGCGGACGGCACCTACACCCTGACCGACCGCAAGTCGGGCTCGAAGGACACCTACGACGAGCACGGCACGCTGACCAAGGTCACGGACAAGAACGACGGCACGATCACCGTCGACCAGCACGACGAGGGCGGCGAGCACAAGGGCTTCAAGCTGACCGAGACCCGCTCGGGGCGCTGGATCGACCTGGTGAAGACGGACGCCAGCCAGTGGCAGGCCAAGGACCACACGGGCCGCACGGCCGTGTTCGACCTGGACCCGGCGGGCAACCTGGCCAAGGTCACCGGCACCAACGGCAAGGCCACGGCCTACGCGTACGACTCCTCCCGCCGCCTGACCAAGGTGACCACCTCAGAGGGCACCGTCACGCTGTTCACCTACGACGCCCACAACCGCGTCAGGTCGATGCAGCGGGCCACCGAGGTGACGAGCACCGGTCACATCGGTCCGACCTGGCGCTACGACTACACGGCCGCGACCCCCTCCGACGCGGGAACCACCACGGTCACCGATCCCGACGGCGACGCCACGAAGTACCTGCACAACGCCGACGGTGAGGTCACCAAGGTCACCGACCCGCTCGGCCACTCCCGCCACGCCAAGTACACCAACCACCTGCTGCAGACCGCGACCGACGCGATGGGCACGGGAGCGGACGGCACGGGCGGCAACACCACCACCTACGGCTGGGACGGCCGCAACAACGCCCTCTCCCAGAAGCTCCCGCTCGGAGCAACGGCTTCTGTGACGGCGTACCAGACCGTCGCCGGCACCGATCTGCCCAACGACTTCACCAGCGCGGACGGCCGCAAGGACACTTTCAAGTACGACACCAACGGCAACACGATGTCGGTGACCACCTCCGGAACGGCCGGCGGCACCCGCGAGTACACCTATAACAAGGACACCCCGACCTGCGGCGGCTTCGAGGGCCAGCGCTGCACCGCCAAAGACGGCAACGGCAAGGTCACCTCGTTCACCTACGACGCCAAGGGCAACCTCAAGACCGTCACCCCGCCCGCGCCGCTGGGCACGACGACCTACACCTACGACGCGCTGGGCCGGGTGGAGACCGTCACCGACGGACGCGGCATCAAGACGGTCTACGGCTACGACAACCGTGACCGTGTGACGAAGGTGTCCTCCACCAACGTCACGGTCACCTACTCCTACGACGGCGACGGCAACGTCAAATCCCGCACGGACGCCTCCGGCACCACGGGCTGGGACTACGACAAGCTCAACCGTGAACGTGTCCGCACCCTGCAAAACGGCGCCCAGACGGCGCTGGCCTACACCCCGGGCGGTGAAGTCGACTACTACACCGACCCGACCGGCAAGACCGACTACACCTGGGACAAGGCCGGCCGCCTGGACTACCTGACCGCCCCGGACGGCAAGAAGACCGACTTCGACTACAACGACAACGACAAGCGCACCAAGACCGTCTACCCCGGCGGCACCACCCAAGCCGTCGACATTGACGACAACGGCCGCCCCGAAGGCATCAAGACCACCTCGGGCACGACCACACTGATCGACCTGGCCTACAGCTACAAGAACACCGCGGGCAAGGACACCACCAAAATCCGCACCCGCACAGACAACCTCACCAAGTACAAAACCACCTACGACTACGACTCCCAGGACCGCCTGCGCTACGCCCTGGAATCCGACTCCGCAGGCGCGCGCAAGGCGTCGTGGCTGTACTGCTGGGACAAGGCCGGCAACCTCACCTCCCAGGACGGCAGCAAGAACGCCTGCCCCGGCGGCACCACCTACACCTACGACGACGCGAGCGAGCTGACCGGCAAGAACGGCTCCACCACGGGCTGGTCCTACGACAAGCTCGGCAACGAAACCGCCGGCGCCAGCGCCAGCGCCACCGCCCGCACGAACGCAGCGTGGACGGACTACAGCCAGCTCTCCGGCATCACCGCGGGTGGCAAGACCTACGACCTGGTCCATTCGGGCACGGACAACTCCGAGCGCACCAAGCTGGGTTCGACCTGGTTCCACCACACCGCGCTCGGTCTGGCGTCCACGACGACGAACGGCGTCGACACCGGATTCATCCGCGAACCGGCGGGCACCCTGAACTCCATGACGACTGGGGGGAAGTCCTACTACTACCTCACCGACGCCACCGGCAACGTCCTCGGCCTCGTCGACGCCACCGGCAAACGCACCCACACCTACGCCTACGGCCCCACCGGCCTGCCTCGCGGCACCACCACCGAGGCCGTCCCCCAGCCGCACCGCTACGCGGGCACGTACCTGGACCCGACCGGGCTGTACAAGATGGGGCACCGCTACTACGACCCGTCGCTCGGCCGCTTCACCCAGCCCGACCCGTCCGGCCAGGAGAAGAACCCCTACCTGTACGCCGGTGGCGACCCCGTCAACCGAACTGACCCTGCGGGGCTCTGGAGTCTAGAGGACTTCTCCCTGAAGGCAGCTGGCGCTGCCCTTGCGGGTGCGGTGGGTGGTTGTGTAACGGGTGCTGTAACGGGGCTTATCGCGGGGCCCGTAGGAGCCGGGGGCGGATGCCTCGCTGGTGCAGCCATAGGTGGTTATGGCGGACTGGCGACAGGGGCCGTCGACTACACCTGGGGAGAGTTCATCTCCTAGCCAGGAGGAGCGAACGGGACAGGAGAAGGAATGGGTACAACCCTTGTCACTGCTTTGATCATCGGAGGAGTTCTCGGTGTCATCACCGTACTGGTCATGAGCCGTCGAAATCGTTAGCCTCGATCTTTCGTGAGGGCCCGCCGACGGAGTCGGTGGACCCTTTCGCTTTCCGGAGCTGACGGTGGGCACGCTGGCGGCCCGGCTGTCGCGTCGGGTGGGCGCCGGGTTCCACTGCCCGGGGCGGGTGATGTTGTCGTCGGAGCGGTGGGCGTTGTTCGTCAGCCGGGGTTGGGCAGGAGCGCGAGTCGTTCGAGGGCGGCGGTGATCTCGCCGGTCCAGGGCCAGTGCTGGGTGAGGCGGAGAATCCTGCGCCGGCCGGCGGTGACGAGCTGGGCGGCTGCGGAGAACAGGCGGAATCGCAGGC
The DNA here is from genome assembly GCF_053592115.1 of Streptomyces sp. NPDC002788. NCBI lineage: Bacteria > Bacillati > Actinomycetota > Actinomycetes > Kitasatosporales > Streptomycetaceae > Streptomyces > Streptomyces sp. NPDC002788. The sequence goes on along the minus strand of NZ_JBSFVB010000036.1, from coordinate 1,309 downwards.
GGCGGGGTTCCCAGAGCCGTGCCTTGCCGGTGAGGGCGAGCATGGGCATCCAGGCCAGCAGGTCGAGAGCGATCTGGACGATCTCGAGCCAGACCTTGTTCTGGGCTGTGGTGTGAAGGGCAGGTTGCGCAGGCCGGTGGCCCGCGCGGCCCGGATCCGGTCCTCAGCGCGGGCCCGCAGCCGGTGACGGAGCTTGAGTTCGGCGATCGTCCGGTCAGGGGTGTTGGTCGCGAAGCACGTGATCCGCATGCCGTCCGCGTCTGTGATCCTCAACTGGGCGCCGGGATGGGGTCGTTCCTTTCGGACGATCAGTCGCATGCCCTTGGGCCAGCCGTCCAGGAGCTTGCCGGTGAGCTCGGCGACCCAGGCCCCGTCACGGGCCTCACCGTCGGTCTCGACGGCCGGGGTCCAGGCCGATGCGGGAATCTTCAGCACGTGTTCGTGGATCGCTTCGGTGACCGACATGCCGACCGAGTAGGACTGAAGTTTCCCCGTGATGCTGGACACTCGATGCTTACGCTGCGAGGGCGTGTTCTTGCTCGTGTCGCTGCCGGGTCTCCAGCGGGGTGAGGTAGCCCCAGACTGGATGCCTCCGCAACCGCTTGCGGTTATAGAAGGTCTCGATGAAGGTGAAGATCTCAGCGCGGGCAGTGGTCCGGTCGGGCCAGCGGCGGGTGCCGATTTCCGCTTTCAGTAGCGCGAAGAAGCTCTCGGCGGCGGCATTGTCGTAGCACGAGCCGGTTCGTCCCATGCTCTGCCGCAGCCCCAACCGGTCTACTTCCCGGCGGAGTTCGTCAGCGGTGTACTCCGCTCCGCGGTCCGAGTGCACGATGCAGCCGGGCTGGAGGTCACTGCGGCCGGCGGCCATCGTCAATGCGTCGACCACCAGGGATGCGCGGTGGTGGTCGGCCATCGAGTAGCCGACAATCTCGCGTGTCGCCAGGTCCAGCCAGGTCGCCAGATACAGCCAGCCCTCGTCGGTGGGGATGTAGGTGATGTCACCGACCAGTTTCCGCCCCGGGGCGGCGGCCGTGAAGTCGCGGCCGATCAGGTCGTGAGCGGGCACCGCCTTCTTCGCCGGACGGGTCAGCGACCGGCGCTTGCGCCGGGTGACCCCGGTGATGTCGCGCTCACGCATGATCCGTTCCACTCGCTTGCGGTTGACCGGCCGGTCCAGCCTGCGCAGTTCAGCATGGATGCGCGGCACCCCGTAGGTGCACCGGGAGGCGATGTGCAAGGCGGTGATCTCGTGGGCGAGGGCGTCGTCGGCGGCCCGGCGGGCGGCGCGGGCCTGCTCGCCGGCCATCCA
>NZ_JBSFVB010000035.1:0-29895 GCF_053592115.1 Streptomyces sp. NPDC002788 | reverse complement strand
CCGTGGCACGCAGGGTGTGCACACCCCAATAGGCCTCGGCGGGGACATCACGGTCGCCGAGCAGATCGTGCTCGATGCGGGTGACGGCGGTCATGACAGTGAGGGTCCTCTTCTGCGAGGTAGGAGGGTGGAAGCGCCCCTGGAAAGGGGCGCGGGGAACTGCGCGACCAGCCACATGGGCCCCGCAGTCGCCGGAGGGTAGATCACGTCGTCAGGCGCGGGCCGAACCGGCGACCGGCTCCAGCGAGCGAACGGGCCGCACCCGCCCGACCTCCCGGCCGCCCCCGAGCAGCGGCTCGCCCGCGAACTCGGTGAGCAGTTCCGGGTCGACGCCCGCCCGGGCCAACGCGGCGGCAGCCACCGGCACGCGCGCCCGGTTCGCACCGTCGGCGATCTTCACCGCGACGGCCCGGCCGTCGGGCAGCGCGGCGACCTGGACGCCCTCGAAGCCGTCCTTGGTGAGCAGCCCGGGCACGGCCCTCATCAGCGCGGCGACGTCCCGGCCGGAGCCGGAGGCCATCTCGGCGTGCTCGCGCATCGCGTCGGCGACGCGGGCCTCGGGCGTGCCCGGCGCGGCGGTGGCGATCCGGGCGGTGGCTCGGGCGAGGCCGTGCAGGGAGATGGAGAACAGCGGCGCGCCGCAACCGTCGACGGTCACCCGGGCGATGCGCTGCCCGGTCAGGTCCTCGACGATCTCGGCGACGGCCTGCTGCAGCGGGTGGGCCGGGTCGAGGTAGTCGTCCAGCGACCAGCCGTTGAGGGCGCAGGTGTAGAGCATGGCCGCGTGCTTGCCGGAGCAGTTCTGGGCGAGCCGTGAGGGCAGCCGGCCCTCGCGTACCCAGGCGTCCCGGACGACCGGGTCGAACGGCAGGTCCGGGACGTTGCGCAGGTGGTCCTCGGTGAGCCCGGCGATCTCGAGGATGCGGCGGGTGCCGGCGAGGTGGCGTTCCTCGCCGGAGTGGCTGGCCGCGGTCAGCGACAGCAGGTCGCCGTCGAGCGGCAGCCCGGCCCGGACCATGGCCACGGCCTGGACGGGCTTGATGGCGGAGCGCGGGTAGAAGGCGGCCTCGATGTCTCCGATCTGGAGCCGCACGTCGCCGTCGGCGTCGAGGAGGACGACGGAGCCGTAGTGGATGCCTTCGACGATTCCGCCGCGTATGAGGTGGGCGACGGGGGTGTGGACGGGTTCACGGACAAGGGGTGCGTCCGCGAGGGAACTGCTGAACATCACTGCCTGCTTCTCGTGGAACGGCGCGTCGCTCACGCGCCGGATCCGGTGGTGGACTTGCGCGCGACCCGGCCGCGGATGGCGAACCATCCGGCGACCAGGGCCCCGACGATCAGCGGCAGGCACAGCACGGTGGTGCGTCCCGCGCCGCCGTCGGCGTACATGAGGACCAGGACGGAGGCGAGGAACGCCAGCGTCACGATCTCGGTCCAGGGGGAGCCCGGGAGTTGGTAGCCCGGGCGGGTCAGCTCGCCCTTCTGGGTCTTCTGCCAGAAGAGGAGGTGACAGATCATGATCATGCCCCAGGTGGCGAGGATGCCGAGCGCGGCGAAGTTCAGCACGATCTCGAACGCCTCGGCGGGCACGACGAAGTTGAGGCCGACGCCCAGGACACAGATGCCGCTGGTGAGCAGGATGCCGCCGTAGGGGACCTGGCTGCGGCTCATCACGGAGGTGAACCTGGGCGCGGATCCGGCCATGGCCATGGAGCGCAGGATGCGCCCGGTGGAGTACAGGCCGGAGTTGAGGGAGGACATCGCGGCGGTGAGGACGACGAGGTTCATGACGCCACCGGCCGCGGGGATGCCGATGTTGGACAGCACCGTGACGAAGGGGCTCTCGCCGGCGGTGTACTTGTTCCAGGGCAGCAGCATCGACAGCAGGACGACCGAGCCGACGTAGAACACGCCGACGCGCCACATGATCGAGTTGATCGCCTTCGGCATGATCTTCTCGGGGTTCTCGGTCTCTCCGGCCGCTACGCCGACCAGTTCGACGGAGGCGTAGGCGAAGACGACGCCCTGGATGATCAGCAGCATGGGCAGCAGGCCGTGCGGGAAGACGCCGCCGTTGTCGCCGATCAGGGACGGGCCCGGGTGGTGGCCGTCGACGGGGTGCTGGGTGACCAGCAGGAAGATGCCGATGCACATGAAGACGACCAGCGCGCCGACCTTGATGATCGCGAACCAGAACTCCAGCTCGCCGAAGATCTTCACCGAGATCAGGTTCACGGTGAGCACGACCGCCAGCGCGATGAGTGCGATCACCCACTGCGGGATGTCGGAGAACATGCCCCAGTAGTGGGTGTAGGTCGCGACGGCGGTGATGTCGGCGATGCCGGTGGTCGCCCAGTTGAGGAAGTACATCCAGCCCGCGGTGTAGGCGCCCTTCTCCCCCATGAACTCGCGGGCGTACGACACGAACGCGCCGGAGGAGGGCCGGTACAGCACGAGTTCGCCGAGGGCGCGGACGACGAGGAAGGCGAAGAGGCCGCAGACGGCGTAGGCGATGAAGAGGGAGGGGCCGGCGTCGGCGAGGCGGCCGCCGGCGCCGAGGAAGAGGCCGGTGCCGATGGCTCCGCCGATGGCGATCATGTTGACGTGCCGGGACTTCAGGGACTTGCTGTAGCCCGCGTCGCCGGCATCGACATGGCCGGAACGTTTCTGCACGCCTTCGTGCAGGGACTGCTCGCTCACGCCTCGGTTCCGCCTTCCGTGGGGGTGTCCGTACGCGCCGAGCGCACGATGTCGGTGAGGGTCGTCTCGACGCGGTCCAGGTGGTGGTCCATGGCCTCCACCGCGTCGTTCTCGCAGCCGTCGATCAGCGCCTCGACGATCGCCCGGTGCTCGCGGTTGGACTGCTCGCGGCGGCCGCCCAGCTCGTTGAGGAAGGCGGACTGGCGGGCCAGCGCGTCCCGGATCTCCTCGATGACCCGCCGGAAGACCGGGTTCTGGGCGGCCTCGGCGACGGCGAGATGGAACAGCGTGTCCATCGCGACCCACGCGGTGGTGTCCGTCTCCCGCTCCATCCGGTCCAGCAGATGGGCCAGGTGGTCGAGGTTCTCCGGGGTGCGGCGCCGGGCCGCGTACCCGGCGACCGGGATCTCGACATGGCGGCGCACCTCCAGCAGGTCGCTGGCCGAGTAGTCGCCGAAGGTGGGGTCCTCGACGGTACTGGCGACGACGAAGGTGCCCTTGCCGGTCCGGGACACCGTCAGACCCATGGTCTGCAGCGCCCTGAGCGCCTCGCGCAGCACCGGCCGGGAGACCTCGAGGGTGCGGCACAGCTCCGCCTCGGAGGGGAGCTTGTCGCCGATGGCGTACTCGCCGCGCTCGATGGCACTGCGCAGGTGCGCCAGCACCGCTTCCATGGCACTGATGCGACGCACGGGCTGTCCGGCTGTCCGGCTGTCTGACAGGTTCACGGAGGTGATCCTCCGGGGCGCGGGAGGCCCCTGTCAAGGGCCGGCCAGAGACGTCCCGGGGCCGGAAGACCGCATCCGGGTCTCCGGCCCCCCGGGGCCCTGTGTCACGTCCCGCCTGCCCCACGACGCCGTGCGACGCACCTGACGCCGCGGGGCCGCCCGCCGGGCGACGAGGGGAACGGGGACGACAGGGCCGGGGCCGTGCGGGCGGTCAGCCGTGCAGCACACCGGCGCCGAGCAGACCGAACAGCAGCACGCCCACCACGATCCGGTAGATCACGAAGGCGTTGAAGGAGTGCTTGGCGACGAACCTCAGCAGCCAGGCGATCGAGGCGTAGGCCACCACGAAGGACACGAGGGTGCCGACGGCCAACGGGGCGGCGCCCACGCCGGTGCCCAGGGCGTCCTTGAGCTCGTAGAGGCCGGCGCCGGTCAGGGCGGGGATGCCGAGGAAGAAGGAGAGCCGGGTGGCGGCGACGCGGTCCAGGTCGAGGATGAGCGCGGTGGACATGGTGGCGCCGGAGCGGGAGAAGCCCGGGAAGAGCAGGGCGAGGATCTGGGAGCAGCCGACGAGCATGGCGTCCTTGAACGAGGTGTCGTCCTCACCGCGCTTGTGCCGCCCCATCTGGTCCGCCGCCCACATCACCGCACTGCCGACGAGCAGGGAGCCGGCCACCACCCACAGTGAGGCGAGCGGTCCCTCGATGAGCGGTTTGGCGGCGAGTCCGACGGCGACGATCGGGAGGGTGGCGTAGATGACCCACCAGGCGAACTTGTAGTCGTGGTGATAGCGCTCCTCGCGGTCGGTGAGTCCGCGGAACCAGGCGGAGACGATCCGCACGATGTCCTTGAAGAAGTACACGAGCACGGCGGCGATCGCGCCGACCTGGATGACCGCGGAGAACCCGACGACGGCACTGTCGTCGACGGGGATGCCCATGAGCCCCTCGGCGATCTTCAGATGGCCGGTGGAGGACACGGGCAGGAACTCGGTCACCCCCTCGACGGCTCCGAGGACGACGGCCTGACCGACGTTGATGACGCTCATGGGATCCAGTTCTGTGCAGGAGGCGGGAGCGGAGAGGACCCCGTCTTACTACACATGGGCGAGAACGGATTTCATGGACACCGGGTGAGAAAGGGCCTCAGGCGCCCGCCTCGCCCCCGCCTCTCACAGGCGCGCGAGTGCGACTCCCGCGAACGCCGCCGCGAGGCCGGCCGCCACGCTCGCCGCGATGTTGGCGGCGGCCCGGAGCGGAGCCCCGGTCTCCGCCAGCCGCAGCGTCTCGTAGGAGAACGTCGAGTACGTCGTCAGGGCCCCGCACAGGCCGGTGCCGAGCAGCATCTGGAGCTGTGTGGCGGCTCCGGTGAGCAGGCCGAGGATCAGGCAGCCGGCGGCGTTCACCGTGAAGGTGCCCCAGGGAAAGCCCGTGTCGTGCCGGGACTGGACCGCCCGGTCGGTGAGGTAGCGGAGCGGGGCGCCGACCATCGCACCGCAGACGACCAGCAGCCAGTTCACACCGACTCCTTACCCTTGCTGTCCGCTTTGCCCAGGATCCGGCGAGTCGACCAGGCGGCGAGCCACACCGCCGTGAGCGCCGCGAGCGGGGTCGCGGCCAGGTAGGCGAGAGCGGTGCCGACGTGGCCGCCGTCGGTCAGCCTCTGGATGCCGACGGCGTACGTCGAGAACGTCGTGAAACCGCCGAGGAAGCCGGTGCCGAAGAAGGGGCGGACCAGGGGGTGGGCGGCGCGGATCTCGGTGACGACCACCATGAACACGCCGATCACGGCACAGCCGGCGGCGTTGATCCAGAAGGTCGTCCAGGGGAAGCCGCCCACGTGCTCGGGCCACCACAGGGAGGCCGCGTACCGGGCGGCGGCCCCCGCTCCCCCGCCGAGCGCCACGACTGCCACGACTGCCACGACTGCCACGACCGGTACCTGGCCACGCCGGGAAGGCGCAGGCGGTGCGGGGGCCTGAACGTGGAGGCTGTCGGGGGCTGTCATGGATCACGTCTCCTACTCGCCGGTGCCCGGGATCGTGCGGGCTCGTGCCGTCGCAAGTAGGGACCGTTGGCGGCGTAGGTGCCGCGGTTCGGGTACGGCGGGCCCCACCGCCGCGCCGCGAGGTGCTCGCGGCCGGCATTCAGGTTAACCCCGTCGGCCCGGCGTGGGTCACTCCGAGGCGGGTGGCTCCGGTCACTCCGGGGCGGGTACGGCTCGGGGCCCCTTCGGAGCGGGCCGTTCGCAGACCGCCACGCCGCGTTCCCGAACGCTGCCCAGGATCAGGTGCCCGCCCGCCTCGCAGACGCTGGTGACCATGCGGTAGCCGGAGTGGCGGCGGGTGAGGTGGTGGACGACGCGGCCCTGGTCGTCGAAGGCGAGGACGCCGATCGTGCCGGTGGGGCGGAAGGGGGCGCGCACGGCCACATGTGCGGCGGCACGGCGGACCGCGGGCGCGCCGCGGTGGAGCAGTTCGAGAGGTGGGACGCGGGGTCCGGCGAGCGCGACCCAGATGGGTCCGCCGGGAGCACCGCGCCAGAGGTTGTCGGGCATGCCCGGCAGGTTCTCGGCGAAGGGTTCACTCTGCCCGGCCTTCGGTCCGGTGAGCCAGAGGCGGACGAGCCGGCAGGCGCCGGTCTCCGCGACGACGAGGAAGGATTCGTCGACTCCGACGGCGACCCCGTTGGCGAACTGCAGGCCGTCCAGCACCACCTCCGGGGTGTGCCCGCCGGGGGCGAGGCGCAGCAGCCGTCCCGTTCCGGTGTGTTCGACGATGTCGCCGATCCAGTGGTCCAGGGGGTAGCGGCGGCTGGAGACGGTGAAGTGGACACTGCCGTCGGACAGGGACACGACGTTGCTGCAGAACCGCAGCGGCTCGCCCGCAACCGAGCCGGCGAGGACGCGGACCGTGCCGTCGCGGATGTCGACGCGCAGCAGTCCGCGTTCGGCGTCGCACACCAGCAGATCGCCGTCCGGGAGGAGTTCGAGCCCGAGCGGCCTGCCGCCGGTCTCGGCGATCACCTCGGCGCGTGCCGCGACCGGGTCCGCCAGGCCGTCCAGGCGCAGGATGCGGCCGTCCGCCACGCCGGTCAGGACGCGGCCGCGCGGGTCGGCGACCACGTCCTCGGGGCCGTGGCCCACCGCGACGTAGTGGCGTGGGACGAGTGCTCGGGGACGGTCCATCGCGTGCGTGCCCTCCTCCGTCGGGGATACCGCCGTACCGGGTCGCCTACCAGCCTTTCTCAAACATCCGGGCGACCTCGGCGATCCGCATGTCGTCGCGGTGGTAGCACACGCGGCCCGAGGCCCGGCTGCCGCGCAGCATGCCGGTGGCCTCGAGCAGCCGGAGGTGGGTGACGGCCACCGGGTGTGGCATCGAGAACCGCTCGGCGACGGCGTCCGCGGTGGCACCGTCGGCGGCGCGGCCGGGCTCCTTCAGCCAGGCCAGGATGCGCAGCCGTGTCCCGTCCGTGGGAGTCCTCAGCATGTCGCGCCCCTGCCTCCCGGCGTCGCCCTCTCAGGGGGGTCCTTGCACTATGAGCGTCCGATCAGGTCGCGTGGTCCGGTGCCGTGCATCGCAAGGCGCCTAAGTGCTCTGGTAGCGGAGCTACCCGGGCACTTCGGCAACGCGGCGAGGCGCGGTGCCAGGCCCCACGACCCGGGCGGACACAGTGCAAGGCCCCTGATCCCCGTCTTCCCCCTGTCGCGTGATCGAAGCCGTCCCTTTTTCAGCACCAGGCGTCATTGACCGATTCCGAACTGCCGTACGTGGCAGTGGAGTTGAGGCGCACCCTGATACGGGAGGGGGCGCGTCCGGTCCGGCCTCCTCCCCCGGGGATCAGCGGTGGCGGAACCAGGACATCGACGACAGCGCCCGGTCGTCGTAGCCGAACAGCGCCTGGTTCTCCCAGCCGTTGCCGGAGGACGCGTCGGTCGGGTCCCAGCCGTTGCCCTTCACCGCGGTCCAGGTGGCCTCCCAGTAGAAGATGCCGAGGCCACGGCCGTTCGGGACGGCCTCCACGATGCTTGGCCAAGGTCGAGGGTGCGTCCGGGACGGAACATCGTGGTCCGTCGTCCCTTCGACGTGGGGGATGTGGGGGCGCCGTCAGGAAGCGGATGAGAGGGGCGGGCCCTTCCGCCCGCGGCTCGTGGCACGCGGGGGCGGAGGGAGTCGGTTCAGCCGTCGAGCCGGACGACCCGGACGGCTCCGGCCGGAAGCGCGAGGCGTCCGGCGGCGCGTTCGCCGGTGAGCAACTCGGTGCCGGTGGCCTCCAGCGGCACCTTGGTGTCCGAGCCGGTGTGGTTGACGGCGAACAGGTAGGTGCCCGACTCGCCGGTTCGGCGGACCACTTCGACGTCCCGGGGCAGGTCGGTGCGCGGGGCGAGCCGGGCGTCCTCGCCCGCCATGCCGAGCAGCGCGTCGAGGCCGTCGGCACCGAGGCGGGTGGAGACGTACCAGGCGGTGCCCTCGCCGAGGCGGTGCCGGGTGACGGCGGGCAGACCGGCGGTGAGGCCGTCGGCGTAGGTCAGGACGGTGTCGGCGCCGCGCGGCACCACGAACTCCGTCCACACGTCGGCACCCAGCTCGGTCCCGTCGCGGCCGGTGACGCGCACCCGTTCGCCGGGCAGCAGCGGCGAGAACTCCTCGACGGTGAGGCCGAGGACGTCCCGCAGAGGGCCCGGGTAGGCGCCCTCGTGGACGGCGTCGTGCTCGTCGACGATGCCCGAGAAGTAGGACACGACGAGCGTGCCGCCGTTCTCGACGTACGCCTTGAGGTTGCGCCCGGCGGCTTCCGTCATCAGGTACAGGGCCGGGACGACGACCAGGGGATAACTCGACAAGTCGGCTTCCGGGTGGGCGAAGTCGACGGTGAGGTGGCGGTCGTAGAGGACCTCGTAGAAGGCGTCGGCGCGCTCGCGGGCGTCGTGGTCGACGCTGGGGCGCCAGTCGAGGTTCTGCGCCCACCAGGAGTGCCAGTCCCACAGCACGGCCACGTCGGCCTCGGTGCGCGTGCCGCGGATTTCGCTCAACGCCTCGACGGACGCACCCAGTTGGACGACCTCGCGCCAGACGCGGGTGTCGGTGCCGCCGTGCGGGAGCATCGCCGAGTGGAACTTCTCGGCGCCGCGCCGGGACTGTCGCCACTGGAAGAACATGGCGCCCTCGGAGCCGCGCGCCACGTGTGCCAAGGAGTTGCGGGCCATCTGGCCGGGGGCCTTGGCGGGGTTGCGGAGCTGCCAGTTGACGCCCGAAGTGGAGTGCTCCAGCAGCAGCCAGGGGGCGCCGCCGGCGACGGAGCGGGTGAGGTCGGCGGCCATCGCCAGGTTGACGTGGGTGCGGCGGCCGTCGGTGATCAGGTAGTGGTCGTTGGTGACGAGGTCGACCTCGCGGCCCCAGGCCCAGTAGTCGACGGAGTCGCACTGGCTCAGGGCCGTCATGAAGTTGGTGGTGACCGGGACGCCCGGCGAGAGGCGGTGCAGGATGTCCCGCTCCCTCACGAAGTTCTCGCGCATGGTGGCGTCGGCGAACCGCTTGTAGTCCAGCGCCTGGCTCGGGTTGACGGCCGCGGGGGTGAGCCGGGGCGGGTTGATGTGCTCGAGGTCGGCGTAGCGCTGGCCCCAGAAGGCCGTGCCCCAGGCCTCGTTGACCGCCTCGACCGTGCCGTACGTGGTCGCCAGCCAGCGGCGGAAGTGGGCGGCGCAGGAGTCGCAGTAGCAGGCCGAGACGGGGACGCCGTACTCGTTGTGCACGTGCCACATCGCCAGGGCCGGGTGGTCGCCGTAGCGTTCGGCCAGCTTCGTGGTGATGTGCGCGGCGGCCTCGCGGTAGTGGGCGTTGCTGTGACAGATGGCGCCGCGCGAGCCGAACTCGTAGCGGACGCCGTCGGCGGTCACGGGCAGCGCCTCGGGGTGCTCGCGGTAGAACCAGGCGGGCGGTACGACGGTGGGGGTGCCCAGGTCGGCGCGAACGCCGTTCTCGTGGAGCAGATCCAGGAGCCGGTCGAGCCAGCCGAAGTCGTACACACCGGGTGAGGGCTCGAGCAGAGCCCAGGAGAAGATCCCGACGCTCATCATCGTGACGCCGGCCTGGCGCATCAGCCGGACGTCCTCGTGCCAGACGCTCTCCGGCCACTGCTCGGGGTTGTAGTCCCCACCGAAGGCGAGCCCGATGAGGCCCGTTGGGGTGGTCTCCGGCATGGATCTCTCCCGACTGATCGAACGCTTGGGAACGTACACACACTGCACAGGTCGGCGCGGGCCCAACATACCCGCACTGCGGCAACCATTGACAAGGATCCTGAACGTTTCTCTACTGTGAACGCTCACAGCACACCGCGCATGGCCGGTCTGCTGATCCACGCCTTCGGGCCCTCGTCAGGGGAGAACACCCATGCAGTTCACGATGCGCCGCCGCTTCGTGGTCACCTCGATCGCCGTTGCCCTCGGTGCCACCACGCTCGCCGCCTGCAACTCCGACTCCGAGGGCAAGGACTCGGCCGGCTCCGGGCCGGTCTCCCTGACCTACTGGGCCTGGGCCCCGGGTACGGACAAGGCCGCCGAGATCTGGAACAAGGAGAACCCCGACATCCAGGTCACAGTGAGGAAGCAGGCCTCCGGCGACGACCTGGTCACCAAGATCATTACGGCGGCCAAGGCCGACAAGACCCCTGACCTGGTGCAGGCCGAGTTCCAGGCGATACCCACCCTCGTCAGCAACGACGTCCTCACCGACATCGCGGACGAGGTGAAGGACGCCGAGGACAAGTTCTCCCCCGGCGTCTGGCAGCAGGTCACCCTCGGCACCGACAGCGCCTACGCGGTTCCCCAGGACTCGGGGCCGCTGATGTTCTTCTACCGCGAGGACCTCTTCAAGAAGTACGGCCTGACCGTCCCCACCACCTGGGACGAGTTCGCGCAGACCGCCCGCAAGCTGAAGGAGGAGGACCCCTCCAAGGCGCTCACCACCTTCTCCTCCAACGACGCGGGTCTCTTCGCGGGCCTCGCCCAGCAGGCTGGTGCGAAGTGGTGGACCGCCGAGGGCCAGAAGTGGAAGGTCGCCATCGACGACGCGGCCACCAAGAAGGTCGCCGACTTCTGGGGCGGACTGGTCGAGGAGGGCGCCATCGACAACCAGCCCATGTACACCCCGGCTTGGAACAAGGCGCTCAACACCGGACAGCAGATCGCCTGGGTCAGTGCGGTCTGGGCCCCCGGCACGCTGACCACCGGTGCCCCGGACACCGCGGGCAAGTGGGCGATGGCCCCGCTGCCGCAGTGGAGCAAGGGTGAGAACGCCACCGGCAGCTGGGGCGGCTCCTCCACCGGCGTCACCACCGACTCGAAGCACAAGGAGGCCGCGGCCAAGTTCGCCACCTGGCTGAACACCGACCAGGACGCCATCGCCGCCATGGCGAAGGACGGCAGCATCTACCCGGCCGCCACGGCCGCCCAGACCAGTGACGCGCTGTCCAAGGCGCCGGAGTTCTTCTCCAACCAGCCGGACTTCTACGCCAAGGCCGCCGAGATAGCGAAGACCACGGCACCCTCCGCCTGGGGGCCCAACGTCAACGTCGCGTACACGACCTACAAGGACGCCTTCAGCAAGGCCGCCAAGGCCAAGAGCAAGGACGCGTTCGCGTCCGCGCTGATCGCCATGCAGGCCGACACCGTCGCCGACATGAAGAAGCAGGGCTTCGAGGTCGCCGAGTGATGTCCGGCACCACCGAGAACACCGGCAAGGTGGCGCACGGCTCCGGCCGTGCGCCCCGCACCCGCGCCACCAGTGGAGGCGTACGGCGTGCCCCGTACCTCTTCCTCCTCCCCGCCGTCGTCCTGTTCCTGCTGTTCTTCGTCCTCCCCATCGGCTACGCGCTGTACCTCAGCGTCCGCAAGGTCGAGGTCAAGGGCCTGGGCCTGGGCTCCGGGGCCCGCAGCGAGGTGTGGACGGGGCTGTCCAACTACACCGCCGCCCTCTCCGACTCCGAGCTCATCGACGGCGCTCTGCGCGTCCTCGGGTACGGCGCGATCGTCGTCCCCGTCATGCTGGGCTCCGCGCTGCTCTTCGCGCTGATGCTGGACGCCGACCGGGTGCGGCTCACCTCGTTCACCCGGCTCGCGATCTTCCTGCCGTACGCCCTCCCGGGGGTGATCGCGGCGCTGCTCTGGGGCTTCCTCTATCTGCCGAGCGTCAGCCCGTTCTACTTCCTGCTCGACAAGGCGGGCCTGCCCCAGCCGGACCTCCTGGACGGCGGACCGCTGTTCCTCGCGCTGTCGAACATCGCGATCTGGGGCGGCACCGGCTTCAACATGATCGTCATTTACACCGCGCTGCGGTCCATCCCTGCCGAGGTGTACGAGGCGGCGAAGCTGGACGGCTGCTCCCAGGTGCAGATCGCGTTGCGGATCAAGGTGCCGATGGTGGCGCCCTCCCTGGTGCTCACCTTCTTCTTCTCGATCATCGCCACGCTGCAGGTGTTCTCCGAGCCGACCACCCTCAAGCCGCTGACCAACTCCGTCTCCACCACCTGGAGTCCGCTGATGAAGGTGCACCAGGACGCCTTCGGCAACAACGACATCCACTCGGCCGCCGCCCAGGCCGTGATCATCGCCGTCGCCACCCTCGTCCTGTCCTTCGGGTTCCTGCGCGTCGCGAACGCCCGCTCCAAGCAGGAGGAAGCCCGATGAGTACTCTTGCCGTCCCGAAGCCCGCCCCGGCGGCCGACGCCTCGCCGGGCACCCGGAGGCCGCCGCTGCGCCGCCGTATCGCCATCGCCCCCACCCTCGTCCTGCTTCTCGGGGCCGTGTACTGCCTGCTGCCGGTCGCCTGGGTGATCATGGCCGCCACCAAGTCGGGCAAGGAGCTGTTCTCCACCTTCACCCTGCTGCCGGGCACGGGCTTCGCCGACAACCTCGCGGACCTGACCGCCTACCGCGACGGCGTCTACTGGCAGTGGATGGGCAACTCGGCCCTCTACGCGGGGCTGGGCGCGCTGCTGTCGACCGCGGTCTCCGCCGTCTCCGGCTACGCCCTCGCCGTCTACCGCTTCCGCGGCCGCGAGACCGTCTTCAACATCCTGCTCGCGGGTGTGCTGATGCCGCCGGTCGTCCTCGCCATCCCGCAGTACCTGCTGCTCGCCAAAGCCGGCCTGACGGACTCCTACGCCTCCGTGCTGCTGCCACTGATCCTCTCCCCGTACGGGGTCTACCTGGGCCGTATCTACGCGACCGCGGCCGTGCCCGCCGACATGGTGGAGGCGGGACGCGTGGACGGGGCCGGGGAGTGGCGGATCTTCACGCGGATCGGGCTGCCGATGATGGTGCCCGGACTGGTGACGATCTTCCTGTTCCAGTTCGTGGCGATCTGGAACAACTTCCTGCTGCCGTACATCATGCTGAGCGACGACGAGAAGTTCCCCATGACCCTCGGACTGTTCACGCTGCTCGCCCAGGGCCACAGCGAGCCCACGCTCTACACCCTGGTGATCACGGGCTCGCTGCTCGCGATCATCCCCCTCATCGCCTTGTTCCTGGTCATCCAGCGGTTCTGGAGCCTCGATCTGCTGTCCGGAGCCGTAAAGTCATGACCATGAGCAACACCGGGGGTCGGCGCAAGCCGCCGACCATTCACGACGTGGCGCGCGTGGCGGGAGTCTCCCGGGGCACCGTCTCCCGCGTGCTCAACGGCGGCCACTACGTCAGCCCGGCGGCGCAGGAAGCGGTCAACGCCGCGATCCGCAAGACGGGTTACGTCGTGAACCGGCACGCCCGCTCGCTGATCACGGGCCGCTCCGACTCGATCGGCTTCCTGTTGACCGAACCGCAGGAGAAGCTGTTCGAGGACCCCAACTTCAACGTCCTGTTGCGCTGCTGCACCCAGGCGCTGGCCGCGCACGACATCCCCCTGCTGCTGATGCTGGCCGGCACGCAGGACGAGCGGCGCCGGATCACTCGGTACATCACCGCGGGCCACGTCGACGGCGTGCTGCTCGTCTCCAGCCACTCCGCCGACCCGGTCGCCGAGCAACTGCACGAGGCCGGGGTGCCCCTCGTGCAGTGCGGCAAGCCCCTGGGGTTCGGCTCGAAGGTGAGCTACGTGGCGGCGGACGACCGGGACGGCGCCCGAGACATGGTGCGCCACCTGCTGTCGCTGGGCCGCCGCCGCATCGGCGTGGTGAACGGCCCGATGGACACCCCGGGCGGTGTCGATCGCCTCGCCGGCTACAAGGAGGTGCTCACGGAAGCGGGCCTGGAGATCGACGAGCGGCTCATCGTCTTTGGCGACTGGGGCCGGGCGAGCGGCGAGGCGGGCGCCGAGCGGCTGCTGGCGCGGGCTCCGGACATGGACGCGGTGTTCGTCGCCTCGGACCTCATGGCGCAGGGCGTGCTGACCGCCCTGCAGCGTGCGGGCCGGCGGGTGCCGGAGGACGTCGCGGTCGGCGGCTTCGACGACTCCCCGGCCGCGCTTGCCTCCAGCCCCGAGCTCACGACCATCCGGCAGCCGTGGGACCGCATCAGCGCCGAGATGGTACGGGTGCTGCTCGCGCAGATCGGGGGCGAGGACCCGGCGGCGGTGATCCTGCCGACGGAGCTGGTGCGGAGGGACTCGACGTGAGGCAACTCGACGTGAGGCACGGCTCCCCGGCGGCGGGCGCCTACTGCATGCACGGTCATTGAACCCTGCGCCGGTGTTACCGTTCCCATATGGCGTCGAAAACAGCCGGTGGGCGACTCGAGGAACGGTGGCGGGGCATCCTGTCGGCGCACGCGCGCACGATGTGCGAGATCGACCGGGCGCTGCATCCGCACGGTCTCGGCGCCTCCGACTTCGAGGTCCTGGACATGCTCGCGACCGCGGCGCCCGAGGAGGGCGAGCAGTGCCGGGTGCAGAACCTGGTGGGGCGGGTCCATCTGAGCCAGAGCGCGCTGTCGCGGCTGATCGCCCGCCTGGAGAAGGACGGGCTGGTGACGCGGTCCGTCTGCGTGGAGGACCGGCGTGGCGTGTGGGTCGCCCTGACGGCCAAGGGCCGTGAGCTGCACGCCGAGGTGCTGCCGCTGCAGCGGGCGGCACTGGCCCGGACCCTGGGCGAGTAGCCGCCCGGGCCCGGACAGGGCCGGTGAGCCCTACGGGCGTGCCAGCAGGGTGCGGACTCCCTCCGAGGTGAGCGTCAGGCGGTGCTCCGAGCTGCCGTCGATGGTGAGCGACAGGTCGTCGGCCGGCCACTGTGCGGCCAGGGCGCCGAGCGGCACCAGACGGTAGCGGGACACGAACGGCAGCAACCCGGCCATCTCCATCTCGGAGGTGAACACGGGCACCACCGGCTCGCCGCCCGGCTGTTCCAACACGGGCAGCGCCACCGCCGAAGGACTGGCGGCGTCGGCGTCGTTCGCGTCGTCGGGCACGGGGATGAGCACGTCGCTGTTCGCGAGCGCGTCCAGAGCCGCCGTGTCCTCGGTGTTCTCGGCGAGGACGTCGAGAGCCTGCTGGGCGGGCGTGGGCGTGGGGTCGTTCGCGGGTGTCTCCATGGCAGATTCCCTGGTAGCGGCGGTTGTGCGGCTCACCCGGGACAGGATCCGCCCCGGGCGCGTTCCTGGTCGCGTACCCGATCGGACCGGGGGCAACCCTGGTGGATCTCGGGTGTTCGGGTACCGCCGGGGGCTGTTGACGGGCAGTGTGTTACCGGTAACATCACTTCCTGCTCAGGTACGCGTCTGTCCTCCACCCACCCCGACCGGTGGGCCGTCCTCCGGAGTCCGTGTGATCGAACAGCGCGTTGCCCGTCTCTCCCCCTCACCGCCCGCCCCGGTTTTCAGCAGGGCCGCCGTCGTGGCCTCCTGCGTCGGCTTCGTGCTCATCGGTGCCTTGCAGGCCCTGTACGGACCCGCGATCCCGGCGTTCCGTGAGGAGTTCGGTCTCTCGCCCTCCGCCGCGGGGCTGGGGCTGAGCGCTCACTTCGTCGGCGGAGTGACCGGTGTGCTGCTGTTCGACCGGCTCTTCGGGCGGGTCGGCAACCGGTACGTCCTCGGCGGTTCGTACCTGCTGATGGCCGTCGGCGCGGCCGGCTTCGCGCTGGCGCCCGACTGGTCCACCGCCCTGGCGGCGGCGCTCCTCGCCGGGTTGGGTTTCGGCGGCATCGACTACGGCCTCAACCAGCTGTTCGCCGTCGGCTTCGGGCACCGTTCGACCGCGATGCTCAACATCCTCAACGCGCACTTCGGCATCGGCGCCGTCCTCGGCCCCGCCGTGATCGGCACGGTCGGCTCCGAGCACTACCCGGCCGTCTTCCTCGCCTTCGCCCTCGCCAACCTGCCGTTGCTGCTCTGCCTGAGGGGTGTACGCGACCAGGCGCCGGTTTCGGCCGGGAGCGAGAGCGGCGGCGGGCCGGTACTCGGGCGGAGCCTTGGCTCGGTGCTCGCCGTCTTCGTCGCGCTCTACGTGCTGCACGTCGGCGTCGAGGCCGGGGTCGGCGGCTGGGAACCCACGCACCTGGAGACCGTCGGCTACGGCGCGGGCGCCGCGGCCACGGCCACCTCCGTGTACTGGCTGATGATGACCGTCGGCCGCTTCCTGGTCGCCCCGCTCGCGCTGCGCTTCTCCGCCCAGGCCATCATCACCGTGTCCTGCGCCGGCATGACGGTGTGTCTGCTGGCCGCGACCGTCCCGCCGCTGGCGCCGTACGCGTACGCCGGTGTCGGTCTGTTCATCGCGCCGATCTTCCCCACCGGTCTGCCCTGGCTGCACCGGGCCGCCCCGCGGGCCCGGAGGGCCGGTGCCCTGGTCATCGCGGCCTCCATGGTCGGCGGTGTGGCCGCCGGGCCGGCCCTGGGCAAGGCCATCGAGTGGTCCGGGATCCGTGCCGTGCCGCTGCTGCTGTGCGGCGTCTCGGCCCTGTGCCTGGTTGCCACGCTCTGGCTGATCCGCGGCACCCGCTCCCACTGAACTCACCCTGGCAGAAGGGAAGCTCCCGCATGCCCGCCCTGACGACGACGTCCGACGGATTCCTGCTGCACGGCGAGCCGTTCCGGATCCTCTCCGGCGCCCTGCACTACTTCCGTGTCCACCCCGATCTGTGGTCCGACCGGCTGCGCAAAGCACGGCTGATGGGCCTCAACACAGTGGAGACGTACCTCCCGTGGAACCACCACCAGCCGGACCCCGAGGGCCCGCTGGTCCTCGACGGCCTCCTCGACCTGCCCCGGTTCCTGCGGCTCGCCCAGGACGAGGGGCTGCATGTGCTGCTGCGTCCCGGGCCGTTCATCTGCGCGGAGTGGGACGGCGGCGGCCTGCCCGACTGGCTGACCTCCGACCCGGACGTCCGGCCGCGCTCCAGCGATCCGCGCTTCACCGGGGCCGTGGACCGCTACCTCGACCTGCTGCTGCCCGCGCTCCGCCCGCACATGGCGGCGGCGGGCGGTCCCGTCATCGCCGTGCAGGTGGAGAACGAGTACGGGGCCTACGGCGACGACACCGCGTACCTGAAGCACCTCGCCGACGCGTTCCGCTCCCGGGGCGTCGAGGAGTTGCTGTTCACCTGCGACCAGGCCGACCCCGAGCACCTGGCCGCCGGAAGCCTGCCGGGCGTCCTGACCGCCAGTACCTTCGGCAGCCGCGTGGAGCAGTGCCTCGGGCGGCTGCGCGAGCACCAAGGCGAAGGACCGTTGTTCTGCGCCGAGTTCTGGATCGGCTGGTTCGACCACTGGGGCGGTCCGCACCACGTCCGGGACGCGGCCGACGCCGCCGCCGACCTGGACCGGCTGCTGTCCGCCGGGGCGTCCGTCAACCTCTACATGTTCCACGGCGGCACCAACTTCGGCTTCACCAACGGCGCCAACCACAAGCACGCCTACGCGCCCACCGTCACGTCCTACGACTACGACGCCGCCCTCACCGAATGCGGCGACCCGGGCCCGAAATACCACGCCTTCCGCGAGGTCATCGCCCGCCATGCCTCCGTACCCGACGAGCCCCTTCCGGCAACCGGCCCCAAACTGCCGCCGACCACGGTCGAGTTGGACAGCCGTACAACCCTGCTGCCGCTCGCGGCTCCCGTGCACTCCGACGACCCGCTGACCATGGACGGGATCGGGCAGCGCACCGGCTACGCGCTCTACCGCACCGCCCTCCCGGCCGGGGGCGACGGCCTGCTGCACTTCACCGGCGGTGTCGGCGACCGCGCCCAGGTCTTCGTCGACGGCGCCCCGGCCGGCGTACTGGAGAGCGAACGCCACGACGAGACGCTGCCCGTGCGCGTGCCGCGCCCCGGGGCGACGCTGGAGGTCCTCGTCGAGAACATGGGCGGCGTCAACTACGGGCCCCGCATCGGCGCCCCCAAGGGCCTGCTCGGACGCGTCTCCTTCAACGGCACCGTCCTGATGGGCTGGGACTGCCACCCGCTGCCGCTGGACGACCTCGGCGCTGTCCCGTTCGCCCCGGCCGAGGAGGCGGCGATCACCGTACCGGCCCTCCACCGGGGCAGCTTCGAGGTGGGCACCCCCGCGGACGCCTTCCTCGCCCTGCCCGGCTGGACGAAGGGCCAGGCCTGGATCAACGGCTTCCACCTCGGCCGCTACTGGAACCGGGGCCCGCAGCGCACGCTGTACGTCCCCGCCCCGGTACTGCGCCCGGGCGCCAACGAGCTGGTCCTGCTGGAGCTGCACGGCACCACCGCCCCCCGCGCCCAGCTCACCGACACCCCCGACCTCGGCCCGGAGAACACCTGGTGACGCATCTCCTGGGCGTCCCCGCCCGCCGCTCCCCCGCCGACCCGCCGTCCGCCCCTCACGGACGCGCCCGGCGCGCCCGAACCGATCGAGGTCACCAGCCGCTTCCTCACCCGCGGCGGCCGCCCCCTGTTCCCCGTCTCCGGCGAGTTCCACCCCTCCCGTGGCCCGGCCGGTCGACGGGAGGAGGAACTGCTGAAGATGAAGACGGGCGGGGTGACCGCCGGCCCGCCGAGACGTACTTCGACACGGTGGCCGGCGAGCACCGCGTCGACGTACCGGAGGACCTGCTCCGGGCGCTCCCGGTGTGATGCTGCGGCTGCGCCGGACGGCTGACGTGGCCCGGACCCGGGTGGGGGACGTACCGTCCGCCGACTAGTTCTCCTCGGGGCGGGGCCGGGACATCGGGCTGGACCGGTCGCCCGTCGAGGCGCTGCGGGCGGAGGGCTTGCGGCTGAGGGTGCTGCCGCCGGCGGCCAAGGCTCCGGTGTACGTCCGCGGGCAGGTGGGCGGGTCGTGGCGGACTGCGGGCGTGCGGCGCGCCGAGTGGGTGGTCACGCGCTCGTGGGCGGTGCGGACCGGCTGAGGGCCCCGCGGGCACCGCCCGGCCTATGCTGTCCTCCTGCCGGGCGGGTTCAGGGCCGCCGTACCGACATCGAGGAATCACCCGCCATGACACCGAGCGCCGGCGACGGTCCTGCCCCCAAGGGCCGCAGCAGGCGCAACTTCGCGGGGGCCCGGCCGGTGATGGCCGACGTGGCCCGGATGGCCGGGGTCTCCAAGCAGACCGTCTCGCGGGTGCTCAACGACCATCCGGCCGTCCGCCCCGAGACGCGCGCGGTGGTCCTGGACGCCATGCGCACACTCGGCTACCGGCCCAGCCGCAGCGCGCGGTCGCTGGCCAGCGGCAGGACCCGGATGCTCGGGGTCATCTCCTTCGACGCCGCCCGGTACGGGCCCGCCTCCATTCTGACCGCCATCAACACCGCGGCGCAGGAGGCCGGTTACCTCGTCAGCTCCATCGCCCTCGACTCGGCCGACCATGACACCGTCGTCGAGGCGGTGAACCGGCTGTCCGCCGAGGGCGCGGACGGCGTGATCGCGATCGCGCCGCAGCTGTGGGTGGGCCGGGCACTGGCCAAGACCAGCGATCTGGGCACGCCCCTGGTGGTGCTGGAGAACGCTCTCGACGACGGCACGGCCCTGGTCACCGGCGACTCCCGCACCGGTGCCCGCAAGGCGACCGAGCATCTCCTCGGCCTGGGCCACGCCACGGTCTGGCACATCGGGGGCCCGACCGGCTGGACCTCCGCCGACCACCGGCTGGCCGGCTGGCGGGCGACACTCCAGAGGGCCGGTGCCTGCGTCCCGGACCCTCTCGTCGGGGACTGGAGCGCCGACTCCGGCTACGAACTGGGCCGCCGGCTGGCGCGACGCCCGGACGTGACAGCGATCTTCGCCTCCAACGACCAGATGGCCCTCGGCCTGCTGCACGCCCTGCACGAGTCGGGGCGCGCCGTCCCCGGGGACGTCAGTGTCGTCGGCTACGACGACATCCCCGAGGCGGCGCATCTCCTGCCGCCGCTGACCACGGTCCGCACCGACTTCACCGAGATCGGCACGCGCTCCCTGCGGCTCCTCCTGGACCGCATCGACGGCCCGGGCGAGCGGCCGCCCGTCGACACCCTCGTCCCGGTGGATCTCGTGGTGCGGGCCAGCAGCGGTCCCCCGCCGGTGCGCTGACCGGCCGGGTCAGTCACTTCCCTCGGCGGCGGCGCGCTGCCAGGCGGCCTCCCTCAGCAGCCGCAGGCCGTTCAGGCCGACCAGGACCGTGGAGCCCTCGTGGCCGGCGACGCCCAGCGGCAGCGGCAGGTCACCGGCGAGGTCCCAGACGACGAGGCCCGCGATGAACACCCCGGCGATGACGAGGTTCTGCACGACGAGCCTGCGGGCGCGGCGGGACAGGGCGACCGTGGTGGGGACCGCCGCGAGTTCGTCGCGCACGATCACGGCGTCGGCGGTCTCCAGGGCGAGATCCGACCCGGCCCGGCCCATGGCGACCCCGGTATGCGCGGCGGCCAGGGCGGGGGCGTCGTTGACGCCGTCCCCGACGACCAGCACCTTGCGGCCCGCGCGCTCCATCTCCTGGACGGCGGCCAGCTTGTCCTGCGGCAGCAGCCCGGCGCGTACGTCGTCGATGCCGGCCTCGGCGGCGACGTGCGCGGCGGCCCGGGCGTTGTCGCCGGTGAGGAGCACCGGGGCGGTGCCGGTGAGCCCGGCCAGGGAGGCGACCGTGCCGGCGGCGTCCGGCCGCAGCCGGTCGGCGATCCCGAGCAGCCCGGCGGGGGCGCCGTCGACGAGGACCAGGACCGCGGTCCGGCCGGACTCCTCCAGTTCCGCCGCGGTCGCGACGGCGTCGTCCAGCAGCCGGGCCGGAGCGCCCACCGCGACCGCACGGCCGCCGACGACGGCGGTCACTCCCACTCCGGGCGAGGACGTGAAGTCCTCCGCGTCGGGCAGGTCGAGGCCGCGCTCGCGGGCGGCTTCCACGACCGCCCGGGCCAGCGGGTGCTCACTGGGCCGCTCGGCGGCTGCCGCCAAGGTCAGCAACTCGTCCTCGTCCAGGCCGGATCCGGGAAGCGGCCGGACGTCGGTGACGCGGGGGCTGCCCTCGGTGAGCGTGCCGGTCTTGTCGAGTGCGACCGCGTCCACCTGCCCGAGCCGCTCCATCACCACGGCGGACTTCACCAGCACGCCGTGCCGTCCGGCGTTGGCGATGGCGGACAGCAGGGGCGGCATGGTGGCCAGCACGACCGCGCACGGCGAGGCCACGATCATGAACGTCATGGCGCGCAGCAGCGCGTCGGTGAGCTGCTCGCCGAAGGCCAGCGGCACCAGGAAGACGGCCAGGGTCGCGGCCACCATGCCGAGCGAGTAGCGCTGTTCGACCTTCTCGATGAACAGCTGCGTGGGCGCCTTGGTCTCGGACGCCTCCTGCACCATGCGGACGATCCGGGCGATGACCGAGTCGGACGCGTCGCGCTCGACCCGGACCCGCAGGGCGCCGGTGCCGTTGAGCGTGCCCGCGAAGACCTCGTCGCCCCGCTCCTTCGCCACGGGGAGCGGCTCACCGGTGATGGTCGCCTGGTCCACCTCGCTCGCCCCGTCCAGAACCCGGCCGTCGGCACCGACGCGCTCCCCGGGGCGGACGAGGACGGTGTCGCCGACACCCAGCTCCTCGACGGCCACGACCTGTTCACCGCCGTCCGGGGTGAGCCGGGTGGCGGTGGCGGGGGCCAGGTCGAGCAGGCCGCGGACGGAGTCGGCGGTGCGGGCCGTGGCCAGTGCCTCCAGGGCGCCGGAGGTGGCGAAGATGACGATGAGCAGGGCGCCGTCCATGACCTGTCCGATGGAGGCCGCGCCCAGTGCGGCGACGACCATCAACAGGTCGACGTCGAGGGTGCGGTCCTTCAGCGCCTTGAGCCCTTCCCAGCCCGGCTCCCAGCCGCCGGTGACGTACGACAGGGCATACAGCGGGCCCCAGGCCCAGGCGGGGGCCCCGGTCAGCTGCAGGGGCAGCGCGAGCAGGAACAAGGCGGTGGCCGCCGCGGCCCAGCGCGCCTCGGGGAGGGCGAGGAGACGGGTACGCCGCCGGGGCACGGTCCCGGTGCGTGCGGGCTCCGTCCGTTCGACCGGCCGCGGCGTGAGGATGGAGGTCATCAGGGGTCCTTCAGGTGGGGGCGCGTGGCCCCCTCACCATACAGGAACACATGAAGACTGATTCATGTCTTCATTCGCCCGGGGTGCGGCGGCTGGGCGATAGCACGAACCCCCCTGGTGCGACCGGCACCAAGGGGCATGACGCCGTCATCGCACGGTCACCGCGAGGTACTGGTACTCCAGGAACTCGTCGATCCCGACCCTCGTCTCCCGGCCGTGCGTCGAGGTCTGTGACTCGCTCGGGTCCGGTGTCCGAGCATCCAAGCCGCCGCGAGAGGCGACAACGCGTGACCTGTCCCTGTGGGAACGCGTTGTTCGGACGTTGTGTCGACCTGCGCACCCCCCGGGTACCGCCCGCCCCTCCCGGGTACAGCTCTTGCGCAGGTCAGGGCCGCTTGTCAGAGTGACCGGGCGAGCAGGGAGACACCGTGAACGACAACCCCCCGAAGGCCGGCCCGCCGGCCCTGGACGACCGGGACCGCGCCCCGGCCGGTCGCGCGCCCACCGTCGCCGACGTCCTGGCCCTGCCCGTCCTGGCCGCCGGACAGCCCCAGGTCGTCACGGGGCTGCCGCAGCTGGACCGGCCGGTGCGCTGGGTGCACATCACCGAGCTGACGGACCCGGCCTCCTTCCTCAAGGGCGGCGAGCTGGTCCTGACCACGGGCATGCCCCTGCCGGACGACGCCGCGGGCGTCCGCCGGTACGTCGACGAACTCACCGACGTGGGAGCGTCCGCCCTGGTCATCGAGCTGGTACGGCGCTACCACCGCCCGCCCGACGCCCTCGTCCAGGCCTGCCGTGCCCGCGGGCTGCCCCTGGTCACCCTGGCCCGGGACGTCAACTTCCTGGAGGTCACCCAGGTCGTCCACGCCCTCATCCTCGGCAGCCAGACCGACGCGATGCGCCGGACGCAGCGGATCCACGAGGCGTTCACGGCCCTGACGCTGCGCGGGGCGGGACCGCAGGACGTGGTGCGTGCGGCGGCGGAGATGAGCGGCCGCACGGTCGTGCTGGAGAACCTGGTGCACCAGGCGCTGATCTGCGAGCCGTCGGGGAGCACGGTCCAGGAGGCGCTCGCCGGCTGGGAGCAGCGCTCCAGGGCCGCCGAGCCCGGCGAGCGCACCGGGGTGGGCGGCCCGGAGGGCTGGCTCACCGCGCCCGTCACCTACCAGGGCGAACGCTGGGGCCGCCTGGCCATGCTTCCGGGCGACGGCCGGGCCTTCGAACCGGAGCACATCACCGTGCTGGAGAGAACGGCGATGGCCCTGACGGTCGCCCGCCTCATCCACGCCACGCCCTGGGAGCACACGGCCCACCGCAACGCCCTGCGGGAGCTGGCGGAGCAGCGCCACCACTCCCCCGAGGAGGCCCGGGCCCGCTGCGCCGCGCTGGGCCTGCCCACGGAGGACGCTGTCTACCTGGCGATCCTCGTGGACCTGGGTCCCGGCGGGGAGGGCGCCGAGCCGGAAACCCGGCTGCAGCGGGAGCTCAGATCGTCGGGGGTCCCGGCCCTGGTCGGCGAGCTCTCCCCCGGCCGCCTCGGCATCCTTCTGGCCCTGCGTCCTGCCCAGCCCTGGCGCCCGGTGGCCGAACGCCTGAGCCGCATCGCGCTGAGCCTGTCCCCCGAGGCGATCGTCAGCGTCGGCTCCCGGGCGGCGGACCTCGCGGACACCGCACGCTCCTTCCGCGAGGCGGCCCGTGTCACAGAGGCCACCCCTTGGGGCCAGCCCCTCCCCGCGGACCGCTCCTTCCACGAGCTGCCGGACATCGATCTGCGCCGCCTCCTGTACGCCGTGCGCGAGGACACCCGGATCCAGGACTACACCGAACGCCGGCTGGGCCGGCTCATCGACCACGACACCCGGCACGGCACCGATCTGCTGACGACTCTGGGCCACTACCTCGACGCCGCCGGCAACAAGACCACCGCCGCCCGGCGCGGTGGCCTGTCGCGGGAGACCATGTACCAGCGCCTTCGCACCATCGAACGCCTTCTCGACTCCGACCTCGAGTCCGGTGAGCGCCGCACCGAACTCCACGTGGCACTCATGGCGTTGGGCGTCCTGCGCGCCGACTGACGGACTGACCCGCTGACCTGCCGTCACGTCGTGGCGCCGGGCCGGGCCCGGGGCCGCGGACCGGGGCGCCGCCCGGGGGATCAGGTGTCGAAGTCCACCGTCAGCGCATCCGACACCGGGAACGACTGGCACGTGAGGACGTAGCCCGCGTCGACCTCGGACGGCTCCAGGGCGAAGTTGCGGCGCATGTCCGCCTTGCCGTCGGTGACCAGGGCGCGGCAGGTGCCGCAGACGCCGCCCTTGCAGGCGAAGGGCAGGTCGGGGCGGGTCTGCTGGGCTCCTTCGAGAATGGTGCGCTCGCGCGGCAGCGGGGATGTGGTGGAGCGGCCGTCGAGGGTGACGGTGACCTGGCTGACCGGGCCGGAGGGGCCGGTCTCCGTGTGGTGGACCTCGCGCACGGGCTCGTCGTCGGCGTAGAACAGCTCCTGGTGGACGCGGTCGGCGGGCACGCCGAGGCCGGCCAGGACCTGCTGGGCCGCGCGGACCATGCCGTGCGGGCCGCACAGCCACCAGTGGTCGGCCGACTCCACGTCGACCAGCGCGTCGACGAGTACGGAGAGCCGCTCGGCGTCGAGGCGGCCGGAGAGCACCTCGGCCTCGCGGGGCTCGCGGGAGAGGACGTGGGCGAGCTGGAAGCGCGTGGGGTAGAGGTCCTTCAGGTCGGCCAGTTCCTCGGCGAACATCACCGTGCCGGTGCGGCGGTTGCCGTACAGGAGCGTGACCGTCGAGCGGGAGTCGGCGGCGAGGACGGACTCGGCGATGGAGACCATGGGGGTGATGCCGGAGCCGGCCGCGATCAGGACGTGGTGACCGGACGTGGTGAGGTCGGGCGTGAAGGCGCCGGTGGGTGCCATCACCTCGACGGTGTCGCCGGGACGTACGTCGCGCACCAGCCAGGAGGAGAACAGGCCGCCCGGCACGACGCGGACGCCGATGCGCGGTGCCGTGCCGGCGGGTGAGCAGATCGAGTACGAGCGGCGTTCGTCCCGGCCGTCGATCTCGCGCCGCAGGGTGAGCGACTGGCCGGGGGCGAAGGCGAACTCCTCGGCCAGTTCGGCCGGGATGTCGAAGCCGACGGCTGCCGCGTCCTCGCACAGCGGCTGCACGGCGGCGACCCGCAGGGGGTGGAAGACCGGACGTCGGCGGGCACGCGCGCGTGCCGCCGGGGCGGGGGCCGGCTCCATCAGGTCCTCCATCAGATCTCCTTGAGGTACTCGAACGGCTCGCGGCAGGCGAGGCAGCGCCACAGGGCCTTGCAGGACGTGGCGGCGAAGCGGGAGGTCTCCTCGGTGTCCGCGCTGCCGCAGCGGGGGCAGGGCACCGAGCGCCGGGTCGGCGCCAGCACGAGCGGGACCGGGCCGGCGGCACGCACCGGCGCGGCCCCGGGCGGGGCGATGCCGTGCTCGGCGAGCTTGCGGCGGCCGTCCGCCGTGATCCAGTCGCTGCTCCAGGGCGGGTCGAGGACGGTGCGGATCTCCACGCGCTCGTATCCGGCGTCACGCAGCCGGGCGGCCACGCCGGCGCGCATCTCCGCCATGGCGGGGCACCCCGAGTAGGTCGGCGTCAGGCTGGCGACCACCGTCCCGTCCGGGGCGAGGGACACCTCGCGCAGCACCCCGAGGTCGGCCAGGGTGAGCATGGGCAGCTCGGGGTCGGGCACCTGCTCGGCGATCCGCCGGGCCCGCCGTGTGTCCAGGAGCGTCGTCACCATGTCGCCTCCGGATGCGCCCGGGCCACGCCCTGCAACTCGGCGAGCAGCGGGGCGAGATGCTCGGTGTGTTCCCCGCCGCGGCCCGAGCCGGGCAGGGGACGGTAGACGGGCATGGGCAGTCCGGCCGCCTCGGTGACCTGGCGCAGGACGGCGACGACCTCGTCCCGGGCGTCGTACGCGGTGAACAGCTCGCCCAGGTAGGGGGCGACCTGCTCCTGCGCCTTGCGCATCCGGCGGTGGGACTCCTCGGTGCCGTCACCGAGGCGCACGACCCACTCGGCCGCGTACTGCCGGTGGTACGCCAGTTCCTTGACCCCCTTGGCGGCGATCGCCGCGAGCACCGGGTCGCGGTGGGCCGTGAGCCGCTCGAAGTGCGCGAGGCGCCAACTGGAGAACGCCAGCAGCCGGACGATCGAGAACGCGAAGTCCCCGTTGGGGAGTTCGGCCAGGCGTACGCTGCGGAAGTCGCCGGCGTCGCGGAAGTAGGCGTAGGCGTCCTCGTCGCGGCCGGTGCCGTCGACCTGGCCCGCGCGGGAGTACAGCAGGCGGGCCTGGCCGAGCAGGTCGAGTCCGATGTTGGCCAGCGCCACCTCCTCCTCCAGCTCGGGGGCGCGGGTGGTCCACTCGGCGAGCCGCTGGGCCGAGACCAGGGCGTCGTCGGCCAGTGTGACGCAGAGGCCGGCCAGTTCACCGGCGTCGACGCCCGCGGGCACGGCGGTGTCCACGCCGTGCAGGGGGTCCTCGAAGCCGGTGCCGTAGGCCCAGCGGGTGTCGTCCTCGTGTCCCTCGGCGAGGGTCATGTAGACGTGGTCGTCGCTCATGCCCTCTCCTTCAGATGTGCGGGACGTCGTCGGGGATGTCGTAGAAGGTCGGGTGCCGGTAGACCTTGTCGGCGCTGGGAGCGAAGAAGGGGTCCTTCTCGTCGCGCGTGGAGGCGGCGATGTGCTCCGAGCGCACGACCCAGATCGAGACGCCCTCGTTCCGGCGGGTGTACAGGTCGCGGGCGTGGGTGAGCGCCATGCGGTCGTCGGCGGCGTGCAGCGAGCCCACGTGGACGTGGTTCAGGCCGCGCTTGCCCCGCACGAACACCTCGTACAGCGGCCAGTCCTGCTTGCCGGCGGTCATGCCACCGCTCCCTTCCGCTCGCGGGCCGCCTGCTTGGCCGCGTGGGCGGTGGCCGCCTCGCGCACCCAGGCGCCCTCCTCGTGGGCCGTGCGGCGCCGCGTCATCCGCTGGGCGTTGCACGGGCCGTCGCCCTTGATGACCCGCATCAGCTCGTCCCAGTCGGGTGTGCCGAAGTCGTGGTGCCCCCGCTCCTCGTTCCAGCGCAGCTCCGGGTCGGGGAGCGTCACGCCGAGCTTGTCGGCCTGCGGGACGGTCATGTCGACGAAGCGCTGGCGCAGTTCGTCGTTGCTGTGCCGCTTGATCTTCCAGGCCATGGACTGCGCGGAGTTGGGCGAGGCCTCGTCGGGCGGGCCGAACATCATCAGTGACGGCCACCACCAGCGGTTCACCGCGTCCTGCACCATCTCGCGCTGCGCCGGGGTGCCGCGCATCATCGTCAGCAGCAGCTCGTAGCCCTGCCGCTGGTGGAACGACTCCTCCTTGCAGATCCGCACCATCGCGCGCGCGTAGGGCCCGTACGACGAGCGGCACAGCGGCACCTGGTTGCAGATCGCGGCGCCGTCCACGAACCAGCCGATCACTCCGATGTCCGCGAAGCTCGATGTCGGGTAGTTGAAGATCGACGAGTACTTCTGGCGGCCCTCGATCAGCCGGTCGGTCAGGTCCGCACGGTCGGCGCCCAACGTCTCCGCCGCCGAGTACAGGTACAGCCCGTGCCCGGCCTCGTCCTGGACCTTCGCGAACAGGATGGCCTTGCGGCGCAGCGACGGGGCGCGGGTGATCCACTCACCCTCCGGCTGCATGCCGATGATCTCCGAGTGCGCGTGCTGCGCGATCTGCCGGATCAGTGTCTTGCGGTAGCCCTCCGGCATCCAGTCGCGCGGTTCGATCCGCTGGTCCCGCGCGATCGTCGCGTCGAAGTGCTGCTGGAGAACCGGCTCGGCGCCGTCCGCCCCCGGGGGGCTGGAGTGTGTCGTGTCCATCCGTCCCACTTCCCAACCGACCATTCGTTCGGTTCATGGTAGGACAAGCCGGCACGCCTTGGTAAGCCCCTGCGCCTTGACAGGCGCCCAGGCGGCTGGATTACCTGACACCGAGAGTTGACCGAATGGTCGGTCGGGCTACGAGGTGGTGCGAGAAGTGACCCATACCGCTGACGCCACGCCGGCCGCGGAGGCGATGTTCGCCGCCGGCGAGGCCTCCCGCGGGCTCGGGATCGAGCTCCTGGAACAGGGCGACGTGACCGCCTCACTCCGCATGACCGGGGCCCCGTCGATGGTGAACGGGCACGGGATCGCCCACGGCGGTCACGTCGTCCTGCTCGCCGACAGCGCCTTCGCCTGCGCCCGCACCAGCCACGGCCCGGTCACCGTCGTGGCCGGCGCCGACCTCACGTTCGTGGCCCCGGCGCACGAGGGCGACGTCCTCGTGGCGCGGGCCGAGGAACGCGCCCGGTACGGCCGCAGCGGCCGCTACGGCGTGAGTGTCCGGCGGGGCGACCAGGTGACGCCGGAGTTCCGGGGACGCAGCCGCAGCATCGGGAACACGGGGCCGGAGGAGCCGCAATGACCAGCGAGACGACGACTTCCC
This sequence comes from Streptomyces sp. NPDC002788, assembly GCF_053592115.1. Taxonomy (NCBI): domain Bacteria; kingdom Bacillati; phylum Actinomycetota; class Actinomycetes; order Kitasatosporales; family Streptomycetaceae; genus Streptomyces; species Streptomyces sp. NPDC002788. Next base: position 1,519 of record NZ_JBSFVB010000035.1, on the reverse strand, counting down.
AGGCCACCGGGGTCACGGGGGCGACCGGTCAGCGGCGGGGTGAGTCCCTCCCCCACGAGCTGCTGGACGACGCCGAGCGCCTGACACGTGAGCAGCTGCGCGAGCTCCAGCTCGACCGCCTGCGCCGTAGCCTGCGGCACGCCTACGACAACGTGGAGGCGTACCGGAGGAAGTTCGACGCGGCCGGGGTCACGCCCGGGGACTGCCGCTCCCTGGAGGACCTGGCCCGCTTCCCCTTCACCACCAAGGCCGACCTCAGGGACACCTACCCCTTCGGCATGTTCGCCGTCCCCATGGACCAGGTCCGCCGCGTCCACGCCTCCAGCGGCACCACCGGCCGCCCCACGGTCGTCGGCTACACCGGGAACGACCTGTCCCTGTGGGCCGGCCTGGTCGCCCGCTCCATCCGGGCCGCCGGCGGCCGCCCGGGCCACAAGGTGCACATCTCCTACGGCTACGGGCTGTTCACCGGCGGACTCGGCGCACATTACGGCGCGGAGCGCGCCGGCTGCCTGGTGATCCCGGCCTCCGGCGGCATGACCGCCCGACAGGTGCAGATCATCGAGGACTTCCGGCCCGAGATCATCATGGTCACCCCGTCCTACATGCTCACCCTGCTCGACGAGTTCGAGCGGCAGGGTCTCGACCCGCGCCGCAGCAGCCTGCGGGTGGGCATCTTCGGGGCCGAGCCGTGGACGGAGGAGATGCGCCGCGAGATCGAGGAGCGGATGGACCTCCACGCCGTCGACATATACGGCCTGTCCGAGGTGATCGGTCCGGGGGTCGCGCAGGAGTGCGTGGAGACCAAGGACGGGCTGCATGTGTGGGAGGACCACTTCTACCCGGAGGTGGTCGACCCGATCACGGGTGAGGTGCTGCCCGAGGGCGAGGAGGGTGAGCTGGTCTTCACGTCCCTGACCAAGGAGGCCCTGCCGGTGGTGCGCTACCGCACCCGCGACCTGACCCGGCTGCTGCCCGGCACGGCCCGGCCCGCGTTCCGCCGCATCCAGAAGATCACCGGCCGCTGCGACGACATGATCATCCTGCGCGGGGTGAACGTCTTCCCCAGCCAGATCGAGGAGATCGTGCTGCGCACGCCCGGAGCCGCCCCGCACTTCCAGATCCAGCTGACCCGGCGCGGCCGGCTGGACCACATGACGGTCCGCGTCGAGAGTCGCCCGGGGACCGGCCCCGACCAGCGGGAAGCCGTGGCCGGGGCGATCGCGAAGGCGGTCAAGGACGGCATCGGCGTCGCCGCCGACGTGACGATCGTCGAACCGGAGACCCTGGAGCGCTCCCTCGGCAAGATCCGCAGGGTCAAGGACCTGCGCGAGGCGTGATCCGGGCCGCCGGCCACGGCGGCTCTCAGGGGTCCTTGCCCTCTGAGCGTCCGATCAGGTCACGTGGTCCGGTGCCGTGCGTCGCAAGGCGCCGGAGTGCCCTGGTAGCGGAGCTACCAGGGCCCCCCACGTCCCAACCCCGGCCGGCGGGGCCGGCCCCGCGGCCCGGGCGGGCGCGG
>NZ_JBSFVB010000034.1:0-31602 GCF_053592115.1 Streptomyces sp. NPDC002788 | reverse complement strand
CGGGGCGGCCGACGTGGTCGTGACCAACCCCGCCGGATCCGACACGGCAGTAGGTGCCTTCACCTACGTCGCCGGCCCCGGCATCTGACCCACCCTCCACAGGCGCGCCCCTGCTGCTGCCACCAGGCGGCAGCAGGCGCGCCGTCGGAAGCCCGCCCGTGACGGCCCGTCCGGTCTCACGGGCGGGCACATCCCTCGGCCGCAAGGTCCCGTCCCCTGGAAGGAGGGAGTCGCCCGTGTCCGTCGATCTGCTTCCGCGCATGCGTGCCGCGAGCCTCACCGTTCCCGCTGTCCCGCTCTCCGTCATCCCGGTGGGTGATAGTCCTACCGGCGTCGCCCTGGGCCGCGTCGGCCGGGCGGGATACGTGACGAACTTCGGCTCGGGCACGGTTACGGCCCTGGACACCGTCACCCGGTCCGTCACGGCCACGGTCCCTGTGGGGTCCGGCCCATGGGGGGTGGCCGTCAACCCGGCCGGGACGGAGGCGTATGTGGGCAACTCCGGTTCGGGGACGGTCAGCGTGATCTCCACCGCGACGAACACGGTCACGGCGACGATCGTCGGTATCTCGGCTCCGGCGGGTATCGCGTTCTCTCCGGGTGGCGCCCTCGCCTATGTGGTCAGCCAGGACACCGGCACTCTGGTCGTGTTGGACACCGCCACGCGCGCGGTTGTGACGAGCGTGGCGGTGGGCGCCAGCCCGTATGAGGTCGCGCTGTCTCCGGACGCCCCCTACGTGTACGTCAGCAACGTCGGCGACGGCACCGTCACAGTCGTCGACACGAACACGAACACGGCTGTGGCCACGATCGGCGGCTTTACTCAGCCGCGTGGTCTTGCCGTCACCCCTGACGGGCAGCGGCTGTACATCGCCGACCACAGTGGCGGCACGGTCAGCGTCGTGGACACCACCACGTACACCATCGCCACCACGGTCGACGGCTTCAACTCTCCTGTCTCCATGGTCATTGGCCCTCGCGGCGTGCTGGCCTATGTCACCGAGGCCGGCTCCGGTTCGGTCACGGCGATCAACCTTGCCACCAATGCCCGTGCGGCCACCGTCACCGGGCTCAGCGAGCCGTACGGGATCGGGGTCACCCGCGACAGCCGCCACATCTACGTGGCCGAGAGGGCCACCGACACGGTGAGTGTTCTGAACATTCCAGTGGCCGTCTCACCCGACCAAGGACATACCGGGGGTGGCACTCTGGTCATCCTCAGCGGGCGCGGCTTCCTCGGTGCCACCCAGGTGCGGTTCGGGGGCCGTCCGGCCGCTTCGTTCTCGGTCGTGGACGACTTCACCATCGCCGCCGTCACCCCTGCCGGCACCGGCGTGGTCCCGGTCACCGTCACCCTCGCCGGCACCGCTTACACGATCGGAAGGTTCTTCTACCTTCAGCCCCCGCGTATCCGGGCCGTCTTTCCCGCCACCGGGCCGAACGCCGGTGGCAACACCGTCACCATCACCGGCATCGGCCTGTACACCACCCAGGAAGTGCGGATCGGCACCGTCGGTGTGTACCCGACCGTCGTCTCCGACGCCCAACTCGTCCTTACCGCGCCCCCCGCACCGCCAGCGCCGCCCGGGCCCGCCATAAGGGTCCCGGTGGTGGTGGACACCCTGGGCGGCACCGCCAGCGGCCCCGCCTACACCTATCTCGACCCGCCCACGACCACCACACTGAGCTCCTCCGCAGAGTCGCCCGTTGTCGGGGAGCGCGTGACGTTCACCGCGGCCGTCGTCACCGTCACCCCCGAAGCCGGCACGCCCACGGGCACGGTCTGGTTCGCCTTCGGCGACGGCACCGTCCCCGTCACCGCCGTGGTGGTGGGCGGCCTGGCAACGGCGACGCACACCTACACCACCACCGGCGGCAGCCCCTACACGGTCACCGCCGTCTACAGCGGGGACGACGACTTCGCCCCGTCGTCGGATGTGACGGAGCAGGCCGTGCTCCAGGCGCCGACCTCGACGACCGTCCTCTCCTCGCCGGAGCCCTCCAACCCCGAGGGGTCGGCGACCGTCACCACGCGGGTCATCGTGGCCGCCCCCGGCGCCGGGCGGCCCACGGGCACGGTGACAGTCGACTTCGGCGACGGCACACCGGCTGACGTGCAGACCCTCGTGGACGGTTTCGCCACGGTCGTGCATACGTACCCTGCCACCGAGGCCACCTACACGATCACCGCTTCCTACAGCGGGGACACCGACTTCGCCCCGTCCGGCGACGTCCGCACCCACCGGGTGCTGTCCGACGTCCAGGCCACCACCACGACCGTGACGTCCGTACCGGATCCGTCGACGACCTGGCAACCGGTGACCTTCACCGCCACGGTCGCGCCCGTCGCTCCCGGAGCGGGCACCCCCACCGGCACCGTCACCTTCGACTTCGGTGACGGCACGCCGACCGCGGCGGTGCCCCTTGCGGAAGGGATCGCCGCCGCCGGCCACACCTATACCACCGCGACCGGCAGCCCCTATCCGGTCATCGCTGTCTACTCCAGCGATGACCAAGCGTTCAGCTCTTCGGCGGGTCAGGACACCCAGAGGGTGAACCCGGCCCCCACCTCCACCACGCTCAGTGCCCTGCCCGAGCCGTCTGTGGCAGGCGAGCCGGTCACCTTCACCGCGACCGTCACACCGGACGCCACGGGAGCCGACGTGCCAACAGGCACGGTGATCTTCGACTTCGGTGACGGGACGCCGTCGGTTGCCGCTCCGGTCGACAACGGCACCGCCATGATTGTCCATGCTTATGCAGACACCACCGGCAGCCCCTACACGGTCACTGCCACCTTCGGCGGCGAGGAGGACTTCGCCGGCTCCACCACAACGGCCACCCACACCGTGGAGCAGGCGCCGACGAGTATCACGGTGGCATCCGCACCGAATCCGTCCCTGGTGGGGGAGTCGGTCGCCTTTACCGTCACCGTCACACCCCAAGCCCCAGGGGCGGGCGCTCCCACCGGCACTGTCACCCTCGACTTCGGCGACGACACCACCCCTGTCACCCTGCCGCTCACCGAGGCGTCGGCCACGACCTCCCACACCTACACGAGCGCCGCCGGCAGCCCGTACCCCGTCACCGCCACCTACCACGGCGACGCGGACTTCACCGGCTCCACCACTACCCACGCCCACAGGGTCCGTCGGGCACTGACCCTCACCACCGTCACCATGGCGCCGACCCCGTCCGTGGCCGGCGAGACCGTCACCTTCACCGCCACGGTCGCGCCCGCCGCCCACGGAGCGGGCACCCCCACCGGTACCGTCACCTTCGACTTCGGGGACGGCACCACGCCGGTCACCGCGACGCTGAGCGGCGGCACCGCCACCACCTCTCACGCCTACCTCACCAGGTCCGGCAGCCCCTACACGGTCACCGCCACCTACAGCGGAGACACCGACTTTGTCTCCTCCAGTGGCACCGACCCCCACTCGGTGGGCCGTGCGTCGACTACGACGGCGGTGGGTTCGTCGCCGGATCCGTCGGTGGTGGGTCAGCCGGTGACCTTCACCGCGACGGTCGCGCCCGTCGCCCCCGGAGCGGGCACTCCCACCGGGACCGTGACCTTCAACTTCGGTGACGGCACGACTCCGGTCACCGCCAGCCTGACCGGCGACACCGCCGCCGTCACACGGGCTTACACCGACCGCGGAAACGACCCCTACACGGTCACCGCCACCTACAGCGGGGATACGGATTTCATCTCGTCCAGCGGCACCGACCCCCACTCGGTGGGCCGTGCGTCGACTACGACGGCGGTGGGTTCGTCGCCGGATCCGTCGGTGGTGGGTCAGCCGGTGACCTTCACCGCCACGGTTGCGCCCGTCGCCCCCGGAGCGGGCACTCCCACCGGCACCGTGACTTTCGACTTCGGGGACGGCACCGCCTTGGTGACCGCCGCCCTGACTGGCGGCACCGCCACCGTCACCCGCCCCTACACCACCGCAGCCGGCAGTCCGTACACGGTCACCGCAACCTACGACGGGAGCATGGCGTTCGCCGGCTCGAGTGGGACGGACACCCACACCGTGCATCGTGCGTCGACGATCACGATGGTGAGTTCGTCGCCGGATCCGTCGGTGGTGGGTCAGCCGGTGACCTTCACCGCCACCGTCGCACCGCTCGCGCCCGGGGCGGGCACCCCTATTGGGACCGTCGCCTTCGACTTCGGGGACGGCACCACGCCGGTCACCGCCACCCTGGCCAACGGAACCGCCACCGTCACACGGGCTTACACCACCAGGACAGGCAGCCCGTACACGGTCACCGCCACCTATAGCGCAAGCCCCGACTTCGCCAGCTCGAGCGGTACCGACCCACACAGCGTGAACCCGGCTCCCACCACCACGACGGTGGGTTCATCGCCGGATCCGTCGGTGGTGGGTCAGCCGGTGACCTTCACCGCCACGGTGGCGCCCGTCGCCCCCGGAGCGGGCACCCCTACCGGGACCGTCGCCTTCGACTTCGGGGACGGCACCACGCCGCTCACCGCCACCCTGGCCAACGGAACCGCCACCGTCACACGGGCTTACACCACCAGGTCCAGCGGCCTGTTCACCGCCACCGCCACCTACAGCGGCAGCAGCAGCTTCGCCGGGTCCAGCGGCAGCGACCCGCACTCTGTGAACCGGGCGCCGTCGACCACCACGGTCGTCTCGTCCCCGGACCCGTCGAACCGGGGACAGGATGTAACCATCACGGCGACGGTCGTGCCCGTTGCCCCCGGAGCGGGCACACCAACCGGCACCATCACCTTCACCATCGCCAACCGCTCCCCCGTCAGCTCCCCGCTCGTGAATGGCACCGCCAGCACAACCATCACGATCCCCCTGAGCGTGGGCACCCACCCCATCACTGCCGCCTACACCGGCAGCGCGGACTTCGCCGGCTCCAGCGGCACGGACACGCATACCGTCAGGCCCTGACCCGCATGCCCCGCAACCTGTCACCAGGGGCGACCGCGAGGCCGGGGGGAGGTTCGCACGGGGTGACGGAACGTCCGGCATCGCCAAGGACCTGCGGGTGAGCGAGCGTTCGGTGGAGCGCTGGCGCCACGACTTGTTATTCGGCAGATGCCGGGCGAGGTCGAGCTGTCGTCCATCGAGTTCTCCCGGTTCATCCCACTGCCCAACAGCACGGCGTGGGACCTGCTCGTCGACTACGAGCAGCCGTCGTTCTTCAAGAGCAGCGCGGAGATCGACACGTACCTGGCTCACCTCGACATCGCCATCACACCCGAGAAGCGATCGGAGCTCCACAAGCGGTTCGGCGAGCAGGACCTGCTCGACATCGACGAACTCGCAGCCGCACGGGCCGAGAACTTCACCCACATCTCCGAGGACTACGCTCTTCAACAGATAGCGGATGACGATCAGTTGGTCGTGTCACACAACGTACGCACCGGCAACAACGTCGGCCAGTCACCGGCAACAACGTCGGCCAGTCACCGGCGACGACGCCGGGCAGCCGCAGCCGCAGCCGCCACGGAGGGAGCAGCAGATGCTGGGAGTGTCCAACCTTTCCACCTACGCCCTGGGGACGCTCCTCATCATTCTGTTGCCGGGGCCCAGTTCCCTCTACACGCTGTCCGTGGCGGCACGGCGCGGTGTGCGGACCGGGTACCGGGCCGCGGCGGGCCTGTTCATCGGCGAGGCCCTGCTGATGCTGCTCACCGCCGCGGGGCTCTCTTCGCTGCTGCGTGCCAACGGACTCGTCTTCTCCCTCATCAAGTACGCGGGGGCCGGATATCTGGCCTGGATCGCGTTCGGGATGATCCGCGGGGCATGGGAGATGTGGCGCACCCGCAAGGTGGAAGCACCGGCCGAGGGGCCGGAGGGCGCCCAGGACGGCGAGCGGCCGTTTCGGCGGTCGCTGCTGATCACTCTGCTCAACCCTAAGGCGATCCTGTTCTTCATCTCCTTCTTCGTGCAGTTCGTCGACCCGGCCTATCCGCACCCGGTGCTGTCCTTCGGGCTGCTCGCGCTGATCTACCAGGTGATCAGCGTCAGCTACGTGACCCTGCTGATCCTCGGCGGCACGTATCTCTCGGCCCAGTTCCGCCGTCGGCGGCGCCTGTCGGCGGGGTTGACCAGCGGAGCCGGCGCCCTCTTCCTCGGGTTCGCGGCAAAGCTCGCCACTACGGGCCACTGACGTACCGGGGAGCCGACCGCCCAACACGGGGGACAGCCAACGTGCGCCGGTGCGGATGCGGTAAACCTGGGCCGTGCACGTCCCGCGACTGCTGCAGGAAGAGCGGCGTCCGGTTGGCCCGAGCCACCGAAGAACTACGCAGCCGACTGGGCCGCACCCCCACGGTCAAGGAACTGTCCGAGCTGAGCAGCGGCAGCACCTCGCTGACCTTCGGGGACTTGCGGCACCACGGCGGCAGGATCGCGGAGGAGAACCGCTTGCGCTCACCGGTCCCGGCGTCGACGCGCTTGTCGTTCACGCGCGGGGCCTTGACCTCGACCGCTCCGGCCGCGGTGGTGACCTTCCGGGGCTGGCGGCAGCCGTTGCGGACGACCAGACGTCGGCCTTGCTCGTCCCGCTGATCAACCAACTCGGGTATGTAGGCGTTGACTTCGGCCTCCGGAGTCGCCGCGAGCATCCGCCTCACGCCCTCGCGGACGATCTCGTCGATCAGAGAGCCGGGCTGCGAACACCGGCCTACTCGATGACCATCAGTCGATCACTCGGGAAGGTACGCCCTTCGCGTGCTCCCCGAGCTCGATCCACAGGTCTTGAGCATGGCTCCGTCGCTGCTGGACCTCCCCACAGGACACCTGACGGCCAGGAGTTCGTAACAAGCCATTGACAGGAGCTCTGGGCATGGGCAGTCTCATGTGCACGCGGTTGGCTAAACGATTAGTCAACCCGGTATCTACTAGTTTGGGCAGGGGCAATGGCGCGCCGGATCGGGATCAAGGACGTGGCCGCGGCGGCGGGTGTGTCGACCGCGACCGTGTCGCACATCCTGAACGGCGTAGAGGGCAAGCGGGCCAGTGCGGAGACCCGGCAGCGCGTCCTGCGGGTCGCTGACGAGCTCGGGTACGCGCCGAACGGCCTTGCCCGGGGGCTGAGACTGAAGCGGTCGCACACCATCGGCTTCGTCAGCGATGAGATCGCCACCACCCCCCATGCCGGCCGCACGATCCTGGGCGCCCAGGAGGCCGCCGCGGCCGAGGGGTTGGTGCTGCTGCTGGTCAACACCAGCGGCGATGCCGAACTGGAGCGCACCAGCATCGAGATGCTGCTCCAGCGGCAGGTGGACGGCGTGCTGTACGCGGCGATGTACCACCGGAACGTGCGAGTGCCGGAGAGCCTGGGCTCGACCCCCACCGTGCTGCTGGACGCGCGCTCCGACGACCCCGCCGTCCCCTTCGTGGTGCCCGATGAGGTCCAGGGCGGATACACGGCGGTGCGTGAGCTGATCGGCCACGGGCACCGCAGGATCGGCGTGACCGTGCAGACCGTCGACGTTCCCGCCCGGCAGGGCCGCTTGGAGGGCTACCGCAAGGCGCTGGCCGAGGTCGGTGTCCCCTTTGATCCGTCTTTGGTCGCCGCGGAGACGGCAGTGCCCTTCGGGACCACGGCCGGCGATGTGGACGCGGGCTACCGGGCTGCCCGGCGCCTGCTGACGGCGGAGCAGCGCCCGACGGCACTGTTCTGTTTCAACGACCGGATGGCCGCCGGTGCTTATCGCGCTGCCGCCGAGTTGGGACTGTCCATCCCCGGTGATCTGTCGGTCATCGGGTTCGACAACCAAGAGCTGGTCTGCGAGGCCGTCTACCCCGCGCTGAGCACGGTTCAGCTCCCGCACTACGAGATGGGGGCACGGGCTGTGGCCCAGTTGCTCACGCTCACCAAGACGCCGGGCCGGCCACCGGGCCCGGACAGCCAGGAGATGCTGCTTTGCCCGCTGGTGGCGCGGGCATCGGTCGCTTCGCCGCCCCGACTCTGACCCCGGGACGGCGAAGCACTTCGCACTATGACAGGCGACCGTCGCAACCGGTCGTCGGTCCTGTCAGTACTTGGAACACAGTGAGGGTACACACATGTCCCCTGAGATTTTCAACGAGGCGTCGAGGCGTCGCAGCCTGCTGGTGCTGGACGCCGCCTCCGCCCCGCCGGTAGGCGCGGGCGGGTTGGTCTGCGCCAGTTCGTCCCGTTCCTCCAGCGGTCCGGCCCCTCAGGCGCGAGGGTACTGAGCCTCGCGCTCCTCGCCGACCAGGTATCGGCGCGTCACCAAGCCTCTCCCACAGCTCGCCGCCGGCATCGCGCCGGACCTCGCTTCTGTCGGCATGCCGCCGGAGGCCTGCCGCGAGTGCTGGTGAAGCCACCACTTCGACTGCCGCGAAGGGATCGTGGCCGGCTTCGTCCGGTGACCGCCCTTCGCACGCCCTCTGTACATACCGAAAGGCACGTGTGTGTCCACCGCGCCCCGTGATCTGTTCCGGCCCGTTGCGCACTTGCGCCCGCCCCGCAACTGGATCAATGACCCCAACGGGCTGGTCTTCCATGACGGCCACTACCACGTGTGCTACCAGTACAACCCGTACGGCGCGACCCACGCGAACATGCACTGGGGCCACTTCCGCAGCCCCGACCTGCTGACCTGGGAGCCCCTGCCGATCGCCCTGTCCCCGACCCCGGGCGGCGAGGACGCCGACGGCTGCTTCTCCGGCAACGCCGTCTCCGACGGCGACCGGCTCGTCGCCTTCTACTCCGCGCACCGCGAGGACCGCTCGCCCCAGCACCAGCCGGTCACCTGCGCCACCTCCCGTGACGGCGGCCTGACCTTCCGCCCGCAGGGCGAACTGGTCGTCCCCGCTTGGCCCGAGGGCTGCACCATGTACCGCGACCCGTACGTCTGGCGGGACGGCGACGGCTGGCGGATGCTGGTCGGCGCCGCCCTCGCGGACGGCCGTGGTGCGGCCCTGCTGTACGACTCGCCCGACCTGGAGACCTGGACCTACCTGGGTCCCTTCGACGCCCGCGAGCAGGAGCCGGTCGGCGGCACCGACCTGCACACCGGCGAGGGCTGGGAGTGTCCTCAGTACCTCCCGGCGCAGTCCGGACGGCCCGGTGCTCTTATCTTCAGCGCGTGGAACGACGACGACAGCCCACGGTGCGTCACGGCTCTGGTCGGCGAGGAACACGGCGACGTCTTCGAGGCCGGCGCGCCAGTCCTCGTGGACCACGGCCCTGACTGCTATGCACCCGCCCTGCTGCGTGCACCCGGCGGCAGATGGCTGCTGTGGGGCTGGTCCGTGGAAGCCCGCGAGGAAGTCTGGGCGGTCGCGGACGGATGGGCCGGCGTGCTGACCCTGCCTCGCGAAATCTCGGTCGGCGACGACGGAACGCTGCGGCAGCAGCCCGCCGCCGAACTGCTCGACCTGCGCGGCGAGCACGTCGTCCACACCGAGGGCGTGACAGATGGCCCGGTGGACCTCGGCAGCGTGGGCCGCGCCTTCGACCTGACCGCCCGTCTGGAGCCCACCGGGAACGCCGGTCTGCGGCTGCTGACCACCCCGGACGGCTCTGAGTACCTCGACATCCGCCTCGACGCCGACACGGGCGACCTGGTCGTCGACCGCGACCACGCCTCGCTGGACACCCGGGCCCGCGGCGGCTCCTACCGGATGCCCTGCCCCACCGGCCGGCCCGTCGACCTGCGCGTGGTCGTCGACCACTCCATCGCCGAAATCTTCCTGACCACCACCGGCCAGGTCCTCACCCTGCGCTGCTACCCGACAGGGGACGGCCCGTGGCGGCTGCAGGCCCGCACCGCACCGGGTACGCGCCTCGGCTACGCGGTCGACGCCTGGGAGCTGCGGCCTCTCGTGATCAAGGAGGCGAGCGGCAACTCCGCCGAGCCCGAAGGGCGGTCCGCATGAGCCCACATCTCTCTCCGCATCCGGCGGCATCCCCGCTCACGTCGCCGTAGGGCACGTTCCCACCCCGGTTCCCACCCTCCGCGACACATCCGCACCTCTCACCCTCACCCGCACCACACACCGGAGGCACCCACCATGAACGTCGGCAGTAGAAGTTCCCGCCGGACGGCTTGTACGGCCCTGGCCCTCGTCTTTCCCCTGGCCGCGCTGGCCGCCTGCGGCGGGGGCAGCGGCACCAGCACCTCCGCCGAGAAGGGCAGCGGCACGGGCACCATCACTGTCTGGGCCCACCAGGGGCAGCAGAGCGAGGCCACCGCCGTGCAGAACGCGGTGAAGACCTTCAACTCCTCGCAGAAGAAGGTCAAGGTCAAGCTGACGCTGATCCCCGACAACGACTACACCAAGACCATCACCACGACCGACGCCTCCAAACTGCCGGACGTGATGGAGTTCGACGGCCCCACCATGGCGAACTTCGTCTACAACCGGAAGCTCGCCGCGATCGACGACTACGTCTCCGCCAAGACCCTGGCCAACGCCACGGACGCGGTCAAGGCCGAGGGTGAGATCGACGGCAAGCACTACGGCCTGGGCATGTACGACTCCGGGCTCGGCATCTACGGCAACAAGAAGCTGCTGGACGCGGCCGGGGTGAAGTACCCCACCGGTGTGTCCGACGCCTGGACGGCGGCCGAGTTCACCGCGGCCGTCAAGAAGCTGGCCGCCAAGGACCCCGACGGCAAGAGCCTGGACCTTCAGGAGGGCGGCGGCTTCGCCAACGAGTGGGGCACCTACGGCTTCGGCCCGATCGTCTGGTCGGCGGGCGGCTCGCTGCTGAAGAACGGCAAGGCCGAAGGCGCTCTCGACACCCCGGCCGTGGCCTCGGCGCTGAAGACCTTCCAGTCCTGGAAGAACTACGTCGACCCCAACACCGACTCGAACGCCTTCACCAAGGGCCGCGTCGCCCTCAGCTGGGTGGGCCACTGGATGTACCCCGCCTATGGCAAGGCCCTCGGTGACGACCTCGTCGTGCTGCCGCTGCCCGACTTCGGCGATGGCCCCAAGACCGGCCAGGGCTCCTGGGCCTGGGGCATCGGCGCCGGAACCAAGAACGGAAAGGCCGCCGGCGCCTTCCTCGACTCCCTCATGAACGACACCAACGTCTCCGCGATGACCACGGCCAACGGTGCGCCTCCCGGCACCAAGTCCGTGCTCGCCAAGAGCCCGCTGTACAAGCAGGGCGGCCCGCTCCAGCTCTTCGCCGACCAACTGGCCAAGCCGTGTGGCGACAGTGACATCACGAAGTCCTGCGTGGCCGTGACCCGCCCGGTCACTGCCGGATACCCCACGGTCACCGCCAAGTTCAGCCAGGCGCTGAGCGACATCTACGGCGGCGCCGACCCGAAGACCGCTCTGGCCAAGGCCGCCCGAGCCATCGACCAGGACTACTCGGACAACGACGGTTACCAGCTGCCGTAGCCGGCATCCAGCAGCCGGGAGGGCCGGGCGCACCCTGACAGCGCCCGCCCCTCCGGCCGGGAAGAGGACCCCTACCGTGACCACCGTCAACCCCGCACCCGCCACGCCCGCCGGCAGGAAGCCGACCTCACCACCGACATCCGCCAAGCCCAAACGGTCCGGGCGCAGAAACCGCGACTGGCTGCACGGGCTGCTGATGTCCGCACCCGCCCTCGGCGGCCTCATCGCCTTCGTCGGTGTCCCCTTCGTCTACGCGGTCGTACTCTCCTTCTACAACGTGCGCCTCGGCTCGCCGCTCCCGCCCCGCTTCTTCGGCCTGGAGCAGTACCGGCGCATCTTCACCGACCCCGACATGTCCGGCCCGTTCCTGCGGGCCCTGCTGAACAACCTGACCTTCGCCGTGGTCGTCGTACCCCTGCAGACCGGCCTGGCACTGGCCCTGGCGATCCTCCTCAACCGCAAACTCAAGGCCATCGGCCTGTTCCGGTCCCTGTTCTTCCTGCCCGTCGTCTTCCCCATGGCCCTGGTCGCCGTCATCTGGCGGCTCATCCTCGCCCGCAGCGGCGACGGCCTGCTCAACTCCGCGCTGGACGCGGTGACTTTCGGCAACTGGGGCGCCTTCGACTGGCTCGGCGACGGGCTCACCGCCATGGCCTCGGTCATCGTGCTGTCCGTCTGGCAGGGCGTCGGCTTCCAGATGGTCATCCTCCTCGCCGGCCTCCAGCAGATCCCAGGCGAGCTCTACGAGGCCGCCGCACTCGACCGCGCGAGCCGCTGGCAGCAGTTCCGCCACGTCACCCTGCCCGGCATCCGCGGCACCCTCGTCTTCGTCGCCCTGCTCACCTCGGTGTTCTCCTTCCGCGTCTTCGACCAGGTCTACGTCCTCGTCAAGGGCGGCGGACTCGACGAGGACGCCACCCGCACGGTGATGTACCAGGCCGTCACCACGGCCTTCGACCAGAACAACATCGGCCAGGCGTCCGCGATCACTGTCGTCTTCTTCCTGATCGTCGTCGCCCTGACCCTCATCCAGCGCCGCGTCGTCCGCGCGGGCAACGAGGACTGACCATGACCCGCTCACCCCTGCGCCGCTTCCTCGACTACGCCGTCCTGAGCGTCCTGGCCTTCATCTTCGTCCTGCCCGTCCTCTACCTGTTCCTGGGCAGCTTCAAGCCCTCCGACGAAGTGCTCAACGGCCTGACCGGCTTCCTGCCCACCCACCTGTCGCTGGACAACTACACTGCCGTCCTTGACAGCTTCGACTCCGACGCCACCGGCTACTTCTGGCGGTTCATGGGCATCTCACTGCTCCTGTCCGCCGTCGTGGTGCTCGGCGGGCTGATCGTCAACTCCATGGCCGCCTACGGGCTCACCCGGCTGCGCTGGAAAGGTCAGAACGCCGTCTTCACCCTCGTACTGCTGCTGTTGCTCGTCCCGTTCGAAGCAGTGGCCGTCCCGCTGTTCTACATGTTCAACGACCAGCGCAACACCATCTATATCCAGGCCATCCCCTTCATCGCCCAAGCCTTCTCCATCTTCCAGTTCGCCACCTACTTCCGCGCGATCCCGCCCAGCATCGAGGAAGCCGCCCGCATCGACGGCGCCGGCCCCTGGCGCACCTTCTTCGCGATCGTCGTCCCGATGTCGAAGCCGGTGTACGCGTCGGTGGCGATCCTTACCTTCCTCGGCCAGTGGGGCTCCTTCCTCTGGCCCGTCCTGATGGTCTCCGACCCCTCAGTACGTCCCCTCCCGCTGCAGATGAGCGTCTTCCAGGGCCAGCAGCCCGTGGACTGGGGCCAGGTCCTCGCCTTCGGTGTCCTGCTGGTCCTGCCGGTGCTGATCGTCTTCACGTTCTTCCAGCGGTGGTTCGTGCAGGGTGTGGCCAGCTCCGCCGTAAAGGGCTGAGCCCGCTTTGACCGGTCGAGCCTTTCGGTGCTTCACTTTCGGTCCCGGAACCGGTTCCGGGACCGCTTCCGATACCGATTTCCACGAGGGCTCTGTGCGATCGGTCCTTCGGTGCGGGAGGACGTCTTCCGCCTCTGGAGGAAGGGAGGGGAGGTGACATGGGAGTCACTATCGCCGACGTGGCCGCGCGGGCCGGGGTCAGCAAGACGACGGTCTCGCGGGTGCTGAACGGCAAGGGCGAGATCAGCGAGGACACCGTCGTGAAGGTCCGCAAGGCGATCTCGGAGCTCGGCTATGTGCCGAGCGCCGGGGCAGTGGGGCTGGCACGCGGCACGACCCAGATGATCGGGATGCTGGTCCCTGACTTGGCCTGGGCCTGGGCCGGCATAGTGCAGGCGGTCGTCGAAACGCTGGAGGCCGAGGGCTTCGGGCTGCGGATGCTGACCGTGAACCGCGGTGAGGAGTCACTGCGCAGGCTGGGCCTGCAGGTCGCTGCCAAGTCGTTCGACGGGCTGCTGGTGATAGAGCCCGAGGGGGCCCTGGGATCCATCACGGAACTGCACGAGGCCGGACTGCCGGTGGTGCTGATCGACGACCGCTTCCAGCGGCCGGGATTCCCCTACGTGGCCACCACCAACCGGGAGGGCGGTGAGCAGGCGGCGCGCCACCTGCTGGACCTCGGCCGCCGTCGACCTCTGGTGGTGACCGGTCCCGATGAGTACGGCTGCACCCGGGAACGGCTGGGCGGCTTCGTCGACGTCTATGCGCAGGCCGGGATCGAACTCGACCGACGCAGCATCATCTGCGGCGACTTCCTGTTCGACAGCAGCCGGAACGCGGTCACGCAAGCTCTCGCGGACGGCGTGGAGTTCGACGCGGTCTTCGGGCACAACGACCCCTCGGCGGCCGGCGTACTCGCCGCCCTGCACGAGGCCGGCCTTCGGATTCCGCAGGACGTCGCCGTGGTGGGCTTCGATGACGTCGAACTGGCGTCGTACACCTATCCGGCACTGACCACCATCCGCCAGCCGATGCGGGAAATGGGTGAGGCAGCGGCGCGTCTGCTCCTCGACCACGTGCGCAGAGCGCCCGAGGCCGCCCCCTCGCGCATCATTCCCACCAGCCTCGTGATCCGCGGCTCGACGTCACGGCCGAGCCCGAACTGACGCGACGTCATCGCGATGCGCACCTGATGGCAGAAGCACCCGCCGTCGCCGATCAACCTCCAGCCCCCGTACGACTCATCACTTGGAGAACACAGTGGGACAGCCGGTCCGCCCTGCCGCGTACCTGGATCCGGAAGCGTCCGTGGAAGCAAGGATCGAGGACTTGCTGTCACGGATGACCTTGCCGGAGAAGGTCGGGCAGCTGCTGATGCTCGACGCACAACACGGGGACCTGGCGGACATCGTGTCGGCGAAGCTGGCCGGATCGGTCCTGCACGTTTCGCCCGAGAGGATGCCGGAGGCCATGGAACTGGCCCGGCGGACACGGCTCGGCATTCCGTTGCTGACGGCCGAGGACGGCATTCACGGCCACTCGTTCTGGCCGGGCGCGACCATCTTCCCGACCCAGCTGGCCATGGCCTGCACCTGGGACCCCTCGTTGCTCCACCGGGTGGCCCGTGCGGCTGCGACCGAGATCGCGGCGACCGGTATCCACGGGACGTTCTCCCCGGTGCTGTGCATCACCCGGGACCTGCGCTGGGGCCGGATCAACGAGACGTTCGGCGAGGACCCGTTCCTGATCGGCGAACTCGGGGCGGCGATGGTCCGCGGCTATCAGGGTGAGGGTCTCGGCGACCCGACCGCCGTGCTGGCATATGCCAAGCACTTCGCGGGCTACTCCGAAACCCTGGGCGGGCGCGACGCGAGCGAAGCCGATCTCAGCCCGCGCAAGCTGCGCTCGTGGTTCCTGCCCCCTTTCGAACAGGCGGTCCGGGCCGGCTGCCGCGGCTTCATGCTCGGGTACCAGTCGATCGACGGGGTGCCCATCACCGCGCATCAGTGGCTGATCAACGATGTGCTCAAGGGCGAGTGGGGCTTCACCGGCACGCTGGTGACCGACTGGGACAACGTCGGCCGGATGGTCTACGACCAACGGACCTGCGCCGACTACGTCGAGGCGGCGGCAGTCGCCGTCAACTCCGGGAACGACCTCATCATGGCCACACCGCAGTTCTTCGAGGGCGCGCAGGAGGCGGTCACCCGCGGCCTGGTCGACGAGAAACAGATCGACGACGCCGTACGGCGGGTTCTGCGGCTGAAGTTCGAGCTCGGGCTCTTCGAGGATCCCCGCGCTCCCGACCGCGACCGGCAGGCGCAGGTGATCGGCTGCCGCGAACACGCCGACCTCAACCTCGAGACCGCCCGACGCTCCCTGGTGCTGCTGCGCAACGAGGGGATCCTGCCCCTCGAAGGCGGGCTGACCTCGGACGGAACGGGCCGCGCCGTGGGCCAGGGCACGCCGCGGACGATCGCGGTCATCGGTCCCAACTCCGACAGTCCGGAGGCCATGCTCGGTGACTGGGCGGGGGCCTCCGGGCAGGTCGAGTGGATGCCCGAGGGACATCCGCGTGAGTCGGTGGAGACGGTGCTCGACGGCCTGCGCGCCGTCGCACCGTCCGACTGGACCGTCACGCACGCCCGCGGAGCCGACATCGAAAGCACCGCCTCCAACCCCGGATGGTCCCTCGGGCCCGACGGCCAACCACAGCCGGACGCGTTCACTCCCGCCCCGGTCGACCAGGCACAGTTGCGGGAGGCCACTGCTGCTGCGGAGGCCGCTGACTACGCCGTGGTGGTCGTGGGGGACACCATCGCCCTCACCGGTGAGGTGCGCTCCACGGCCACGCTCGACCTCCAAGGAAGCCAGATCGCCTTGCTGGACGCGGTCGCCGCCACCGGCACACCGATGATCGTCGTACTGGCCCAGTCCAAGCCGAGCACCCTCCCCGAGTCGGCACTGAACGCGGCGGCACTCATCGAGGCGTTCAACCCGGGCATGCGCGGCGGACGCGCCCTCGCCGAACTCCTCTTCGGACTCATCGAACCCAGCGGCCGGCTCCCGGTCTCCTTCGCACGCCACGTCGGACAGCAACCGGTCTTCTACAACCAGGTGCGAGGCCAGCACGGGAGCCGCTATGCGGATCTCACCCAGGACCCCCTGTTCGCGTTCGGCGAGGGCCTCACCTACACCACCGTCACCTACTCCGACCTCGTCGTGCACGACCCGGACGTCTCGGCCGAGGGCACCGTCGACGCCACGGTGCGGCTCACCAACAGCGGCAGCCGCCCGGCCCTGGAAACGGTCCAGGCGTACATCAGCGACCTGACCACCAGCGTCACCTGGGCCGAGCAGGAGCTGAAGGGTTTCACCCAGGTCGAAATCCCTCCCGGCGAAAGCCTGGACGTCCGCCTCGGCATCCCCGCCGCGCAGTGCTCACTCGTCACGGCCGACAACCGCCGCGTGGTCGAACCGGGTGAGTTCATGCTCCGTGTCGGCCCCAGCTCGCGGCGGGAGCAGCAGCTGAGCGCGGAATTCCGCATCCGGACCTGAAGCCCGTATCCGGACCTGAGCCCGCATGCGGGCTTGAAGACCCCCGCCCCGCCGGCCCGCCGCCCCGCCAACCCGAGGGCCGGCGGGGCGTGCCCCATCTGTCATACCGAAAGTCACACGTGCGTCCACCACACCCCGCGATCCGCACACCCGTCGCGGACCTGCAGGCATGCCTGCACCTGGTCGACGTCCTCGGTCCGCACGTCGTCGAACTGCGGAAGGAGCTCCGCACCGACCGTCTCGCCAAGGACGCAGAAACCCCGTGGTTGATCCGCAACCTGCACGATGAGGCCCCGCTTGCTGCGGTGGTCGAAGAGCATCTGCGGGCAGGCATGCCCCTTCCCCGGCTCCAGGACTGGCAAGTGGCCACGCGCCTGACCAGAGGCTGGGATCCGCACGATCCACTGCTGGAGGTCAGTTTCCTCCAGCTGCTGCGGCCAAACGGGCACCGGGACATCGGCCGCCGGTTGTTCAAGAGCGTCCGTCCTCTGCTGGAAGCGGCTGTCGCGCAGGTTGGGACGGAACACCGGTGGTGTCGTGATGCGACGAGCTCCAGAGACTGCGCCGCCAACTGAGTACGTTCGGCGGTATGGCTCCGGCGCCAGTGCCCGGACAGCAACAGGGGGACGACGCCACGGGCGTCGTCCCCCTGCACCGGGCCTGAGCTTGGTGTTCAGCCCCGTCAGGACGCGATGTTCGTCCTCATGACACGTGCCTGAGCCTGCAGTGACGGCGTGCGCCAGCCCTTCGGTTTACGTCGGGAGGCAGTCCATCGCGCGGCTCATTCGATGGCGTAGGTGATGAGGACCGCGCTCAGCGGACAGCCTGGGCCTGGACCGTCAACGTGGTGTGAAACGTCATCCCTTGACAGCGGATGTCGGAGTCTTCCTTCAACTTCACTGCGGCAGGCAGCACGAATGGCAGGTTGGCCGGAGCTGCAGGCTATCCACGTCAGTGCCGGTCTTCCTGGCTCTGGCCATCTCCGCCTTGGATCATTCCCTCAACAGATCAGCAGCGTAATCGGTGGCCTCCTTGTGCAGCAGGGCTACACCCTCGACCCGGTACCAGGACTGATCGCTATCGACCCCATGGATTGACATCTGGGCGATTCGCCGGGTGTGTGCCCCTACCAGCGCCTTGCAGTACCGCCGAGCTCCGTGCGCATCAACAGAGGTTTCTTCGCGGCTTCTGATGTCACACGAGCGTGATCAGCAGCGCGGAGACCCACAGGCAGAACACGTGCTGGGCCTGGTCGACGGAGTGTCGGCGCTGCGGATTCTTCGCGCACTCGCCGCTGCCAGTCAGCACCATCCACGCCTTCACAGGCCACCGGCGCGGCCACCGAGCATCGGGGCGGCTTCTCGCTCGCGCGGGCACGCCACCGGCCGTCACAGAGCCGGTGGAGGACGCCAACGCACCAGGGAGAGACCCGGGATGATGACCGAACACAGGCACCCGCCGCACCCTGACCGCACCGCCGAACGGCCAGCCGCGCCCCGTGCGCCGGGAGGGCTGGTCGGCCGGGCAAGCCGCAGTCTCCTGCCGCCGGCGCTTGCGATCCCACTGCCGTACCCACTTCCGTGCCCGACACCAGCGCGGTGCGCGTCCAAGGGGACCTGGATCTGTCCGAGGAAGAGATCCAGGTCTACAGCGAGGAGTGGAACCGCGCGTCCGGGAACGCTGAAGTCAGCGTGAGCGACTGAGCCGGGACAGTACGTGCGCGGCGTCGCGGCCCACGCCGCGCAGGGTGTTGGAGGAGAAGCTGCGCTGGAATTCGATGCCGACGAACCCGAGTCCTGGAACGGCGGCGATGCCGCCGTGGTGCCGGGGCCGGCCGTCGGCGTCCAGGACGCCGCTCCCGTTCAGGTAGGGAAAGGTGAGGCGGTATCCGGTGGCCCAGATGATTGCGTCGACCGCTTCCTTGAAGCCGTCGGTCCGCACGACACCGTCCGGGGTAAGGCGAGTGAACATCTCGCGCTGCTTGACGCCGTGGGTGTCCAGCGCCATGCGGTAGCGACCGTCGTCGAGGACGGACACCGGCACCTTTTCCAGCAGCCGGCTCAGCGGAGCGATGTCGAATCCAGTGCGCTTGAACCACCAGTGAACGTCCCGGCCCAACGGGCGCTGCTTCATCCAGCCGATCGGCCGGCGGGTGGCCAGTGTGGTGTCGGCGACCGCGCCGAGTTCGGCGGCGATCTGAACCGCGGAGTTGCCGCCGCCCACGACCACGACCCGTTGGCCGGTGAACGGCTCGGGGCTGCGGTAGTCAGCGGCGTGCAGGGACCGTCCGGCGAACTCCTCGCGTCCGTGCACGTCAGGCGTGTACGGGCTGCGGAAGGCGCCGGTCGCGGCCACGACCGCCCGCGCCGTGAACTCGGCACCGTCCTGCGCGCGCACCACCCATGCGCCGTCGCGGGGCAGCACCGAGATGACGGTGGTGGAGGTGCGGATGTCGGCGTCGAGCCGGCGGGCGTAGGCGCGCAGGTAGTCGACCACTTCGTCCCGTGTCGGGTAGTGGTCGCCGTCGCCGGGGAAGCGCATGCCGGGCAGCGAGGAGTACCGGGCGGGGGAGAAGAGGGTGAGGCTGTCGTAGTAGCGCGGCCACGCCCCGCCCGGCTGATCGGCTGCCTCCAGAATCAGGGTGCGGGTGAAGCCGTGACGGGGGGCGAGGGTGGCGGTGGCCAGGCCGGACTGCCCGGCGCCGATGACGATGAGGCCGGCGTGTTCCATGAGATCGTGGACCTTCCATGATGAGTCGTTGTTTCGGGAAGTGACGAAATGTTGAGCGTGGAGCGGTGAACGCAGCCAGCGGTGACGGGTTCGCGGTGGATACGGCGACGGCCGACTTCCTCAAGGCCGTGGCGAGCGAGACTCGGCAGAAGGTGATGCAGGAATTCGCCGGCGGCGTGGAACTGACGGTCGGTGAGATTGCCGAGCGGTGTGCGCTGAGGCCGTCGACCGCCTCGGAACACCTCAGCCTGTTGCGCCGCGGCGGGCTGGTCCTCTCCCGCAAGGAGGGCAAGCAGGTCTTCTACCGAGCCGACGGCGCGAGCATGGCCGAGCGGCTCGGCGCGCTCCAGGAGTACCTGGCGCGTTGCTGCCCGCCAGGCTGTTCCTGACCGGCAACCGCCGGCGGTGCCGCGACCGTCAGGTGCGCAGGTCGAGCATGGCCGACATCGCGGCCACCACGGACGGGGCGACCCGGTAGTACACCCAGGTCCCGCGCCGCTCCGAGGTGAGCAGGCCGGCCTCGCGCAGCTTCTTCAGGTGATGGGAGACCGTCGGCTGGGAGACGCCGACGTCGGAGATGTCGCAGACGCACGCCTCGCCTCCCGCATACGAGGCGACCTTGGAGAACAGCCGCAGTCGCACCGGATCGGACAGCGCCTTGAACATCGCGGCCATCGTCTCCGCATCGGCCTGCGACAGCTCCCCGGCGGTGATCGGCGGGCAGCACGGCACCACGGCCCCGGTGTCCAGGTCGGGCAGCTCGACAACCTCTGACTTCGACATGCGTCTATGTTGACACTCCTCGATACGAGTGGCAAGGTCGGAATATCGACAGTGATCGAAGCAGCGGCCCGGGCCGGGCCGCGCAATCCGGAGGACGATCTGCCATGACCACCACCACCTCGGACCTGCCGGTCGTCGTCATCGGCGGCGGCCCGGCAGGCCTCGCGGCCGCCGCCCACCTTGTCGAGCGCGGCATCGAACCTCTGGTCCTGGAAGCCGGACCGGCCGCCGCCTCTGCGGTGCGCGAGTGGTCCCACGTCAGGCTGTTCTCCACCTGGGGCGAGCTCACCGACCCGGCCGCGGAGAAGCTGCTCGTCCCCACCGGCTGGACTAAGCCCGACGCGGCCACCTACCCGTCCGGCGGGGACTGGGCCGAGCTCTATCTGCAGCCCCTCGCGGACGTCCTGGGCGACCGCGTTCGTGTGGGTGCCACTGTCACCGGGGTCTCCCGCACCGGCCGCGACCGCATCGTCGACGCCGACCGCGAAGCCCAGCCCTTCGTCGTCCACTTCACCACCGCCGACGGCGAGGAGCGCGTCTTCGCCCGGGCCGTCATTGACGCCTCCGGCACCTGGACCACCGCCGGCCCGGCCGGCGCCAGCGGCCTGCCCGCCCTCGGAGAGAAGACCGCCGCCGACCGCATCACCTACCGCGTCCCCGACCTCAAGGACCCGGCTGTGCGGGCCCGTTACGCAGGCAAGCGCACCGCAGTCATCGGCTCCGGCGCCTCCGCCTTCACCGCGCTGGCCACTCTCGCCGATGTCGCCAAGGATGAGCAGGGCACGCATGCCGTGTGGATCCTGCGCCGGGGCATCTCCGGCTCCACCTTCGGCGGCGGCGAAGCCGACCAGCTGCCCGCCCGCGGCGCTCTCGGCCTTGCGGCGAAGGCCGCCGTCGACAACGGGTACGCGGACGCGGTCACCGGCTTCCGCACCGAGGCCATCGAACGCGACAGCGAGGGCCGCCTGGTCCTGGCCGGCGAGGACGGCCGTCGCCTCGACCCGGTCGACGAAGTCATCGTGCTCACCGGCTTCCGCCCCGACCTGTCCTTCCTCTCCGAGATCCGCCTCGGCCTGGACGAACGGCTCCAGGCACCCACCGAACTTGCACCGCTCATCGACCCCGACCAGCACTCCTGCGGCACCGTTTACCCGCACGGCCACCGCGAACTGTCCCACCCCGAACCCGGCGTCTACCTGGTCGGCATGAAGTCCTACGGCCGCGCCCCGACCTTCCTGGCCATGACCGGCTACGAGCAGGTCCGCTCCGTCACCGCGGCCATCGCAGGAGACCTCGAGTCCGCCGACCGCGTCGAACTCACTCTCCCGGAGACCGGAGTGTGCGGCGGCGCCGGACTGTTCGACGACCCGGCCGCCGGGCAGGCCGACGCCGGCGGCTGCTGCGCTCCGGCGCCCGCGCTCGTGCAGATCGGCGTAGGCGCGCCCGCCGCCACGGTCACCGAGGAAGCGCCGGCGGGCGGCTGCTGCGGCTCGTGACCGACCTCAACACCCCTGAGCGCGGGGCCGCGACCGGAACCGGGGACCGGTCGCCGCCCCGCGCCGCCCTCCTGGCGCTGTGCGCGACCCAGATCACCAGCTGGGGCATCGTCTACTACGCGTTCCCCGTGCTGAACCCGCAGATCACCGCCGACACCGGCTGGCCCGTCGGGGCGACCACGGCCGCGTTCTCCGCCGCGCTACTCGTGTCCGCGCTTGCCGGGATACGCGTCGGCCGCATCATCGACCACCGCGGCCCGCGCACCGTGATGACCGTCGGCTCGGTTCTCGGAGTGCTGAGCATCCTCACTGTGGCCGCAGCCCCCAAACTGCCGGTCTTCGTGGCCGGCTGGCTGCTCGCCGGTCTGTCGATGGCCGCGACCTTCTACCAGCCCGCCTTCGCCGCGATCACCCGCTGGTGGGCCCCCGGCCACATCCGCGCCCTCACCATCGTCACCCTGGCCGGCGGCCTGGCCTCCACCATCTTCGCCCCGGTGACCGCGGCGCTCGCCAACCACTTGTCCTGGCGCGCGACCTACGCCGTCCTCGCCCTGGTGCTCGCTGTCGTCACCATCCCCGCCCACGCTCTCGCGCTCAACGCACCATGGCCGAAGGCACCACCGGCCTCCGCCCACGCCACCGGCGGCGCGGACGTCGTCGCCCGCAGCCGGCCGTTGTGGATGCTGGCCGCCGCCCTGACCCTTTCCGCGTTCGCTGTCTCCGCCGTCGTCGTCGCTCTGGTCCCGCTCCTGCTCGAACGTGGCTTCACCACCACCGAGGCCGCCTGGGCACTGGGCCTCGGCGGCGCCGGCCAGACCCTCGGCCGCACCCTGTACGCGACCATTGCGCGCCGCACCGGGACAACGGCACGTACGACCGCACTGATCGCGCTCGGCGCTGTGACCACAGCGGCACTCGCGCTCGTACCCGGCCCGTACGCCCTGCTGGTCGCCCTCTCCGTCACGGCCGGGATGGTCCGCGGCAACCTCACCCTCCTCCAAGCCACCGCTATCACCGACCGTTGGGGAACCACCCACTACGGCCGTCTGTCCGGACTACTCGCCGCACCCACCACGGCAGCCTCCGCCCTCGCCCCCTTCGCCGGCGCCGCACTGGCCGTACCACTGGGTGGCTACCCACAGCTGTTCGGACTCCTGGCACTCATCGCCGGACTCGCCGCCCTGGTCACCTTCGGGACCAAACCGCGTCAACCAGCTGTGAAGCGGTAACGGGCTTTGACCGACGGGCCAGGTGAATGAAGTGCACAAGCTCGCACACCTGCTCTGGGGCGTTCCTCGGCTCACCTCTACGAGGACTGTGCAGATCGAGTACATCGAAGCCCAGCGGTCCGCTTGGTCATGGAGGCACCAGCAAGTCTCACGGCGTCGGCTTCTTGTGCCCTTGCTGCGCCGACGGGTCAGCCGTTCATTCTCGGGAATGAGTGTCCGGCCGATACCTGCGCACCGATCGGTTCAGCCGTCGCGCCGATTGCGCTCGCGTACTCCGGTGACGAGTACTCCGACGGCGAAGATCAGGACGAGAATCAAGAAGGCGATACCGAGGACGTCCTGGAGCCCACTGGCCAGGCCGCTGTAGCCCACGTCGACTCCGACGATCACAGAGCACACACCCGCAACAAGGGCCGTCCAGCCCAGCCAGCCGGCGATCCGGCGACTGGTGAGGATCACAGTCCCGAAGAGGGCGAGGGTCAGTCCGAGCAGGATGCGGAAGTAGCTCTGGAATCCCCATTCCAGCCAGCGTACGGTCTCGGCGTTGGCAAAGCGGATCGTCTTTTCCGCGTCCGACGCGCTGGCCCAGGAGTCCACGGCCTGCTTCAGCCCCACACCGTCCAGCCCCTGTAGGACAGCCCAGATCGCGGCGGTCGCCACGGTTCCTGCGGCCGCGATCTGCGCAAGCGGGGAAGGCCCGTTGGCACCGCGCAGGACGCGGTACAGCACGAGCAGGCCGCTCAGCGTCACCAGGACGCCAATGAACTGGCCAAGATGAACGGCGATCCAGGTGCCGCTGTCTGCGTACTCGGTGAAGATCGCAGGGTGGTCGTCCTGCTCCCCGGAGGGATGAAGCGTCGCGGTCAAGATGGCATTGAGAAGGAAGCCCCCGACCATGAGCCCGCCGGCGATCGTCAGTGTGCGGCTTCGCGAGCTGGCTGTATCCGCCCCTTCGGCGGTGCGCATGTCCGAACCCATGAGCAGACCCCGGTCCTCTCGATGTCACCGACCGACATACTTGAGGATCACCAGATGCAGCCGCTCTCTCAGGACACGCAGCGACGCCTCACCCGAACGAAGTCTGATCGCGGCCGATTGCACCAGCGCCCGGGGGCACGCTCACATGAGTCGGGGTGTGGAGGACGCTATGGCTGGCTCGCCGCCTCGTTCGGAGCCGATGACGACGACGGGGCGCCCCGCTGGGTGAAGGTGTCCGCGGCGGTCGCGGTCGTCCTGGTCGTGGTGTTCGTGATCGTGCACCTGGCCGGCGGCGGGATGCACGAGCACACGCAGTGACAGCGTTCCCGCCGCGGCTGCGCAAGCCGACCCTCACCCTCCACGTCACCGCCCCGGTCGGCTGGCTGGGAGCGGTCGCCGCCTTCCTGGGACTGGCCGTAGCCGGGCTGTCCAGCAGCTCGCCCCAGACGGTGCAGAGCGCCTATGTGGCGATGGAGCTGGTGGGGTGGTCCGTGATCGTTCCCCTCAGCATCGCCTCGCTGCTGACCGGCGTTCTCCAGTCGCTGGGCACCGTCTGGGGGCTGCTGCGCCACTACTGGGTCATCGCGAAACTGCTGATCACAGCGCTGGCGACGATGCTTCTGCTGGTGCACATGCAACCGGTCGGGCACCTCGCCGATGCGGTGGCCCGGGCCACACTCGCGGGCGGCGAGCTGGAAGGCATGCGCATCCAGCTGATCGCCGACGCGGCCGCCCTGCTGGTCCTGCTAGAGGGTGCCGCCCGGGCGCGCGTCTGCTGTGGTCAGTGGTAGGCATGGACGACGGCGTGGCCCTTGCCCCGGCCGATCATCCACTTGTTGACCGGGGTCGTGATCACGAATGCGACGGCGAAGCCGCCGAGCAGTGCGGTCCAGAACAGGGAGTCGGACAGGTGGGCGTCCATCGCGCCGCTGAGGGCGATGACGCCGTTGTCGACGAGTTCCATGATCGCGATGGAGACGGTGTCCGCGGCCAGCGCCACCTTGACGGCGCTCTTGAAGCCCAGGCCCGCCCTGCGGAGGGCGAGCAGGGTGAAGGAGTAGCCGAAGATGAACGCCAGGGTGATCGCCAGGACCATGGTGGGCACGCTGCCCCACAGCAGGGCGGTGCCGATGACCATGCCGAGGATCTCGCCGATCGCGCATCCGGTCAGGCAGTGCAGCGTTGCCTTCGCCGCCGTTGCCCAGGACGTTCCGCCATGCCCATCGTGACCACCGTTCGCCTGGTGTGCGGCGTGGTCGTGAGCGGTGCTGGCACGGTGTGCGGTGTGGTCCATGACCGTCATCCCCATTCCCGTCCAGTGTGGCCCGATCCCATGTCCCACACCACAACGATATACCCCCGGGGGGTATTAATGGCAAGTAGTGGGGTGTGACAAGCAGTGGGGGTGTGCGGGCCGTGCAGGCCCAACACGCCCCCCAACTGCCGGAGCGGTCAGCTCTTGCCGAGCAGCTCGTTCATCTTCTCGATCTCGGCGGTCTGCGAGGTGATGATGGCGTCGGCCATCTTCTTGGCGTCGGGGAAGGCGCCTTCTGTCTTCTCCGTCTTGGCCATCGCCACCGCGCCTTCGTGATGCTTGATCATCATCTCCATGAAGGCGGTGTCGAACGCCTTGCCGGATGCCTTCTCCAGCTCGTTCATCTCCTCGGTCGTCATCATCCCGCCCGTGCCGTGAGCGGAGTGGTCCATGGCACCCTCGGCGGGAACCTTCTCACCCCAGGAGGTCAGCCACCCGGACAGGGTTTTGATCTCTGGGTCCTGGGCCTTCTTGATCTGTTCGGCGAGCTTCTTCACCTCGGCCGACTGGGCGCGGGACGGGGCGAGGTCGGCCATCTCCACTGCCTGGCGGTGGTGGGGGATCATTCCTTGCGCGAAGGCGGTGTCGGCGGCGTTGTGCTGGCCCTGCGAGGCGGAAGCCGATGCGGATGCCGAGGTCGCGGTGTGGCTGTTGTGCCCGGTCGCGCTGTCGCCGCTGCCGCCGCATGCGGCCAGGACGAGAGCGGCCGTGCCGGCGGCGGCCACGGCGGTGCCGCGGCGGATCAGGGAACGCTTGCGGATCATGGTGGTGCAACTCCTTGACGCGCGCCTGTGTCGGGCGCGCGGGATCAGTGGGATGAGAGCAGGCGAAAACACGGCACCCGCCCCGGGACAGGGCGTGCGGGGTGTCGTGCGGGCCGCTCTATATCCGCAGGAG
Source organism: Streptomyces sp. NPDC002788 (assembly GCF_053592115.1). Lineage (NCBI taxonomy): Bacteria > Bacillati > Actinomycetota > Actinomycetes > Kitasatosporales > Streptomycetaceae > Streptomyces > Streptomyces sp. NPDC002788. Next base: position 5,327 of record NZ_JBSFVB010000034.1, on the reverse strand, counting down.
TTGCAGTTCGGAGAGGTCAGGCGGCGCCCGGCCCTGCACGGCCGCCGTCGGCGCGGCGATCGGAACACCGGCAGAGGCCGGGGCGGGCAGGGCGCCGGCCAGCGCGGGCGGCGCGTATGCGGAGCCGATACCGGCCGCTGCGCACGTTCCGTCGGCGTGTGCGAGGTGCCCGGAGCCGCCGTCGGTGTGCGAACATGCCGCGCTGGCCTGCTCCGTGGCAGGAGCATGGGCCATGGTCATGGCGTGTTCGGGTGCCGGCGCTCCGCTGGGAGCCAGTGCGTGCATGCCCAGGATCCCGGCAAGCACTGTGAGTACCAGCAGCGCGAACAGCGGCCCAGCGGGGCGGCGACTCGATCGGGTGCTGCTGGTCATGCCCGCCATCGTACGGATACACACGCAACAGCGTGACGTTGGGGACCCGCGCGATGCCTGGACTGTCGGCGGGCACGGACTCATCGCGCGAGGTATCCCGTGCTGCGCAGGCCCACTTGCCCGTGCCGCCCTGCCTCGGCCACCTGCAGTCCCTCCTGCGGCGAGCTCTTGGTCGTGGGCTGTTGGTGTTACGCCCTGCCGCCGGTATCGGGTACCGGCTTGCCCGGCGGCGTGAAGGCGGCCAGGACCGTGGCGGTGATGTGGTCGGCGGCGCGGTCGGAGGTGAGGCGGCCGGCGCGGATCTCCTCCGCGGCGCTGTGCATGACCGTGTGCAGGACATTGATCAGCCACGTGATCGGCAGGTCTGTGCGGAAGACTCCCTCAGCACGGCCTCGGGCGACCAGTGTCTCGACCCGGGCGGCGGGTCCGTTGTGCAGTTCGCGGATGCGTCCTGCGGAGAGTTCCTTCTGGGCGGCGACGAGCAGTGCCCGCGCCTGATCCACCAGATGCCAGCCGGACTCGACGTAACGCGCGAGGGCGAGCAGTGGGTCACCGGTCAGATCGACCGCGTCCAGTGCTTCGTTGCCCCGGTCGATGGCCCGGCTCATCGCTGCGTCGACGACCTCTGCCCGGGAGGTGAAGTGCGCATACAGCGTCACCCGGCCCACCCCCGCGACGCGCGCGATCTCGCTCATGCTCGCCTCCGGGTTACGTCCGAGGCATTCGGCGGCGGCCTGCACGATCGCGTCGATGCTGCGCAAGGCGTCGGCGCGCCTGGTGGCCGTGGAGTTCTTGCTGCCCATGCACCCACACTACCCCGCCAAGTCGTACAAGACTGTTTGGCTTATACCCCGGGGGCGTATAACGTGAACACACTTGTACGACTTAGCGATGAGGGGTGAGTGTCATGAGCGACACGGAAACCACCACCACACGCGCAGCGGACGCACCGCATCCGCTGCGCTGGACGGCCCTGGGACTGCTGGGACTGGCTCAGCTGATGCTGATCCTCGACGTCACCGTGGTCGCGATCGCACTGCCTGACATGGGCGCCGAACTGGACCTGGACCGCGCGGCACTGACGTGGGTGGTCAGCGGGTACGCCCTCACGTTCGGGAGTCTGATGCTGCTCGGCGGCCGGGCGGCGGATCTGTTCGGTGCCAAGCGGGTCGTCCTGGCCGGGCTCGCCGTGTTCACTGCGGCGTCGCTGGCCGCCGGGCTCGCCACCGGCGCCCCGCTGCTGCTCGGTGCCCGGATCGCCCAGGGGGTGGGCGCCGCGATGCTCTCACCCGCCGCCCTGTCCGTGGTGGTGCGGCTGTTCGACGGCGACGAGCGCAACCGCGCGCTGGGCATCTGGTCGGCGCTCGGCGGCGGGGGCGCCGCTCTCGGTGTACTGCTGGGCGGGCTGATCACGGCAGGTCCGGGCTGGGCCTGGGTCTTCTTCGTCAACGTCCCCGTCGGCCTGATCGTCCTCGTCTCGCTCGCCCGGATCCTGCCCCGCCTGCCCCGCGCGACCACCGGCACCCTCGACATACCCGGCGCCATCCTGGTCGCCGCCGCGACCGGCGCCCTCATCTACGCTCTGATCCGGGCCGGCGACCACGGCTGGCTCGATGCTGTCACCGTCGTCCTGGTCGCCTTCTCGGCAGCCGCCTGCGCTGCCTTCGCCGCGTGGCAGCGCCGGGCGGCGGCGCCGCTGATGGACCTGCGTCTGCTCGGCCGGCGCCCGGTGGTGGCGGGCACCTTCGTGATCGCTGTCACCACGGCGCTGATGGTAGGGGCGTTTTTCCTCGGCTCGTTCTACTTCCAGAACCATCAGGGCCACGGTGCCCTGATGACCGGCGTGCTGTTCCTGCCGGTGGCACTGGTGACGATGGCCGCCGCCACCGCTGCCGGACGTGTGATCGGCCGTCTGGGGGCACGGTTGCTGGCCGCGGTCGCCTTGGCCGTCGCGGCCGCCGGCTTCCTCGTTCCGGTGCTCTGGTCCGGAACCGCTGCCATGGTCACTGGTGTGAGCATGGCAGCGGCGGGACTGGGCGCGCTGTTCGTCGTTGCTGCGGCCACCGCGCTGAGCAGTGTCGCTCCCCATGAGGCCGGTGTGGCCTCCGGGGTCGTCAGCACCTTCCACGAGTTCGGTGCCTCGGTCGGCGCTGCGGTCGTCTCCAGCGCCGCAGCCGCGAGCATCGCCGTCCGCACCGGCGACCGGGCCGCCTCCGGCTTCGATGACGCGTTTCTCGTAGCCACGGGCGTGGCCGCGGTATCCGCCGTCATCGTCCTGTGGCTGATCCCCGCCAAGCAGAAGTAAGCCCAATCCCTACGGCCAGCTGGGACGGGTCGGACCAGCACTTCCACAGCCGCGGCGCGGCCGAAGACTGGTCCCAGACGCCCTGGCGGCCACGGCATCGGGGCGATCCCATTCACCACGGAGCGGGCGTACCGCCCTCGAAGTGTTCACGGAGGCACTGGATGAAGCACGGCAGGCGCCGGCTGCTCACGGTCGGTATCACCGCGACGAGTGTCGGCGCGGCACTGGGCGCAGCTCTCCTGATCGGCGGCCCTCAGCAGGACGGCGACAACGGGCAAACTGGCCGACAGGAAGCGGTCGCAGAACGCGGCCGGGCCGTGATGCCCTTCGACCTCGAAGCAACCACCCACCGCTTCACCCCAACCGAGACGGGCGGGGTCCAGGACGTCGTCGCCGACCAGCCTGACGACGCCAAGCAGGTCAGTCTCATACGCACCCACCTCCGAGAGGAGGCCAAGGCGTTCGGCCGGGGCGACTTCGGCGACCCCGCCCAGATCCATGGCGATGGCATGCCGGGCCTGGCGGAACTTGAAGACGGCTACGAACGCATCGAAGTGCGCTACCTGGAACGGCCCGACGGGGCCACCCTCACCTACACCACCGCAGAGCCCGCCCTGGTCGATGCTTTGCACGACTGGTTCGAAGCGCAGCTCAGCGACCACGGCGACCACGCCGAAACCGGCCACTGACCGGCGAGCCGAGCACCGGAGCAAGCCGTCACCGCGCACATCACACGATCGGAAGTGGACAGCTTGAACGACCCGTACGAGTTGAGCGTGGGGGTGCCCTCCGTCGAGGTGTTCCGCCGCCTGCGCACCGATGCCGGCCTCTCCGACAAAGCCCCGGAAGCGGTGGCGCTCGCCCTGCCCAACACCTGGCACGGGGTGGTCCTCCACCACGAGGGGGAGCCCGTCGGCATGGGGCGGATCATCGGTGACGGCGGTACCGCGTTCCAGATCGTCGACATGTGCGTACACCCCGCCCACCAAGGACGCGGACTGGGCAAGCGCATCATGGCCGCACTCACCGCCGAGCTGGAGCGCCGGGCACCCGCCACCGCCTACATCTCCCTGATCGCGGACGGCCCCGCACGCTTCCTCTACGAGAAGTTCGGCTTCGCCGACACCGCCACGCACGACTCGACCGGCATGTACCGCGTCATGGACCCATTATCCGTCGTTCCCCATAGGAGGCCCCCCGTGCCGGACGTTGTCAACACCGAGCAGGCACAGGCATGGAACGGCCCAGAAGGCTCCCACTGGGCCCGCAACCAGGACCGCTGGAACGCCGTGAACGAGGGCTTCAACGAGCCACTGCTCGATGCCGCCGGGATCACCGGGGACCACCGGGTCCTCGACCTTGGTTGCGGCTCCGGGCAGACCACGCGCCTTGCCGCGCTCAGAGCGCCTCGAGGGCACGCGCTTGGCCTCGATCTGTCCGGCCCGATGCTGGCCGAGGCGCGGGTCCGCGCGGAGCGGGAGGGCATCACGAACGCCTCCTTCGTGCAAGGCGACACCCAGGTGCACCCTTTCGAGGAGGGCTCGTTCGACGCGGCGGTCAGCCGCTACGGGGTGATGTTCTTCGCCGACCCCGTAGCGGCCTTCGGTAACGTCTGCCGGGCACTGCGGCCCGGCGGGCACCTGGCGTTCGTCTGCCCGGCCGATGCCACGCTCAACGGCTGGGTCGCGGCGATGGCGTCGCTGCGCGACTTCCTGCCCGTCGGCGACTTCGGCCGGCCGGGGCAGCCCGGCATGTTCTCCCTAGCTGCCCCGGACCGCATCCGCGAAGTGCTCGCCGCGGCCGGATTCACCGGCATCAGCATCAACCAGGCGCAGGCGTATGGGACATGGGGACACGGAGCCGAGGACGCGGCGGCGTTCCTGCTGGGCACCGGCCCCGGCCGCCACCTGATGGAGCAGGCCGACGCGGCCACGCGATTCCGCGCCCGCCGCACCCTGACGGACCATCTGCGCGCTCAGGAGGTGGCGGACGGCACAGTCCGGCTGCTCAGCACGTCATGGCTGGTCACAGCGGACCGCCCGACCGGCCCATCGGACAGGCTTTAGTCAGCCTTCCAGTGTTGGAGCACTGCCAGCACAAGACCCCGGGCTCGCGACGGCCCGGGGTCTCTGAGGGCAAGTGTGTCCGGCTAATACCGCGGCTACTGGGCGGCCCAGGGCTCCGATTCGACGCCGGAGCCGTTGTACCGAAGTATGCCATCGGTGTCATCGTCTACTGCGTGGCCGCCATCGTGATCTACACGTGGGTCTCACAGTCCGTGATCGTCTGGATTGTCGGGGGTGCGGTCGCGGCGATGGTCGCGGAGTTCCTGCACGGGATGGCGCAAGCCGCGTACGACGAACGGCGCCGGCAGGGCGGCTAGTACTGCAACGGTGCTTGCTGTGACTGATGGCCAGGTCAGGGGCTGTGGCCGCGCCGTTTGTAGTGGCTGATGCGGGCCTGGTGTTGTCGATGTCGGCGCCAGGTCGACCAGTGCAGGATGTGCTCGACGGGTGTGGGATGACGGTTGGTGAGGCGGGTGATCAGCCGTCGTGTCTCGGCGAGGCTGAGGTGGATGAGCTGGGAGGATCCGTTTCTGCTTTCCCGGCATCCAGCTCGCGGGCTCGCAGGACGGCCAGGCAGGCGTGGG
>NZ_JBSFVB010000033.1:0-37089 GCF_053592115.1 Streptomyces sp. NPDC002788 | reverse complement strand
GGTCCGGGCCCGAGTGGCCGGCCTCCTCCGCGAGCGTCCAGCCATTCTTGCGTTGCAGCGGAGCGATCAGCCCCCGCAGATAAGCCAGTGCCGACTCCCGAGGCTCCGACCTGCTGAAACGGTGCACGAACCGCTCATGCAAAGCATCGAGTTCCCGAGCCCAGAACCTGACATCAGCAAGGTCCCCACCCACGACCACACCAACGACCGACCTGGCCATCAGTCAGCAAGCACCGTTGCAGTATTAGGACCCTTCGCATTGGGGCGCGTTCTGTGCGGATACGCTCCATGCCTCGGAACTCACCAGGTTGGGCCGCCCTGAGGGCGCCCACACGTCCATGCGCGCAAGGGCCCCGCCGCTGTTGCGGATCCAGGCTTTGCTCGTCGGGTCCATGAACTCCAGACGCAACTGCGCCAGGTCGCCTTCCGTCAGACTCACCGACGGCTGCTCAAGGGCCATGGAGTCGAGCAGTGCCTTGTTCGGGACGGCGATCTGCTTGCAGGGTTGGAGGAGGTCCAGGTCCCATCTCACTCTGCTTGCTGGGAGCGTGAGTCGCATGGCCATGACGCGTGAGCTTCCGTTCACCACGATCACCTCCGAGCCCATCCGGTAGAAGTCGACGAGGTTCGCGTACGCCTTCTCCCGCTCCTTTCGGGATCGGCGCTCCTCCGCGGCCGCCCGCTGCTCCGCCTTTTCGGCGCGTTGGTCCTCCCTGCCGGCGTACAGCTCAGCCCGGATACCGAGGATCAGCCCGACCAATGCCGCTACCACCGTGACGGCGCCGACCGTGAACCGTCCGAGATCCAGGAGGGTGACACGGTACGGGCCGCTGCCGGACTCCTCGGAGGGGTCAGCGTCCCCGGTCGGCGTTGACTCTTCTTGCGGGAGTGAGGGCTGTACTGCGACGGGTCCCGTCCCGTGTGCTGACGCGTCCTCCGGTGCGCTGCCATTACCGGTCCCGGCCGCCTGCGCGGGGGGAGCGGCCGGATTGGTGACTGTTGCTCCTCCCTCGGATTCCGGCGAACTCGCTGCACCTTCGTGTCGGGCCATGCGGCAAGAATGCCCGAACCCTCCTGCCTCGCGGGTCCGTTGCGGCATATGGTCCGGACCCGGCGTGTCTTCACCCGATACCGACGGTGTGGGCGGTCGGGGGCCGGCTGTGGCGGCGCCGTGGGGGAGCGGAATGGGTCGCTGCCACAGCCTGCCTATGTCGTTGTGTGCCCGCTGACCGCGCTCACAGTCGTCAAACCACCCCTGCCGGTAGATCTTCGGGCGGAGCCGCCGGCACCAGCTGCTCATTCATCGGCTGCTACGCCGACATCATCACCAACCGCCGCCCTTTTCCGCCGCCGCACCCGTCCGGGATACTTGAGTCGGCCCCGCCGCAGCTCGTCGGAGGCTGTCGTAACGTCGGTGCCGGACTAGGCACTGCACACTGCGCCCGACGTTGGGCAAGCCCTGGTGAGCTCCTGCCGAGCACATTCTGGTCAACGCTTCCACCGGCGGCGGCAAGTCGGTGACCCTGCGCAGCAGCACCTGCCAGATTCCACCACGGCTCGCTCGCGTTCGTCGGTCGGGGCCAACCGGCTCCGCGGCCTCCGCAGGTACACCGGACAGTCACACTTCCCCAGCAACCACAGGTACAGCGCCGACACCTACGAGGAAAGCACCGGCGCCACCCTGGCCGAACTGCGTGACCCACCAGGCACGGTGACCCGCAGGATCCATGGCCCGCTGCTCCGCTCGCTGGACTCCGAAGAGCTTTTCGCCAAGGCCCTGATCGACGAAGGGTGAGCAGGACGCCGCAACTACGTGTGGGACAATCGCTCCGACACCGCCACCGTACACAGCGCCCCCGACCGTTTCGTCGACGAGGCTTCCTTGGGCGACGACCGCCACCACCGTGACGAGCGCGGCGGCCGGTGCGAGCTCCAGTACTGACGTTCAAGCCCGCGGACCAGGGACTGCTGAGGATGGCGCCCGCACGCTTCTGTGACGCGGCGGCGCGCCCGGCCCTTCACGGCCCGGTGCGCCGTCCGGCGTACTCGGGTGTGGGATGGCGGGGGAGTGGCGGTGTCCGGGGCCGGCGGGCTGTAGGGCGCCTTGGGCGGGTTTCCGTCCGGCCAGTGCACACCTGGTGTCTGCGCGCCGGCCGCCCTCCCCGGCCCGCGCCCCTGCGGCGATGGGTGGGAAGAGAAAACGGTCACCGCCGCGCGCACGACCATCACCATCTCGGCTCTTACCCGCTTTCACGCATGATGACGGCGTCCGGGTCGTCCCGGCCCTGCTCGAGCCAGTAAGCCCCGAGCAGGGCCGCGTACGGCACAGGGGCATCACCGTGCGGTGACGCCGCGGTACACGGCCGTAAATGCGCGTACAGCCGCGCCTTCACCCTCAGTTCACCGGGCACCCGTCGTACCGCCGTGATGCCGGAGGTCGTCCACAGCCGGTCCAGCTCGGTCATCGCGGCGAGTGCGGTAGACGGGTTGCCGTGGAAGACCGTGACACGGAAGCTCCCACCATGCAGATGGACGCCAACCAGCTGACGGTGTCGCCGTAGACGGTGCGCACGTTGGTGGACCAGCAGTTTCCCGAGTGGCGGTGTCTGCCCGTCCCGAACGTCGCCGCGCAGGTGACGGTCAACGCCCTCTTGAGCGGCCGACGGGCCGTCGCACCGGTTGGCCGGCGCGATCCTCAGGAGCGCGGCGCCGTGTGTTCCTCGACGGTCAGTTCCGCAGGGGCTGATACCGATTCGATCCGGCCGCCGGAGGCGATGGTGATGTCGAGTCGTTCTCCCGCGACGGTGAGCCCGGTGATGGTGAGTGCGCCGACGGGCAGTGGGCCTGTCGGGCGGAGGTGGAGACGGCCCGCGGGTACGTCGGGCTCTAGTCCGGTCATCGCGGTCATGAGGGCGATGGCCGCTGCTGCCGACCATGCCTGTGGCTGGCAGGCGGCCGGGTAGGGGACCGGGGCGGGGGTGTCTGCGCGGGCGTCGCCGCTCCAGAGTTCCGGCAGCCGGTAGTCGAAGGCCGGTGCCGCGTCGAGGATGCCCTCGATGAGCCGGGCGGCGGCCTGGGAGTGTCCGGCGCGGGCGAGGCCGGTGACGGCGATGGCGGTGTCGTGCGGCCAGACGGTGCCGCAGTGGTAGCGCAGCGGGCCGAAGCCGCCGGACTGGGACGACATGGTGCGCAGCCCGTAGGCGTCGGACATGTCGGGGGCGGCGAGCCGTGCGGCGACGGCGGCACTCTCGTCGGTGTTGAGGATGCCGGTGGCCAGGAGGTGGCCCATGTTGCTTGTGACGGAGTCGACGGGGCGGCCCGAGCCGTCGAGTGCCATGGCCGGGTAGGGGCCTTGCTGGTCGGTGACCCAGAACCGGGCGCGGAACCGGTCGGCGAGGCGGGCCGCGAAGGTCCGCCAGTGTTCGCCGCCGGGCAGCGCGAAGGCGTCGAGGAGTGCCGCGCCGGAGAGGGCCGCCTCGTAGGCGTAGCCCTGTACTTCGGCGAGGGCAAGGGGTGCTTGGGCGAGGCGGCCGTCGGCATACCGGGCGGCGTCGCCGGAGTCCTTCCAGCCCTGGTTGGCCAGTCCGGTTCCGGTGTGGTCGATGTAGGAGAGGAAGCCGTCTCCGGCCTGGGCGGCGGCGTCGATCCAGCCGAGTGCCGCTGTGAGCGCGGGCAGAAGCGGTTTGATGTCATCGGCGGGCAGGCCCCAGCGCCAGGCGTCGTGGAGCAGGCAGATCCACAAAGGTGTCGCGTCCACCGTGCCGTAGTAGACGGGCGGCAGGCGCAGGCCCTGGCCGTCGTCGAAGAGCCCGCGCCGGACCTCGTGGAGGATCTTGCCCGGCTCCTCCTCGGCCGCCGGATCGGTGCGGGTGCCCTGCCGGGCGGCCAGGGTGCGCAGGGTGCCCAGGGCGAGGTCGGTGCCCAGCGGCAGGAGCATCCGTGCGGCCCACAGGCTGTCCCGGCCGAACAGGGTGAAGAACCAGGGGATGCCCGCGGCAAGGAAGGTGTCGTCGGGTGATTCGGCGGTGGCCATGCGCAGCGAGTGCAGGTCATCCAGGCTCTGCGCGACGAGGGCGGGCAGGCGGCGGTCGTCGGCGGTGACTTCCGGGCGTTGCCAGGTGGGCTCGGGGTCGGCGGCCGTGACGACCGCGGCCGTGTCGGAGACCTCGACGGCCAGGTGCAGGTCGACGTTCTCGCCGGGCTTGACCGTGAGGGTCCAGGTCAGGGTGGAACGCTCGGCGTCGGGCCTCGCGCCGGGGGCGCTGACGGCGACGGCGACTGCCTGGTCGCCCCAGCGCAACACGCCTGCGCCGGAGAGCAGTTCGCTGCTCGGCTCGGCGGGAGAGCGAGGCGGCAGACCCGCCTTGGCGTGCTCCAGTGTCACGAGGTCTCCGGCGACCTCGACGCGGACGGCGAGGTGCACGGGCTTCGTTGCGGTGGAGCGGACGGTCAGCTGCTCGGCGAGCCGACCGGGCGTGAGGGTGCGCTGTCGGTCGATGCGGACGGTCGGGTCGGGGACGGCGTCACCGAGCGTCTGGGCCAGGCCGACGAAGCGGCTGCGGCCGGGTCCGTCCGCCGCGTGCATGACCGCGACGACCGGAAGCCAGTCCTCGCCCGCGCGTGTGTCCTCGGCCTCGCCTTCAGCCTCGCTGTCCCCGACGGCAGCGGGAGGCGCCTTCCCTGCGTGCTCGCCGGACGGTGCGTGGTCGGGGCGCAGCGTCACGCGCAGCAGACTCAGCGCCCGTATGTCGGCGTGGAAGAGCCCGTGTACGGCGGCCCCGGGAGCGGCGGCGTCGAGGTCACCGTCCGGCCGGGACAGCACGACGGTCGGGGCGGCGAGGGTGACCGCGAGGTCGTGCAGGAGCGGCTGCCGCTGGGGTGAAGTCATGGAAGCTCCGTCCGGTGCCCTGGTGTGTCGTGGGCGGTGGTGGGGGGCGGTTTTGTGACCGCGCCGACTCTTGACAGCCTGCGCGGCGATCGCCACAGTAACCGATTAGAACGCTAAATTTAACGTTCAAAATCGAAATGAGACAGCAACACACTGCGACGACACAACAGCGGATACGCTGCGGCGCAGTGGACTGATGGAGGTGGCTTCGCGATGGCGCGAGTAACACTCGAGAGCGTGGCGCGGCATGCCTCCGTGTCGACACAGACCGTGTCCAACGTCATCAACGCGCCGCATCGGGTCCGGCCGGAGACCCTGGCCCGCGTACAGGCCGCCATCAAGGAGCTCAACTACCGCCCGAACCAGGCTTCCCGGACGCTGCGGACCCGGCGTTCACGTCTGATCGGCGCGCGCATCGAGCCGGTGCGCGACGGCGTCAACGGCGCCGTTCTCGCCCAGTTCCTCCAGTCGCTGACCGCCCGTACCCAGGAGGCCGGCTACCGGATCGTGGTGTTCACGGCCACCGACGACGACCACGAGTGCTCCCTGTACGAACAGCTCCTCGACGACCACGATCTCGACGCCTTCGTCCTGCACGCCACCCATGCCGGCGACCGCCGGACGGAGTGGCTCACCGAGCGCCGGGTGCCGTTCGTGACCTTCGGCCGGCCCTGGGGAGCTGAACCCGAGGCCCCGGAGCGGCATGGCTGGGTCGACGTCGACGGCGCGCAAGGGACCCTTGCCGCCACCCGGCACCTCATCGAGGCCGGCCACCGGCGGATCGCCTTCCTCGGCTGGCCGGAGGGCGGTTCAGAGGTCGGTGACGACCGGCGCAGCGGCTGGTCCGCTCTTATGGCCGTGTCCGGGCTCGACACCCCGGACGGCTACGACGCGGGCGTCCCCGACGGGCTCGACACTGGCCGAGAGGCCGCCGCGGCGATGCTCGACCTGCCCACTCCGCCGACCGCGATCGTCTGCGCGAGCGACTCGCTGGCCCTTGGGGCCTGGACAGAGATCACCGCGCGTGGACTGCGTCCCGGGGTCGATGTCGCGGTGGTCGGCTTCGATGACTCCCCGACCGCAGGGGTCGTCGGCCTGAGCAGCGTGGCGCAGCCGTACGACGAGGCCGCCGCCGCCTGCCTGCGGATGCTCCAGGAACTGCTGGCGACTCCCACGCCGCCGGCCGTCCCGCCCACCCCTGTCCTGCTGCCGCCCCGGCTCGTCGTCCGCGCAAGCGGCTGAGTCCCTCAGCGGCACCCGCACCCACCCCGCAGAGCGGCACCGTAGTCCGTTCGGCGAACACCCGCGGTCCCGCTCATAGCTGCAGTGCAGCGGGCGGGATGCGGTCCCCTCTACCACCGGCGCGTCAGGCCGGCCTGCGCAAGGAGATTTATCATGCGAAATCCGCGTATACACTGGGCTGTTGGTGGCGTCGCGCTGCTGTCGCTCAGCCTGTCGGCCTGTGGTGGCAGCGGGTTCGACAGCGGCACCGACAGCAAGCAGTCGGTCGGCCCCGCCTTGATCAAGGTCCTCATAGCCTCCAGCGGCGATGCCGAGACGAAGGCCGTCACGGACGCCGCCAACGCATGGGGGGCGGAGTCAGGCAACAAGGCGACCGTCACCCAGGCCCAGAACATGGAGCAGCAGCTGGGCCAGGGCTTCGCCTCGAACAACCCGCCGGACGTCTTCTACGTCGACGCCGCCCGCTTCGCGACGTACGCGAGCGCGGGCAGTCTCGAACCGTACGGCGACAGCTTCCCGGGGAAGGACGACTTCTATCCCGCGCTGCGTCAGGCGTTCACCTACAAGAGCAAGCTCTACTGCATCCCCAAGGACTTCTCCACGCTCGGCCTGCAGATCAACACCACGGCGTGGGCGAAGGCGGGACTGACCGCCGCCGACTATCCCACCACCTGGCAGCAGCTGGCGACCGTGGCCAAGAAGCTGACGACGGGCAAGCAGGTCGGTCTGGCCCTCGGCGACACGCGCGACCGGATCGGTGCCTTCATGGTCCAGGCCGGCGGCTGGGTGACGAACAAGGACGCCACCAAGGTCACCGCGGACTCTCCCGAGAACCTCAAGGCCCTGAAGTTCGTCCAGTCGCTGCTCGCCGACGGCTCGGCCAAGTACCCCAAGCAGCTCGACTCCGGCTGGCCCGGCGAAGCCTTCGGCAAGCAGAAGGCCGCCATGACGATCGAGGGCAACTGGATCGCCGGCGCCATGAAGAGCGACTACCCGAACGTCAAGTACACGACCATCCCGCTGCCGGCCGGTCCCACGGGCAAGAAGGGCACGCTCGCCTTCACTCAGTGCTGGGGCATCGCGGCCAAGAGCAAGCACAAGGCCGCTGCCATCGACTTCGTCAAGGCGATGACCGCGAAGGAAGCGGAGCTGACCTTCGCCAAGGCGATCGGCGTGATGCCGTCGCGGCAGTCCGCTGAGGCCGAGTACGTCGCCCAGTTCCCGCAGGACAAGGCGTTCATCGACGGCGCCGCATATGCCCAGGCCCCGGTGAACGTCGCGAAGATCGACCAGGTGCTCGCCGACTTCGACACCGGCCTGCAGTCACTGCCGGGCGGCGACCCGAAGCAGATCCTCGCGCGGCTTCAGAAGAACGCGCAGGCGGTCGTAGGCCAGTAACCCGGATGGTCCGGACACGAGCGGAACGAGAGTGAACCTGCGATGAGTGAACCGAATCCCGGGCCCGCACAGGGCCCGGGCAGCGGCCCGGCACCGGCCCGCCCGGCAGGCACCGCCAAGGCCGACGCCCCGTCATCCGCGCTGCGCGGACGCCGCAAGGACACCGGCCCGGACGGCGCCAAGGCCGGTGGAGGCCGCCCCAACCGAGGCCCCCGCGGCGGTATCCGGGGCCGGGAAGGTCTCGCCGGCTGGCTGTTCGTCTCACCCGTCCTCGTTGTGCTCGGACTCTTCCTGGTCGTGCCGATCGTCATGGCGCTCTGGGTGAGCCTGTCCGACTGGAAGGGCCAGGGCAGCCCCTTCTCGGCCGGCGTGCACTTCGTCGGCGGAGAGAACTACGGGCAGCTCGTCACCAAGCCCGGCCTGGCGCAGAGCGACTTCATGACGAGCCTGCGCAACAACGCCTACTACGTGCTCTTCGTCGTCCCGCTGCAGACCGCGCTCGCCCTGGGCCTGGCGCTCCTGGTCAACGGGCGACGGCTGAAGGGCAAAGGGTTCTTCCGCACCGCGTACTACTTCCCGTCGGTGACGAGCTCGGTCTCGATTTCGGTCGTCTTCCTGTTCATCTTCTCCTCCAGCGGAGTGGTCAACGCCCTGCTCGCGAAGATCGGAGTCGACGGACCGGCCTGGTTCGCCGATCCACGCGGCATCATTCATCTCGCCCTCGGCGCCTTCGGCGTGAACACCGACGCGCCACCGGCCGCCCTCGCCGACACGACCATCGGCGGACTGTCCCTGTGGGACTGGATATCCGGCCCCAGCGTCGCCATGACCGCGATCATCGCCCTGGTCGTGTGGACGACGGCGGGCACGTTCATGCTCATGTTCCTCGCCGCACTGCAGGACATTCCCCTGGAAGTCGAGGAGGCCGCCGAGATCGACGGGACCGGGCGCTGGCAGCGGTTGCGTCACGTCACGCTGCCCATGCTCAAGCCGACCCTCTTCCTGGTCCTGACTCTCGGACTCATCGGCTCCTGGCAGGTCTTCGACCAGATCTACATCATGAGCCAGGGCAGTCCGGGGAAGACGACACTGACTCCCGCGTACCTCTCGTACCAGTCCTCGTTCATCAACAACGAGTGGGGGCAGGGCAGTGCCATCGCCTTCATCCTCTTCGCGCTCATCGTCGCGATGACGCTGCTGCAGCGGTTCGTGCTGCGGGACAAGGACGAGGCCCGTGCCAGGGCCGCCACCCGGCGTGCGGCGAAAGCGGCCCGCTCCGGGTCCGGCCCGACCACGGAGACCGCCTGATGCCCCGCACCCCCGCAACGGCCCCCTGCCCACCACCCGGAATCGACGCAACCGCGCCCACCACCGCAGCTGCCCCGGCGGCCACCCCCGACGTCCACGGAGGCACGCGATGAGCACACATCCCCAGCTTGCCGACACAGACACCGCAGCCCCCGCGGACGGCCCGCACACGCCCCGTGGGAAAGGCAACCGCACCCGGCGCGGCGCCCTCACCCGCGCGCTCGGCTACACGGCCCTCGTCCTCGTCGCGATGCTCTACATCTACCCCTTCCTCATCCAGCTCGCGACCAGCTTCAAAACCGATGCGGACGCCACCAACAACCCGCTGTCACTGTGGCCGCACCACTTCACGACAGCCGCCTTCAGCCGGCTCGCCGAAGCGGACTACCCGCGTTGGTTCGCGAACTCCGTCGTCGTCGCACTGCTCGTCACCGCGGGCCGCGTCTTCTTCGACTCCCTGGCCGGCTACGCACTGGCCCGGCTGCGCTTCCCCGGCCGGGGCGCACTGTTCGCCGCCGTCATCGCCGTCATGGCCGTGCCCGGCGTCGTCCTGCTCATCCCGAAGTTCCTCGTCCTCAACCAGCTGGGGATGTACGACTCCTACTCGGGGATGATCGTCCCGCTCCTCGCCGACGCCGCGGGGGTGTTCATCATGAAGCAGTTCTTCGAGTCGATCCCCGTCAGCGTCGAGGAAGCAGCTCGAATAGACGGCGCGAGCACCTTCCGAACCTTCTGGTCCATCGTGCTGCCGATGGCCCGGCCCGCACTGCTCACCCTCACCATCCTGTCGTTCCAGGGATCATGGAACGAACTGGGCCACTTCATCGTGTCCCGCCAGAGCCCGGAACTGAACACCCTCACCACCGGGGTCGCCTCACTCGTCTCCGGACAACTCGGCTCGGGTAACCAGTACCCGCTCAAACTCGCGGCGACCCTCATCATGACCATCCCCGTGGCCCTGGTGTTCTTCGCCTTCCAGCGGCACTTCGTCCGCGGCGGCACGGCAGGCGCGACCAAGGGGTAGCCGGGCGAGGCACCCGAAGTTCGTTGTGATCGATGAGCGGGCGGTGTGGACCACGCACCCCCTCCGACAGGACCGAGCCACATGAGCAACCCGACCCCCGCGAACGAAGCCACGAACGAAGTCACGGACGACTCTTGGTGGCGCTCCGCGGTCATCTACCAGTTGTACATACGCAGCTTCGCCGACGGGGACGGTGACGGAACCGGCGACATCGCCGGCCTCCGCTCCCGCCTCCAGTACCTCGCCCACCTCGGCATCGACGCCATCTGGATCAACCCCTGGTACCCGCCCCCGCTGGCCGACGGCGGCTACGACGTCTCCGACTTCCGCGACATCCACCCCACCTACGGCACCCTCGACGAGGCCCGAAAGCTGATCGACGAGGCCCACGGACTGGGCCTGCGGGTGATCCTGGACATCGTCCCGAACCACACCTCCGACCAACACACCTGGTTCCAGAAGGCATTGGCGGCGGCGCCCGGCTCCCCGGAACGAGACCGGTTCATCTTCCGTGAGGGGAGAGGGGAGGACGGCAGCGAGCCCCCGAACGACTGGCACGCGGCCTTCGGCGGCCCCACCTGGACCCGCACGCCGGACGGCCAGTGGTACCTCCACCTCTTCGCCCCCGAACAGCCCGACCTCAACTGGGGCAACTGCGAGGTCCGGGCCGAGTTCGAGTCGATCCTGCGCTTCTGGTTCGACCTGGGCGTCGACGGCTTCCGCATCGACGTCGCCCACGGCATGGTCAAGTACCCGGCCCTCCCGGACCTCGGCCTGACGGAGTTCTCCGTCATCGCCCACGAAGACAACCACCCTCACTGGGACCGCGAAGGCGTCCATGACATCTTCCGCAGCTGGCGCGCCATCGCCGACAGCTACCCCGACCCCCGCGTCTTCGTCGCCGAGGCCCACGTCCGCCCCGGCCGCCTGCCCGATTACCTCCGCCCCGGCGAACTCCACACCGCCTTCAACTTCGACTTCCTCAAGTGCGCCCTGGAAGCGGACAAGTTGAGGCAGGTGATCGACCGCACCATCACCGACCTGGCGAAGGTCGGCGCCCCCGCCACCTGGGTCCTCTCGAACCACGACGAGGTCCGTCACGTCACCCGCTACGGCCGCGCCCACACCGGCGTCACGACCCCGATGGGCGACCAGGGCCACCCCACCGACCTCGCCCTCGGCACCCGCCGCGCCCGAGCGGCGGCCCTGCTGATGCTGGCCCTGCCCGGAGGCGCGTACATCTACCAGGGCGAGGAACTCGGCCTGTACGAGGTCGAAGACCTCCCCGAGACGGCCCTCCAGGATCCCACCTGGGAACGCTCCGGCCACACCGTCCGAGGCCGCGACGGCTGCCGCGTCCCCCTCCCCTGGACCGGCGACACCCCACCCTTCGGCTTCAGCACGTCCGTGTCCGTCGCCCCGTGGCTTCCCCAGCCCGACGACTGGAAGTCCTACACCGCCGAGGCCAACCAGGCCGACCGCACCTCCATGCTCCAGCTCTACCGATCCGCCCTGCGCCTGCGCCGCACCAACCCCAACCTGCGGAGCGAGGACTTCCGCTGGCTGGACAGCCCGCCCGGCACGCTCCTCTTCGAACGCGGCAACGGCCTGCTGTGCGCGGTCAACCTCTCCGACCAGCCGATCCCGCTTCTCGACGCCGCCATCCCGCTCCTTGCCTCAGGACCACTGGGAAAGGACGGGGTGCTGCCACCGGACACCACGGTCCTGCTGCACCGAGACTGACGGACGGCGAGAGGATCACCCCAGCCGACATCCCTCGCGCGCGCAGCCGCGCCCCAATACGCCAGGGCCTGTCCGGTGTTCACTCCCCGCCGATCGGACAGGCCCTGGTCCATCTGTAGAAGCCCGATGGAGCTGGGAAGCCGTCGCATTGACCTCATGAGTTCCGTGGACAACGGACAGCGCAAAACCTGTCCATAACTTCGGCTCACCAGCCCAGCCTGGCTCCAGAGCAGGATCAGGCACGGGGGTGGCCAGCATCGGCTCCGGCAGCGTCCACGTCACGCACTATGCCTCCCACCCAGGCCATCGGCCGCCTGGGTGACGACCAATGCCGGTCGTTCGGTCACCCGGTGCGGGTGATGCCCGCAGGCCGGGGCCGGGGTCGGCATGGACTGTCCTTGGAGGCGGTGAGCGTATGCGTTACGACTTCCGTGTCTGCGGTTCTGTCCCGGACAAGGCTGCGGAGGTGTTCCCCGAGCTGGAAGCCCGCGACGCTGGGCGAGCAGACTGTCTTTCACGGGGCCGTCGTCGACGAGGCGCATCTGTTCGGTCTGCTTGCCCGCTTCCGTATGCTGGGCCTGCTGGTCACGGAGATGCGGCAGGTGCCCTCATCAATGGCGTAGTAGCCGTTCACTGCCCGCTTTGGGCGACCGCCCCCGATGGCCCTGCCGTAGGTCGCCAAGCTCGAGGCCGGACAGCGAAGCTCTGGTCACACGCAGGGGGCCTGGGCGCCTAGGAGCGTGGGTCAGTAAACAACTCCTGGAATGCCGCGCCTCGTGGTGGAGTGCGGCTGCCGAGCGCTGCTCTTGAAAAGGCGTGGCTGCAGGGCAGCCGTGATGCGAAAATCAGTCCGCAACTTGATCCACATCCGCGTCCCGGAGGTCCGCATGGACGTCGCCTCGCTGCTGCCGTTGACCACGGCCCGGTTGTCACTGCGTCTGTTCACTCCCGGCGACGCCGACGACCTGTACGCCTACCAGAGCCTGCCGAGCGTGGCGCGCTACTTGTACCGGCCGGCGCACACGCGTGAGCGCAGCGAGCAGGTTGCCGCCGAGCGCGCGGCGCAGACGGCCTGGCGCGCCGACGGGGACAAGCTGGCGCTCGCTGTCTGCCGACGCGATGAGTCCGGCGTCCTTGGCGAGGTGAGCCTCACCCTGGCCGATGCCCGCGCCGCCCAGGCGGAGATCGGCTGGACTCTCGACCCAGGTCACCAGGGGCACGGCTACGCGACCGAGGCGGCCGCGGCGCTGGCCGGGTTTGCCTTCGACACGCTGGGCGTGCACCGGCTCTACGCACGGCTGGATGTGGAGAACACCGGGTCTGTGCGGGTCTGTGAGCGCCTCGGGATGCGCCGGGAGGCGCACCTGGTCGAGAACGACCTCGACGGGGATCGCTGGGGCAGCGAGTACATCTACGCGGCGCTGTCCGCGGATCTTGGCAGTCGATCAGGCGATTGAGCCCCACGCCGCCTCCTGTTCGTGATCTTCCATACGGAGAATCCTGGTATGTCTGGTGGGGATGGCCTGTTCGAGGTGGATCCGGCGGCGGTGGTGAAGCCGGAGACCGCGCCGACGGTGGCGGTGAAGAAGACCTTCCGGGCGTTCGTCCCCGATCAGATGCTGATGCTGCCGCCGTCACTGGATGAGTGGCTGCCCGAGGGGCATCTGGCCCGATTCGTAGCCGAACCGGTCGACGAGGCACTCGACCTGGGCCCGATCCTGGCGTCCTATACCGAGAAGCGCGGGTTCCCGCCGTATGACCCGCGGTTGATGGTCCGGCTACTGATCTACGGGTACACCACCGGAGTGCGCTCGTCGCGGGCGATCGAGCGCAAGTGCACCGATGATGTGGCCTTCCGCTATCTGGCCGCGGGGGCGGGGCCGGACTACCGGTCGCTATCCCGGTTCAGGGCCCGGCACCTGGACGCCCTGGCCGGGATCTTCACCCAGTCGCTGCGCCTGGCGCAGCGACTGGGCATGGTCAAGATGGGCCGGGTCGCACTCGACGGCACGAAACTGCAGGCCAACGCCTCCAAGCACAAGGCGATGAGCTACAACCGGCTGGTGGAGAGGGAAGAACGCCTCGAAGCCGAGATCGCCAGCCTCGAGGCGGCGGCCGCCGGCCTGCTGGCCGATGCCGAGGCTCTCGATGCCGCCGAGGACGAGCGGTTCGGGCCCGACGACAAGGACACAGACCTGCCCGCCGAACTCGACCGCAGGGAAAAGCGCCTGGCCAGGTCGCAGACCGCCCGCGCGCAGATCGAGGCCGAGCCCGCCGAGAAGGCCCGCAAGCACGCCGAGGACAAGGAGCGGCGACGCCAAAAGCGTGCCGGGACCGACGAACCCGAGGCGGTGGCCGAAGTCGGCGACCTGGCGGCCAAAACCGCGCGGCCGAAGGACAAGGCGCAGGCCAACTTCACCGACCCCGAATCGCGCATCATGAAGAACGGGGCCGGCGCGTTCATCCAGGCATACAACGCCCAGGCCGTGGTGGACGACGCGCACCAGATCATCACCGCCGCCGACGTTACGACCAACCCCGCCGACGCACTCAACTACACCGGCATGCTCGACCAATCCGCCGCGAACACCGGAATCCACGCACGTCAGGCGCTCCTCGACGCGGGCTACTGCTCCGAGGCGAACCTTCAGGCCGCAGCCGAGCGCAAGGAAGAACACGGCACCGACACCTTCATGGCCACCGGCCGCCTGTCCCACGACGAACGCGTCAGCCCCGCCCCGCGCGGACGCATCCCGGCCGACGCCACGGCGCGCGAGCGCATGGCCCGCAAACTGCACACCAAACCCGGACGCGCCGCCTACGCCCAACGCAAAGCCATCGTCGAACCCGTCTTCGGGCAGATCATGACCTGCCAAGACGGCCGCAGACTCCTGCTACGCGGCGAAGCAGGCGCCCGCGCCGAATGGCTGCTACTCGCCGCATGCCACAACCTGCGAAAGATCTTCGGGCAGGTCGGAACCCCCGGACTGGCCGCCGCCCGAGCCTGAGCGCCCAGGCTGCAGCATCACCCTCCACAGCAACCACGCCCCGCACCCGCCCCGACACCGCCGACAACCCCAGACCGCCAGAGATCCGACCACCAACCCTCGACGGCTTGCTCGTTACCGACCCACGCTCCTAGCCAGGGACGGCAAAAATGCCTGATGAGCGCGTATCGAAGCGTGGGAGCATGTAGCCATGGCTGAGGATACGGAGCCTGACGAGTCCGAGAATGCGGGCCAGACGGATGACCAGGAGCCTGACGAGCCGGAGGACGCGGACCAGACGGAGTCGGTTGACCTTTCGCGCTTCTATGCGTCGACGCTCAAGCCGTTCCACGACTCTGTGCGGAACCAAAACGCGCGGATCAGCAAGATGCTCGCTGACTCCGCTGTGATGAGGATGCGCCCGGTTCTCCTCGGATCGTGGTTGAGTCTCCCCTGATCCGGATGACCGCCTTGACGGAGAACCTCCGCAGGCAGATGGCGGACCTGACCGGCTTCAACGACATGATCCGGCAGGCGGTGCAGCCGCTGGCCGCGACCTACCGGCCGCCCAAGTGGCACAGCGTCTTCGCCTCCCTCGGTGACGTCGTCAACAGGCTCTACCCGGAGAACCTGCGCGAAGTCAGGCCCGATCTGGATGACCTGGAGGAGCTCCTGGTTGAAGAGGGCATCCCTCTCATGTGGGTTCCCCGACCGCAGACGGTGCGCGTCCTGCTGGATGCGCCGGATGCGGCCGCCCGGCGCCGGATCATCGGCCGACGCTGGAAGGGCATCGTCAACGACTGCGAGGCGGTACTCGAAGAGGTCAGGCACCCGGTAGTTGTCACATAGGCAGCCTTGTTGTCACCTGTGAGGTGCGGCGCCGGAAGGTCGTCTCAAGTCTTGACGGCCTCTGCGATCTGCTGGGCGGCCTGGGCGGGGGTGAGGTGCGTGGTGTCGACGACTTCGGCCTCGGCGTGCAGCCACGTGCGGGCCGCTTCGGCGTAGGGCTCAAGGTATTGGAGACGGAACGGGAGTTGGGGCCGCCGCTCCTTGACGGCCCGACGGCGGCCAACCCGGAGGCCCACTTCAACACCCCGGCCGGCCGACCCGTACGGCCCCAGGGGGCGGACCCCGCCGTTCCACCCGTACCGAACGCCCTGGCAGGGCGGTGCGCCCCGGTCAGCCCGCAGGTCGGCCGGGGTGCCGGTGGCGGCCGGAAGACAGCGGACCGCGCGGCACCGGCCTTGCCGGGGGCCCGTGCCCCTGACAGTCTTCCGGCGCGCGCCCTGCGGCGGCCGGGGCACGGGCCAGACCCCCGGTCGGCCCCCCACCCGTTGGCTCTGCCCGATGGACGAACCGACCAGGAGTGCCCGCCATGCCGCGTACGACCTTCCGTGTGCCCCGCACGCTGCTCGCCGCCACGGCGACGGCCGCCCTCGCCCTCGTCACGGCCCTCACCACGGCGACCACCCCGGCCGTCGCCGCCCCGGCCGCCGAAGCCGGGACTATCGCCCAAGCCCCCAAAGCCGGGACCACAGGGGCCACCTCAGGCTTTTGGGCCTGCTCCGTCCCGTCCGGCTACACGTACACCTCTTCCCGCAGCTCCTACACCTGCTCGGGAGGCAGCAGCTACCCGACCACCGAGTTCTACGTCCAGCCGCCCGCCGACGGCCTCTGGGCCTGCACCACCATGCCCGGCTACACCCACACCGGGGTCAAGAGCAGCCACACGTGCTCCGGCGGCGGGAGCTACACGACCAACCAGTTCCTGCTCTACAAGCCCGTGACCGGCATGTGGGCCTGCTCCGTGCCGTCCGGGTTCACCTACACGGCCACCCAGCAGAGCTACACCTGCTCCGGCGGCGCCAGCTACACCACCACCCAGTTCCTGCTGCGCGCCCTGTAGACGCCGAGGGCCCCGGGCCCGGACGCGCGCTGGCTCACGAGCCCGGTCTCCAGCCGGAGGACTACGGGGTGCTGATCCGGCTGCCGCTGCGGGATCCGGGGCTGCCCTCGGAGTTCCGGCAGGGAGAACCGGCGGGCTCCCCTACGCTGTGGCCGTGCGGAACACGAAGGCGTTCCAGGAAGCCGTTGCCCAGACCCTGGCGGAGCTCGCCCACCAGGGCGTGACGCTCGCCCCGGCGGTGGTCGAGGACACCATCGAGAAGAACATCCGCACGGCGGCTGACCGCCTCGGGATCCAGGTGCGGTCGGCCTGGCGGTACTTCGACGCGGCCGCGCTCGCCGCTCGCCTCGCCGACAGCGCGCGCAGCTTCGAGGAGAGCAGCGACCGCAAGGGCGTGGGCCAGGCGCCGATGCCGCCGGTGGACAATCCCGAGCTCGCGCTGATTCTCGCCGGCGTTCCCAACGCCCTCGCGCAGACCGGCGGCGACCTGTACGGCGTCATCGTCAACGTGGCGGTCAACGCCTGGATGGCCGGCCACATCGACGGCGAGGACGGCTGCGACGGGTGCGAGGACAGCCGCGGTCCGTCCGGCCACGACTGGGAGGGCCGGATGCGCATCATCACCGAGATGCAGCCGGACATCAGCAAGTGGTTCGACCGGAACGTGTGGAGCCCCGCGGTCAACGACACCGGCTTCACCGTCACCCACAGCTGACGGCCCGTACCGCCGCGGCGTCCAGCCGGAGGAGGTGCGCTTCACGGACATTGAGCACCTGGAGTTCGATCTGCAGCTGCCCGACGCACCGCGAGCTCCGGACCAGTCATTCCGGGGCTCGCGCGCGTGTGTCCTGAGTGGGCGAGGCCGACCACCCCACGCCGGGGGATCCCACTCAGACGGTCTGGGCGGCACGGCTGACGCGGCCCTGCGTGTAGTGGAAGAGGAGGTCGACGTACTCGCGGAACAGCGGCGGGTTGGCGCAGCATACTGCGGCCAGCGAGGGCACCCCCTGGTGGTGGTCGGGTAGCGCCCCTCGTCGCCGTTCGGGTCGCGGCGGTGCAGGTCCCGGATGAACTCGACGACCATGTACTGAACGTCGCCGACAGCGAACAAGTCGTCGTCGGCCTCCTTCAGCCGCTTCAGCAGCACTCCCAGGTCGTGGCCTTTCACCTGCTCTGGTCCGAGGATGGCCTTCAACGAAAGCTCAGCCAACTGCCGGGCGAGGAAGAAGGCCGGCTGTGGGATCCCGGCGTCGATCAACGCGATGGCGCCTCGGTGGAACTCGCCGAGAGTTTCCTCGGACGCGTCCGCGCAGTGGGTGCGGGACAGGCACAGCGCGTCGGGCCACTCGTGTTCCGTGTCCATGTTACCGAACGGGCTCTGATAGGTCATGACGGACATTCTGTGCCGCTGGCGCGCCCGGAGGAGACCGGTTTTATGGAGCTCGGAGCGTTAGTCCTCGCTGCCGGAGGCATGGTCGAAGCCCTTGAGTACAGGGTCCAGTTCGGCGGTTATCTCGCATCTTTTGCCTGTTGTTTAACCTCCTGCATCAGGCTGAAGACCTGCAGGCCAGCGTCGGGTCGCACAGAAGGTTTCAGTAGCGCACGATTCACTTCAGTCTGTCTTTCAGTGCCGCACTGAAGGATTCAGTGAAGTTCTTGGAAGCGCAGTCCGAGCAACTATCTGGCCGTACTCGATCGTCCTCCAGGCGTGACGCACCCACCCGCACCGCCCCTGCTGGCTCCCCCTGACTGGCCGCACTGCGGCCACGGCAGAACCCCGGAAGATTCGGTCGGCTGCCGCGGCATCCACGTCCCCGGCCACGCTGCATGCCTCACCCACCTGAACGACACCGACCGCGACACCTACCTCGCCGGCCTGACCCCCGGTGCTGATATCGACCACCGCGGCACCCCGTTCACTGAAACCCTTCTCGAAGCCCTCCTCCATGCGCTCCACGATCCCGCTACCGGACACCCCCGCCTTGGCCTCGCCCGGTTCGGCGGGGCGACCTTCCAGGGCATCGCCCGGTTCACCAGGGCGACTTTCGAGGGCGATGCCACGTTCGAATCGGCGACCTTCCAGGGCAACGCCCGGTTCGCCTCGGCCACCTTCCAGCGTGACGCCTCGTTCGGCCTGGCGACCTTCCAGGACGACGCCTGGTTCGGCTCGGCGACTTTCCAGCGCAACGCCGACTTCACCTCGACGACCTTCCAGGATGACGCCACGTTCGCCTCGGCGACCTTCCAGGGCGGCGCCCAGTTCGCCTCGGCGGCCTTCCAGGGCGGCGCCTGGTTCGGCGCGGCGACCTTCCAGCACGAGGCCCAGTTCAGCTTCGCGACCTTCCAAGATGACGCCGGGTTCGCCTCGGCGGCCTTCCAGGGCTACACCGCGTTCGGCTCGACGACCTTCCAGGGCGGCGCCGGGTTCGCCTCGGCGACCTTCCAGGGCTACACCGCGTTCGGCTCGACGACCTTCCAGCGCAACGCCGAGTTCGAATCGGCAACCTTCCAGCACGACGTCACGTTCGATCATGCGTTTTTCGAGAGGGCGGTCACCCTAGGGCCGTTAGTGTGCGCCGGGCAGGTGCTGCTGTCCGAGGCGGTCTTCGGCGGTCCGGTGACCCTCTCGTTCGCCGCGCGCCACCTTGAGTGCCGGCGGACCCGCTGGTCGTCCACGGCCGAGGTCCGTCTGCGCTATGCCACAGTGGACTTCTCCCACGCCGTCTTCGAATACCCCCTCACGATCGCCGCGGAGCCGGTCCCCTTCGTGGTCGCAGGCGGCTACCTCCTAGCAGAAGCCTCACTCGCCAGCCTGCCCGATGCCGCGGTGCGGTTGACCTCGCTGCGCGGAGTGGACGCGGCCCACCTGGTCCTCGCCGACGTCGACCTCTCAAGCTGTCTACTCACCGGGACCGTGCACTTGGACCAGATACGTCTGGAGGGCAACTGCTCCTTCGAAAGGGTCCCTACGGGAATGCACTGGCAGGCTAGGCGCCCAGTGCGGTTCACCCAGCGACGCACGCTCGCCGAAGAGCACCACTGGCGCGCGCGGCAACCGGCAGCGGCTCCCGGCTGGCACGCGGCGATGCCCGACGTCGGACATGCCGGGCCGGCGCAGCTGGCGCCTGTGTACCGGGCGCTGCGCAAGGCGTTCGAGGACGCCAAGAATGAGCCGGGGGCGGCGGACTTCTACTACGGCGAGATGGAGATGCGCCGCCACGATCACGCCACCACCCCCACGGAACGCGGGCTGCTGCACGGCTACTGGCTGCTGTCCGGCTATGGCCTGCGTGCCTCCCGCGCCCTGGGCTGGCTCGCTGCCGCCATGCTTATCACCGTCGTGCTGCTTATGGGCTTCGGACTTCCCAAGGACTCCCCGAAGCAGGAAGCAACCGGCACCGTGCCGCCCGACGGTGGCAAGGTCACCTTCGAGATCAGCAAGGCTGATCCCCAGAACCACACGGGGGAAAGGTTCACTGGCGAGCGCTTCGACAAAGCCCTGAACGTCACCCTCAACTCGGTGGTGTTCCGCTCGTCGGGTCAGGACCTGACCACCACCGGCACCTACCTCGAAATGGCGTCCCGCGTGACCGAGCCCGTCCTTCTGGGCTTGGCGGTCCTGGCTGTCCGTAACCGCGTCAAACGGTGACCCCAGCGCCCCACGGTCAGGGGTCGGAAGAACGCCGCAGCCACCGGACATTCGAGCAACCGGTGCGCCCGGGCCGCCATGAGTTGCCGCACGGAAGATTTCAGTACCCAGGTCACGGCCCCGTCCACTGAAATCTTCCGTGCGGCCCGACAGCCAGGTGCCCATCGCGGTGACTCTCCAAGGCAACAAGTCCAAGTCTGTGCTGCTGCCCTGGCGTATCGGTCACTTAACGAGCTCAGCAAGGTCCACAGCCTCAAAGATGAAGTCCGTGATGAAGAGGTGGTAGCGGAGTTTGCCGTGGTAGGCGGCGATCCGCTCGGCCGCAAGTGAGGCGACTTGCTGGGCATGGCCGAAACGGATGACTGGCCCCTCCGGCGTCAGATGGACGAGTGCATAGAGCGCGATAGCGTCGAGATGCTCAGCGAGGCTGTCCAAGCCCTGCGCGCGTTCAGGCAGGGCCCCGAACTTCCCCTCGCTAGTCGTTGTCCCCTTGACCTGGACAAAGAGCCGTGCGGAGCCCTGCTTCGCGAGCAGGTCGGCAAATCGGAAGTTCTTCGCCAACCCGTTGAGGTTGATCACTTCCCAGCCTGCGGCAGCGAGAGCTGCCTCGACTGCTGCTTCAGCCGCCGCACCCACCCGAGCCTTTTCCGCTGCCGACTGCATCCGATGTGACCTCCCCTGTCACCAGTACGACCGTGAGCGCACTGCGCCCAGGGCGACGGGCAGCGGCGGCGAGGGCAGGGCCTTCAACGAAGCAGGCTCTCCAAGAAGTCACTGCTGAGGCGCGCTACAGCCTTGAGGTCCAGCTGGTGCACGACATAGCGGCCTCGTCGTTGGGTCGTGAGCAGGCCGGCTTTCTTCAAGCGCGCGAGGTGACGTGAAGTCTCTGGCGCGGTGAGCCCGGTGGCTCCGGCGAGTTCTCCCGTTGTATGCGGGCCGCGAGCGAGTGCCCTGCACAGACGCATGCGCACTGGGTGGGCCAGGGCTTCCAGACGCATTTGGAGCAGCTTGATGGCCATCGGTGCGGGCAGGTTCGGGGTGGTGATCGGGTACTGAATCACAGGGCGCCAGCCGGGGACGAGTTTCACGACAAGATGGGGCCAGCCGAAGGCAGTGGGTATGCAGGTGAGCCCCAAGTGGCCGGTGGTGCCTGAGCTGTCCGTCAACTTGTCGACAGTGAGACGGGCCTGGGTCTCGTCAGGTTGGAGCACCGGCGACATGGCCGTGAAGGCTTCGGCCATTCCTTTGCGTTTGAGCAGTTCCGTCTTGTGCCGGGCGTCGCTGTACAGGTTTGTCCGTACGCCTTTCCACGCATCGGCGAAGAAGGCCTGTTCGCAGTCCTCTAGCAGTCGGCGCAGCCAGATACGGGTGCCGTGCGGGTCGCAGAGGAGGCGGTCGGCGAAGGCTGCCTCCCTCGGTCCACGGGCTGTCGCCCGTTCCAGGGCGTTCTTGCGGTCGGTTTCACTGGTGAGGGGTTCTGGTACGCCACGGTGATACTGGGCCATACAGGAGATCTCGAGTGCCGCCGCGACGAACGTCTCGTCGTCCATCTCGTCCAGGGCATCGAGTTCCTCGACCAGAGTGGCCCTCGGATGAGCGGGCAGCAGGATGTCGGCGCGGGTTGCCTGCCACAGGAAGCTCGCCTCGTCGAGCCGATCTGCGAGGTCGGCGGGCATGGAGGAGGCTGTTGCCGTTGCCCAGCCCTGCAGGCCGGGATGGTGCCCTGGAGCGGACATGACGTGCAGCATCTCGGCGAGTTCGGACAGGGGCGACGGCGCGAACAGGACCTGTTCCGGCTGTAGGTTCACGATATCGATCGTTACGCCCATATTTGCACCCCTCTCTCCTTCGGGAGCCGGACTGAAGCGCCTCGATGGCTTGTCAATGTTCGTCAAGTAAGGGAGGCGCGAGGCAACACCTGCGCCAGAGTGACGGACATGCGATCAACCCGAAGACGCAACCGAGCCGGCAGGCTCCCCCAGGCCGCTGAGTTCAGCGGTGGCCACGCGGTAGCCCAGCTGGAACAGGGTGTCCGCCCCGAGTTGCTGCTTGAGCTTGGCGATGTGAGTGGCGCAGCTCCGCTTGCTCAGGCCGATGCGCCTGGCGATCGCGGTTTCACTCTCGCCCTCGATCAGGAGCCGGACGATGGACAGACGCACCTCATTGGAGATGGTTCTGGCCACCGCAATGTCGGGATCCGCCGGGAAGGCGGTCGCCCGCTGCCAGCTCCGGTCGAACACATCGGCCAAGTAGTGCACAACGGCTCCGTCGTCGATCACGACGGCTTCGTCGTCGCTGTCCGGGGCGGGGATGAACGCCACCCGCCTGTCGACGACGATCAGCCGCTGGAAGAACTCATCAAGCGTGCGCACTTCGGCTCCCAGCGATGTCACTTCGGAGACGTAATCGCGAGTAGGCGTGTCGAACTGAGCGCTGTGCTGGTAGAGCGTGCGCATTGTGACACCGCGCATCAGTACCGCCCTGTCGCGGATGATCGCCTTCTGGAGCAAATCGGCAGGCCTGCCCCCACCGGGCTGCGCGGTCAGCAGTTCCTGCCGACATTCGGCTAGGGCCTGGCCTAGGTGGAGGTCGATGTCCTGGGGCTTACTGAGGCGTTGAGGGCGATTACTCTGGCCCATGTGGTCATGGTAAGACCGGAATTCATCGATGAGGGGGGCCAGCTCATCACTCAGGTCCGTCGCCTGATCCAGAAGAGTCAGCGCTTGAGATCGCCACGTGGCCCCGATCCGCGCCTCGGCGATACGAGGGTCCACTGGGACCAAGACCTTTGGTCTTTTCGGCTCCGGCTCAATCAGGCCGAGGCGTAACAGTTCCTCCACGGCGCTGGGACGCCTCCCTTCCGAGGATGCCCCATGCGGCTCCGCCAGAGTGAGTGACCCACTTATCAGCGCCTCTCTGTAGAGAGACTTTGCTCCCGAGCTCAGTACGGCGGGCGCCAGCTCCGCCAGGGCGGACTGTGATTCGTCCTGCGTGGCGCTCACTCGCACACCTCTACACCTCTCCGGATCCCGGTAACAGCAGCAGCATCATCCCACAGTGAGCACACTCCCCCTTCTCGTGTGAGCTGCCGCACATGCGGAATGTAAATGCTGCACCAAGGAAAGATCAAGCAATGCTAAATGCACCATTCATCCCCCCTCACTTCTCTGCAATGCGAAGAGGTGATGGCTGCTCCCGGTTACTTTCCGAGCACTGCCACGCAATGATTTCGAAGAAGCGGTTCGGAGGGCCTGTCCAGGGCCGAGAATCCATCCGTTACCCGCGGCCGCAAATGTGCAACAGGAAGTGTGGATCCGGAACCGGTCTCGCTCTGCGCGATACCGGATGGGGACAACGCCCACGAATGCGATGTGCCCTGCCCTCATAGAGCGAAACAAGGAGAAAATCAATGACGATCAGTGAGCTCGATCTCACCGCCCAGGGAGTCCGGCCGCAGCCGGTCGAGCACAGTGACTTCGAACTGCGCAGCGACATCACCGTGGAGCTGGTCGACCACGCCGCCAGCGACATGGGTGTGGTCCGAGCAGCGCGCGTCTCCACCGCCGGTGAGCGCGCGCACCGCGAGGAACGCGGCGAGGGCTACATGAAGGGGCTCATCAAGTACCTGATGCGCAGTCGCCACGGCAGCCCCTTCGAGCACAACTACATGACGTTTCTTGTCAACGCACCGATCTTCACTGTTCGGCACATGATGCGGCACCGCACCTGGTCCTTCAACGAGGAGAGCGCCCGCTATCGGGAGATCAAGCCGGTCTTCTACGTGCCCGACAGCGATCGTCTGCTGCGCCAGGAGGGTAAGCCGGGCGATTACCAGTACGTCCCCGGAGCCGAGGGGGACCACGAGATGCTGAGCGCCTCGGCATCCCGCGCCTACCAGGCAGCCTACGAGGAGTACAACTCCCTGCTCCGTGCTGGGGTCGCACGTGAACTGGCCAGGATGGTCCTTCCAGTCTCGACGTACTCGGCCGTCTACGCGACCTGCAACGCCCGTGCGCTGATGCACTTCCTGGGGCTTCGGACCAACCGCCCCGATGCGGCATACGTGTCGCACCCACAGCGGGAGATCGAGATGGTTGCTGAGCAGATGGAGATGGAATTCGCCAAGCTCATGCCGATCACGCACGGCGCGTTCGAGGAATTCGGCCGGGTGAGCCCGTGACAGTGTCGTTTACATCGGGCGTGGAGAAGCGGGCATGAAGGTCACGGTCTATGCCGGCTCGGCACCGGGAAACAAGCCGGTGTTCGAACGCGAGGCGAGACGGTTCGCTTCTGAATTAGCGCGAGCCGGTTGCGAAATTGTCTACGGGGGCGGCGCCGTCGGCCTCATGGGTGCCGTAGCGGACGCCGCCCTCGATGCTGGTGGAAGGGTCACTGGCGTCATCCCCGAGTCCTTGGTGCACGCAGAGATAGCGCATCGCAGCCTCACTGAACTCCACGTCGTGGAATCGATGCATGAGCGCAAGCAGATGATGGCCGATCTTGGTGACTGCTTCGTGGCACTGCCCGGCGGCGTAGGCACGGTCGAGGAGATCGTTGAGGTATGGGCCTGGCTGGTTCTGGGCTACCACAGCAAGCCCATCACCCTCCTGAACATCGAGGGCTACTGGGACCGGCTCCTTGGAGTGGGGCGCCGGATGGCCGTGAGCGGATTTCTGCGGCCCGAGGAGCTACAGGGCTTCCTGCCTATCCAGGACTGCCGAGATCTTCTTGAGGTGTGCCGCACCTGGAAAGCGCCGACGCCGCGGTGGTCCACGCCGAACGAGACCGCGCCAACGGCTGGCAGCACAGCCTGCATGTCCAGTTGAGCGACCCGACCAGCAATGAACAGCACTGCCGGCACAGAAAGAACCAAGCGCATGACAGTGACGAGTGAACAGATCGACTCGAAGAGCCCCTCTCCCATCACCGTGGTCGACGGGTATGTCCCGGTGATCGACCTCGGCTCGGCGATCAATGGCACCCCCGGGCAGCGTCGGGCAGTGGCCGATGCGATCGGCGCGGTGTGCGAGGACAGCGGGTTCCTGGTCGTCGTCGGGCACGGTGTCCCCGAGTCGTCCATTTCCAGGATGTACGAGGCGACACGGCAGTTCTTCGCACTTCCCTCCGAGCGGAAAGAGGCACTGCGCGCCGACGACCGGGACCCGCTCATGCGCGGTTTTGGTCGTAAGGGCAGCCTCGCCGCGTCGAACGAAGATGCCTCGGTCGAGGACGAACGTTCGCGGCCGGACCTCTCGGAAACTTTCACCTACAACCGGCTCGGGGACACTCCGGACAACTCACTGCCGGCAGGAGCTGACGAGCGGCTGCGCCTGCCCAACAAATGGCCTCAGTTGCCTGGGTTCGCTGAGATCTACCGTGACTACTACGGAAGGATGGAGGACCTGGCGCTGGAGATCATGCGGCTGTTCGCGCTCGCCCTCCAACTCCCCGAGAATTGGTTCGATCACAAGGTCGACCGGCACATGACGAACATGACCGCGAACTACTATCCCGCGCAGCCTGTCGCGCCGGAACCGGGCCAGTTGCGTAAGGGAGTTCACAGCGACTGGGGCAGTCTCACCATCCTGTACCAGGACGAAGCTCCCGGTGGTCTGCAGGTCATGAACAAGCAGGGCGAGTGGCTCGATGTCCCCGTGATTCCCGGGTCGTTCGTCATCAATATTGGTGACCTCATGGCGATCTGGACCAACAACAAGTGGGTCAGCACCGTGCACCGAGTGGTCAATCCACCGCGCGAAGTCTCGAACTGTGAGCGCTACTCCGTTCCGTTCTTCCATCAACCGAACTTCGACACACTGATCGAATGCATTCCCACGTGCGCCTCTCCGGACAATCCTCCGCGACACGAGCCGGTTTTGTCTGGCGAATACATCATGGAGAAGTTCCGCCGCGCCTACGACTTGTAGGAGCACCAGGGGAGTTCCTGGCTGTCGCGGGCCACGCTCCCCGGGCGAATGTTGAAAAGAATACCTCTTGAGAAACGGTTCATGAATGCCCCAGACCACAACCTCTCAACGCAGCGGCGAGTCGCTCCGGTCACGGCTCGGATTCCCTGAGCTGACGGGGAATGGGCGCTTTGTCGCAGCCAACGTCATCGACAGTCTGGCCAGCGGCCTGGTCATGGCATTCATGGTCGTGTACTTCTCCCACACCACCACGCTGTCCTTGGTCTCGGTGGGCACGTCGCTGACGCTGGGGTATGCCCTGGCGCTGCCCGCGCCAGCCGTGGCCGGATGGGCGCTCGACAGATTCGGTCCCCGCGTCGTCGTGGCGATTGGCAACCTCATATCGGCCGTCGGATTTGTGAGCTTGCTGCTCGCGCACTCGGCCTGGCAGATCGTGGTCACCCAACTCGTCGTGCAGTTCGGAGCGTCCATGTACTGGACCTCAAGCAGTGCGCTGGTGGCTCTTGTCGCCCAGGACCATGACCGCACTCGGTGGTTCGGCTTCATCCGAGCCCTGCGCAATGTGGGAATCGGCTTCGGCGGCGCCATATCCGCCCTGGCTGTAGCTGTGGCGAGCACCGCAGGCCTCCAGGTCCTCGTGGCGCTGAACGCCCTGGGTTACGTTGCGGCGGCCTGGCTCATCACTACGTGGCGCCGCGATCCCGTAGGCACAGGCGCCGACGAGTCGAATGCCACGGCATCTGCGAAGGCGAGCTATCTCACGGTCCTGCGTGACGGTGCGTACATGCGACTCGTCGTAGCAAACCTTGCTTTCGTGCTCGCGTCCATGGTGTTGAGCATTCTGCTGGGCATCTACGCGACCAAGAGCCTTGAGGTGGGCGCGTGGGTGGCAGGTGTATTGATCACCCTGAACACCGCACTCGTGGCAACGACCCAGACGTTCGCGACGCGTTGGATCGAACGCCATCGCGCCACACGCGTCATTTGCATCGCAGCCGCGGTCAACGCAGTCGCGTTCGTCGGCTTTGCCGCACTCAGCCTCTTGCCCTCCGAGGCAGCGCTGGTGGGCCTGCTCATCGCCGTCATCGTCTACACACTTGCCGAAATTCTGAGCTCACCGCCGCTGGGCGAATTGAGCGTCGAGCTCGCTCCCGATCACGCCCGTGGCCGATACCTCGGCGTCTTCCAGCTCTCCTGGACTCTCGGGGGTGCCATCGCCCCGGCGGTCCTGACATCCCTCCTGTCTAGAGGCCCCGCGTGGCCCTGGCTGTTTCTCGGCGCGGCCAGCTTCCTGGCCATCCCCCTCGTGCTGAGCCTGGAAACGACG
Organism: Streptomyces sp. NPDC002788; assembly: GCF_053592115.1. Taxonomy (NCBI): domain Bacteria; kingdom Bacillati; phylum Actinomycetota; class Actinomycetes; order Kitasatosporales; family Streptomycetaceae; genus Streptomyces; species Streptomyces sp. NPDC002788. The sequence goes on along the minus strand of NZ_JBSFVB010000033.1, from coordinate 9,690 downwards.
CGGCGTCGTGGTTCGGAAAGGTCTGCACCCGCTTCCGTCGGCCAGGACAGCGACAACGACGCATTGGAAGGAAACCTCACATGAAGAAGATCTTGCTGATCGAGGCCAACGTGGCCGCCGGTCAGGAACTGTTGAACGCGGCCACTGAGCTCGGCATCGAGGCGTACGTCGCTACGCACGAGGAGCTCTACGAGCAGTACCCCACCGAGTTGACAGAGGCGATCAGCGGCACCGTTTTCACTGACTTCGCCCAGCCGAACCAGGCTCTTGAGGACTTGGCGGCGTTCTGCCGTGCTTCCGGCATCGACGGTGTGGTGACGTCCTGGGAGTTTCTCTCCCCGTTGGCCATCCGCCTCACTGCGGAACTGGGGCTTCCCGGCCACGACCCACAGCTCGCGGAAGCCTGCCGTAACAAGCGCGTCATGGCCGAAGTGTTCTCCGCTCACGGCGTTTCGGCGCCGCGCACCGTCGCGGCCTCCGATCACACGCAGCTGGCACAGCGAATCGCTGAGGGCGGCCTTCAGTACCCCGTGGTGGTCAAGCCGGCGGAGAACGCGGGATCGATCGGTGTGTCCGTGGTCGAGTCCGCCGCCGGTCTGCCCGCTGCCGCGGAGCTCGCCCAGGCACAGACACATGAATTCCCGCACGGTATCGCCCTGGACACCACACTGCTGGCACAGGAGTACGTGGGAGGGGACGAGTACAGCGTCGAGACCGTGATCAGCAACGGGACCATCCACCACCTGGCGGTGACCGAGAAGTTCACGACACAGGGCACCAGCCGGGCCGAACTCGGCCACACTGTGCCCGCCGAACTCACCGAGGCCACCCGCATCGCCGTCCTGTCCGCCGCCGGGCAAGCCGTCCGCGCCATCGGACTGCGCAACGGCATCGCCCACACAGAGGTGAAGGCGGACGCCCGCGGCACCGCAAAGGTCATCGAAATCGGTGCCCGCCCTCCCGGCGACCACATCATGCGGCTGGTAGCCGAGGCACTGGGCATCAGCGAAGCCCGCGCCTACTTGCAGACGGCCCTGGGAGAGCTGCCCGACGTCAGCCCCCGCAAGGACAAGGCGGCTGCCATTCGCTTCCTCACTGCGCCTCGGGCCGGCGTCCTCCGATGGATCCACGGCCTTCCCGAGGACGACGGGGTCATCGCCACCTGCGTCTACAAGATGCCCGGCGATGAAATCGCGCTCCGCACGACAACATCGGCCGGGTCGGCCATGTCATCCTGCGAGCCGACACCTCACAGGAGGTCAACAAAAACGCCCTTGAGGCGGTCAACGCCGTCACGGTGGAGGTGGCCACGTCATGGTGACGGCCAGGCCGGCAGCGCAGCCCAAGACGATACGGCGCATAGCGTTCCTGCGCTCCATCGAGATCCAGCAGACCGCCCCTTACCTCTCCCGCCTCCGGGACCTCTTTGCGAAGGACGACGTCCGGGCCAAGTTGTTCTACACCGATGGCAGCTGCACCCCTGCTGACTTTCCCGGCGAGGCCGCGAAGATGAGTGCAGATATCACGCCGAACCAGGTTGTCGGCCATCTCCTCGAATGGCAACCCGACGCCGTCATCTCGCTCTCGATCGCAGACGAGAACGCCTTGCGAGATGCCCTGGTCAAGGAAGAACTCGCCGCTCACGGTGTTCCTATGGTCATGCACAGCGTCGAGGCAACCCGCCGCCTGGCCAACAAGTGGGACACCAAAGAACTCGTCCGCTCCTTCGGCCTGGACACCCCCGACGGCATGCTCTTGGACGGCGATCTGCTCAACGGACGAAGCCTCGCGGTGCCCGCGTACAGCGAGCTCGTCGAGCGCAGCGCCCTGCGCTTCGGTTTCCCGCTGCTCACCAAGCCCTTGTGGGACTGCCTGGCCAACGGCGTCGCCTTCCTCGACGGCAAGGCAGACCTGCGCAGTTACCTCCGCTCGCCGTACAACGGTAACGCGGTGCTCGAGAAATGCCTGCGCGGCGAACTGTGCTCCGTCGAAATCGTCGGCCGTAGGGGCGAATACCTTTTCCAGCCGCTCATCTGGAAGGGGCAGACCGGTGGCAAACCGGAGTTCACCTTCGGCCAGTTGCGGTACGCAGCACCTCGGCCGGCGGCCGAAGCCGATTTCGCACCCGTCGCCCGCATCCTGCGAGGCATGTGCGAGGAGATCGGCATCGAAGGTGCGGCCGAGGTCGAGATGATCTACGTCAACGGGACCTACCAGATCATCGAGATCAATCCCCGGGTCTCGGGATCCACGACCTTGTCGATCGCGGCGTCAGGCTGCAACACCTACGCCCGCCTGGTCGATCTGGCCATGAATCGCTGGTCGAAGACACTGGCTCACGAATGGGAGCAAGCACCCCGTCGCCTGGCTTTCCAGTTCCCCGTCACCGTTCTCGCCTCGGATGCCGAACATGCGATGGAGGCGGAACTGGACTTGGTACGTGCCAGCAGGCTGCATATCGACGGCGTGGATCACGGAAACGTCATCCTTTCCTGCCGGAGCACCGAGGCCGACCACCTCATTCCCAAGCTGCGCTCCCTCAACGAACGCTTCGACGCCATCCCCGCCAACCTCGTCGACGAGATCCACGACGTCATCCTCCGTGTCCCGCGCGATACCCCTTCGGCTGATCCCCGGACTTCCAGGGTTGCCGGGTCGGCAGCAGCCTGACCCCCCGACTCGCCACAGGGCGGCGGTGACCACGCGGCTTCGCTACCGCCGCCCTCTGGCCCCTCACGGCACGCAAGAACACCTACGCAGAAAGGCAAGAGATACATGCGCGGCAGGAGATTCGGCATGGGCTGGACCCTGCACGACGACGGCAGACCACCAGCGCCGGGAGTCTCGGTACGGCCCGACGAACGGCTGTCGTGGCCTCTCACGGTCGGCCTCGGGATGCAGCACGTCGTGGCGATGTTCGGCGCGACGTTCGTCTTCCCTACCGTCATGGGCCTCAACGCCAACCTGGCCGTCATGATGTCGGGTCTGGCCACGATTATGTTCCTCCTGGTCACCAAGGGCAGGATTCCCAGCTACCTGGGCACCAGTGCCGCCTTCGTAGGGGCCGTCGCGGCGATTAGGGCCGCTGGCGGTGACACCCCCACGGTCCTGGGCGCGATCGCCGTCTCCGGGCTCGTCATGGCCGGCATCGGACTACTCGTCCACGCAGTCGGCCCTCAGCTCATCCACAAACTCTTCCCGCCCGCCGTCTCGGGCGCGGTCGTCCTGCTGATCGGCTTCAACCTGGCCCCGGTTGTGGCCCACACCTACTGGCCGCAGGACCAGTGGGTTGCCCTGGCGACCACGCTCGTTGTCATCGCGGCATCCGCCCTGCTGCGAGGGGTCTGGGCACGCATCGCCATCTTCGTGGGGCTGGTCTTCGGCTTCAGCCTGTCCTGCATTCTTGACAGTCTCACCGGCCCCGTACATGGCCCCGATGCAACCGGACGGGTGAGCGACCACGTCCGAGTCGATCTCTCCGGTGTCACCCAAGCCAACTGGTTCGGCGTGCCGCACCTCCAGGCGCCTGACTTCAGGACGAGTGCCGTTCTCATGGCTCTGCCGGCGCTGGTGGCCCTGATCGCGGAAAACACAGGCCACATCAAGGCAGTCGCCGAAATGACCCATACCGACCTCGACGCCAGCATGGGCCGGGCCATCGCGGCCGATGGGCTGAGTACCGCAATGTCCTCCGCCGTTGGCGGGCCTCCGACAACCACCTTCGCCGAAAACATCGGAGTGATGGCAGCGACACGTGTCTACTCGACGGCGGCCTACTGGGTCGCGGCCCTCGTCGCCATCCTCTTCGGCCTCTGCCCCAAGTTCGGCGCGCTGGTCGCCGCTACGCCCGGCGGTGTCCTGGGCGGAATCACAGTGGTCCTCTACGGCATGATCGGCCTTCTCGGCGCCAAGATTTGGATCGTCCATCGCGTTGACTTCGCCGATCCGGTCAACTTGGTACCCATTGCCGCAGGATCGGTCATGGGCATCGGGGGTGTCTCACTTCAACTATCCGACTCCTTCAGTATCACAGGTATCGCGCTCGGCACTCTCGCGACGCTCCTCACTTACCACTTCCTCACGTTCTTCGAGAACCGCCGCGATACCAGCACCCCAACAAGGCTTGGCCCACCGCGGTCCCCACGTTCCGCTGACGCTCAGGCCAGCACCGAGCAGTCTCCGGAGGAGACACTCCCCCCTGCCCATCCGGGGGCCGGCCCTTGTCTCTGACCAGCGTCTTAGTACTCCAGCAGCGGTTCGTGTCCTGAGCTGGCGATTGTCGTTGTCCTGGCATGGAGGGCATGACTGAAGTCGATTGCTGGGCTGCGGAGTTGGAGTCGGTGTTCGCCCGGGTGGCGGGCCGGTTCGGTCGGGCGGACCTGCGGTGGCGGATGCGGGACTACGTCCGCGGTCTGCTGGGCCAAGCTGCACGTAAGAACGGCTGGCAGCTCGCGGAATGGGCAGGTCATCGCACGCCAGACGGCTTCCAGCGGCTGCTGAACAGCAGTGTCTGGGACGCGGACGCTCTGCGCGACGACGTCCGTGCCTACGTCGGTGAGTCCCTTGGCCCCAATGGCGTGTTGATCATCGACGACACCGGGTTCATCAAGAAGGGCACCGGCACGGTCGGCGTCCAGCGCCAGTACACCGGCACCGCGGGGGCCCGTATTTCAATAAGTGCTCGGCAGTAGGGGTGTTGGTGGGAGTCTGAGATATGACCACGTGTCTGTCAGGCCGCGTTGCCGCTCGTGCTCTGCGGGCGAAGTTCGATCAGATCCTGCCGCACTTCGATGAGCGCCGCCGTCGGTTGTACCTGGCCAGTGAGGCGACGGCCCTCGGCCGCGGCGGGATCGTCCGGGTCGCCGCCGCCTCCGGCACCAGCACTGCAACCATTGCGCGAGGCATGGCCGAGTTGGCCGGTTGCTCCTCACCGACCCTGCGGGTCCGGGCTCCAGGTGCGGGCCGCAAGCGGCTGACAGATACCGACCCTGGTCTGCTGCCCGCGCTGGAGTCGCTGATCGAGCCGCACACCCGAGGCGACCCCGTCTCCCCGTTGCGGTGGACCACGCTGTCGTTACGGGCCCTGGCCTCGACCCTCACCACACAGGGCCACCCGGTCAGCGCTTCAACCGTCGGACACCTGCTGCACACCCTGGGCTACAGCCTGCAGGGAACCGCGAAGACAACAGAGGGCATCAGCCATCCGGACCGCGATGCCCAGTTCACCCACCTGAATGTCACCGCCGCCGCGTTCCTCAACGATGCCCAGCCGGTGATCAGCGTCGACACCAAGGCCAAGGAATGGCTCGGCACTGTCACGTTGGCTGACCGGTGGGATGATCTTCTGATCGATCAGGCTGGGAGGGGTCGTCCGTGGGGAGTGTGTCGCTGTCGTACGAGGGGCACCGGTATCCGGTCGAGGTCATCTCCCACTGTGTGTGGCTGTACTTCCGCTTCCCGCTGTCGTTCCGCGAGGTCGAGGAGCTGATGCTTGAGCGCGGCGTGACCGTCTCTTATGAGACGGTGCGGCGGTGGTGTGGCAAGTTCGGTCAGCTGTACGCCAACGCGCTGCGCCGCCGACAGCCTCGGCCTGGGGACAAGTGGCACCTGGACGAGGTCTTCGTCAAGATCAATGGGGAACAGAAGTACCTGTGGCGGGCCCTCGACCAGGACGGCAACGTGCTGGACATCCTGGTGCAGAACCGGCGGGACAAGGCCGCGGCCAGGCGCTTCTTGCGCCGCCTGCTGGAGAAGACCGGTGTGGTGCCGCGGGTGGTCGTTACGACAAGCTCCGCTCGTACGGCGCGGCCCTCCGCGAGGTCATGCCCTGCGTCGAGCACCGGCAGTCGAAGTACCTGAACAACCGGGCGGAGAACAGTCATCAACCAACCAGACAGCGCGAACGGGCGATGAAGGGCTTCCACAGCACCGGCGCAGCGCAGCGGTTCCTGTCCGCATTCAGCGGCATCTCACCCCACTTCCGGTGCCGCCGCCATCTGATGCCCGCACACGACTACCGCGCCGAGATGACCGTCCGCTTCGCGATCTGGGAGCAGATCGCCGGCGTCGCCAGCCCCGCCGCCAGGGCCTGAGCACAGCCCGGAACCGGGCTCCACCAGGCCACGACGCACCCTCAGACACCTACCCACCCAACAACGTGACAGCGCCGATGCTGAGCATCGGGCAGCGGATGCAGGCGTGTTCGTGCGCGCACGGGGTGCCGTAGGGACACCGCCCTGCCGCATCCCGAGCGATGTCGACAGCCACCTCCATCACGATGTCGGGCTGGACCAGGTGCACGTCCAGGACGCGCTGCGTGCCCCATCCCGCGCTGAACGTCCAGCCTTCCCACGGATGCACACTCGCTGCCGTGGGTGGGGTGAACAGCTCGGCGAGGGCCCGGCCGGCAGCTTGGGAGAGGGTGGTGCTGCGGCCGGTAACTGCAGGCCTCGGCGCGGACTCGGCGAAGTGAGCATGGATCGGCGCGACCAGCCGAACGTCCTGAACGGTGGAGTCGGTCGTGGCGACGTACAGCCGGGGTGCGGTTTCTGCGTTAATGACGTCAGCGAGACGCACTTGGGCGATCGGCAGAGCCGCTGAGGTTCTGTCTCCTGGGTCAGCGCCGTGCCCAGGGGGCTGTTTGCCGGCCCGGCGTCCTTGATTCCGCACGGATCGGAGTGCCAGTGACCAACGACTCTACGGCGACGCACGGTCGGCAATCGCATCCGGAAGCCGCCCGACTACGGCGGCACGTGGAGTTTCTCGCCGCCGAGCCGCGCAGTCGGCTGCGGGCACCTCGGGCGATGCAGCGCGCCGAGGCGTACGTCCATGACGAACTGACCGCCGCGGGCTGGCTGGTGGAGCGACATCCGTTCGACGCCCGCTGGCAGATCGGCTCGACGGACCGACACGGCCACCGGGCCCTCGCCCTCAAACCGCGGCTCCACCGGCGCCTGCGCGGAGCGAACCTCATCGCTTCGCTGCCCGGGTCCGGCGACGGGCCGCCCGTGGTCGTCGGTGCCCATCTGGACAGCGTCAGCGGCAGTCCAGGCGCGGACGACAACGCCTCGGGCATGGCGGTGCTCCTGGAGACGGCTCGCCTGCTGTCCGAGGCGCCCGTGCCCCCGCACGTCGTCCTGGCCGTGTTCGACATGGAGGAACTCGGACTGATCGGGGCCCGCCAGGCGGCCCGTGAACTGGGCCGCCGGGGCGGTGTGCGGGGGATGATCTGCCTGGAGTCAGTCGGCTACTACGTGGACGACCCGGGAACGCAGCGACTGCCCGCCGGTTTCGAGCGGATCTTCCCCGAGGCATCCGCCGAGGCCCGGGCGGGCGGTTACCGGGGCGACTTCACCCTCATCGTGCACCGGCGCTCATCGGCAGGGGCCGCCGAGGAGTGGAAGCGGGCCGCCGCGGCGGCGTCTTTGGCGGTCCCGGGGCTGCTGCTGCGAGATCCGCGACCCGACGGCCTGTTGGGCCTGCTCATCGGACTGGCCGTGCCGCCCGCGGGCCACCTGGGGCGCAGCGACCACGCACCGTTCTGGAACCGTGGGATCCCCGCGCTGATGCTCACGGACACCGCGAACTTCCGCAATCCGCACTACCACCGGTCGACGGACCTGCCAAGGACGCTCGACTACGAGCGTCTGGCCACCGTCACCGCGGCCACCGCCGCGACCGCCATCTCGTGGCCCGATGCCCGACGTACGGTGTGAACATCTCGCCCGGCACGCGACCGCTTGGGTGCCCCACACAAAAGCACCGGCGTGCATACGGCCGCGTAGGCCCAGGGCGAACCGGCTCAGGTCCGCCCCGGGCTGCGGGTGGTCAGCCGCAGTCGTTGCGGTTGATCTTCAGGGAGCGGGTCTGGTCCACCCCGGTCCACGACGCCTGGTGGGCCCAAGCCCGCAAGGTCCACGGCGAGCGGGACGGCACCCGGGCGCTGATCGAGGTCCTGCTGCTGAACCGGCACCTCGCCCACGAGCACGTGGTCGCTGGCCTGGCCACCGCGCTGCGGGCTGGCGCCCTGACCGCCGACGCCGTCGCGCTGGAGGCCCGCAAGGCCGCGCAGGCAGAGGACGAGCCAACCGTCGGTGCCTCCGTCTCGGGGCTGCCCGGCGAGACGCCAGCGACCGTCACGTCGCTGCACGAGTGGCGCACCAGGCCGCTGCCGTCGGTGAGACCCTCTATGACCAACTGCTCCGACGCCGCCGCACCAGCGGCAGCGACCACCATGAGGGAGAAGCCCAGTGACCCTGCCCCGCCAGCGGGGCTTGACCGAGCAGGCCGCCGACGCTGCGATCGACACCGCCTGCCGCCTGCTGCGGCTTCCCTCGATCCGCAACGAGTTCAACGAGATCGCCGACCGGGCGATCAAAGACCAGATGACCTACCGCGGATTCCTCGCCGAGCTGCTGATGACCGAGTGCGACGACCGGGCCCGCCGCCGTTCGGAACGACGGATCAAGGCCGCAGGCTTTCCACGAGAGAAGTCCCTGAGGGCTTTTGACTTCGACGCCAACCCGAACATCGACGCGGCCACCGTCCACACCCTCGCCAGTTGCGAGTGGATCAAGAAGAGCCAGCCGCTCTGCCTGATCGGCGACTCCGGCACCGGCAAGTCCCACATGCTCATCGCCTTGGGCACCGAGGCCGCCATGAAGGGCTACCGCGTCCGCTACACGCTCGCCACGAAGCTGGTGAACGAGCTCGTCGAGGCCGCCGACGAGAAGCAGCTCAACAAGACCATCGCCCGCTACGGCCGCGTCAACCTGCTCTGCATCGACGAACTCGGCTACATGGAACTCGACCGCCACGGCGCCGAACTCCTCTGCCAGGTGCTGACCGAACGCGAGGAGAAGAACAGCGTCGCCATCGCCTCCAACGAGTCCTTCGGCGGCTGAACCAAGACCTTCACCGACCCCCGACTCTGCGCGGCCATCGTCGACCGCCTCACCTTCAACGGCACCATCATCGAGACTGGCACCGACTCCTACCGCCTCGCCAGCACCCGAGCCCGAGCAGAACAGTCCGCCACGGCCAGCTGACTCCTGCGAGTTTCGTCTGGACGGCCCGCAACCCTTGCGGGCGGCGGGCCGTCCCATGCGCTGACGTCATTGCTCGGGCTCTGGCACAACCTCTATGACGGTGATCCATCAGGTGGCAGGACGGTCCAGATGCTTCGTATCGGAGTCGTGGACCAGTTCGGCAAGCTGGATGAGGAAACCGTACGCCGCCAGACGATTCTGGAGGCGAATGAAGTAGGACCTGCTTGAGCACTTGAAGATCTCGCGGCGGCGCACCTTCCAGAGACCGTGCTCGTATGTGTGCGCCGCCTGCAGGAGAGCCGCTTCCGCCTCTTCCGTGCTGCCTTCGAACTCCGCGATGGTCCGCCCGTCACGACCTGCATCCGACACGCCGCTGACAGGCACGGCCAGGACTATCCATTGAGGCATCTCGCGATCAGTTCCTTACCCCCTCGACGTCGCATGCCGCGACGCGTACGGCGTCAGTCTGGCAGGCGGCAGCGTCGGGCTGCCTGCCGCAGAAGTCGAGCCAGTGCCATTTCTCGTGAACATCCCCGAGCCCGCTCGCCTCTAGCCCCGGACTTCGCAGGTCACCGTTTCAGGTCTTGTGACTGGGGCCAACCGGCTACGGGGCTGCCTCGCGGAAGAGGGCCAGGAGGGCGTG
>NZ_JBSFVB010000032.1:0-38098 GCF_053592115.1 Streptomyces sp. NPDC002788 | reverse complement strand
CGGTCGAGCACCTGGCGTCGCTGCGCGCCATCCCGGGCCTGAACATCGTCCGGCCCGCCGACGCCAACGAGACCGCCATCGCCTGGCGCGAGATCATCCGGCGGCACACCACTGTCCCGGCCCCGCACGGTCTCGCACTCACGCGTCAGGATGTGCCGACGTACGAGCCCAATGACGATGCCGCCAAAGGCGGTTACGTCCTGTTCGAGGCCGACGGCGGCAAGTCGCACGTGGTGCTGATCGCCACTGGTTCGGAAGTACATCTGGCAGTGGCCGCCCGGGAGCAACTCCAGGCCGAAGGCATCCGGACCCGAGTCGTGTCCATGCCGTCGGTCGAGTGGTTCGAGGAACAGGACCGGGAATACCGGGACAGCGTTCTGCCGCCGAGCGTGAAGGCGCGTGTCGCGGTGGAGGCCGGGGTCGGCCTGACGTGGCACAAGTACGTCGGGGACGCCGGCCGCATCGTCTCCCTGGAGCACTTCGGCGCTTCGGCCGACGGCAAGGTCCTCTTCCGCGAGTTCGGCTTCACCGCTGAGGCCGTGGCCGCCGCCGCTCGGGAAACCCTCACCGATCGCACAGCAGGAGACGCGCCTTCCGAGAATGACGACTCGCTCAAGCGTCTCACGGAGGCAGGCGTCGCGATCTGGCTGGACGACCTGTCGCGCAAGCGGCTCACGTCCGGCAACCTCGCCGAGCTGATCGAACAGCAGCACGTCATGGGCGTCACCACCAATCCCACGATCTTCCAGCACGCGATCGGTGACGGTGGCGACTACGCCGACCAGCTCCAGGACATGGCCCTGCGCAGTGTCACCGTCGCCGAGGCCGTCCGCCTGCTCACCGCTGCGGACGTGCGGGAGGCCGCCGACGTCCTGCACCCGGTCTTCGACACCACCGGCGGCCGGGACGGGTGGGTCTCCATCGAGGTGGACCCCCGGCTCGCCCACTCCGCGGACGCGACGATCTCCGATGCCAAACATCTCGCCTGGTTGATCGACCGTCCCAACGTCCTGATCAAGATTCCGGCAACCAGGGCGGGTCTCCGGGCCATCACCGAGGTCATCGCTCTCGGGATCAGTGTCAACGTCACGCTGATCTTCTCGCTGGAACGCTACCGAGAGGTCATGGAGGCATACCTCACGGGCCTGGACAAGGCGCGCGACAAGGGCCTCGACATCGACCGGATCCACTCGGTGGCGTCCTTCTTCGTCTCCCGTGTCGACACCGAGATCGACAAGCGGCTGGACGCCCTGGGCACCCCGGACGCCAAGGCACTGCGCGGCAGGGCCGCCATCGCCAACGCCCGTCTCGCCTACCAGGCCTACGAGGGGGTCTTCGGCTCCGCCGACGGGGCGACGCCGCCCTCCGACCGCTGGAGCGCACTGGAAAGCGTCGGCGCCAACAAGCAGCGGCCGCTCTGGGCGTCAACCGGCGTGAAGGACCCGGCGTACAAGGACACCATGTACGTCGATCAGTTGGTGGCGCCGAACACAGTGAACACCATGCCGGAGGCCACCCTGGAGGCCGTCGCCGACCATGGTGAGATCACCGGCAACTCCATCGCGGGCACCTACGAGCAGGCCCGCGCCGACCTCGACGCCGTCGAGAAGCTGGGCATCTCCTACACCGCTGTCGTCCAAGGGCTGGAGACAGAGGGCATCCGCAAGTTCCAGCAGTCCTGGGACACCCTGGTGAGCACCGTCCGCGGCGCCCGGCCACGCCGTGACGGGTGACGTCCCCTGTGCGTACGCTCGCTGCCGGTGGTCAGCATGAAGGGCAGGGAACGGCGTTGTCACGTACCCAACAACGTGACAACGCCGCCGAAGCCACTTCCGTGCCCGGCAGCCACGCACCCGGCGCTGGGGACTGTAAATCGTTCGGTGTAACTCCCGATCATGGAAGATGCATCGATGACCAGTGAGAACGTGGCCGAGCACGAGGCCGGCGAGTCGGCAGCGGCTGTGTCGGCGAAGGCCGTGGATGACCAGCTGATCGACGAGCTGGTGGGCCGAGCCCAGGCCGAGGGTCTGCAGCTGACCGGTGAGGGCGGGCTGCTGCAGCAGCTGACGAAGCGGCTGCTGGAGTCCGCTCTCGAAGGCGAGATCACCGACCACCTCGGCTATGACAAGCACGATCCGGCGGGCAAAGACGGTGGCAACTCCCGCAACGGCAAACGCTCCAAGACCGTGCTGACCGAGGTGGGGCCGGTGGAGACAGCTGTGCCCCGCGACCGGGACGGTTCCTTCGAGCCGAAGATCGTCAAGAAGCGGCAGAAGCGCCTGACCGGCGTCGACGAAATGGTGATCTCGCTGGCCGCGAAGGGTCTGACCACCGGTGAGGTCCAGGCCCATCTGGCGGAGGTCTACGGCGCCGAGGTCTCCCGGCAGACCATCTCCACCATCACCGACAAGGTCCTCGAGGGCATGGCCGAATGGCAAAGCCGACCCCTCGACGCCGTCTACCCGGTGGTCTTCATCGACGCCATCCACGTGAAGATTCGAGACGGCGCCGTGGCCAACCGGCCCATCTACGTGGCCCTGGCCGTCACCACCGAGGGTCGGCGCGAGATCCTGGGCCTGTGGGCCGGCGACGGCGGTGAGGGGGCCAAGCACTGGCTGCACATCCTCACCGAGATCAAGAACCGCGGCGTGGGTGACGTGCTGATGCTCGTCTGCGACGGGCTCAAGGGCCTGCCCGAGGCGGTGGAGACGGTCTGGCCGAGGACGATCGTGCAGACCTGCGTGGTGCACCTGCTGCGGAACTCTTTCCGCTATGCCGCCCGCCAGGACCGGGACAAGATCGCTCGGCTCCTCAAGCCCGTCTACACCGCTCCGACCGAGGAGGCTGCCCTGGACCGGTTCGCGGAGTTCGCCGACGCCTGGGGCAGGAAGTATCCGGCGATCGTCAAGCTGTGGGAGAACGCGTGGGAGGAGTTCACCCCGTTCCTGCGGTTCGACACCGAGATCCGCCGGATCGTCTGCACCACCAACGCGATCGAGTCGGTCAACGCCCGCATCCGGCGAGCGGTCAAGGCCCGCGGTCACTTCCCGAACGAGCAGGCCGCCCTGAAGTGCGTCTACATGGCGATCATGTCGCTCGATCCCACCGGCAAAGGCCAGGCCCGCTGGACCATGCGCTGGAAGACCGCGCTGAACGCCTTCGACATCACCTTCGACGGCCGGCTCTCAGCGGCCCGCCAGTAACCATCAACCACCCAGTTACACCGCTCGTTTGACAGACCCTGCAGTGGGTACGGGACGGACTCGCCGACCCCGAGGTGCTGCGTCGGGCCGCGACCTCCGCCCACCCGCTGCTCCGGCGCGCCGCCGCCCAGAGCCCCCACCTGCCGCCCGACCTGCTGCGCCTACTCGCACACGTCGAGGACCCGGTGGTGGAGAACCTCCTGGGCATTCACCACCCCGACACCCCGGAGGAGGTCCTGATGCGTGTGTTCGCGCGGCTCGGCGGGACGTTCTCCGCCTGGATGGCGGAGACGCACCCTCGCTTTCCCCGCGAGGGCCTCGCCGCCCGCTACGCGGACAACCCGGACGGCAACTACCGTCGGCTGGCTGTCCGGGACCCGGCCGCCACGCCCGCGCAGATCGAACGGCTCAGCCATGACCCCGAGGTCTGGACGCGCCAGGCGGCGGCCGGCGACCCGCGCCTGCCGCTCCAGCGCCTCCGCGAGGCGCTCCATGTCCCCGAACTGGCCTCCAGTGCGGGCGCCAACCCGGCGCTCCCCGAGGACGAGATGGCCACCGTCCTGGACCGGGCCGGTGTTCCGGGAAACCCGGCCATACCGAGTGACATCGGTCCTTGCCATGCACGACATCTGTCGGCCACCGTTCCACCTGTCCTTGAGACTCTGACCAGCGCAGATGCCGACCGAGTGGAAGGTGCCTACGTCACCAGCCCCACAGAAGCGACGTGCCGGACGCAGGCGACCCGCCCTTCGTGCCCCTGGTACCCCTTGGCGACAGCGTCCCCGTCCTGCTGCACCCAGTTTGTCGCTGCTTTCTTGGCGTGTCTCACATTCCTCAACTCCCGTGATTAGGACATGGCGTTAGCAGTTGATGAGGGTCGCGTCGCGGACGTACCGTCCCGCCGCGTGTTGGTGCACTTCTTCTCTGCCGAGGGCTGGCAGTCCTGGGGGCTCGATGGCGAGCCGTTGATCCCTGAGCGGATGCCGGTGCTGTTCGACGACTTCCTGTTCGAGGACGAAGGCGGCCCGCGGGCGACGCGGGCGGTGAACGCCTGGCTTCGTACGCTGCCGTCGAGCGGGGCGCCGTCGCCGAATTCGTGGCGGGCGTACGCGCTGGCGGCCGGGGACTGGCTTACACATCTGCGCCGGCACCGTGTCGCGGTGTTCGGTACGCGGCCGGAGCTGGTGGCCGCGCTCGGTACGTACGCGGACTGTCGGCTGTCGGGGCCGTTGGACGAGCGGCTGGAGCTCTCGTCATGGGAGTTGCAGGTCACGGCGCTGAGCCGGTTCTACGACTGGGCCGAGAGCGAGGGCCTGGCCGCGCGGCGAATGCACGGCTCGTCGAGGCCCAGGCCGCCGTGCCCATCGTGAAGTACTGGGGCGAGGGCCTGCTCGCCTCGGTGGACGGACTACGGTTCGTCGTCCCCGTCCGCACGGTCAGCGCGGCGCCTTCGCCGAAGTATTTTGGCTTCAAGCGGGGCATCACCTGGCTCAACGCCGTCAACGACCAGGTCGCGGGCATCGGGCAGATGGTCGTCCCGGCACCCCGCGCGACTCCCTGCACCTCCTGGACGCCCTGCTCAACCTCGACGGCGGAGTGAAGCCGGAGATGGTGGCGACCGACAAGCCTCGTACTCCGACATGGTGTTCGGCCTGTTCAAGATCCTCGGCTACAACTTCAGCCCCCGCTTCCGCGACTTGGACGACCAGCGGTTCTGGCGGGCCACCCTGCCCGGCGTCGAGACGGGCACGTACGGCGCGGTGGAGGATCTGGCCCGTAACCGCGTGAACCTGAACAAGGTGATCACGCACTGGCCGGACATGCTGAAGGTCGCCGGGTCCCTGGTCACCAACCAGGTCCGCGCCTACGACCTGCTGCGCATGTTCGGCCACGAGGGACGCCCCACCCCGCTGGGGCAGGCATTCGCCGAGTACGGGCGGATCGCGCAGACCGAGCACCTGCTGCGCGTGGTCGACCCGGTCGACGACACCTACCGCCGGCAGATGAACCGCCAGCTCACCGTGCAGGAGTCCCGCCACAAGCTCGCGCGGGACGTGTGCCACGGCAAGCGCGGCACCATCCACCAGGCGTACCGCGACGGCATGGAGGACCAGCTGGGCTCGCTCGGCCTGGTCCTCAACGCCATCGTGCTTTGGACGACCCGCTACATCGACGCCGCCGTCGCCCAGCTGAAGGCCGAGGGCCACGAGATCCGGGACGAGGACATCGCCCGGCTCTCCTGGCCGGGAGTCGCACGGGTGGACCGTGCAGCAGGGTCGGGAAGTCGATCCGGCACGGGTCCATCGCGCGTGCGCGCGTTGAGCGGTCCCAGAAGTCCCAAAATCCTGCGGGCATCTCATAGCGAAGCAGGTGAGGCGTAGGCACATCACGAGTCGTCCCCCAGGAGATGGGCCATCACGGCACGGGCCGTCCCTGAGAACGTGCCGCCGATCGCGGCCAGGGCGCCCTTCTTCGCGAAGTCGGCACGCGGGTCCGGCGTCTGCTGCTGGGGCGCCGGCACCTGCTGCTGGTCGCGCTGCTCGTTGCTCACTGCTCCTCCAAGGGCTGAGGTGGGGAGGCGACCATCGACGAGCGGGGGGTTAGCCCCGCAAGGCCTCCACCCCTTCTCGCGGTCTCGCGCAGTGGGGGACAGGACCGGACACGAAAATCCCCGCACCCCTGACCGGGGAGGGGGTCCCCTTGGAGCTAGTGAGTCGATAGCCCGGCCGACTGGTGCGCGCGCGTGCGCGCGTTGGGGGGTCCAGAAAGTCCAGAAACCCCGGCGTTGGCTCGGCAGTGGGGGTTGGGCAACACAGAGGCCCGCAGCCGGGTGGCTGCGGGCCTCTCTGGTGCGTTTGGGCGGTCAGGTCTGCCGTGCGGTCTGCGCCGCCTGCTGCACCTAGCTTGTGATCGCGGCCAAGGTCACAGATACACGCGAGAAGAGCAGGTGTCTGAGCCCCAGTCGTCCTCGCAGACGCGGAACGAGGAGAGGGAGTCCCCTATGTTCTGTCGGCCGCATCCGGAGGCTGCGCCGTTGCCGTCCCACACCTGGCCGTGGCCACCGGTGTTTGTCCAGTATTCGGCGTAGACGCCGTTGCCGTCCGATTCCTTGTCACACGCGACCAGGTCGCCGTAATCGTTGTATGCGTAATCGGAGCCTTCGTAGACAGTTGCAGCGAAGGCCGGTGATGCAGCCAGCATCAGCGGCCCTACGGCCAGAGCGGTGACGATGCCTACCCGGCGCGCGGCTTCCTTCACTCGCATGGTTTCTCCCCTTGTTGCCACGACCGCTTCGGTCATGAACGGTTAGGCAGTGAAGGACCAACTATCCGCGAGGGAGGTTAAGTTCAGCGTAATCTCGCTCCGAAACTGGCCAGGGTGCCGGGAGGGGGAGAAGCCTGCCGCCGTGGTGGCTGAGGGGCGGAGCGGGTCAGCTGCGGCGGCGGGCAAGGAGCACGTCCACGCACCCGCCGGGGAGGTCGACTGTCCAGTCGAAGTCTGCGAGCGTCACGCCGTGGCGGCCGGCGCCAGTGAGCATGTCCGCGAGCAGCTGCTCCGCGGCTGAGAGTTCGTCGTCGGTCAGGGGCGTTGCGCGCTGTACGGCTGCGATGCGGTTTCAATGCGGACGAACAGCGGTCCGTCGGTGCGCCCTTCGGTGGCGAGGGCGGCAAGCAGTGCGCGGTGGCCCGTACCGGGCAGGTGGCGGGGTTGGAGCCGTAAGGCACGGCCACCTCGTCGTGCCGCTTGAGCTTGCGCCGGTAGACGGTCACCAGGAGCCCGTCCTCGGTCTCCACGACGTCGTCCAGGTCGAGCGCGGTCAGCTCTGAGACGCGGGCGGCGCAGGCGTAGCCGAGCAGCAGCAGCAGCGCGGCGTCTCGCTTCCCGAGGAGCGTCTCCCGGTCGAGGGTGGCGAGCATCTCCCGCAGGGCGTCCGGGGTGGCGGGCGCGGCCTTCTGGGGCCGGGCGGCTCGGGCCTTGGTGATGGCCAGGCGCTGGCGGTAGCCGGAGAGCACCTTGCGGGCGCCCTTGGTCTCTGGGGCCGGGAGCGCGGCGGCCTTGTGCGCGGTGCGGATCGCGGCGAGTGCGCTCGATGCGTGGCGACAGGGGCAGGCTCAGGTGCGCCACGTACTCGGTGATGGTCTCGGGGGTGGCGGGCAACGGCCGGCGGCCGACGCGCGAGCACCAGGCGGTGAAGGCGTCCATGTCGGCGGAGTAGGCGCGGCGGGTGGAGTCGGGGATGCCGGCCTGGACGGCCTGGACGGCGGCGGCGGTCAGCTGCCGGTCGGTGTCGGCGGTCTCCGCGGTGGCGGCGGCACGGACGGCGATCTCTGACACGGTTCCCCCAACTGTCCATCCTGGCTTATGAGAACGAACAGTTATCAAGAGCCAGACGGGAACGGACGGGAACGGACGGGACATCGGGTGAGATGAGGACCTGCGGCGGGCCCGCCTCACTACGGGGAGGAGCGGTTACAAGCGTCAGCCTGACCCAGGTGAGCCAGGTCTCGGTTGAGGGATCTTGAACGGGTGAGGGCCTTCCGGGTTCGGTGTGGATTGCGACGTCTACACCGACCGAAAGGCCCTCGTGCCCCACCGTAATGCACCTCTGACCGAGACCGGACGGCTGCGTCTGGCCCGCTGCGTGGTCGAAGACGGCTGGCCCCTTCGCCGGGCCGCGGAACGCTTCCAGGTCTCACCGACCACGGCCCAGCGCTGGGCCAACCGCTACCGCACGCACGGCGAGGTTGGCATGGCCGACCGCTCCAGCTGCCCCCGCACGAGCCCGACCCGCACTCCGACCAGCACCGAGCGACGGATCATCAAGGTTCGCCTGCTGCGCCGGTGGGGACCGGCCCGCATCGCGCACTTCCTGCACCTGGTGCCCTCGACCGTGCACCGCGTCCTGACCCGCTACCGCCTGGCCCGCCTATCCCATCTCGACCGGGCCACGGGCCGCGCCGTGCGCCGCTACGAACGCGACCGGCCGGGCGAACTCATCCACGTCGACATCAAGAAACTGGGCAACATCCCCGACGGCGGCGGGCACAAGGTCCACGGCAGGGCCCAGGGCAGCCGCAACAGCTCCGCACACCGCGACCCCGCCCGGACCCGCACCCGCCACGGCCGCCCCAACCTGGGCTACAGCTACCTGCACACCGCCGTCGACGACCACTCCCGCCTCACCTACAGCGAGATCCTCACCGACGAGAAGAAGGAGACCGCCACCGGCTTCTGGAGGCGGGCCCACGCCTTCTTCGGCCGGGCCGGCATCACCGTCGAGCGGGTGCTGACCGACAACGGTTCCTGCTACCGCTCACGCGACTGGCGCGACGAGCTGGCCCGGGCCGGGATCACGCACAAGCGCACCCGGCCCTACCGTCCCCAGACCAACGGAAAGGTTGAACGCTTCAACCGCACACTCCTCGACGAGTGGGCCTACGCCCGCCCCTACCGCTCAGAAGCAGAGCGCCGGGCCGCGTTCCCGCAGTGGCTGCACACCTACAATCACCACCGCGGACACACCGCGCTGAAAGGGCAACCACCCGCCAGCCGCGTCCCCAACCTCACGGGTCAGTACAACTAGGGTCCATCTTCAAACGGATCTTGCCCAGAGCAGGAACGAAGCGAGAGAGACCGCTGCCTCGTAGGAGGTGGCGGTCTTGTCTTGTCGTATCTGGTCGCGATGCCGCGGAAGCCCTTGAGCCGGTTGAAGCAGCGCTCGACGGTGTTGCGGCGGCGGTAGGCCTCCGGGTCGAACCCGGGTGGCCTACCGCCTCGGCGGCCCCGGTTCATCCGGTGGCGCTGCTGGTCGGCCTTCTCTGGAATGGTGTGTGCGATGCCGCGTTTGCGCAGGTAGGCACGGAAACCGCGGGAGCTGTAGGCCTTGTCGGCGATGACCTGGTCGGGTCTGCAGCGGGGTCGGCCCGGGCCGGTGCGGGGAACACGGATCCGTTCCAGCAGGGCTTGTACGCAGATGCTGTCGTGGCGTTGGCCCGGCGTCAGCAGGATCGCGAGGGGGCGGCCTCTGCCGTCGCAGGCGAGGTGGATTTTGGTGTCCGCCCCGGGATCGGCCAAGGGCGTGATCGTCCGGTTCGTCCGCCCGGTGCCGCCCCCTTTTCGGCCGGCGGCGGCGTGCTGGTGGGCGCGGAAGATGGTGGAGTCGATCTGGGCCGGCCAGTCGATGTCCCCGGCCGCATCCGCCTGGGCCTGGGCCTCCTGCAGGGCCCGGGTGAACACCCCGTCCAGGTCGTAGCGGCGGAAACGGGTGTAGACCGTCTGCCACGGCCCGTGGCGTTCCGGCAGGTCAAGCCAGGAGATCCCGGTACGGATCTTGTAGACCATCCCGTTGATCACCCGGCGGTCCTCCACCCGCGACCGACCCGTCGCGGCCCGCGGTATCAGCGGAGCGAGCAACTCCCACTCCTGGTCGGTGAGTTCATGACGGCGTACCACCCCACCATGATCTACTACCCGGATGATCTTTGAAGACGGACCCTAGCCCGCCAGGGCTGAGGGCACGCCGACCCTGTGCGCCTACGAGACGGCGCCGTGGTGGCCGGCACCGTGTCGGCACCGTCCGCGCCTCACCCGCAAGAGGGCACCCGTCGGGTGATCCGCACGTCGGCTCCGTGGCCGCGGGTGTCGTATGGGGAACGATCTTTTGACCCCACAGGCAGGAAGGACGGCCATCGTGGCCAAAGCATCGTTCCCGGTAACCGCTGATGAGCCCGAGCGTCTGCGAGTCCTGCAGCGGTACGGCATCCTGACGGCACCGGTCCCACCGGACCTGGCGTCGATCGTGGAACTCGCCTCCTATGTCTGCCAGGTCCCTCATTCGGTGATCAACATCATGTCCGCCGAGCACGCCAACCTGATCGCCGCGGTCGGGTTCGAACCGACGGTATGCGCCCGCAGCGACTCCATGTGCGCGGTCACCATCGTCGAGCCTGCCCCCGTGTTCGTCCCGGACGCCAGGCTGGATCCCCGCTTCGCGGACAACCCCTGGGTCAGTGGTGACCTCGGCGACATCCGCTTCTACGCCGCCTCCCAACTCCGCACCCCGGAAGGACCAGTCCTCGGCACCCTCTGCGTGTTCGACACCCAGGTCCGCCAGCTGACCGCCTCGCAACGCGGCGCGCTGGACAAGCTGGCCCGCATGGTCGTCGACGTCCTCGACCTGCACCGTCACCAGACACTGCTTCATCAGGCACTGCAGGCCGCCGATGCGGCACGCTCCGAACTGGAACGCTCCAACCGCGCCCTGCAGCAGTTCGCCGGACAGGTCAGCCACGACCTCAAGAACCCGCTGACCGGCATCCTCGGCCACGCCGAGAACCTCATCGACATTTCGGCGATCGCCAGCGACCCCGACGCCTCCTTCTGCGCCCAACGGGTCATCAGCTCCGCACACCGCATGCGCACCATGATCGAAGATGTGCTCGCCCTGGCCAGCGCGGGCGGACAACTCCACCTCGAACCCGTCGACCTGAACGCCCTGGCCCACGCCGTCGTCGAGGACCTCGACAGTCCCATCCGCACCCACCGCGCGCGCGTCACCGTCGAGAACCTGCCCATCGTGATCGCGGATGCGACGCAGTTGCGCGTGCTGCTCCAAAACCTCGTCAGCAACGCCCTGAAGTTCCGCAGAGCCGACCGTCCTTGCCGGATCGTCATCACCGCCGGAGCACATGGGCACGGTTGGGACATCGCTGTCGTCGACAACGGCCGCGGCATCCCGCCGCAGGACCGGCAACGTGTGATGGACCTGTTCACCCGTGTGCACCCGGACGTCGAAGGCTCCGGCATCGGACTGGCCACCTCCCAGCGGATCGCCACCGCACACGGCGGCGCCCTCCGCCTCGAAGAGACACCCGGCGGTGGCACCACCGCTGTGCTCACCCTGCCCACTGGCGCCACTCCGAACTGACAGCCGCTGCCGCCCCAGATGGTGCTGGGCCAGCACGGAGGCGCCACACGATGCCACACGTATCGCCGCAAATCCCTCTTCCCTCTCGGCCGCAGACGTGGAAGAAGGAGGGGCGGCTCCGTCAGAAGGTGGAAGTCGGCACAGCCACCGTCGACGACGCGGCGGCGGTTCCCGGAGTCGTCGCCCCGTGTCGGCGCCCTGACCCGGCAGCGCTGAAGGATTTGCCCGCCCGGCCGTCGCAGACGGCGGGGCAGCGCGCAGCGTCTGCCCCGGTACCGGGCGGGCCGCCGGTAGGCCGTGCAGCTGACGTCGACCGTCAGGCCGTAGCTGGCCGTACCGGCAGGGCGGCCGCTGGGGGAGGGCGCGGCGCGCGCTGCGGAGGGTCCGGCGGGCCCGGTCCGCGTCGACTCCTGAGACCCAGCAAACCGTTCCCTACCAGTTCGAGGGGGTGATCTGGCGGTTCAGGACCGGCGCGCAGTGGCGTGAGATGCCGGGCGAGTTCGGGCCCTGGCCGACCGTCTACGGACGCTTCCGGGTCTGGCGGAACGCCGGTGTTTTCACCGCCCTGCTGGAGGGTTTGATCGCCGAAGCCGCCCGTCAGGGCAAGGTCGACCTATCCCTGGTCAGCGTGGACTCCACGACCGTCCGTGCTCACCACGACGCCGCCGGGCTGATCGTCGGCAAGGAGGTCATGGAGGCTCTCGAGGAAGTTGCCGCCGAGGAGGAACAGGCCCGGTAAAAAGGGGTCGCGAAGCGGAACAGAACGGGCGTGACGGAGGAAACGAGCCCGAGCGGACCGAACGCCGACGCGTCCGCCGCCGACGCAGGCTCCGCCTGAAGGAAGCCCTGCTCGGCAGGTCCCGTGGCGGACTGACCAGCAAGATTCACCTCGCTGCCGACCGCAAGCGCCGGCCTTTGTCATTCGTGCTGACAGCCGGGCAGGCCGCGGACAGCCCGCAGTTCGTCCCCGTGCTGGAGAAAATCCGCGTCCGTCTGCCGGCAGGCCGGCCCCGCACTCGGCCGGGCGCGGTCGCCGCGGACAAGGCGTACTCGTCCCGCGCCAACCGCGCCCACCTGCGCAAACGCCGCATTCAAGACGGTCATACCGGAGAAGAAGGACCAGGTGGCCAATCGTAAGAAGAAGGGCAGCCGGGGTGGCCGTCCCGTCACTTTTGACGCCGCTCTTTACCGTGATCGCAACGCTGTCGAGCCACTGATCAACCGGCTGAAGGACTGGCGCGGCATCGCCACACGCTTCGACAAGACGCCCGAGAGCTACCTCGCCGGCCTCGAACTGCGCGCCTCGATGATCTGGCTCGGAGATCTCCTGCAAGCAGCCGATTGATCACGACATCACACAGGCCCTAGCCTCACTGAACCGCTCCGGGTTCGGTAAAGAGCGGGTTGGTCCCGTTGCAGGTGGAAGGTCATGACTGTGTGCAGGCTCCACCTCGCCGCGTGCTCCGGGAGCCCGGTCTGCAGGAGAGCGAGGTGCCGGCGCCGCTGCGCCTCCTCCGACCCCCGCATGTGCGCTTCCCACCGTCGCCTGACATGCCAGCTTTAGCCATGGCTTCGCAATGTTCTCACCCGATCGTGCCGCGGCGGGACCGGAGTGGCAGGACGGGCTCCAACCGGGCCCGTACCTCGTCGAGCCGGTCCCTTCGGGGCCGGGGGCGGGACGTCTGCCGCGCGGGGATCTGGTCCAGGGGTTGGAACGAGGCCTGCCAGTCTTTGGTGAAGTGGATGACGCCGTGCAGCACTGGTGCCTGCGCTTCCGGGGACGTTGGAGTGTAGGGCAGGGGTGGAAGGGCGGGCGGGTGGAAGCCGGGGCCGTGCGCGTGCTGGAGGTCGTCGGCGCGCGCGGCGAGGGCGTCGGCCGCTGCTTGCCGGAAGTGTGCGTAGGTTTCGGCCGCCGTGGATCCGGCGGGTAGGAGGACGAGCAGCCGGGACGGGGGGACCAGGCGCACGGCCTCGGTCAGTTGCCAGAGCGCATCCGGGTTGCTGCCGCAGGCGGGAATCAGTACCAGGTGAGCGCGCGGGAGGGCTTCGGTCAGGACCTCCTTCGCGCCATTTCGCGGCAGCGGGAGGCGGAGGACGCCGGGCAGTTGGGCCATGTCGTCCGGGCCGCACGTGGTGACGAGGGGCCCGTCCGGGTAGAAGATTACATCCAGCTCCCGTTCTAGGGGGACGCCTTGGGACGTCCGGGGGGCCGCGTCGCCGGGGCCCGGGCGCAGGTAGAGGATGCAGGGTTCACGGTCCAGGTCTTCTGGGGAGAGCGGGACGCCGAGGATTTCTTGCGTCCTCCTGTTGGTCCACAGGGCCGGGCCGACCACGCCGAGGATGCCGGCGAGGGCGACCCACACCAGGTGTTCGTCCTGTCCACTGCGGTGCAGGAGGAAGCCGAGGATGGCGCAGGCCCCGACGGCGTGGCCCATGACGCTGGCCCATTTTTTGGCGGCCTCCTCGAGGGCCCGCCTGGTGTCCGTCGGCCTGCCGACTTCCGGGATCGCATGTTCCGACGGGAGCGAGCCGCGTAGTGGGCGGAGGAGTCTGCCGAGGTGTCCTTCCGCCGCGGCGGGTTCCGGCGGGTGGCCCAGCGCGGGCCGCAGCCGTACGCGCATGCGCTCGCGCGCCGCGCGGCGCGGCGTGCCGCCGCCGTACGCGGTCGTGGGTTGGAGGTCCAGCAGGCGCGGGCTCCAGTCCGGGCCGAAGCGGATGACGGCGCGTGGAGCCGGCCCCGCCCTGCATCCCGGTCCCGCCGGGCGGTGCGGCAGGGCCGGGAGGCGGGGCGGGGTGAAGGCGGGTCCGTGCACGGCTCGCAGCTCCCGGTCCCGTCGGGCGAACTCCTTCTGCGCCGCCAGCCGGAAACGGTTGTACTCCCTCGCGCTGTCCTCGCCGGAGGAGAGAACGAGCAGCAAGCGGGACGGCGGCAGCAGCCGTACGGCCTCCGTCAGCTGCCAGAGCGTCTCGGGACCGGCGCTCGTGGTGGGGATCAGGACGAGCCGGGCGTGCGGGAGCGCCTCGGAGACGCTGTGCTTCCAGCCCTCCGTCGGCAGCGGGAGGACGGCGCTGCCGGTCAGCGCCGCCGTCTCGTCCCAGCGGCCGGCGAAGACGAAAGCCCCATACGGTTTGAGGAGCGCCTTCAGTTCCCGCTCCTCTGCCAAGGACGTGTCGACGGGCGGGCGCCCCCGGTCGGGGAAGGGGCGCAGGTACAGGATCGGGGTCTCCCTGGCGAGGTCGGCGGGGGAGCGCGGGCCCGTGCGTAGCCGGAGGGGCTTGGTGAGGTGGTACAGCACAGAGGAGGCGAGGAGAGCGGCTCCGACGATGCCCGCAGCCTCGCCGATGCTGAGGAGGCCGGAGCCGACACCGTAGACGACGAGGGCTGCAACCAGGCCGACGTTGTGGGTGTGCCACCGCCTGGCCTCGCCCGTTCGCGGGTCGGCCCGGGATGCCGCCCCTTCGTCGGCCCCCCTCCCCGGGCCTTCCTTCTGCTGGGCCCGGCTGGGCGGGAGCAGTGGGGTGAGCTCGTCCGGCCGGCCGCCGCAGGGCGCCCCGCCTTCCGGGAACACCACCTCTGGGTAAAAGTTCCCGAGCCGTCCGACGTGCACTGCCGTTCGGGCGAACCCCAGCAGGAACAGCCCCATGCAGAGTGAAAACGCGAGCGTCTCGGCGGGGAGCCAGCCGTAGTACTGCTGTTTCCAGTAGTAGAAGAGCACCGCGAGCACCGCGTATCCGACGAATGCTCTGGCCGTAGGTCCGTGGTCCACCGTGCCGGCGCGTACGGCCACTCCCGGCAGTTGGCGTTCCAAGCGTTCCAGCAGCGGATCGATTTGTCGCCGCACCGTCGCGCGCAGGCGGGCCCGGTGGGTCGCGCCCCGCTCCGCGGCGGGGTCGAAGCACACGAGCTCCGGCGTCCAGTCGTCGCCGAAGCGGACGACTCCCAGGAGAGGTGTGCGCCGCGCCGGCTTTTGCGGCAGCCGCGGCCCGGAGTACGGGGGGAGGGCGGGTGGCGGGGGGAGTATCCCGCCCTCGCGGCACAGTTCGGCGGCCCGGCGGGCGAAGTAGTCATCGGCCGCCCGGCGGAACCGCTCGTAGGCATCGCCGTCGGTCACCAGCAGCAGCAGCCGACAGGGCGGCAGGAGCCGTACGGCTTCGGTGTACTCCCACAAGGTGCCCTCCGCCCGCTTCGGGTCTCCCGCTATGCCGGCGACGATGAGCACCTGCCGGGCGCGCCGCATGGCGTCGCCGACCCCCCGCTTCCAGTTCGTGCTCGGCAGGTAGAGACGCGTAGCCCCCGGCAGCGGGAACGGCTCGCCGGGGCGCCCGACGGCGACCACCCTCCCGAAGCGCCGCAAGAGGTGGACGATCCGCTCCTCACCGGTCAGGAAGTCGTCCACGCCGCCACCATGGAAGATCCGGAACCAGGAGAACCACGCTCCCTTGCCGAACAGCGGCCGCACGCGGAACAACGCGCCGTCCTCGTCGAAGGGCCGCAGGTAGAGGACGTATGTGAGGTCCCTCAGTTCCGCCCAGTCCTCCAGAACGGGCAGGAGGCCCACAGCCATTTTCCGCCGCAGCAGTACCAAGGCGCCCGGCCCGCTCACCAGGATAGCGATTCCCAGCACCCACAGGACCACCGTCTGCCAGTCCACCGCGCCCAGTTGGGCATGTCTGACGATGTTCGTCGGAAGCGTGACAAGAATCACTGCCGTGCACAGCGCCCCCCAGTAGAGCCCTGTCGCGGATATCAGGCCCTGCAGCCTGCGGAGCGCATCCCTCCGCGGATGGCGCGACATCAGCATTCGGTCAGTTCCGCGGCCACGCCTCCGATGATCATCGGGATGCCTGCCGCCATTGCCGTCGCCATGGAGGCGTTGAATAACTTTGGGGTTCGGTTGTGGTTGACACCGCAGAGCGCCGCGAAGTCCGCCACCCGTGGCAGACAGTCGGCACCGCGCGCGCCGCAGTCAAGGAAGCGCACTTGGCGCGGCGCGACGGTCGTTGAAGATTTCCTCGCTTCTTCCCGCACGGAGTTACAGGTTACTCACTCAAAGTCGCCCATTGGAGGGGTTCGGCCCACTCGGTGCGCTGCAGCGCGGATGGCCTCGGTGACCGACTTCCCCGACGACTTGGTGCAGACGCAAGCCGCCTGGAACGCCACCTACGACGCGCTCGCCGCACCCCGCCCCCGCGCGACACCACCGCCCTGCGCCGCCGCCTGCTACTCCTGTCCGTACGGTTGTGGTGGCGCCCCTACGGGGAGAGCGTCCCCTCGGTGCCGACGGCGCGCTCCGAGCTCCGGCAGACGACCCGCGCCCGGCGAGCCGTCCGGGCCGCGTGACAGGGACGCCCCGGACGACCAGGAGCACGAGGTTGCGCCAGGGGTTGCGCCTATAGGGTGCGCTGGATGTTGCGCCAAGGGTTGCGCCTACTGTTGCGCACCCCGCAGGGAGCACCCCCGCGTCCATTCAGGTCACCACGCGGTTTCGCCTTGGTCGGCTCGCTGACACCCCCGTTGCGGCCGCTCTGCCCATGTCCCTTGGCTGGAGTGAAGGAGTAAGGGACGGGAGGGATGGGCGGTGCGGCCGCGGCCGGGAACCGGGGCGCACAGCCGGTTGCGCGTCGGCCGGGCCGCCGCGCCTCGACGCCGTCAGCCCGGCGACGGAGGCCGGGACGGAGATCGCCAGCGCTCCGATGCTGTCCTTCCGGTGCCGAGCCCCACCTAGGGGTGAGGCGAGAAGGTCTCGCCGGATGGAGGTACTGCTGTGATCGTTCAATTCGCGGGCGGCCCGCTCGCCGGTCGCGAGCTGGCGACCACCGCACCCCGTGGGCCGACGGCTGACTCACCGTCGGTGACGCTGACTGGGGCCTCTACGTCCCTGTGCACCGCGACCCGGTGACCGGCGTCGTCCTGGCGCCGCGCTGCGACGCACGAGACCGAGCCCTGTGGGCGGGCCCGGGGTCTCGGTGCTGCGGGGAGCGGTCAGCTTGAAGTTGCCCAAGATCAGTGCGCGTCCTACTCACTTGCTCATCTGGCGCGCTGCTCTGCGGATGGCCTCCGCGTACGGCGCATCAAAGGCGCGGGTTGCCGGGTCGAGATCGCCGTAGGGGATCAGCGCTTCGTGAGCGCTGTTCACTGTCTGCATCCATGCGGACCAGGCGTCGTGGACATCCTCGTCGGTCACCTCCGCCCCCTTGGCCTTCAGCAGGACTGCGTACATGCGGAACAGGGCTGCCGATTCTTCGGGAGGTTCAGCGTCCGGGGGGAGGCAGGCACGGATCAGGTCGGCGAGAGGATCGAGGTAGGTCACGCCGTCAGTGTGCCCACAAGCAGAAGCAGATGCGCCGCGACGAACACCAGGGGCACGACGCGTTCAGACGTACCCAGCTCGGCGTAGCGCTTGCGCCAGCCGGAAATTGGGTCCCGACGCAGGGCCTCCCACTCGTCCGCAAAGATTTTGACCGGGAGGCGTTCCTCGATCTTGTTGATGCCCTGGAACTTCGCCGTGTTGAGGTCCCGGTAGCTGCGGAGCTGTAGCCACCAGGTCCCCGACAGTGTCACTCCTGCCAGAGCCACGGCTGCTGCTGCCCACCAGGGGGACCCGGCCAGTTTCGGGAATCCAAAGCCCACGAGGCCGACGAACGCGGTCTGGACGGACAGGAAGAAGGCGTTGGCAGTTCCTCTGCGCGCGGAGACGCGATCGGCCATCTCGACGGCGAGCTTGTAGAGCTCGAGGATTTCCGCCCGCTCATCCGGTTGGGGAGGGGTTGTCACCGACCGCCTCCGACGAGGGTCTTGAGGTTCTCCCACGTCCACTTGTAGACCTTGTCGGTGGTCTTCGCTGAGGTCGGCTTCTTGCCGGTCGAGCCGGCGTACCCGTTCAGGAGGAAGTAGTCGATGTTCTCCTCCTGGGCGATCTTGAGCTCGATGGCCACACCAACGGCCTTGTCGGTGTGCTCACCGCAGAGGACTATGACGATGTCCGACGCCCTGATCCTCATGCGCGCCTTGTCTTTCCAGTCCGGAGACGCCTCCTTGATCGACCAGTCATGGATCTCGAAGGGCGAGTCAGGGTTCTTGGCCTGTCCGATCAAGAAGTCCTTCAGGGTCTTGTCGTAGTCGTAGTCGAAACTAACGAAGACGCGCTTCGGCATCAGTGGGTCCTCACTGCAGTTGAGGTGCCTCTGCGCATCGTAAGATCAGGCACTGACAGCGATCACTGGATATTCGGGTTCGCGGTGCTCAGCGCTCACGCTTGCACCGCGCCCCGGCGACCGGCGTCGTTTTGGCGGAGGTCCAGGTCACCATCCCGCGCCGGCGGTAGCCGCCGACCACCTGCTGGTCAGGACGCAGGGGCGGGCTGCCAGCCCCGGCAGCCCGCCCCTCGTCACGACTTCCACGCGTCAGGCCAACGGCACGCTGCGGTCGGCGCGGACGACCGTCCCGTCAGCCAGCCCCACGTAGGGCCGCATCTGCGTGTACGGGATGCGCTGCTCTCGCTCCATACGCCGCAGCTCATCGGCTCGGATCAGGAACCGTGCGGGTGGGACTCCGGGAGCGAGCACGTGAGGGAGCGGAGTTGCCCAGTTCTCGCCTCGCGTGACGAACATGCGCCGGTTACCGGGGAGCTCGATACCCCAACTGGTGATGGCAATCGGCTGGTCACCTTGAAGGTGTTGCCGACCACGCCCTGGCGGGCCGCGAATTCCCGCTGCTCGGCCACCAGCGCCTGAAGCTCGGTCGCGACCTGCTGCTGCTCGGAGTCCTCCAGGTTCTCCAGGAGCGACTCGAAGCGGGTCTGCCACGATGCCTCCTGGCGCAAGCGCGTCCGCTCCGTCTCGCCGGTGGCGTCGGCTTCCTCCAGAGCCTGCGCAGTGCAGTCCAGGCGCTCCAGCTCCGCGCGCTCACGCTGAGTGTCGCCACACCCCACGAGACGGGCTACGCGTTGCCGCAGACCGGTCCATGCGTCGGTGCCGGCGGCTTGGACGACGGCGGTACCGCCGGCACCGGCCACGGCCATGAGTGCTTCGGTGAGCATGTGCCAATCCTTCGAGTCCGGGAAGCCGACGCCTCAGGCGGCGCTGAGGCTTGCGACCAGTGTCCCTGGCACCTCTGACAACGGGACCGTCTACGCCCACTCCACGCCCAGCTCCCGCAGCGCCTCCAGCTGCTCCTGGGCAAGCCGGTTCCTTCTCGATTTGGTGTTCGATACCCATACGCCCAGCTTCACGGTCACCGGCTCCGCTTCACCGTCGACCGTGATCTTTTCGCTGTGCCCCCTTGGCACCGGCCGATCGCCCTCACGCTCTACCCATTGTGTGAGGGCGGCCAAGCCGCGCTGGAACGCCGCCTGTGCCTTGCTCGGGCCCTTCGTCGCACGTGTGGCCGCCTGGGCGGGAGACGAAGCCTCAACACCCTTGATACCCAGCGCGGCCAGCCGCTCCCGCTGCTCGGGAAGGAGCTGCGCCCAGGTGCCCGGTTCCTGCTGCCGCCACCGCCACGTGCCGATGTCGTCGCCGTCGAAGGTGACGCCGGGTGCGATGTAGGGCAGGTGGCCGTCGGCGTCGACCAGGTCGGCGAGCACCCGGTAGTGGCGCTGCCAGTTGAGCGGCCAGGGGCAGTTCCAGTCCGGGTCGATCGCGGCCAGCTGCGCCGCGCGCTCCTCCGCCCGCTTCGGGTCCTTGCCGAGGCCGCCCTTACGCCGAAGGTTGGCCATGTGCTGCCCGATGGGCACCATCTTTTCTGAGGGATCCGGTCTCCGATGCACGGTGCTCTACTGCCATGTGAAGGCCCCGGCCAGGCGCAGGAGCGTGCGCGTTTAACTGGTGGAGAGGCGGTATTCCGAGGCTGCGCTATTCGGTCACGTGGTGTGCCTGTGCCCAGCGGGTGGCTGCCGTTGGCTGCGGCGGTGATTCTGCCCTTCGGCGGTCTTGGGATCTGGTCGCGCTCGATCTCATGGGTGTGGGCTGGTGGGTGTGAGGATGGCTTGGGTGGTGAGGTAGGCCTCCAGGGCTTTGGGGGGCATGGGTGGGGAGTAGTAGAAGCCCTGGCCGTGGGGGCAGCCGAGTGAGCGCAGCCGCTCGGCCTGGTGGGGCGTTTCGATGCCTTCTGCGATCACGTCCATCTCCAGGGCGTGCCCCACGTCGAGGATGGCCTGGATGAGGGATTCGTCGACGCCGCTGGCGCGTCGTAGGACGAAGCTCTGGTCGATCTTGACGATGTCGGCCGGGAGGTCGCGCAGGTAGGCCAGGGAGGAGTAGCCGGTGCCGAAGTCGTCGATGGAGATGCGTACACCGAGGTCGCGCAGTGCGCGGATGTGGGTGGATGTGGTCTCGGCGTCGGTGACGAGGGTGCTCTCGGTGATCTCCAGGACCAGGGAGGCCGGGGGGAACCCGGTCTCGCGCAGGACGTGCCGTACGGTGCCAGGGAAGCGGTGGTCCTTGAGCTGTTGGCCGGAGACGTTGACGGCCACGCTCAGGGCCTGGGCTTTCGGGACGGTGTCGTGCAAGTTCCGGCCGTGGCGGCAGGCTTCGCGCAGCACCCAGGCGCCGATGGGGCGGATCAGGCCTGTTTCCTCGGCGATGGGCACGAATACCTCGGGCGGGGTGGGGGAGCGGCCGTCCCGTTCCCAGCGCAGCAAGGCCTCCACGCCGGTGACCTGTCCGGTGGGCAGGTGGATGACCGGTTGGTAGTGCACGGCGAGTTCGTCGCGGGGCAGGGCGTAGCGCAGATCCTGGGCGATACGGGCGCGGCTCTGCGGTGCCAGGCTCATGGCCGGTTCGAAGAGTTCTGCGCGGTTGCGGCCGCGTTCTTTGGCCGCGTACAGGGCGATGTCGGCGTCACGGAGTGCGTCGTTGAACGTGGTCGGTTCTGTGATGGTGAGGACGCCGATGCTGGCGGTGATGAAGACGCTGCGATGGCCGGAGAGTGCGAAGGGCTCCTTGAAACGGTCCAGGAACCGCTGGGCGTACATTTTGGCGGGAGTCTCTTTGAGGTCTTCGGCGAGGATGGCGAACTCGTCCCCGCCCATGCGGGCGACAGTGTCGCTGCGGCGGGCTGCGCCCAGGAGCCGGTGGCCGACGGTGATGAGCAGCTCGTCGCCGACCGGATGGCCGAGGCTGTCGTTGATGTCTTTGAAGCCGTCGAGGTCGATCAGCAGCAGGGCAGTGTTCCGGGGCGACGCGGGGCGGCTGAGGGCTTGTTCCAGCTGTTCGACGAACAGGGCCCGGTTGGCCAGACCGGTCAGTGCGTCGTGGAAGGCCTGGTGGGTGAGCTGTTGCTGCAGCACGTCCTGCTGGCGCAAAGCGTCCTCGGCCGTGCGGGCCCGGGCTTGGGCCTGGTCGGCCTGGACTTCGGCGAACCGTGCCAGGAGCGTGATGCGCACGACCAGCAACACGGTCAAAGCGGCCATGATGCCCGCGATGGCCACGGCGTGTACGGCCTGCCCGCGCACGCCGCCGACGTCTGCGATCAGCAGGACGGGACCAAGGAGGGCGGGCAGGGTCAGGACACTCACGCGGGCACGGGACAGCCTCTCCTGGCTGTGCTGCACCAGCCGGGTCGCCCTGGCCATGGACGGGTGCAGGGCGACCGCGCCGAGGAACAGATAGGAGGCCATCCACAGGGCAGAGGAGACGTCGGCGCCGATCGGAGCGCCGGTCGCGGCCAGCGTGGAGTAGTACAGCGCGTCGGCGGCCAGCGTGGCCCCCACCCACACAGTGAACAGCGCGAGGGCCGGCAGACGGACTCCAGAGACGAGCACCAGCTTGGCGGCCATGCCCAGCAGCAGAAGATCCGCCAGCGGATAGGCCAGGGAGACCGTCAGCGCCAGCGCCGACAGATGGCCGCGCAGGTAGGGCATGATGATGAACGCCCAGGCCAGGGTGGACATCCCCAGGGTGATGATCCCCGCATCCAGCACGGCTCCCCATCGCACGCCGCTGCCCCATGCCGCCATCAGGCTGACCAAGCCGGCGGCGAAGCACGGGTAGGCCGCCAGATACAGCACGTCGGCGGGTGAGGGGAACGGCACCAGTGTGTCCGCGGCCTGGAAGGCGCCGAAGATGACGTCCGCCACCGTGAACAGCCCCATGCCGGCAGCGAACAGGTACCAGGACCGGCTCGGGCGCGGCCGGTGCCACCGGACGCCGACCAGGATCACGGCCGTGGCACAGGCCGCCAGCACGGGGGAGAACAGATGGCGTACGGGGGCGGTGACCACCAGGTAGACGACGATCACCACAGCGCCGGCGGCCAGGAACCACCACCAGGCGTTGTTGGGGGTGATGCGCCCGGGAAGACGGGCCTGGGTGCCTGGGGCGTGGCCGGAGGCGAGCCCGGCGGCCTGTTCGTCACCGCGCACGGTCAGCCTTTCAGGGGCGGTGTGGGGCTGTCTTTCGTGGTCAGGGGCAGTGTGGCGGTGATAGTGGTGCCTTGGCCCTCGGTGGATTGCAGGTGGGTGGTGCCGCCGTGGTTGGTGATGATGGTGTCGACGATGGTCAGGCCGAGGCCGGTGCCGGGGATGGCCTGGGCGGTGGCGTTGGAGGCGCGGAAGAAGCGGGTGAACAGCTGGCGTTGTTCGGCTTCGGGGATGCCGATGCCGGTGTCGCTCACGGTGAGGACGGCATGGCCGTCTTGGGCTGCGGCCTGGAGGTGGACCTGGCCTCCGGCCGGGGTGAACTTGACCGCGTTGGACAGCAGGTTCATCAGCACCCGGTCGATCTGATTGCTGTCGGCCTCGCAGATCAAAGGCTGTTCGGGGCAGTCGGTGTGCAGCCGGACGGAGGCCGTTTCTGCCGCGGGGTGCATCGCGTCGATCGCTGCGGTGATCAGCTGACGCAGGTCCACTGGTGCCTTACGGGATGTGTATTTGCCGGATTCGATCCTGGAGAGGGTCAGCAGGTCTTCGATGAGGGTGCGCAGCCGGTGGGCGTTGCGTTGGACGATGTCGAGCATGTGCCGCTGGGGCTCGGTGATGGGGCCGACGTCTTCGTCTTTGAGGAGTTCGAGGTAGCCGCTGATGCTGGTCAGCGGGGTGCGCAGTTCGTGGGAGACGGTGGAGATGAAGTCGCTCTTGGTGCGGTCCAGGGCGCGTAGTTCCTGAACCAGGCGGGTTTCCTTCTCGTAGAGCTTGGAGGTGTGCAGGGCGCGGGCGACGCCGGCGGCCATGGCCTCCGCCATTTCGATCTCCACCGGCCGCCACGGCTGGTCGGGGCGGGTGCGGGCCAGGCACACCGCTCCGATCGGCTCCTGGCCGACACCCATCGGGACGACCACGATGGAGCGCAGCCCCAGTTCGGTGGCTGCCGCCCGGTTGGCCGCGGGCAGCCCGATCCGCGCGAATGAACCCGGCGCGCCGGGCACCGGCGTGGTCTGGGTGAGGTAGCGGGGCAGGTCGGAGACGGTCCAGGTGGTTCCCTCACGGTAGTGCTCGCGTACCACCTCTGCCGGGATGGGGGGAAGCGCCTGCTGACGTTCCTCGGGCATCAGCCCGTCTCGGGCCGACCAGGCCCGGGCCACGGGAACAACCTCGGGGTTGCTGTCCTGCATGAGGAGGGTGAAGACGTAGTCGGCGTCCAGGCCCTCGCCCATGCCGGTGCAGGCGGTGTTGAGGACATCGGCGACGTCGAGGCGTTCACGGATGCGCAGGCCGAGTTGCCTCACGGTTTCCGACAGGCGGTAGCGTTCTTCCTCGATGCCGCGCAGCCGGTCGGATTCATCCGCCAGCTCGTTCACCAGGCGGGCTACTGACCGGATCTCCGCAGGGCCCGACTCCGCGGCCCGCACGGCCTGCTCGCCCGCGGTGAGGCGGCTGAGGGTCTCGCCCACCGATCGCAGCGGCCCCACCAGGGCGCGGGTGGTGCGCCGTGCGGTGTACAGGGCGATGGCCAGTGCTGCGAGCAGCAGGGCGCCCAGTGCAGCGGCACCGGCGGTGACGATCGTGTCGGCACGCTGCTGCAGCCGCTTGGCTTCGCCGACCAGCTGGGTCTCCAGGCGGTGGTTGGTGGCCTCGAAGGCTTCGAAGCGCCGGTTCGCTTCGCGGGTGAGTCGGGCCGCCTGCTCACTTCGCGGGGAGACCTGCGCCTGCTGGTCAGCCACCCGCAGGTAGGCCTGGAGATGCTGGTCCTGCCGGTTGAGGTTGCGCTCGGTTTCGCCGGCTGTGTGGCGTCGGGCATCGGCGAGGACCGCTGGATAGCCTGCGCGTGCCCGGAGGTAGTCGGCCAGCAGGGGCTGGTCGCCGGTGAGCAGGTAGCCGCGCATGGAACGCTGCATGTGGGCGGCCTGGTTATGCAGATGCGAGCTGTCGACCAGGGCAGGCTGGACCCGGTCGATGATCTGATCCTGAGTCGCCTTCTCAAGGAATGCCCCGATAAGTGCACCAAACCCCACCAGCAGGATCAAACCGGTGGTGACAGCGAACGCAGCAGTCAGCCGCCGCGCGACGCCATCGCGCTTGCTCCCGGATCCGCTGGTCACGAACAGTTCTCCTCCACGGTGAAGGGTCAAACCTCCCGGGTCAGCTTTCGGCCCGGTCCAGCAGGGCCTGCACCCGGCTTGTCAACTCCCCAAGGGGGAACGGCTTGGGGAGGTAGTCATCGGCGCCCGCCGACAGCCCGGCCAACACATCGGTCTCCTGGGTGCGGGCGGTGAGCAGGATGACCGGAAGCTTGGCGGTGGTGGGATCGGCGCGCAGTTCGCGCAGCACGTCCAGCCCGGACATCCGCGGCATGACGACGTCCAGCAGCACCACATCGACCTTCAGCTCGCGTACCGCCTGCAGCGCCGAAGGGCCGTCGGCCACGGCCGTCACCTCGTGACCGCACCGTGTCAGCTTGAAGGCCACCAGCTGCCGGACATCGGGGTCGTCGTCCACGACGAGAACACAGGCCACTGCTACTCCTCCCGCCGCTCGGAGTCCTGGTAGGTGTCGACCATCCGGGTCACCGACGCCAGCCCGAACGGCTTGGCCAGCAACTCTGTCGTCAAATCCACCAAGTCCTCGGGGTCCAGAACGGAGGAGACGACCAGGTGGCACCTGCGGGTCCGCTCGTCCGTGCGCAGCCGGCGCACGACCTCGCGGCCATCGATCCCCGGCAGCAGGATGTCGATGATCACGATCTGCGGCGGATCGGCGAACGCCGCCTCCAGGCCCTGCTCACCTGCTTCCGTCACGCTCACCCGGCAGCCCAGCGCGGACAGGTGCCGCTGCAGCAGAGCGCTGACATCTCTGTCGTCCTCGATCACCAGGACGTGCGTAGCGGCCATCCGTGTTTCCCCTCGCTGAGATCACCAGCAAGGACTCTAGTGACGAACAGTCATATTCCAAGCAAAGCGCGCATACGGGAACCACGTGTCGATGCGGTAGCACTCCAGCGTTCCGCCACAGGGCCGGCACTCGCCGGTGTGGGGTGAGTCGTGATCGGGAGCAGACGCCTCACCGATGCAGGAATCCGGACGCCCACCTGCCGTGTCGCAGATCAATCCGGGCGTCACGCCACATAGGGTGCAAACGCCTTTCGGGGCGCGGAGTCCGCCGAACCACTACTCAGCGAGGTGCAGCCCGATGAGGACGCCTTTCCGTAACCGTCGTGCGCGGCTGATGCTGGCGGCTGCGCTGGCCGCCCTGTGCGCGGGCCTGGCCCCCTCGTCCGCCGGCGGCAGCCCCGCGTCGGCCACCCACGGGTGGAGGCTTCAGTGGGCGGACGGCTTCAACGGGCGCGCGGGGAGCCTGCCCGATGCCGATAAGTGGATCATCGATGTCGGCACCGGATACCCCGGCGGCCCGCCCAACTGGGGGACCGGCGAGGTGCAGACCTACACGGCCGACCCCGCCAACATCAGCCACGACGGCCGGGGCAACCTGCGCATCACCCCCCTGCGGGACTCGGCGGGGCAGTGGACCTCTGGCCGCATCGAGACACGCCGCAGCGACTTCAGGCCTCCCGCGGGCGGACGCATGCGCATCCAGGCCCGCATCCACCTGCCCGCCGTCACCGGCGCGGCAGCCGAAGGGTACTGGCCGGCCTTTTGGACCCTGGGTGCCTCGTACCGGGCGGGCGTGCCCTCCCCGACGTCCGGTGAGTTCGACATCATGGAGAACGTCAACGGCCTGAACCGCGTCTGGGGCGTGATGCACTGCGGCACTCCCACCGGGGGGCCGTGCAACGAGAGCACCGGCCTGGCCGCCAGCACGACCTGCCCCGGCGCGCGCTGCACCGGCACCTTCCATACCTACACCCTGGAGTGGGACCGCCGCACCTCCACCGAGCGGCTGCGCTGGTTCGTCGACGGACGGCACTACCACACCGTCAGCTCCACGCAGGTCGACCCGACCACCTGGCGAGCGGCCACCGCTCAGGGCCACTTCCTCCTGCTGAACGTTGCCATCGGCGGCGGCTTCCCCAACGCTCTGGCCGGCCACCCCACCCCCACGCCGCAAACCCGCCCCGGGCGCCCCATGCTCGTCGACCACGTCGCGGTCCTCACTTCTTAAACCCGATTCCTCAACAGGCAATTGCTTCACAGAGCGCTGGCCCGCTTCCCGGGGAACGGGGCGCGCTCAGCCACCACGTCGAACAATCCGCTAGACAAGACGACCTGCTGAAGGCGACAAGGCAGACTCGTAATTCACGCGTTTAACTGGTGGAGAGGCGGTATTCCGAGCGCGCGGTATTCGACGGCTGACCATCCGTTGGTTCTACGGGGCAAGGCGGTTGGGACCGCCGGTCATGGCCGCTGAGAACGGGCGCCTTTTAGCGGATGGGTGTGGTCCGTTCAGGCAAAAGCCCGGCTGCGCTGCGTGAGCCGGGCTCTGCCTGGGGGATGGAGCTGTCACGGGATCGGATGTGGTCCGTTCCAGGCGAATGCGGGGCCGGAGTCGCGCCAGAAGAAGTCGAGCTGGTCGCCGACGCGGGCGATGACCTCCAGGTTTCCCGGGTTTCCGTAGTTGCTTTGGATCATGGTGACGGCGTCGACGTGGTTGAGGCTCTCCTCGAAGCGGTTCGGCTTGCTCCACGGCATGGCGGGGTCGTCGTTGTTGTGCCAGAAATGGGCCAGACCTCCGCTGACAATGGGGGTCACCACTTCGAAGTTGCCCTGGTTGCCGAACCGGCACCCGCATGCGCCACTGCATGTGTTTCATCCGCGCGGACAGCG
Source organism: Streptomyces sp. NPDC002788 (assembly GCF_053592115.1). Taxonomy (NCBI): domain Bacteria; kingdom Bacillati; phylum Actinomycetota; class Actinomycetes; order Kitasatosporales; family Streptomycetaceae; genus Streptomyces; species Streptomyces sp. NPDC002788. The sequence goes on along the minus strand of NZ_JBSFVB010000032.1, from coordinate 10,812 downwards.
CCAGGGTGGCTAAGGCCTGCGCCAGCCCGGCCGCGCCCTCGTGCCCTTCCTGTGCCTTCTTCACCCACCCGAGCGCAAGCCCCTCGAATCACTCGATCCCACCGGCAAGGGCCAGGCCCGCTGGACCATGCGCTGGAAGACCGCGCTGAACGCCTTCGACATCACCTTCGACGGCCAGCTCTCAGCAGCCCGCCAGTAACCACCAACCACCCAGTTGCACCGCTCGTTTGACAGACCCCCGGACCCCGCTGTCGGTGGCGGGGACAAGGCTGACCGGATGGACCGTGGTGATGAGCAACTGCTGCGCCGCCGGGTTTACGGCGCCGACTATGTCCACCCGAGCCCGCGGCTGGACGGCACTACGCCGAACTGGGAATGGGAGAGGTGTAGAGCCATCGTGGCCTGCGGCGGCAGATTGCTGTCTGGTGAGCTTGTGTTGGGATGTCGGGGTGGCTGGGGTCCGGTGGTTTGGAGGCGCAGGTTCCACTGCTCACCGGGCCCCAGCTATGAGGCCCGGTTCCCGGGAAGGTGGTAGCTACACCGTTTGCCCGGAGAGATGTCCTGATCCGGGACATGCCTGTGGGCCCCGGATACATCCGGGACATGCCTGTGGGCCCCGGATACATCCGGGGCCCACAGGCATGCTGCTGCTTGGCGGGTTACCAGCGATACCAGCGGCCCTTGCGGCCACCTGTGTCCGCGGAGCGCATGACGAAGCCCAGCAGCCAGACGACCAGCACGACGACGGCAATCCACCACAGGGCCTTCACCGCGAAACCCGCGCCGAAGAGGATCAGAGCCAGCAGAAGAACGAGTAGCAGGGGAACCATAGTTATCAACCTCCGTCGCTCCTCGTGCCCCGCGAATGCCAGAACACACGGTCGATTTCCCTGGTTTCTCCACTGCTCTTGCGGGCACTGAACACAGTTCTCCGGGGCGGTGCCGTCGTCATCCCCGAGTCGGCTGCGGCACCCGCCTTGGCTGCCCGTCCTCGCCTGTACGGCCCGTGTGGGGTGTGAGCGTGGACGCGGTGGCCACTCGGCTGGACAAGGGTCGGGTCTACAGCCCTTGGGGGCTCTTCGCCGTCCTTTGGACGGCGAAGAGCCATTCCCCCTTGTGCTGCTTCACACCTCGGTGGGGGTGTCTTGCCGTCGAGGTTGGGGGCAGGCGTACAGGGATGCCTTGCCCCTGTACGGAGACCAGCATGACGACTTCCCGCGTGCCGCGGTCCACGCTCGACGGGACACGTGACGACGCCACGATCGCCCGCCTGGAGCAGGAGAACGCGCAGCTGCGGCACGCCGTCAACTCGCACGCGACGGTGGACCAGGCCATCGGTGTTCTTACCGCGATCCACCGGCTTGCGCCGGCTTCCGGGTCCGAGGTGCTGCGTGAGGTGTCCCAGCGCACCAGCATCAAGCTGCACACGGTGGCCGAGTCGGTGATTGCCTGGGCGCTGGGGCAGCCGCTGCCGGAGCTGGTGGGGCGGGAGCTGGACGCGGCTGTGCACCGGCGGTCACGCCAGCAGGGAGCCTCAGACGGGGACGCCGGCTAGAACGCCGTGGCCGGGCACGCCGCGGGTCAGGCGGTCAGGGCCTGCTCGACGGTGGAATGGCAGCCGATGACGTCGTCCAGGCCGACGATCTGAAGGAGCCGCAGCATCGACGCCTGGGCGCCGGCGATACGCAGCCAGCCCTGAGCGTCACTCATGCTCTTGTGGGCGGCGACGAAGACGTTGATGCCGCTGGAGTCCATGAAGGTCACGCCGCTGAGGTCCACCACGGTCCGCGGCGGAGCCGCGCCGTCACAGGACAGCAGAGCCTCGGTGAGCTCCTCCGTGACGGCGTGGTCGATCTCGCCGCGCAGGGTGACCACCCGGATGCCGTCGATAGCGGCATGGCCGATCGACAGCTGGCCGGGCCGGGCTGCTTTGTGGGTGTCTGTCACTGTTTCCTCGACTGCTCGCTGATGGGACTCGAGGTCCCGGCGCGATAGTGCGCCGGTAGCCTGCCTCATGCTACGGCGAACACGTGTGCGGCCCATTATGAGGTTCTCACGGGACATGTGAGGCATAGTGCCGGGTACGCGCAGGAAGTGTGAACGGGGGAACAAGGGTGGAGCCGGCTGGATCAGTCCCCGAGGGTGAGGGCAGCGTGATGCCGGACGTCCCTCCGATACAGGACACCGTCGCCCTGGACGGCGACGGGCACGTCATCGCTGAGGCGCGCCACCGCGCGAGGGACTTCCTCGCCCGTGTACAAGCGGAGCACGGCCTGCCGGTGTCCGCTCGCGCGATGGACCTGACCCAGTTGGTGGTCAGCGAGCTGGTCACCAACGCCCGCAAGTACGCCCCTGGCCCCGTACTGATGGAGCTGCGTATTTCTGGCGCCGTGGTGGAAGTGATCGTGTGGGACAGCGATCCGATCCTGCCCGTGGCGCGGGCCGCCGATGCGGGCAGAGTCGGGCAGCACGGCCTGGAGATCGTCATGGCCGTCGCGCAGGGCTTCGAGGTCCAGCGGGAGCCGGTCGGCAAACGCGTCACCGCCCGCATCGCCCTGCCCGACGACCCCGGCGGAGACGTCACCGGACGCCGCCCCCAGTAACAGCCGGCGCCCCCGTCGGCCCCACCGCCTTTCCCTGACGGCCTGCCTGAAACGGCGCGCTACCGTCAGGCGATGGCGGCGGGGAAAGGGGTCGGGTCGGGCATGCCGCACCTGACGATCGGCGCCCCAGCCGAGGTGGCGTTCGGTTTCGTGTGCGCCAAAAGCGGGAGAGGCACAGGCAGCGCACAAGACCAGCGGCCGGCTCTCCGTCTTCCGCAGGTGAAGCACCTGTGCCCGAAACCGTCAGGGTGTGTGTGGATAGGCTTTGGCGGTGACCGCTGATGCCGTGGAGGAGCTGCTCGCTGATGTGTGCGGGACGTTGGCCCGTGCTGGCTTCGATGTGGCGTCGGCCGGTGATGAGGGCAGCCCTGGTCTGCGGGTGCGGAGGGATACGGACTCGGTGCTGGTGGGATGGGTGCCCGGCAGCGAGTTGGATCCTGCGGGCAGGGAGGATGCCGAGTTCGAAGGCATTCGTGCTGCTCTGCGGTCGGCGCTGCTGGCGATCCTCACGCAGGCCGGTCATGCCGTGCAGGTGGACCGCGAGAGCGGTGAGGTGCGGGTCAGGCTGCTTGCGTGACCCCGGGCCACGGGATCGACACACGCGTTGCCCTCAGAGCGTGGGGCAGTTCGAACGCCAGCGGGCCCGGCGATGTAGGACCCGCGTCCCGGAGTCCCGCGCCGTTCGACTGGTCCGGCCTCCTCCTCACCGGGCAGCCAACTCGCCCCACGGCCCTACCGGGAGCACGCTGGGAGGCGTGACCAGCGCGCCGATCGTCGTACACCAGCCCTCCCGTACCGGTGGCCGGAGCGTCACCGTGCACTCGCACGGCAGGGACGGGATTCTCGGCACCGCTTACAGCGACCACGACCTGGTGGTGTTCCTCGAAGCCGCGGGTGTCGACGAACCCGAGGGTGTGTTGGACGATCCGCGGTGGGCGGAATGGCGCGGCGGCGGCCCACACGAGTGGAGCCCGCCTTGAGTGTCTGAGGCGGACCGCTCGGAACCGACCGCACAGGGTGGTGGCGTGGGGTAGGGGGTCACCACGGCTGCGAGGCTTCGTTGTGGGGTGGGGGTGTCAGTGGGTGGTGAGCATGCCCTCGCGGAGCTGGGCCAGGGTGCGTGACAGCAGTCGGGAGACGTGCATCTGGGAGACGCCGAGCCGTTCGCCGATCTGGGCCTGGGTGAGTTCCTCCACGAACCTCCAGTGCAGGATCTTGCGCGCGCGCTCGTCGAGGTCGGCGATCATCGGGGCGAGGGCGTGGAAGTCCTCCACCAGTTCCAGCGCGCCGTCCTCGTTGCCGATGAAGTCGGACAGGGCCGTCTCGCCGTCCTCGCTGTTGCCGATGGCGGCGTCCAGGGAGGAGGAGCGGTAACCGTTGGAGGCCAGTCGCGCCTCGATGACCTCGTCCTCGTCCAGGTTCATCAGCTGGGCGAGCTCCGCCACGGTCGGCGTGCGGCCCAGGCGGCTGCTGAGCTCCTCGGTGGCGCGCGCCAGCTGGACGCGGGCTTCCTGCAGTCGGCGCGGAACGTGCACGGCCCAGGTGGTGTCACGGAAGAACCGCTTGATTTCGCCCACGATGTAGGGGATCGAGAAGGAGGTGAACTCCACCTCCCGGGAGAGCTCGAACCGGTCGATGGCCTTGATCAGGCCGATCACGCCGACCTGGACGATGTCCTCCATCTCCTCCGCGTCCCGGCTGCGGAAGCGGGAGGCCGCGTAGCGGACCAGGGAGATGTTCATCTCGATCAATGTGTTGCGCGCGTACTGGTACTCGGGGGTGCCCTCTTCCAGCCGGTCCAGCTGCCGGAAGAACAGGCGGGTGAGCTCACGCGCGTCTTTCGGAGCGACCTTCGACGGGTCGGCCACCTCGGGCAGTTCAGCGCACTGCGCCTCCGCCGTCGACGCTGCCGTATCCGTAACCATGTGTCCCTCCCCTTGTCGGCCATGCCGACTCCTGCCCCCCGACTTGCCATTGTGGCGGTTACCCCGTCGCTCCGCCTTCATGCCTACTCCTTCCGCAGCAAACCTCGATCGACTGCGGCGAGCGGATCCAACCGAGCCGCGCCATCCAATCGAACTCAACTCTGCGCACACCGAGTCGCGCGGCGTCCTGCTCCGGTCCGAGCGTGGTGCCGCCGCGCGACCAGGTCCGCCAGGTCCTCGCGGCGGAAGACCTGGTCGACCTGGCCGGGGGCAACGTCCTGTCGGAGTTTTGTGCTCAGGCCGGTGAGCAGCTTCGTGGTCCGGACCACGAAGGCCGTCACGCTTCGCCTTTTCGCCGATCACTGCGCCCGGTTGCGGTCGGTGCTTTGGCGGCCGTCCATGACGCCGGTGCGCACTACGAAGTTCGTCGTCGGATCGGATGCGCCGGCCGCGTTCGGTAGGGTTCGGCGTGCTGGCTGTCTGGTCGGTGCCTTCCTGGGGGATGAGCGAGACGAGGGACATGCCGGAACAAGCGATCCTGCCTGCGCTAGCAGCGAGCGAGCCATTGGCCGTTTCGGTCGAGGCGGCGCGGATGGCGGCGGTACGCCGTTACGACATTCTCGACACTCCGCCGGACGGCGCCTATGACCGAGTTGCGGCGCTGGCCGCGCGGCTGTTCGAGGTGCCGGTGGCGACGGTGACGATCGTGGATGAGGACCGGATCTGGTTCAAGGCCGCGCACGGGCTGGAAGGTGTCAGCGAGATCGGCCGGGATCCCGGCCTGTGCGCCTCGGCGGTGCTGAGTGATGACACCACCGTCATCCCCGATACGTTGCTGGACCCGGTCGCCTGCTCCAACCCGCTGGTCGCCGGCCCGATGGGGGTGCGGTTCTACGCCGCCGCTCCGATCATCACCGCCGACGGGCACCGCCTGGGCACGGTCAACGTCCTTGACACCCGCCCTCGCGAGATCAGCGAGGCCGATGCCTCCACCCTCGGGGACCTGGCCGCGGTGGTGCGGGACCAGCTGGAACTGCGGCTGTCGGCGTTGCACGTGATACGCGCCGAGCAGGAGAAGCGCCAGGTGGAGGAAGAGGCCCGCCAGCGTGCGGAGCGGGACAAAGCGGCCATCACCGCGTTCGCCTCCACCCTCCAGCGCACCCTGGTGCCTCCCGCGCTGCCCGCGGTACCCGGGCTAGAGCTGGCCTGCCACTACAAGACCGCCTCCCCACAGGAAGTGGGCGGCGACTTCTACGACGTCTTCCCCGTCGGCGGAGGCCGGTGGGCGTTCTTCCTGGGCGATGTGTGCGGCAAGGGCGCCGAAGCCGCCTCGGTCACCTCACTGACCCGCTACACGCTGCGGGCCGCAGCCCTCGTCGACGCGGACCCCACCGCCGCGCTCAAAGCCTTGAACACCGCGCTGCTGCTCGACGCGGCGGTCGGCACCCGCTTTTGCACCGCCGTCTTCGGCCTGCTCGATCCGGCCCGGAACGGCGGTTTCACAGTCACGCTGGCCACCGGCGGTCACCCGCCCGCCTACCACCTCAGCCCTGCCGAGGGCGGTGTACGGGTCGAGGCGGCCCGCGCCGAGGGCGGCATGCTGGTCGGCGCGCTCGCCGAGGCCGCCTTCGCCTCACTCACCCTGCACCTGGCACCCGGCCAGGGCTTGCTGCTGTACACCGACGGGCTGACCGAGGCCCGCACCGCCGATGGCCACATGCTCGCCGACACCGGCCTTACCGACTTCCTTGCCCAGCGACCGGCGCCGGTCAGTGCCGGCGCCCTGATCGACGACACCGTCGCGCTCCTGGACACACTCCCCGACACCGAACGCGACGACGTGGCGCTGCTGGCCCTGTCCGTCCCCACCCACGATGCCGCTCCCGCCGGCATCACTACCACCGCTCACAGCGCCGCCGCCCCGACCGCACCCGCCGACGCCTCCGTCGGGCAGGAGATCCGACGCCCATGACCGACGCATTCCACATCGACGTCCCGTACACCGACGGCGCCCTGGCCGTGATCGCACTGTCCGGTGAATTCGACAGCGCCGCCGCACCCGCCGTGCGGGCCCGCGCCCTGGAACTCATCGCGGCCGGACACGCAGACCTGGTCGCCGACCTGTCGGGTGTCACGTTCTGCGACTCCTCAGGGCTGGGAGCCCTCGTCGGCATCTGGCGCTGCGCCAAGGACGCCGACGGCTCCCTGACCCTGGCGGCCATCCCCGACCGGCTGAGCCGCCTGCTCAGCGTCACCGGGATGGACACCTTCCTGCCCGCCTACCCCAGCGCCGAGGCCGCGCTCGCCACCCGCCAGGGCAATCGCACCACCGTCTGAACACCGCCGCTCGCAGGAGTGGCATCAGCGAGCTTGCCTGGCACGAACTTGCTCTAGCGGGTCGAATGCCAGTAAGGCAGTTGGAGACCTACCGTCTACTCGTGCTCTCCCCGGGAGCGATTGGCGACCCAGTCCGGATCGCGTACGGGCGCCCGCGGCTCGGTGGCCGGGGTGCGCACGATGCGCCAGCTGGTGCGCGGCGTGGTGACGACGTGGACCAGGACGACGACGGCCTGGCGGCCGAAGCCGCCCCGGACCCACGGCCCGGTGAAGCGGACCTGATCGGCCGCCCAGTCGCCCGCCCGCTGCCACGGGCGCAGCCGCCCGAGCAGATAGCCGGCCGCGAGGGCGGCGACTGTGGTGACGACGCCCATCACGACCAGCGCATCCCGATCGCCGACAGCTTCTCCATCCGCTCCGGGGACAGCGTCGCGGCCCTGCTCCGCTGATTGCCGATCCAGGCCCCCAGCTTGTGCTGCCGCTCCTCTTGGTCCTCGCCGACGATCCGCTCGATGTGCTTCCTCGGGACCTGAAGGTGCCCCTCGCGCTCGTAGAACTGGGTCGCGGCTGCCAGGTTGGAGGCCCACTTGTCGGCCTGTGTACGACGCGGCGGCGGCTTCTCGTCCTCGCTCGCGGGCTCGATCCCGAGGACCTGCTCGCACATCCACTGCTGCACGGTCGTGAGCTGGTCCCACCCGAGCCGCACGGACTGCACCCACCGCCCGAGATCCTCGCCCTGGCGCAGGACCTCGCCCGCCTCGGTGGGCAGCGCCTCGCCCGCGTCCAGGTGCATCCGGACCAGGTGAAAGCACCGCTGCCACGTCACCGGCCAACTCGGGCACCAGGACGCGTCGATCTCCTCCAGCTGCTCGCGCCGCTCATCCGACAGCGCCCCCGCCGACGACTCCACCGGCAGCCCCTCGCCCCGCCGCCGCTCGATCTCGGCAGCCATCCGCGCAGCGGCCCGCGCGTTCTTCAGAAAGATCCCCACCTTCGCTCCCTGGAGGGTGGCGTCCAGCGGGGCCAGGAGGTGCCCGTGTTCGGCGGCCCACCCGCGCGCGGCGGACAGTCCCTCCTCCCACGCGACGTCGAAGTGGGACCAGATCATGCCGAGCTTCTCCAGCTGGGCGACGCGGTCCTCGTCCATGTCCCCGCGGGCGTAGAAGCGGCGGGCGTCGGCGGTCCACTGCCCCAGCGGAAACCCGGCGAGAGAGGCTGGCCACCCCTCGGCTTCCGCCTCCTGATCGTCGCGGCCGGGCACGCGGAACGTGAACGGCACCTTCAGGTCGCCGTGCTCACGGGCATAGATGACAGCCGCCTCGATGCCGCGCCGCCAGTGCTCATGCTCGGGGTTGATGACCCGCAAGTTGATGAACGCCGCCAACTGCGCAGGGTCACGCGGCGTGGAGAACTTCAGCAACTGCCGCGCAGGCACCGACGGACCGGACACTTCCCCCTCACCTCCGCCCTCCTGGCCCCCACGACGACTCTGAACGCCCCTCACACGGCTCTGCGCCTGCTGCTCCGCCAACTGTTCCACGACACGGGCGTCGTGCGCCCGCAGCGCCTCCAAGAGCTTGGCCAACCCGCCGAACGCCCGGGAGGTGAGCATGTTGTCGACCGTCTCGCCCGGCCCGAGCAGCACCGGCACGACCAGGCTGGCCATCTTGCCCTCGCCCGGCTGCATCCGCAGCGCCCGGCCCACGGCCTGGACCAGGTCGGGCATCGAGCCGCGCACATCCGCCCAGTACACGGAGTCGCAGTTCTTCGTGTCGACGCCCTCGCCCAGCACCTTCACCGAGCACAGGAAGCACTTCTCCACGACCGTGCCGTCCGTGGCGATCCCGGCGGCGAACTCCCCGAGGAGCCGTCGGCGGTGGAGCGGCTTGTGGTCGCCGCAGAGCCAGTCCGCCCAGATCGTCTTGGGGTACAGCTCGGGGTCGGATGCGTGCAGCTGCGCGGCAACGTCGGGAAGGCCGGCCGCGAACGCTTCGGCCTCGCGGACCTGGTGGTGGAAGACCAGCGTGCGGCGGAAGCCCTCCTCGGCCGACGCCTTCACCAGCGCGGTCTGCAGGGCAGCGAGCCGTGCCCCACGGACTTCGGCCGACCGGCCTTCCGCGCCCAGGAGCTGCGCGGCCTGGAGCGCGGTGTCGGTGACGTCCACGCATACGACCTGGTAGGGGGCACAGATTCCCCGGTCGATGGCCTCCGAGAGCGTCAAAGTGAACGCTCTGCTGCCGAAGGGGCCCTCGGGATCGTCTTCCATGCTCGCGACCAGCTCGCCGGGTGCGCCGGCCTCGTCCTCGTCTCCGAGCTGCCACAGCCGGGGCGTGGCCGTCATGTACAGGCGGCGCAGGGACGGGATCTTCTGGTTGTCGTGGACGACCGCCCACGGCTTCCCGATCCGGCCGGAGACCCGGTGGGCTTCGTCCACGACGATCAGATCCCAACCCGAAAGGCCGGCGGCGTGCGCCCGCTCCAGCGTGCCCAGACCGAGACTGGCGTACGTGGCGTACACGGTGACCTTGTCCAGGCCGCACGTCCACTCCACCAGCTCGTCCACGTCCGTGGTGTTGGGGAAGGACACCTCCTCGCCCCGCAGCGAGGACACCCCGATCATCGGCCCCCGACGGCCCCCCTCGCGCCACGCGGCCTCGGTCTGGGCGAGCAGGTCCAGCGAGGGTACGAGCACCAGCACACGGCCCGCGTGGAGCTCCTCCGCGCTGCGGACCGCCACCCGGGTCTTCCCGGACCCCGTCGCCATGACCACCTGGGTGCGCAGCCCTCGCTCTGGCACAAGTGATCTTGCAGGCAGTTCGAGGGCACGCAGGACCGCGTCAATGGCTTCTCGCTGGGCTGCCTCTCGCTGGTCAGCGCGGTCTGTGCTCGACATATTCGCCTGCCTTCTCCTAAAGATCAATTCCAAGGGGTGCCTGCGGAGGGTGTGGGGGTGGGCGGTCAGACGTCAGGGTCGACTTCGGGGTGCGTGAACCGCACGGGCTTGCCCAGCGACCGGGCGTAGGCGATTTCGGCTCGGGTGCTGTCTCCGATGTAGTCGCCGACTACGAGTACCTCATCAGCGAGCCGGATCTTCGCCCGGTGCAGATCGCCGAGTCGAGCCTTCAGCGCCTCGGCCTCGGCAGGATCGGACCAAAGTTCGTGCGGCGACTTCATGTCAAGGCCTGGTTTGACGACAATCTTTCCGGATTTGGTCTCCCGCAGATCGGCCTCGTTCATCTCGGTCATGAAGCGGGTGGAGCCGCAGATCACGACGATATGCGGGAGGCTCAGCTGCTTCTTCGCGTCGGCGAGTTTCTCCTCGGGGGTGAGCGGTTGCAGGTATGACACTGATTCCTCCTGGTGGCGTGATCCAAGGGGTGTCGGATCGGTCCGGGGTGGTGTGATCTGACTCCAGAGTCTATCCCCCTCTCAAAATGAAACAACCGAATGCTGAGATTCTCCCTAACGTAGCTGAAAACTGTTAGTCTTGCCTTATCGCAAGCCAATCCAGAGCCTTGATGGCCCCTCAGTCCACTCTCCCGTTCGAGCGACAGCCCCCCGCGTTGCCGCTCTCATCCGATCGCCCGTCACCTCCCCACCTCTTGTAGCCAGCCCGGCCCGCGCCAGCGGGCCCCAACGGTTCTGGAGGCGCAGCCGGAAGGACCGTTAGGCAGGGGAGCGCAGCGGACCCGCCGGCCAGGCTGGAGCGAAGCGAAAGCCTTGGCAGCGGGACGGAGTCCCGCCGGTCCGGGAGCGCAGCGGACGGACCGTCACCGCGCTTGCGCAGCAAGCGCGGTGTGCGGGTGGCGCAGCCACCCGCTAGCGCTCACGCGGAGCGGGAGCGCAACCCCTGCCGACTACCTCGACGACGACCGCATCGGCACCGACCGCACCCACGCCGAGGACGCCTACGACACCAAGGCGCCGCTCTACCGGCAGATCAGCGC
>NZ_JBSFVB010000031.1:0-63169 GCF_053592115.1 Streptomyces sp. NPDC002788 | reverse complement strand
GCCTCCGGGCGCCGGACCGTGACGCCGAGGGACTCCAGCAGGGCCACGAAACCGTCGATCTCCTGCTGCGCCCGCTCGATCAGCACACGCGGATAGCGGAAGCCCGCCGCGAGCCCCTGCAGCCGCCCGGCCCACGGCGGCACGTTGCAGGTGACCACCGCGTGGTCGGTGGGGATCGTCGCGCCTTCCAGACGCCCGACGATGATCTCCTCCAGCGGATCCCACTCTGTGTGCGAACCGACCGGCGGGACGATCCGCTCCGCCGGCTCGCCGGTGGCCGCCGGACGCTCCACGCCCTGGCCGGCCGCGGTCGGTACCTCGGGCTCCAAGACGGCCATGCTCACCACCTCCGGATCGCGAGCTTCGGTGATGCGCCGTATTCGGCGGGTTACTCACCGTGGCCTGCCGGGGCCGTCCACGTCAACAGTCGCGACGCCCATCGGGGGCTGACCGAGTGCCCGGCTGCGCTTGTCCACTCTCACGGCACCGCACTACGTTGCCGAGGTGGATGTCTTCTGACGCACCTGGACGGCGTTGCGCGCGGCGGTGGCCGATCTCTCCGACGAGGACTTCGGGCGGCCGTCGGGCTGTACGGGCCGGCTGGTGCGGGACGACCCGCTCGACGCGCTGACGGTCCGGCTGGCCGCCGCTCACGAGCGGGCGCCGACCGAGGCGGAGCAGGCGGAAGTCGGCGAGCCGGCGGCGAGGTTCCCGCTGTATTAGGGCTGATCGGACGAGGTGCCGGACGCCAGCCGAGCCGGGGCGAGGCTCAGCGGGGAGAATGGAAGAGGTCCGCCCTCCGCCGGGCACGATCACGTCACAGAGCCGCCACCCGGGAGCCGCGGCCGCGGACAGCCGCTTCCCGGCCCGGCGTCGAACCGGATCGAACGGGGTGGGAGCATGGTCGGCATGGACATCCGCCGCAGGAACAACGTGAACGTCATCGGCCGCGGCGACGCCCCGGTGCTGCTGCTGGCCCACGGTTTCGGCTGCGCCCAGAACATGTGGCGCCTGGTGGTGCCGGCCCTGGCGGAGCGCTACCGGGTCGTGCTGTTCGACTACGTCGGCTCCGGCGGCTCGGACCTGTCGGCGTGGAGCGAGGAGCGGTACTCCTCGCTGCACGGTTACGCGGCCGACGTCGTCGAGGTCTGCGAGGAGCTGGACCTGCGCCAGGCGGTGTTCGTGGGGCACTCGGTCAGTGCCATGGTGGGGGTGCTGGCGGCGCAGTCCGCGCCGGAGCGGATCGGGGCGCTCGTGATGGTGACGCCCTCGCCCTGCTACATCGACGACGAGGGCTACCGCGGCGGCTTCAGCACCGAGGACATCGACGAGCTGCTCGACTCCCTGGAGGCGAACTACCTCGGCTGGTCGTCCGCGATGGCCCCGGTGATCATGGGCAACCCGGAGCGGCCCGAGCTGGGCCAGGAGCTGACCAACAGCTTCTGCGCCACCGACCCCGACATCGCCCACGTCTTCGCCCGTACGACCTTCCTGACCGACAGCCGTGAGGACCTGAAGGGCGTCTCCGTGCCGACCCTGGTACTGGAGTGTGAGCAGGACGCCATCGCGCCCCGCGAGGTCGGCGCGTACGTGCACGCGGCGATCCCGTCCTCCCGCCTGGTCACGCTCGACGCGACGGGGCACTGCCCACAGCTGAGCGCGCCGGTGGCCACCACGAGGGCGATCCTCGGCTTCCTGGAGTCGCTCACGTGATGTGCCGCGCGAGCGGCGTGCCGGAATCCGCCGGGACGGGGGACGAGGCGAGCACGGACGCCGCTTTCACCGCGCTGCTGGAGGACAGTGCGGAGGACCTCTACGAGTCCGCTCCGTGCGGCTACCTGTCCACGATGATGGACGGCACCATCGCCAAGATCAACACCACGCTGCTGGACTGGCTCGGCCTGGAACGTGCGGCCGTGGTGGGCCGCAAGCGTTTCCCGGACCTGCTGACCGTCGGCGGGAAGCTGTAACACGAGACGCACTTCGCGCCCCTGCTGCGCATGCAGGGCGAGCTGCGCGGCACCGCCCTGGAGATGGGGCGCGCGGGCGGTGGAAGGCTGCCGGTGCTGGTCTCCGCCGTCGTCAGACACGGGACCGAGGGCAAGCCCCTGCTCATCCGCATCACCGTCTTCGACGCCTCCGACCGCCGCGCCTACGAAGAGGAACTCCTGCGCCGCCGCCGGGAGGCCGAACGGGCACGTGCCGAGGCGGACGAGGCCCGGCGGCAGGCCGAGGCCGACCGGGCCCGGCTGGCCGACGCGCTCGCCGTCCTGCAGAAGTCCCTCGTGCCGGACTCGCTGCCCGCCATACCGGGCCTGGAGTGACGTCGAGGGCCGTGCGGCTCCTGGCCGCCCCCGAGTCCGCCGCCGCACTTCTTGGCGCTCCCCCGCACACCACCGCCCGGCCGGAAAACGCTTGGACTGCGTGGTCGCGGGCGCGGGACACTTCCGGACTCGACCCGAAACTCCACACATCCGTTGCGGCGACGGCCCCTGCCCGCACCCGCGCGTGGCGGGCGGCCACTGAACGACACAGGGGTGGGATGGAAACGCCGGAAACACGCAGGGTTCAGCCGGGCAAGCGCTCGGTACTCCTCGCACTTCGCTACTACGGAAGGGAGTTGTCCCGGCTGCGCCGGTGGACGGCTCCCGCCATGCTGCTCATGGCGCTGGGCAACATCGGACTCAACTACATCGCGCCGCTGATCGTCGCCAAGCTCGTCGGCGACCTCGCCGGCGACCGGGACGTCACGGTCGACTCGACACTGCCGTACGTCCTCGGCTTCGCCGGTGTCCTGCTGCTCGCGGAGGCGTTCTGGCGTATCGCGCTGCACTGCCTCAACCGTCTCGACGCCATCGGCATCGAGCACCTGTACGTGATCGGGATGGACGAGCTGTTCGCCAAGGACGCCGCGTTCTTCCACGACAACTTCGCCGGTTCCCTGACCAAGCGCGTCCTCAGCTTCGCCGCCCGCTTCGAGCAGTTCGTCGACACGCTGACGTTCCAGATCGTGGGCAGCTTCGTGCCGCTGGTGTTCGGAGCGGTGGTGCTGTGGCGCTACGAACCACTGCTCGTCGTCGGTCTGCTGGTGATGATCGCGCTGACGGCGGTGCTGGTCGTGCCGCTCATCCGGCGCCGGCAGGCGCTCGTCGACCAGCGTGAGGAGGCGATCGCCCGGGTGGCGGGCCATGTCGCCGACAGTCTGATGAACATGGACACCGTGCGGGCGTTCGCCGCCGAGGAGCGCGAAGCCGCCGAGCACCGCTCCCGGGTCGCACGCTCGCGCCGGCTCACCATCCGGTCATGGGACTACGGCAATCTGCGCATCGACACGCTGGTCGCGCCGATGTCGGTGCTCACCAACGCGATGGGCCTGCTGCTGGCGGTCACGCTCGGCGGGGGCGCGCACGGCGTGGAGGCGGTCGTGGTCGCCTTCGCCTACTACAGCAACGCGACCCGGATCATGTTCGAGTTCAACCAGATCTACCGTCGGCTGGAGAGCTCGATGACGGAGGCCGCGCAGTTCACCGAACTGCTTCTGACGCCGTCGACGGTGCTCGACCCGCCGGCACCCGAGCCGCTGCGGCCGCGGGCCGCCGACATCCGCTTCGAGAAGGTGACCTTCGCCCACCGTGGCGGCCGACCCCTGTTCGAAGGACTCGACCTGGCCGTGCCCGGCGGGGCCAAGATCGGCCTCGTCGGCCGGTCCGGGGGCGGCAAGACCTCGCTGACCCGGCTGCTGTTACGGATGACGGACATCGACGGCGGCCGCATCCTGGTCGGCGGCCAGGACATCAGCCGGCTGCGCCAGGCCGATTTGCGCGGTCAGATCGCCTATGTGCCGCAGGACCCGGCGATGTTCCACCGCACCCTGCGGGAGAACATCGCGTTCGCGCGGCCGGACGCCACCGACGCCGAGATCCGCCGAGCGGCCGAGGCGGCCCACGTCACGGAGTTCGCCGACGCGTTGCCGGAGGGCTTCGACACCCTGGTGGGCGAGCGGGGCGTCAAGCTGTCCGGTGGTCAGCGCCAGCGCGTCGCGCTCGCCCGGGCGATCCTGCGCGACGCGCCGATCCTGTTGCTCGACGAGGCGACCAGCGCCCTGGACTCCGAGAGCGAACTGCTCGTCCAGGAGGCACTGTGGCGGCTGATGGACGGGCGGACCGCGCTCGTGGTGGCGCACCGGCTGAGCACGGTCGCCGGCATGGACCAGCTCGTCGTCCTCGACCGCGGGCGGATCGTCGAGCAGGGCACGCACCAGGAGTTGCTCACCCTCGGCGGCGCGTACGCGAAGCTGTGGCAGCACCAGTCGGGCGGCTTCCTCGACGACACGGCTGGGCGGGCCGAGGTGACGTAGCGCCGGCACGGGCGGGGTGCCGGGCTGGCCGCTCTGGGCGATCCCGACGGTCCGGGGTCCGCTCGCGGTGTGCTCCTGGCGTTCATGGCGGCCTTCCCGATCGGCGCACCCCGCGGTGGGCCGGGGGACGCCTCACCGGCACCCGGGAGCGCCTGACGATCAGGGCTGCCGGGCGTGCACCGGGCTGTTGGCGACATCGTCCGGGCACTCGCGGTGCGGATCCCGCGTCCGCCGCTCGCGCCGCCAGTCGAACGCCGCCAGGGCCAGGGACGCCGCCATACCGGCGATGCCGGCGACCAGTGCGAGGAAGAGGGCACCGCGGTAGTCGTCGTCCTGGTTGCCGAGCACCAGGTAGAAGAGTCCGGGCAGGGCGGCGGTGCCCACCGCGGCGCCGAGCCGCTGCCCGGTCTGCAGTGCGCCGCCCGCGGCCCCGGCCATGTGCACGGGCACGTCGCGCAGCGTCATGGTGATGTTGGGCGAGATCACGCACCCGCCGCCGACGCCACCGAGGAACAGGGCCGGGACGGCGAGCCAGGGCGCGATGTCCAGAGGGGCGAAGCGCAGCAGCAGCGCTGTGCCGCCCAGGCCGAGGATCACACCCGTGAGGCCGCCCACGGTGAGCAGGCGGCCGAGCCGGTCCACCAACCGGCCGGAGACCGCGGCCGCGCAGGCCGAGCCGACGGCGAAGGGCGTCACGGCGAGGGCGGACCGGAGCGGGGAGAAGCCGAGCCCGTGCTGGTAGAAGAGGGCGAAGACCAGCCAGACGCCGCTGAAGCCGATGAAGTACAGCGTGCCGACGCCGGCACCGACGGCGTAGCCGCGCACGGTGGTGAACAGGCGCGGATCGAGCAGCGGCTGGGTGCCGCGAGCCAGGAGGCGGCGCTGCCACCGGGTGAAGCCCACGAGGAGCGCGGCCCCGACGAGGAACAGCCACCACAGGCGGGTCAGTCCGCCGGCCTCCGCCTGCACCAGCGGATACATGAGCGCGAGGACGCCGAGGCCGAGCAGCAGGACGCCGGGCAGATCCACGTGGCCGCGGCCGGAACGCCGGGTGCGGGGCAGCAGCCGGCGGCCGAGGAGCACGGCGAGAACGCCGATGGGGACGTTGACGTAGAAGATCCACCGCCAGCCCTGGGGGCCGTCGGCCAGCGCGAGGATCAGGCCGCCTGCGAGGGGGCCGGCCGCGGAGGAGATCCCGACGGTGGCACCGAAGAACCCGAAGGCGCGGCCGCGTTCGGCGCCGCGGAACATCTGCTGGATGAGCGCGGAGTTCTGCGGGGCCATGAAGCCGGCGGCAAGACCCTGGGCGATGCGGGCCGCCACCAGCAGCGTGACGCTGGGGGCCGCCCCGCAGGCCGCGCTGAAGAGCACGAAGCCACTGAGGGCCAACAGGAAGATGCGGCGCCGGTCCAGTGCGTCGCCGAGGCGGCCGGCGGTGACCAGGGCGAGGGCGAAGGAGAGTGCGTAGCCCGACACCACCCACTGCACCTGAGCGGCGGAGGCGTGCAGCTCCTGCTGGATGGTGGGCAGGGCGACCGCCACGATCGACACGTCCAGCAGGCTCATGAAGCCGGCCACCAGGGTGACCCACAGGGCACGCCATCGGTTCGGCTCCGGCTCGTACCCGGCCTCCCGTGCGCCCTGCTTCCCGCCCTCCGCTGACGCTGTCACTCGGGCTCCTCTCACCGGGTACGCACCCGGGCGGAACAGGTTCCCCGACCGGGGCACGAGCACACACCCGACCGCGGATCGCCTCGGGACCGGGACCGGTCGTCTCACCCTGAGCGCCCGTGCGACACGGTGCGTAGTCGACCGTGCGCCGCGCGAAGGAGGTCGTTTGATCGCTCGAGATCTGTGCAGGCGTTGTGCTTGGGAAGACGACCGGCGAAAGGAACGACGTAATGGCGGCGACCGACAACGACGAGTCGGTGGATCCCGCGGCGGTGAGACGACACCGGGTGCTGTTCCGGGCGGTCGAGAAGCGCCGCAACCCGAAGCTGCGCCGCAGCGACATCACCGTGACCGACGAGGCGGCGGTCAAGCGCGCCACGAAGGCTGCCGCCCTCGGCAACGCGATGGAGTGGTACGACTTCGGCATCTACAGCTATCTGGCGTCGACCATCGGGAGGGTCTTCTTCCCGTCGGGCAACGACACCGCCCAGTTGCTCGGCTCCTTCGCGACGTTCGCGGTGGCCTTCCTCGTGCGACCGCTCGGCGGCATGGTCTTCGGGCCGCTCGGTGACAAGGTCGGCCGCAAGCGCATCCTCTCCCTCACCATGATCATGATGGCGGTGGGCACCTTCGCCATCGGGCTGGTCCCCTCGCACGCCGTCATCGGCCTGTGGGCCCCGGCCCTGCTGATCTTCTTCCGGCTGGTGCAGGGCTTCTCGACCGGCGGGGAGTACGGGGGTGCCTCGACCTTCATCGCCGAGTACGCGCCCGACAAGCGGCGCGGCTTCTTCGGCAGCTTCCTGGAGCTGGGCACGCTCGCCGGCTACGTCGCGGCCTCCGGCCTCGTCGTCGTCCTCCAGACCGTCCTCAGCGACGACCAGATGCTGGCGTGGGGCTGGCGCGTCCCCTTCCTGGTCGCGGCCCCGCTCGGACTGATCGGCCTCTACCTGCGGCTGAAGCTGGACGAGACACCCGCGTTCCAGAAGCTGGAGGGCGGCCAGGTCAAGGCGAGCGAGGCCGCCGATGCCGTGGAGACCTCGGCCGTCGCCGACCTCGGCAAGATCTTCACCCGGTACTGGCGGCCGCTGCTGCTGTGCCTGGCGCTGGTCGCGGCGTACAACATCACCGACTACATGCTGCTGTCGTACATGCCGACCTACCTGTCCGACGAGCTGGGCTACGAGACCAACCACGGGCTGCTGATCCTGCTCCTCGTGATGGTGCTGCAGATGTGCGTCATCAACCAGGTCGGGCGGCTGTCGGACCGCTTCGGGCGCAAGCCGTTGCTGATGGCGGGGATGCTCGGCTTCCTCTTCCTCTCGCTGCCGTCCTTCCTGCTGATCCGGCAGGGCAGTGTCGTCCTCATCGCCCTGGGCCTGCTGCTCATGGGGATCTCGCTGGTGATGATGCTCGGCACGATGTCGGCGGCGCTCCCGGCGATATTCCCCACCCAGGTGCGGTACGGGTCCCTCTCGGTCGCCTACAACCTGGCCACCTCGATCTTCGGCGGCACGACTCCGCTGGTGATCACGGCTCTGATCAGCGCCTTCGATTCGACCCTCATGCCGGCGTACTACGCCACGGGCGCCGCGGCCATCGGTGTCATCGCGGTGCTGTGCATGCGGGAGACGGCGAAAAAGCCCCTGGCCGGCTCCCCGCCGTCCGTCGAGACGGAGGAGGAGGCCGCGGAACTCGTGCAGGCGCAGTCGCCCCAGCCCAGGTTCTGACCGGCGCGCAGGCCCCGCCCGCATCGAGCGGGCGGGGCCGCCGCGACGGTTGGGTCCGGGCCGGCCGGGAACGCGGTGCGCGGTGTGTCCCCGAGAGGAGGCCGGTGCGGCGATGACCGAGTACGAACGTTCCCGCACGATGCCCGCACAGCCCGAGCACGTCTTCGACCAGGCCGCGAACGCGGGCCGGCTGGACGGCCGGCTGCCGGAAGCCCCGCACGTGGATGCGGAGGAGTTGCCCGCCGTCACGGTGCACGAGGACCGCACCGGCGAGGGCACCTCCACCCTGCTGCGCGCCCGGACGCCGCTCGAATGGGGCACCCGTGACCAGGGCGGCTACGCGGGCCGGTTCCAGGTCGCCGGCCTCGACGGCGGGGCCGGTGAGGTGACGATGTACCTGTCGTTCTTCGACGACAGCCGCGATCCCGGTGAACATGCCTTCGGCGCCGCCCTGGAGACGGGTCTCGAGCGCCTGGAGGAGCAGGTGCGGCTGCGCGTCGACCACGAGGCGGGCTGACGCCCATGGCACGCACCCAGCAGTTCGCCGTCGCGGCGTCCGGGCAGTGGACCGACGAGGAGGAGGGCCGACGCCGTCTTCCCTCCGGCGAGGTGCACGCCTGGGAACCGGGCCGGAACGAAACCGTCTGCGGCCTCTCCCTGAGCCGCTCCCGGCTGCTGCGCTTCCCCCATGTCAGCTGGCCGGACACGTTTCCGGAGTCGGGTGGAGCGGCGGACCGGGTACGGCGCCAGTGCCCGCGCTGCGCCTCGGTGGCGGGCCGCCGGGGCCACGACGCACGGCCGCGGTGGCGGCGCACGAATCCCCGGCCCTGAGCCCCCCCTCCGGCCGACGGCTCGGCCGACTGAGCCGGCCTCCGGCCGGCGGCTCGGCCGACGACGCGGGGAAGCCGCACGGCGGTCGCCGTCGGGGGCCCGCGCGGCGGCGCTCGTTCGCTCACTCCCCCGTGGTCCCGTCCCGCTGCACCCGCCGCCCCGCGGCCGCGGCCTCACGCATGACCAGCAGGAACCGCCGTACGGCAGCCAACTCCCTCTCGTCGAAGTCCCGCATCGAGCCGACCATCTCGTGGATCAGCGGTCCGAAGAACGACCAACCCAGCCTGACGGCCTCGTCCCGCACGAGCAGCAGCACGCGCCGACGGTCCCGTGTGTCCCGTTCGCGGCGCACGAGTCCCAGCCGCTCCAGCCGGTCCACCAGGGCGGTGGTCGACGCCGAATTCACGCCCAACTGCGCGCCCAGCCACCCCGGGGTGGCTGGGGTTCCCGCCCGGCCGGCGTCCAGCAGGTGGATCAACGCGCGTACGTCCGTGGGATGCAGGCCGTTGCGACCCGCGAACTCGGCTGCGAACAGGTCCAGTTCCATCGTCACGGCTCGCAGCAGATGGACCAGTTGAAGACCCGGGTCCTGGTCGTCCATGCTTCACTCCCCTAATATCTCGCTGAGCGAGATTATCGCTCACCGAGTCATGTGAGGCGGAGACATGGGTGCCGAGGCAGCCTTCCTCGCGGCGTACGACGCCGTCCTGCGCGAATGGCCCGTCGAGGTGCGGAGCGTGGACGTGCCCTCCCCCTACGGCAGCACCCGGGTCCACATCAGCGGCCATGCGGACGGCGCTCCGCTCGTCCTGCTGCCCGGCGGCGGTACGACCTCCGTGGCCTGGTTCGGCAACGTCGGCGCCCTGTCCGCCGCTCATCGGGTGCATGCCGTCGACCTGATGGGCGACATCGGCCGCAGCGTGCACGACGGGGCGCCCCTGCGGGGCACCGCCGACCTGATGGCATGGCTCGACGCCCTCTTCGACGAGATGAAGCTGGACGGGGCGCACCTGTGCGGTCACTCCTACGGTGCCTGGATCGCCCTGAACTACGCCCTGCACGCACCCCACCGGCTGGGCAGGCTCGCCCTGCTCGACCCGACCGGCTGCTTCGCCGGCATGAGCCCGCGCTACCTCGCGCACGCGCTGCCGATGCTGCTGCGGCCCACCGCCGAGCGGGTGCGCGCCTTCCACCGGTGGGAGACCGGGCGCGACCCCGAGGATCCGGCGTGGCAGGCCTTCCTGGGCAGCACCGCCGGCGCCCGGCGGTCGAAGGTCGTCGCGACGCGCCGCCCCAGGGCAGGGGACGTGCGGGGGTGCACCGTCCCGGCCCTGGTGCTCCTGGCCGAGCACAGCCGTGTCCACGACGTACGACGTGTGGCGGCCACCGCCCGCCGACTCCTGCCCGGGGCGAGCGTCGCCACCCTGCCCGGCGCCTCCCACCACTCCATTCCGACCGAACGGCCCGCCGAACTCAACCGCCTGCTGACGGAGTTCCTGGCCTGAGGAGACTCAGGACGCGGGGTCGGCGATGCCGGTCACGGGCGCCGGGCGCCGCTCCTGGCCGTCGCACACCGAGGCCGAGCCGCACACGGCGGCCCGGGGCCGAATCGGGACGCCGTTGCTGCGCAGCACCTCACGGACGTCCAGGATCAGGGAGAACACCTCGTGGTTGCGGTCCTCGCCCTGCTCGTCCCAAGCCCGCTGCTCGGCCTCGACGGCCATGCGGTCCTCGGCGAACACGCGCTCGGTGAACCGCCGGATGAACGGCCGGGCCAGGTGAAGGGCGCCGGGGATCCGGGGCTTCTCGATCATGAGCAGGCCGTAGGTGTGGCTCATGCGCTGCTCGGCGTCCTCGGGCACGTACGCGGCCCAGAGGCGGAAGGCGGGCCGCTCGGCGTTCTCCGGGACCAGGTCGAGGGTCTGGTACGGGTACTCGGTGCGGATGGTCATGACGTCGCTGGAGTCGCTGCCGTTGATGCCCTCGGCGGCGAGCAGGCTGGCTCCGCGGTTCCGCTTGCCCCCGGCGTGGGTGAACAGGTACCTGGCCTCCACCGACCGCTCGTCGGCCCGGTGGTCGAGCAGTTCGGGGTGCAGCCTGCCGACGACGCCTCGGTGCAGGAACTGGTGGTTCATGTCGAGCAGGTTCTCGTGCATGAACGAGTAGTGGCAGCGCACGGTCCGCGAGTACGTCATGGTCCGGTACCGCGGTGAGCCGAAGGCCGGCAGGTGGGGCAGCGGGGTGGCGGCCGCCTTGTCGGGGTCGCCGGGGAACACGAACACCAGGCCGTACGCCTCACGGACGGGATAGCCGCGCACGCCGCGCGGCGGCCGGCCGTCGCCCTTGGACAGGTACGGGATCTGCGAGATGCGGCCGTCGCCGCGATAGGCCCACGCGTGGTAGCGGCAGCGGAGGGTCTCGCCCTCCACGACACCCATGCTCAGCGGCACCTGCCGGTGGGCGCACCGGTCCTCCAGGGCGTACACCGTGCCGCCGGCCCCGCGGAAGAGCGCGATGCGCTCACCGGCGAACGCCGTCGCGAACGCCCGCCCGCTCCGCACGCTCCGGGACAGGGCGACCGGGTACCAGTGGTCCGGGTTGGCCCCGACCCGCCGGAGGTCGACCACGCCGGGCCTCGCGTCACGATGCGGCGAGGGCCGACTGCTTCCGGCCCCGGCAGGGAAGGCCCCGGCCTCGTCGGTGTCGGTCATACCTCTCCCTCGCACGTCCACGTCCACCTTCACGGGCAGCGACAGCCGCGCGCCCCACCGGACGGCGTCGAGCCACCGATGCGAGCCCCCGGGCACGCTCCATCCTGACCGCCGCCCCACGGCCACGCCCTGCCCAGCGCGTGCGGACGGGTGAGGCCCCCTGAACGCTCGCTGATGGCGCGGCCCACCCGGCGCGAGGGCGCCGACTCCTGCCGGAAGGAGCCGCGCGGGCAGGTCAAGGTTCTTCCTCACGCAGGTTTCGATCACGCAAAAAGCATGGCTGTGACATCCACGTCGGTGCGAGGGTCCTCTCCGCACAAATGATCTATCGATGGAGATGCGATGAGAGGCATCCTCGCCACGGCGCGCGAGCAGACGGCGGCTTGCGCCCGGTGAGGGCTGGTGCAGTGGGGCCCGGGCCGCGCATGGCCCGGGCACTGTGTCTGATGGCGGCGTGTGCGCTGGCCACCGGGTGTACGGCCGGCGCCGCTGACAGGGCGCCCGCGTCACAGCGGCCGACGACCCCGAGCGCGGAGCAGAGCAGTCCGCGGGTGCGTCCGTCGCCTGTGGCTTCGGTGCACTCCGAAGGCCGTACGCGTGTACTGGAGTACGGAGACCTGATCGTGCGTGCCACACCGGAGAGCAGCGGTGTGCGTACCGAGATCGAGGTAGCCAATACCTACCAGCGAAAGGCGACGTACTCGGTCCAGATCAGCATCGCTGACGGTAAGGGCTGGACCGCGTACAACCGGTTCTGGCTTCAGGACGTCCCTCCGGGAAGAACCGGGCGGGATGACGCGGTGATCGGCTCGGCAGACATGGGTCCGGTTCCGCAGGTACCGAAGATCTACGTCGATGAGTTCACTCCCCTCGTCGACCGGAAGTAGGACAGGGAAACCGACTGTGCGCCAGGGGCCTTGACCCCACATCCTGTGCGCTTGTTTCCCGGCGATGACGATGGACGTACGCACTTCGCCCATCCGCGCCACCCGCGGTCCGGCGAGGCGTTCGAGTTCTGGAGCGGATGAATCGACCACCGCGTCTGCCGCAGCTCCGCGTGCGAGGGCCACTCGGAACTGCGCGACCGTCACCCGGACCACCGTCGGCTCGCCGAGCAGGGCGAGCGCCTTGTCCAGGGCGGCCAGGGCGTCCTCGTACGCGCCGGCGTAGGCGTTGACCCGCCCGTGTTCGCAGGCCAGGGCCGTGTCCAGGGAGCGGCCGTGGGCCTCGTGACCGGCGGCGCGGGCGCCGCCCGTGTTCGCAGGCCAGGGCCGTGTCCAGGGAGCGGCCGTGGGCCTCGTGACCGGCGGCGCGGACCTCGTCGGCGATCCGGCCGGCGTCGGCGAGGAAGGCGGAGGCGTCGTCCAGACCGTCGGGGCCCTGCCGCTGGGCCTGGAGGCGGGCGAGTTCGCGCAGGCGAGCGGCGGACGCAGGGCCACGCGTACGGAGTGCGGCCCGAGAAGAGCGGGTGACGGGCACGTCACCTCCCGTCCGGTCGGCACAGGAATCACAAAGGCGTGTCAGGACGATTGACGCACCCCTGGCCAGGCCCTACCTTCTGATCGATTTCCCGAACTTCGTTCGATATACCGACGGTTTAGCACCGCACGCCCCCTCACGCCCGCGCCACCTCCACGTCCCCCGCACGCCTCCCTGGAGCACAAGATGAGCGCAAACCCCCACCTGTCCCGCCGCGGCCTCCTGGGCATGACCGCCGCCGTGCCGCTCGCCCTGACCCTCGGCACCGGCACCGCGCACGCCGCCGACTCGGCGTACGCGATGGTCTACTTCACCGAGTCGACCAAGCTCGGGGACGGCACCGACTACGGGCTGCACCTCGCCGTCAGCGCCGACGGGCTCAACTGGACCCCGCTCAATCAGAACAACCCCCTCGTCACCCCGACCGCGGGGGCGCTCGGGCTGCGGGACCCGTTCCTGATGCGCAAGCAGGACGGCACGTTCGTCGTCCTCGCCACCGACCTCAAGGGCACCGACTGGAGCTACAACAGCCAGTACATCCACGTCTGGGACTCGGCCGACCTGCGCACCTTCACCGGCTACCGGCGGCTGAAGCTGCACGACATGACCACCCACAGCTGGGCCCCCGAAGCGTTCTGGGACGCCGGCCGGCGGCAGTACGCGGTGATCTACTCCTCGGTCAACTCCAGCGGCCACAACGTGATCATGGTCAACTACACGACCGACTTCGTGACCGCCTCCGCCCCGCAGGTCTTCTTCGACCCCGGCTACGACGTCATCGACGGGGACATGGCCGTGGGCGTGAACGGCTACAACTACCTCTACTTCAAGAAGAACCAGACACTGGTGGGGGCCAGATCCACGTCCCTGAACCCGGGCAGCTTCACCGAGTTCAGCACGGGCGTGGCGCACGGCGGCACCGAGGCGCCCACGCTGGTGAAGTCGCTGACGTCGAGCACCTGGTGGCTGTGGGGCGACACCTACACGCCCAACGGCGTCTTCTACGCCTGGCAGTCCGGCAATCTCGCCTCCGGCACCTGGACGGCGCTCGACCAGAGGGCCTACACCCAGCCGGTCAACTCCAAGCACTGCGGCATCGCGACGATCACCGGGGCCGAGTACGACAACCTGCTCGCGAAGTGGGGCGCGCCGGCCTGGAACCGGCTCAAGTCCTACAACTACCCGGACCGTTACGTGCGCCACTCCAACTACGCGGGCCGCATCGACGTATACCCGGTCGAGCCGTACAAGGACTCCCTGTGGACCCTGGTCCCCGGGCTCGCCGACAGCTCCGGGGTCTCCTTCCGGTCCGTCAACTACCCGACCCGTTACCTGCGGCACTACAACTACGAGCTCCGCCTCGACGTCAACGACGGCACGTCGACGTTCGCCGCGGACGCGACCTTCCACCGCACGGCGGGCCTGGCGGACGCGAACTGGTCGTCCTTCCGCTCGCACAACAACCCGACCCGTTACATCCGCCACTCCGACTACGCCCTGCGCATCGACCCGGTCTCCACGACGACCGACCGGCAGGACGCGACGTTCCGCGTCGGCTACTGAGCCGGAGACGGGCCGGCCGCGTCGACGGAGCCACTTCCCCGACCGCCCGCGTGCTCGCGGGTCAGCGCACCCTCCCCCGCGCCTTCAGAGGCACGGCCGGCAGCTCCGGAGCAGGCAGCGGAGCCCCGTCACCCCTTCACCTCACCGAACCGTGTCCCTTGCGAGCAGGTCGATGGCTGCCAGGGACAACTCCAGCCGGGCGGCATCGACAGCGAAGTGGCGGGAGGGGAACCGGCCGAATCCGGTGGTCTTGCCGCAGCGGATGCGGTCCTCGACCCGGGCGTGCGCACGGTGGCGGACCTCCAGCAGTAAGACCTGCTGGGGCAGCTGGCGTATCGCGCGGCGGACCGGTTCGGTTATGGACCATCCGACAGAGAAGGAGGCGTGTATCCGGCGCGAGCGAAGGGCACGGATGTGGGACAGGAACGTCTTGGCGGATCCGGCGCCGTCGGCGCGGATGAGGATGTCGGTGCCGTGCCGGTGGGCGTCCGGAAGCTGGGCAAGCGCGGCATCAAGGACGGCGATGTGGTCGGCGGCGGTGTCGGCCGCAGCGTTACCGGGCCGCAGCAGGCCGGCCAGGGCCTCGCCGGTGTTGTCGAGGAAGCACAGCAGCGGGTGGTAGCCGAAGCCGTGTTTGCAGGTCGGTCACCAGACAAGCTCGCTGATCGGCAAGCGGATGACTTCTGGATTCTTACTCTTCATAAGATGGCTTCTTACTCCCCGTATGTCGTTCGAGTATTCATTATTCATCGCTTTTCCATTGTGATCGTCAAGTGCGCGAGAACAGTTGAGCTGTCACCTATGTTCCGAGTCGGCCCTCCGCAGGATGGTCCAACTCTGATCTGAGGAGAAGCACTTGAAGCCTTTCGGTCGTGTCGCTGCTGTGGTCGGAAGCGCGGCACTCGCTCTGATGGGGACGGCGCTCGCGCCCCAGGCCTATGCCAAGGGAGGCCACCAGGCCACTACTTCCAACGCCGCCCTCGTCGCCCAGGCGAAGGCGCTCGCCCCGCTCCGGGCCATCGCCAACGCGGTCGGTGAACAGGGGCGCGGAGCCTACACCGACACCTACAGCAACATATTCCTCGACCAGAAGCACCACCAGGTGGACGTCTACGCCACCGACTCGGCCCGCGGTCAGAAAATGATCGCCGCTGCGAAAAGAGCCCACCACGACATCGACCTGTCGAAGGTGAAGTTCATGCGGGCCAAGTACACCAAGAAGCAACTCGACGCCGCCGTGGCACAGATCATGGCGTCTTCGAAGGTCTCGAAGGCATCGCAGCTGACGGTGTATTCGGCGGCCGTCACCCCCGACGGCTCCAGCGTCCAGGTCACGGCCAAGCCTTCTGCCGTCGCCGAGGTCAAGGCGATCGTCTCTCACGTTCACGCCACGGCGGACGGGCTTGCGGGCGGACCGTCCATACCCGTCACCGTCACCGCCGGTTCCCCGATAAAGGCGGCTACCTGGCGGTGGAACGACACCTATCCGCTCATCGGTGGTGACGTCCTCCTCGGTCAGGGTGTCAAATCCGGGTACGTGGACCAGTGCACATCCGGCATCGCCGCAGAAAACGCCTCCACCGGCGAGGACTACCTCATCACCGCCGACCACTGCTACCCCCTGGGAGCCGATGTCTTCGGTGAAGCCACTCCGGTGGGCGCCTGGGGCACCAACTACGGGAACTACCTGGGCGAAGTCACCAGCGGCGACGACTACTGGGACGCCCAGATCATCGACACCGGCCACAAGTCGGGCGCCGGGAGCAACTCCGACGAGGCCGACCAGCCGCAAGGCACGTGGTACCCGGTCCAGAGCGACTTCTACTCCTACAACGGCGACTCGGTGTGCCAGGACGGCGCTCGCTCGTACTACGACGGCCACGGTGTGCCCTGCGGCATCAATGTTGTCAACCAGGACATCACCTACAACGCGACGTGGGACGACGGCTCGGTCCACGCAATCCGCGGGGTCGAGGGCCAGAAGTCCGGCTGGGCCGTGGAACAGGGCGACTCGGGCGGACTCGTCTTCTCCGTCGCCTCCAGCTGCTGCCGGCAGGCCCGGGGGGAGGTCTCCGCGATGGACGGCAACGACACCATGTTCTGGACCGAGGCCCCTGACATCCTCGGGCACTTCGGGCTCAAGCTGAACCCGCACACCTGACAGTGATGTATGCCGTGGTGACGCCGCTGGTGGGCCTGACCCAGCGACTGTCTTACGTCTCGACTGTCCGGTTGGGGATCTGCCGGCCCGCCGGGCGTCACCACGCATGCTGCCGGCCGGGCGCTCGTGACTTCAGGAGCATGGCCCAAAAGCCCCGTCACTGTCTTGTCCAGCCGCCCGAGCGGCGCGTGCCGCCCTCGGCACGGACACGCAAGGGCTGACACAACCAGCATGACGCACAAAGGCCCGGAGATCACAGCGATTCGTCACCCGCGTGGTCCACCGCACGCTGACCAGCAAACCAACCGAACGAGTCACTCAAACCGATCTTGCTCTGGTGGCTTGACGCCTACGGGAGCATCCCAAGCCTCATCCTCCCGGCCGCATCCGTGAAACCAGGGGCACCCCGTGCTCATCCAACCGACAACTCGATGGGAGATCCCGTGAAGAAGTCACTTGCCGTGCTGGTGCTCCCAGCAGCCCTTCTGGCTGGCTGCGGCACCCACACCACTGCGTCCACGCCCGCTGCCATGAACGCCGAACCCTGTGGGCAAACCGTCAAGGGCCTCGTCACCGGCTTCCATGACCCGGTACAACTGAACATTTCCCGAATATCGCTGGGCGCCCACTCCATTGGCGCCGTCTACCGGATCACCGAGAACCACCATGGAGAGACATTCACATCGGGCGACAAGGCCCCCTCGGGTTATCTGACGCTGAACGGGAAGATCGTCGGCTACTCCAGCAACACCCCCACGACGCCCACCCGTCCCCACCCCCTCGACCGCGGCCCCTCCACGGGATCCGTGGCTGTAGACAGCCTGTGCCCCAAAACCACCTGGCCAGCCTTGAAAAGGCCCGCCAACGGCTACCGTTTCACGGTCGTCCTTCCCCGGAAGGCCCAGAAGGCGTGGATCACCTCAGAACCCATCATCGTCAGCGCCGCTACCGCGGCCACACAGGTCACGAGGTGAACCACTCCCGGTCCGATGGAGGCTCGACTCCCTGAGAGGACCGAGTCACAGCACGTCCGTCCCCCTACCCTGCCGAGCTTCGCGAGCGTGCAGTGCGCATGGTCGCAAAAGATCCGCCCCAACTACCCGACCGAGTGGGCCGAAATGAAGGCGATCGCCACGAAGCCGGACATCGGTGCCGCGGAGACGGTGCGGACCTGGGGTGTCCCGACACCTCCATGTCTCACCCAGCCGGTGACCGACACGCGATGTCGCCGTAGATCCTGGTCGCTGTCGTCTATGTAGTGAGTCGGCGGTAGTTGATGAGGGCTGCGGAGGATCATCTCCCAAGTGCCGTCGAAGGCCCCCCATCGAAGAGACACGCGCCAGAGGCCGACCCCGGCTCGGGACGGTTCCGGGGGCGGACGGTCATCCGCAGCGCGCGCGGCCGTACGGTGAGCCGGGCGACCTGGCGGATGACCTGGCCCTCGGTGAGTTCCAGCCGTACCGAACGCAGCATCGTCGCGAGCGCCGTGACCATCTCGGTGAGGGCGAAACGGTCCCCCATGCACTTGTGCTTGCCCTCCCCGAAGGGCACGAACGCGCCCGGCGGAAGCTCCTGCGCGGCGTCGTTCCACCGGTCCGGGTCGAAGGTGAGCGGGTCGGGGAAGCGCTCGGGGTCGCGGTGCAGGGCGTGCTGGCAGTAGGCCAGTTCGGTGCCGGGGGGCAGCGTCCACTCGCCGAGCCGGGTCTCCTCGGTGGTACGGCGGGTGACCAGCCAGCCGGGGTGGTGCAGCCGCAGGGTCTCGTTGATCACCCGGTTCAGGTACGGCAGCCGGGTCACGTCGTCGAAGGCGACCGGCCGTCCGGCGAGGACCTCGTCCAGCTCGGCCAGGACCCGGGCCTCGATGCCGGGGTGGCGGGCGAGTTCGTACAGGGTCCAGGACAGCACCGACGCGGTGGTCTCGGTGCCCGCCACGGCAAGGGTGAGGATCTCGGAGCAGATCTGATCCCCGGTCAGCGGCTCACCGGTCTCCTCGTCGACGGCGCGCAGCAGCATGGAGAGCATGTCCCCGGTGTCGTGCCCGGAGGCCTGCAGTTCGTCGACGGCGGTGTTGATGGTGGCGCGTACGCCGGCCCGGGCCCGGTCGAAGCGGCGGTTGAAGGGCAGCGGCAGGCGCTCGGCCCAGTCGGGCAGCATCATGCGCACACCGACGTCGTTCATCACCACCGACAGGTCGCTGCGCAGCCGTCGGAATACGGCGTCGTCGAGGCTGCCGGAGAACACCGTCTTGGCCAGCATGTCGAGGCTCAGCCCGACCATCGCCTCGCGTACGTCGAGGGCCCGCCCGGGCTCCCAGCCGGCGACCGTGGCCGTCACCTCGGCGCGCATGATGTCGACGTACCGGCTGATCTCGGTGTGGGCGAACGCCGGTTGTACCTGGCGACGTTTGCGTACGTGAGTCCGGCCGGTGGCGGTGACGACACTGTCACCCAGCAGTTGGCCCAGCTTGTCGTAGAGTCGGCCCTTGTCGAGGGTGGGCGCCAGGGCCTTGAGCATCTGGTGGATCAGGGCCGGGTCCTGGACCACGACGGTGCGCGTCCCGGGTTGCAGGACGATCTCGACGAGTGGTTCCCGTGTCTCGCGCAGCGAGTCGATGAAGCCGAGGTTGTCGCGCATTTTCAGAGCGTGGCCGATGAACGGAAACGATCCTGCAGCCCGAGGTATGGGGGGAGGCGCAGTGGACGTCACGGGTCATCCCTTCACGTCGATCTTGGGCACCCCTATGACTTCCCTGAACTTTCCCCAGCGCAATCCTGTCATGAACGTGTCCTGCGCCACCTGGGACGAGCTGGTTGAGGGGAGGAGGAGCCCGTCCCCTCCCCGTTCCGGTCCGCCGAGCTTGGTCGCCTGGGCCTGGGTGCGGAGCTGAGAGAAGAGCTTCTCCATCGCACGTGATTGAGCGTCAGCAAAGTCAGCGTCAGGTCAGCAAGAGTCCTGCCACAGCTGCCCACAGACAGCCACACCGCGCAATCACCGACCCCGCCGACCCGAGCAAGCGACGCGCTCGGCCGCCGACCGGCGAGCGGTCCAAAAGCGGCCGGCAATGCCCAGCCGCCGCCCACTCAGCAGCCACCGACCCGCGAGCATTCCAGCAGGTCAGCGCACTCTTCCCCGCGGCTTCAACGGCACCGGTGGCAGCTGCGGAGCAGCTAGCGGAGCCCCGTCATACCCCTTCACCTCACCGAACCGTGTCCCTTCCATCCAGTCCCGCCGCGCCTGCTCGATCTCCTCCTGCGACCGTCCGATCCAGTTCCAGAACATGATCAGCTCCTCCTCGAACGGCTCGCCGCCCAGGAGCATCAGGCCCGCGTCCGACTCGGCCCGCAGGGGCAGTTCGCCGCGGCCGCACCCGAGGTAGAGCATGGAGCCGGGCAGGACCGGGACGCCGTCGACGTGGGCCTCGCCTGACATGGAGAGGACCGCGTACTCGAAGTCCGGCTCCAGCGGCAGGCGTAGGTCGGCGCCCCGGGCGAGGGCCAGGTCGGCGCCGACGATCGGGGTGTACGCCGTGCCGGGCGAGGTCGCGCCGTCGAGGTCGCCGAGGATCAGCGTGGCCGTGAGGCCGGGTGCCGTGACGACCGGCAGACCGGCGTGGTGCTCGAAGCGCGGGTCGGTGTGGCGGTGCCCGTCGGGGAGGGCGACCCACAGTTGCGCGCCGTGCAGGAACCGGGCGTGCGAACGCGGGCTCTCCTCCGAGTGGCTGATGGCCCGGCCGGAGGTCATCAGGCCCAGTTCGCGCGGGCGGATCGTCTGGAGACTGCCGGTGGAGTCGCGGTGCAGCACCTCCCCCTCGTGCAGCCAGCTCACCGTCTGCAGACCCATGTGGGGATGCGGCGGCACCTGCATGCCGGGCTCGTCGGCGATGTCGTCGGGGCCGTAGTGGTCGACGAAGCACCAGGCTCCGACCATGCGGCGGCCGAGGTTGGGCAGCAGCCGCCGGACCTCGCTGGACTCGCCCAGTCTGACCTGGCGAGGGCTGAGGAGTTCACGCACCGGCTCCGCCACCACGAAACCACGACCACCGCACAGGGCAGGGGTCGCCTCGCGCTCAAGATTGCTCATGGCGCACAACCTAGTCCGGTGCGGGGCTCACGTCAGCGCGTCATTCGGGCGGTGCCCTGCCCCGACGGCGGAACGATCACCCGTCCGGCACCGAGCTGCACATAGTAGCCATGTACATAATAGCTATGTACTGTATCCACCATGAGCAAAAGTTCCGAAGGCGCGACGCCCGGCTTCCTGGTGTGGCGGCTGTCGATGAAGTGGCGGGTCGCGGTCGACCGCGCGGTGGCCCCCTTGGGGCTGACCCACGCGCAGTACTCACTCCTGGCCTCGCTGTACGGCATGCGGCGCACGGGCGAGCGCCCCAGCCAGCGCCGCCTCGCCGACCACACCGGGCTCGAACCGCTCTACGTGTCGAAGCTGGCCCGTGCGCTGGAGACCGCCGGCCTTCTGGAACGGACCCGGGATCCCCGTGACCCGCGCGCGGTGCAGCTCGCGCTCACCGAACGGGGACGGGAGGTCACCCGGCGCGCGATCGAGGTCGTCCACGGGCTCCTTCAACAGCTCCTGGACCCGCTCGGCGGCCTCGACAGCGCCCGCACCCGGCAGTTCACGCGCGAGCTGACGGCCTTGCTCGACGTACCTCTTGATCCTTCCCTCGAGACGGAGCAGTCATGACCACCACCGCACCCCTGCTCGACCCCCGCGTCATCGCCCTGGCCCACTACGCCGCCCGCGCGGTCCTGGAGAGCGTGCTGGCCCGGCACGGCGTCACCTTCCAGCAGTGCGTCACCCTCCGGCTCGCCGCCGTCGCCGACGGCCCGGTCGGGCGGGAGCAACTTCTCGACGGTGTCACCGGCGCGCTGAAGATCGACACCGACGAGGTCTCCGACGTGGTCGACGGGCTGATCTCCGCGCGACTCCTGGCCACGGACGGGGCGTCGGAAGTGCGGATCACGGACGCCGGGCGGGAGCTGTACGCCAGGACCTCCGGCGAGACGGCGCCCATCACCGCCCGGATCTACGACGGCATCCCCACCGAGGACCTGGCCGTCGCCGGACGGGTGCTGAGCCTGATCACCCGGCGCGCCGACGCCGAGTTGGCCGGCCTGCCCCGATGACCCCCACCCGGTAGTGGAATATTGAACCAACAAGTCGGGTTGTCGGCCTCGAAGGAGGCACGAGTGAACACGAGCCACGACGTCACGTACTACGCCCACGGGACACCGGCGGAGCGCTGGGAGCGCGCACGGCTGTTCTTCGACGCCAAGGACTACACCGCCGCCGCGCGCGTCCTTACCGGGCTGGTCGAGGAGGTGCCCGAGCAGACCGGGCCGCGGCTGCTGCTGGCGCGCTCTTACTACCACTCGGCCCAACTGCGCCGCGCCGAGGCCGAGTTGCGGACGATCGTCGAGCGGGACCCGGTGGAACACTACGCCCGGCTGATGCTCGGCCGCACGCTCCAGCGGCAGAACCGGCACGAGGAGGCGGAGTCGCACCTGCGGATCGCCGCCGCGCTCGCGGGTGACTTCGAGCAGAGCTGACCCGTCACGTACCGACAGGTGCCCGGCTCCGCGCGGAGCCGGGCACCTGTGTGCCGGCGGCTGTCACTGCGCCTGCGTCCCGGTCCGGTAGGACCGCCGTCCCCGCCGGTAGGCGATCTCGCCCAGCAGTACGTCGACGGCGAGGAAGGCCGCGAGCGGGATACCGAACAGAGGCAGGAAGTAGCCGAGTACGGCGACCCCGGCCAGCAGTGGGACCAGGATCTGCGGCGGCACCTGCTGCCAGGCGCCGCGCGGGATCGGCCGGCCGAAGGCACTGCCCCGGCCGCGCTGCCACCACATGCGGTAACCCCAGACGATCAGCAGGATCAGGCAGAGCGCGAGCAGCATCAGGAGGATCTGGTTGGCGAGGCCGAACAGGACGCCGGTGTGCAGGTCGATGCCCCAGCGGGTGAGCTTCGCGAGCACCGGGTAGTCGGCGAACCGCAGCACGTCCATGACCTCGCCGCTCGCCGGTTCGACGGCGACGGCGTCCTGCTTCCCGGGCCAGCTGCGCTGCACCTGCTTGACGACGTACGCCGAGTTCGCGTCGGCGGGCGGCACGATCTCCACCGGGTCGCCGAGGCCCTCGGCCCGCGCGGCCGCCAGGACCTTGTCCAGCCCCACGCCATGGGCGGCGTCTCCCGCCTGCCCGGCGGCCGAACCGTGACCGGAGTGCTCACCACCGGCCGCCGCCGACACCGACGGGGTGGCCTGGCCCAGCGAGGTCCGCAGCTCGTCGATGGTGGCGCCGGCGTAGGCCGACCAGGTCAGGCCGGTAGCGGAAAGGAAGAAGAACCCGGCCGCCGCCCAGACGCCGACACTGCCGTGCAGTCCGAGCGTGCGGCGCCGCCCCGTCGTCCCCCGCACCTTGCGCAGGGCGCGGCGGCGGGAGAACCACAGCGCCAGGCCGCCGGCCGAGATCACCCACAGCCAGCTGGCCGCCAGCTCGCTGTACAGCCGCCCCGGCTCACCCATGTGCAGGTCCCGGTGGAACTC
The DNA here is from genome assembly GCF_053592115.1 of Streptomyces sp. NPDC002788. Taxonomy (NCBI): domain Bacteria; kingdom Bacillati; phylum Actinomycetota; class Actinomycetes; order Kitasatosporales; family Streptomycetaceae; genus Streptomyces; species Streptomyces sp. NPDC002788. The sequence goes on along the minus strand of NZ_JBSFVB010000031.1, from coordinate 40,109 downwards.
GTCGATCCAGGTGCGCAGGGGGAGCGCGCCGGTGGAACCGTACTGTTCGAGGGCGCCGCGCACCCGCGCCGTGTACGGGTCGACGAACACGGCGAGCGTGTGGCCCCCGTCGACGCCCGGGACACCGGACAGCAACACCCTGGTCGTCGCGTCGGCCTCGGGCGAAGGGCGTACAGCGGAGACCGTGCCCTCGGGGTAGGCCTTGCGGGCGGCGGTCACCTGCTCGCTGACGGGCAGCTTCCGTTCACCCACGGGGACGGTCAGCTCGTGGTCGTACACGATCTTCTCGGCCTGGAACGAGGCGGCGTACAGCAGGCCGGTGACGGCGGCGACGAGGAGGAACGGCGCCACCAGCACCCCGGCGTAGAAGTGCAGGCGGAGGACGAGCGGACGCAGGGGCGCCCAGCTGCTGCTCGACGGGGCCGGGGTGGCTGATCGCGGGGCCTCGTCCGTGGCGGTCGAGGGAGCGGTGGTCATCGGCGGGCTTCTCCCGGGGAACGTCTGCGTGGCGGTTGCGGTGCAGAAGTCGGAGCGGAGGGGCGTCCAGTTCCCGGCAGGGTCATGTGGTGTGCGTCACGCGGGGGTGGGGGGTGCCGTGTCATCCTGACGCGATGGGAACTCCGAGCGATCGCACGCCCCTGGCAGAGCGGGTCGAGGAACTCCTCGCCGGCGCCGGTCCGTTGACCATCGTCGCGGCGGGCGATCCGGTGCTCCGGCGCGGCACGGAACCGTACGACGGTCAGCTGGGCCCCGCGCTGCTGGCCCGGTTCGTCGAGGCCCTGCGGGTCACCATGCGCGCGGCGCCCGGGGTCGGCCTGGCGGCGCCGCAGGTCGGTGTGCCGCTCAGGATCGCGGTGATCGAGGACCCGGCGCCGGTGCCGGAGGAGGTGCGTCTGGCGCGCGGGCGGGTGCCGCAGCCGTTCCGTGTGCTGGTCAATCCCGCCTACGAGGCGGTCGGTGACGCGCGGGCCGCGTTCTTCGAAGGGTGCCTGAGCGTGCCGGGCTGGCAGGCGGTGGTAGCGCGACCCGCCGAGGTGCGGCTGACCGGGCAGGACGAGCAGGGGCGGGCGCTGGACGAGGTGTTCACGGGCTGGCCCGCCCGGATCGTGCAGCACGAGACGGACCATCTCGACGGCGTGCTGTATCTGGACCGGGCCGAGACGCGGTCGCTGTCGTCCAACCAGGCGGCGGCGGAGCGCTGGGCGCAGCCGACGCCGCGGGAGGCGGCGCGGGCGCTCGGCTTCGAGTTGCCGTAGCGCCGGCCGCCCGCCGGAGCACCGCTTCGCCGTACGCGCCGCCTCCACGGCGCACACGCCCGGCGGGCGGCCGCGGCCGCGGTGGGCGCCTCCCCCGGCGCGATCGTCATGGTCACGCACGACGAGGACGCCGTCGACGCGCTCCGCCCGGACCGCGTGCTTCTGCTGCCGGAGGCGGAGGAGGACCTGAGGGACGACGACTTCCGCACGCCGGTGGTGCCCGCGCGCGTAGCCCTGTTTCTGGTTCACCGTCGCCCAGGCTGCTCGCTTCCGTGGTGCCCGCGCGCGCGTAGCCCTGTTTCCTGACACCCGGAAGGGCGTCGTCTTCCTCCGGCCGGGGCCGTCCCGCGCGTGGCGGACAGCCTCAGGGCCGGACAGAGCGGAGCTCACGCGTCCCGGTACGCCTCCAGCAGGCGCAGCCACACCTCGCTGATCGTCGGGTACGACGGAACGGCGTGCCACAGGCGGCTGACCGGCACCTGGCCGGCGACGGCGATCGTCGCGGAGTGGATGAGTTCGCCGACACCGGGGCCGACGAGGGTGACGCCGCGGAGGATCTCCTCCTCCAGGTCCACGACCATGCGGGCGCGGCCCTGGTAGCCGTCGGCGTACAGGCCCGCCCCGGCGACGGAGGACAGGTCCACGTCGACGGCCTTCACCCGGTGCCCGGCCCGTTCGGCCTCGGCGAGCGACAGCCCGACGGCCGCCGCCTCCGGGTCGGTGAAGACGACCTGGGGCACGGCGGCGTGGTCGGCGGTCGCGGCGTGAGCGCCCCAGGGCTGGGCGAGGAGGTCCGCTCCGGTGGCCCGCGCGGCGATGGCGGCGCCCGCGATGCGGGCCTGGTACTTGCCCTGGTGGGTGAGCAGGGCGCGCTGGTTGACGTCGCCGACCGCGTACAGCCAGTCGCGGCCGGTGACGCGGAGGCTGTCGTCGACCGGCAGCCACGTGCCGGGGGCGAGGCCGATGGTGTCCAGGCCGATGTCGTCGGTGCGCGGCGCGCGTCCGGTGGCGAAGAGGATCTCGTCGGCCTCGATGCGGTCGCCCTTGTCGGTGACGGCCACGACCGTTCCGTTCTCGCGGGTCACCGACTCCAGCGACGTGCCGGTACGGACGTTCGCTCCCGCCTCCGTGAGGGCCTCGGCGACCAGTTCCCCGGCGAAGGGCTCCATGCGGGGCAGCAGGCCCTTGCCGCGGACCAGCAGGGTGACCTCGGAGCCGAGGGCCTGCCAGACGGTGGCCATCTCGGTGGCGACCACGCCGCCGCCGACCACGATCAGCCGGCCGGGCACGGTCTTGGAGCTGGTGGCCTCGCGGCTCGTCCACGGCCGCACGGCGTCGAGCCCGGGCAGGCCCGGCAGGGCGGCGCGACTGCCGGTGCAGACGGCGACGGCGTGCCGGGCGGTCAGGACGCGATCGGCGCCGTCGGGGCCGGTGACCGTCACCGTGCGGGGGCCGGAGAGCCGCCCGTGGCCGCGGTACAGGTCGGCGCCGATGGAGTCTAGCCACCCGGCCTGCCCGTCGTCCTTCCACTGGGAGGTGTAGTGGTCCCGGTGGGCGAGGACCGCGGACGCGTCGAGGGGACCCTGGACCGACTGGCGCAGGCCGGGCACGCGACGGGCGTCCGCGCGGGCGATGACCGGCCGCAGCAGGGCCTTGCTGGGCATGCACGCCCAGTAGGAGCATTCGCCGCCGACCAGCTCGCTCTCGACGACCGCGGTGGTCAGTCCGGCCGCGCGGGTGCGGTCGGCGACGTTCTCCCCCACGGGCCCGGCCCCGAGCACCACGACGTCGTACGCGTTGGTTTCCGTTTCCGTCATGGGGTCAGTCTGGTGGGTGGTGTGCGCCCTGGCCACATGGGTAGGGGCGCGGAATACGTGTCCGGTCGGCCGTGTTGTGCCGACGGCTTGACCCCACACCAGGAAGAGGGATTTGCCATGAGCAGCACCGTGGAGCTCACCAAGGAGAACTTCGACCAGACGGTCACGGACAACGAGTTCGTTTTGATCGACTTCTGGGCGTCCTGGTGCGGGCCCTGCAAGCAGTTCGCGCCGGTCTACGAGAAGGCGGCGCAGGAGAACCCGGACCTGGTGTTCGGCAAGGTGGACACCGAGGCGCAGCCTGAGCTGGCCGCGGCCTTCGGTATCCAGTCGATCCCGACGCTGATGATCGTGCGCGACCAGGTCGCCGTGTTCGCCCAGCCGGGCGCCCTGCCCGAGGCCGCCCTGACGGACGTCATCGGGCAGGCCCGGAATCTGGACATGGACGAGGTCCGCAAGGCGGTCGCCGAGCAGCAGGCCCAGCAGCCGGCCGAGTGACCCGCCCCGGGCCCGGGAGCCGGCCCCTAGAAGGGGTACGGAGCGACGTCTGCGCGTACCGTCGTCCAGCGCAGTTCGGTGAAGGCCTCCAGGTTGGCCTCGCCGCCGAAGCGGGCGCCGGTGCCGGAGGCGGCGACTCCGCCGAAGGGCGCCACGGCCTCGTCGTTCACCGTCTGGTCGTTGATGTGGACGATGCCGGTCGGAATGCGCTCGGCGAGGTCCAGGCCGCGCGCCGTGTCCCGGGTCACGATGCCCAGGGAGAGGCCGTACGGGCTCTGCGCGGCCAGGGCGGCGGCCTCGTCGGCCGTGGTGAAGGAGCGCACGGGCGCCACGGGGCCGAAGACCTCCTCGGTGTAGGCCGGGGTGTGGTCGTCGACGTGGGCGAGGACCGTCGGCCGGTAGAACAGCCGGTCGTACGTGCCACCGGCGGCGACCTTCGCGCCCGCGGCTCTGCTGGCCTCGACCAGGCCGCTGATCTTGGCGAGCTGGCCCGAGTCGATGATGGGGCCCAGATGGACCTGGCCCCGGTACGGATCGCCGACGGCGAGTGAGTCCGCCTTGGCGGCCAGCCGCTCCACGTACTCGTCGTAGAGGGACGCGTGCACCAGGTGGCGTCCGGTCGTCATGCAGATCTGGCCCTGGTGGAAGAACGAGCCCCAGGCGGCCGTGGAGATCACCGCGTCGAGGTCGGCGTCCTCCAGCACGATCATGGCCGAGTTGCCGCCCAGTTCCAGGTGGGACCGCTTGAGGTGACGGCCGGCGGCCTCGCCCACGGCGCGCCCGGCGGCGGTGGAGCCGGTGAAGGAGATGACGGGCACGCGCGGGTCGGCGACCAGGGCCTGCCCCGCGTCCGGGCCGCCGGGCAGCACGTGCAGGAGGTCCTCCGGCAGGCCCGCGGCGGCGAAGACCGCGGCGAGGGACAGCCCGCCGCAGACGGCCGTGCGCGGATCGGGCTTCAGCAGGACCGCGTTGCCCAGGGCCAGGGCGGGGGCGACGGAGCGGATGGACAGGATCAGCGGGGCGTTGAACGGGGAGATCACACCCACGACACCGGCCGGGACACGGCGCGTGTACGACAGCCGCGGCGCCTCGCTGGGCAGGACCTGGCCGGCCGGGCGGGAGGCGAGCGCGGCGGCCTCGTAACACTCCTGGGCGGCGACGTGCAGTTCGAAGTCGGCCTTGCCGGGGACGGAGCCGGACTCGCGGACGAGCCACTCGCGCAGTTCGGCGGCGTGCTCGGTGAACAGGTCGCCCGCCTTGCGGAGCACGGCGGCGCGGGCGAAGTGCGGGGCACGTGCCCACGCGCGCTGGGCGGCGGCGGCCCTGCCCGCGGCGGCCCCGACGTCCTCGGGGCCGGCGAGGGCGAGGGTGCCGAGGGTCTGGCCGGTGGCGGGCTCGGTGACGGTGTACCCGGGGCCCGAGAGGGCGCGGGGCTGCCAGGCCCTGGAGTCGAGCAACGGCATGACGGCTCTCCGATCGATCGGTCACCGGCTGACGGGATGGTCAACTCCCGTAAGTACGCGGCCGGTTCGGCGGTCACATGGCGGGGCGCGCCGGTCGGTCGCAGCGGTACGCATTGCGGCCCGCGTGCGCACGCGCCCCCATTTTGTTGAGCATGCAACATCCTAGCCGTGTCGCGGAGCGAGGGCCGGAACTACGGTTGCGTGACGGTGAGTCGAGTTCCCCTGAGGTCAGCTGGACTCGCGGTGCAGCACGGTCGCGCCCAACATCTTGTACGTCTCGGGCGCGGTGCCGGGCCTGCGTACCGCGCGGTCCACCAGTTCGGCCAGTTCACGGCCGGAGGGCAGCTTCAGACGGACCGTGCTCAGCCGCGGCCGCAGCAGCCGGCCCAGCATCAGATCGTCGGCGCCGATCACGGCCGTCTCCCCGGGGATGCGGATGCCCTCGTCCTGCAGGGCCCGCATCAGCAGCATCGCGTACTCGTCGTTGTAGGTGAACACGGCGTCCAGACCGAGGCTCCGCCAGCGGGCGGCGAGGCGCGCGGCGGCCTGCTCGTCGTAGGCGAGGGGCAGTTCGGTCACCGTGGCGTCCGTGCCGCGCACCGACTGGCGCACCCCGTCGAGGCGGGGCGCGGAGAACGCCTCGAGGCCGGGTTCCTGCGGGACGACGACGCCGATGCGGCGCCGGCCGCGGTCGTAGAGGTGGGCGCCCGCGCTGTGTCCGACGACGTCGTGGTCCATGAGCAGGGCGTGCGCGCCCTCGATGGTCTCGGGGCCGAGGGTGACCACCGCGCGCGCCCCCGAGCGCTTGAGTACCGCCACTCCGCGCGGGCCGAGCCCGGAGCCGGGCACGAGCACGGCCACAGGCCGTAACTCGGCCCAGACGCGGGCGGCTTCGTCGCCGTGCGGACCGCCGGTGCCGTACTGCACGACCGTGTAGTCCAGGCTGCCGAGCGCGCGCTGGAGGTTGGTGAGGAACCGGCTGTAGAGCGGGCCGACGGGGAAGGTCGGCGCGGGGATCAGGACCATGCGGCTGTGCCCGGCGCGCAGGCTGCGGGCCGCCGCGTGCGGGACGTACCCGAGTTCTTTCGCGGCCTCGTGGACCCGGCGGCGGGTGGGCTCGCTGATCCGTACGGCGCTGGTGTTGTTGAGGACGTAGGAGACGGTCGCGCGCGAGACGCCGGCCAGGCGGGCCACATCGGCGCTCGTGGGCACGGAGCGCGACGGTGCGGGGGACGGGGGCGCGGGCGTTTTGGGTATCTGCACCATGACGTACGGCATCTTGGCAGAAGCCTCAATACGCGCTTCCGGCGGGGGAGTTGTGAGAATGACGTGAGCCCTCACGGCGAGCGGCAGTCGCTCTCAGCGGGCGGGGCACCCGCCCGTCACGCGGTCGACCAGGTCGATCCACGCGGCCTCGAGGCGGGACAAGGGGATGCCGCGCTGCCTGGTCAGGTGGTGGATCAGGGCCGGGTCCAGCTGACCCATCAGCGTGTGGGAGAGGAGCTCGCCATCGGCGTCGGGGACCGCCTGCCGCAGCAGCACCGCCACATGATGCCGCAGCACGCGGCGGGGTGGGACGAGGAAACGGCGGTTGGCGTCCGGCTCGGCCGCCAACTGCAGCTCCAGCTCGTCGGCCGAGCGACGCAGCATGGCGCGGCCGAACGCCCGCAGCCGCTCCACGGGCGGCGCTCCGGGCCCGAGCGGAGGCGGGCCGGTGAGGAACGCGGCTTGGAACTTCTTCTCGGAGTGGTCGAGCAGCGCCGTCAGCAGGCCGGTGCGGTCGCCGAAGCGGCGGAAGACCGTGCCCTTGCCCACGCGGGCCGCGGCGGCCACCGCCTCCATGGTGACGGCGTCAGCGCCGCGCTCCGCCACCAGCCGCGCGGCGGCCTCCAGCAGCCGGGCGCGATTGCGCGCGGCATCGGCACGCAGGCAGGGTTCGTCCGCCTCCCCGACGGAACCGAGCTGGAGCAGCTCGGGATGGTCGACGGGCTCCTGGGGCGGCGGCAGGGGCGGTGGAACGGCGGACATGAAGCCAGCGTAAAGCATCGGAAAGGAAACTGGACCGCGGTCCGGTTAGGATGCTAGAACATTAAACGGACTTCGGTCCGGATCGCGATCGCGGTTTCAGAGCCCGTTATCCATACATGGGAGTCAGAATGTCTGTTCGTATCCTCGCGCTCGTCGGCAGCCTGCGCGCCGGTTCGCACAACCGACAGCTCGCCGAGGCGGCCGTCAAGCTCGCCCCCGAGGGGGCCGAGGTGGAACTGTTCGAGGGACTGGCCGAGATCCCCTTCTACAACGAGGACACCGACGTCGAGGGCGGCGTCCCGGCCGCCGCCGCGAAGCTGCGCGACGCCGCCGACGCCGCCGACGCCCTGATCCTCTTCACGCCCGAGTACAACGGCACCATCCCGGCCGTCCTGAAGAACGCCATCGACTGGCTGTCCCGCCCGTTCGGCGCCGGTGCCCTCAGCGACAAGCCGGTGGCCGTGGTCGGCACCGCGTTCGGCCAGTACGGCGGTGTCTGGGCGCACGACGAGACCCGCAAGTCCGTGGGTGTCGCCGGCGGCAGGGTGCTGGAGGACGTCAAGCTGTCCATCCCCGGCTCCGTGACCCGCTTCGCCGAGACGCACCCGGCCGACGACGCGGAGGTCGCCGGGCAGCTGACGGAGGTCATCGCCCGCCTGCACGGCTTCGTCACGGAGCCGGCCGCGGCCTGACCCGTGCACATCCCGCGCCCACGGAGGGGCCGCGGCCGGCAACGGCCTCGGCCCCTCCGGCGTGCGCGCAGGGCCCGCTGCCCGGCCCGGACCGGGCCCGGCTCAGACCGGCTGGGGCAGCGTCTCCCGCCCGGCCCGGTGGATGGGTGCGGCCGAGCCGGTGAGCGGCGCGCCCGTCCCGCCGTGTTTCGCCGCGATGATCTCCGCCGTGATGGACACGGCGGTCTCCTCGGGTGTCCGGGCCCCGAGGTCGAGGCCGATCGGCGACCTCAGCCGGGCCAGCTCGCGCTCGCTCACGCCCGCCTCCCGCAGCCGCCGTTCGCGGTCCTCGTGGGTGCGTCGGGAACCCATGGCGCCGATGTAGGCAGCCGGCCTGCGCAAGGCCTCCCGCAACAGGGGCACGTCGAACTTCGCGTCATGGGTCAGCACGCACAGCACCGTCCGCCCGTCCGTCTCCGTGCCGCGCAGGTACCGGTCGGGCCAGTCCACGACGATCTCGTCGGCGTCCGGGAAGCGGGCCCGGGTCGCGAAGACCGGGCGGGCGTCGCACACGGTGACGTGGTAGCCGAGGAACCCGCCCGCACGGGCGAGCGCCGCCGCGAAGTCGATCGCACCGAAGACGATCATGCGGGGCGGCGGCACGGCCGACTCCACGAGCAGGGTGAGACCGCCCGGGCGGTGCGACCCGTCCTCGGAGAGCTCGACCGTGCCGGTCAGGCCGCTGTCCAGCAGGGCGCGAGCTTCGGTGCGCGCCGCTCGGTCCAGGTCCGGGCCGCCGCCGCAACCGCCTTCGTGCGAGCCGTCGGGGCGGACGAGCAGGGCCCGGCCGAGCAGGTCGGCGGGACCTCGGACGATCCGGGCCAGCGCCACCGGCTCACCGCGGACGGCGGCCGACAGCGCGGCCCCCTGTACCGCCTGCCCGGCGGCGAACGGGGTGACCATCACCTCGATGGTCCCGCCGCAGGTCAGCCCCACCGCGAAGGCGTCCTCGTCGCTGTACCCGAACCGCTCGACCAGCGTCTCCCCGTCCCGCAGGGCCTGGAGGCACAGGTCGTACACGGCCCCCTCCACGCAGCCTCCGGAGACCGAGCCGATCGCCGTGCCGTCGGCCGAGACGGCCAGGGCGGCGCCCGGAGGGCGCGGGGCGCTGCCGCCGACGGCGACGACCGTGGCGACGGCGAACTCCCGGCCCTCCTCGATCCACTCGTGCAGCGGCCCGGCCAGGTCAAGCATCGCCGCCCGCCATCAGCACGCGGTCGGGCCGAATCGGCAGGTTCCGGTGGCGTACGCCGGTGGCGTGCCACACGGCGTTGGCGATCGCCGCGGCCCCGCCCACGATGCCGACCTCGCCGATTCCCTTGATGCCGATCGGGTCGTCCGGGTCGGGGTCGTCGACCCAGTCGGCCTCGATGTGCGGGACGTCGGCGTGCGCGGCGACGTGGTAGCCCGCGAGGTCGGCGCCGTAGACGCCGCCGGTGGCCCGGTCCCGGACCGCTTCCTCGTGCAGGGCCATGGACAGGCCCCAGATCATGCCGCCGACGAGCTGGTTGCGGGCGGTGAGCGGGTTGACGATCCGGCCGGCCGCGAAGATGCCCAGCATGCGGCGGACGCGGACCTCGCCGGTCGCCGGGTCGACGGCGACCTCGGCGAACTGCGCCCCGAAGGAGTGCCGCTCCTTGTGGGCGAGGGCGCCGACGGCCTCGGCTGTGTCCGACCGTACGGTGATGCCCTCCGGCGGGATGTCGGCGCCCGGCGCGAGGCTCCGGCGCAGTTCCTCGGCGGCGGCCGTGACGGCCCAGGCCCAGGAGCGGGTGCCCATCGAGCCGCCGGCGATCATCGCCGGTCCGAGGTCGCTGTCGCCGATCCGCACCCGCACGCGGTCCGTCGGCACCTCCAGGGCGTCGGCGGCGACCAGGGTGAGCGCGGTCCGGGCGCCGGTGCCGACGTCCGCGGCGTTGATCCGGACCGTGAAGGTGCCGTCCGGCTCAGCGGTCACGGCCGCCGTGGAGGGCATGGCCGCCGCGGGGAAGGAGGCGGCCGCGGTGCCCGTGCCGAGCAGCCAGCGCCCCTCCCGGCGCACTCCGGGCCGGGGGTCCCGCTGCGCCCAACCGAACCTGCGGGCCCCTTCGCGGAAGCAGGCGATCAGGTTGCGGCCGGCGAACGGCAGCCCGGAGACCGGGCCCACCGCGGGTTCGTTGCGCACGCGCAGCTCGATCGGGTCGATGCCGCACTTCTCGGCCAGTTCGTCCAGCGCCGACTCCAGCGCGAACGAGCCCGGTGCCTCGCCCGGTGCGCGCATCCAGCTCGGGGTCGGTACGTCGAGCCGCACGAGCCGGCTGGCCGTGTGGTGGGCGTCGGCGGCGTACATCGACCGGCTCGCCCCGGCGCTCGGCTCGATGAACTCGTGCACGGTCGAGGTCTGGCTCAGGGACCGGTGCTCCAGGGCGCGCAGCCGTCCGTCCGGATCGGCGCCGAGCCTGACCCGCTGGGCGGTGGGGCTGCGGTGGCCGGCGAGCGAGAACATCTGCCGCCGGGTCATGACGACCCGGACCGGGCGCCGCAGCACGGTCGCGGCCATCACGGCGGCCACCTGGTGCGCGCGGACGCCCTTGCTGCCGAATCCGCCGCCGACGTGTTCGGACCGCACCCGCACGGAGGCCGGGTCCAGGGAGAACAGGTTCGCGAGTTCCCCGGCGACCCAGCCGGTGCCCTGGTTGGAGTCGACGACCTCGAGCCGGCCGCCCTCCCACCGGGCCGTCGACGCGTGCGGCTCCATCGCATTGTGGTGCTCCTCCGGGGTGGTGTACTCCGCGTCCACCACGACGGCGGACGCCGCGAGCCCGGCCTCCAGGTCGCCCTTCTCCACCACGGCCGGCAGGTGCCCGTCGACGGGGTATGCCTCGGACGCCCGCCCGGCGGAGAACGCGACGTCGTGCGGCTCCGGCTCGTAGTGCGCCACGAGGGCCTCGGCGGCCTCCCTGGCCTGTTCGGGCGTCTCGGCGACGACCAGGGCCACCGGCCAGCCCAGGTGGGGCACCCGGTCGTGCTGGAAGAGTCCGGTGCCGGGGTCCGGCGGGACGCCCATGATGCCGACGAAGCCGGTGTCGACGCGCGGGGCGTTGTGGTGGTGGAGGACGGTCAGGACGCCCGGCATCGCGAGGACGGCCTCGGTCTCGACGGCGCGGATGCGGCCGCGGGCGACGGTGGACAGCACCAGCCAGCCGTGGGCGAGTTCGGCGAAGGGGATGTCGCCGGCGTAGCGGGCCGCTCCGGTGACCTTGTCGCGGCCCTCCACGCGGGTGTGAGCGGTGCCGGCGGAACGCCGGGTGGCGATGGTCATCGGGCGGCCTCCTCGGCGAGTTCGCTGAGCACGGCCACGACGAGGTTGCGCATCAGGGTCACCTTGTATCCGTTGCGGGGCAGGGGCCTTGCGGCCGCCAGTTCGGCGTCCGCGGCGGCCGCGAAAATCTCGGCGCCGGCCGGTGCGCCGGTCAGGACGCGTTCGGCCGTGCGGGCCCGCCAGGGGCGGGAGGCGACGGCCCCGAAGGCAAGGCGCACGTCGTGCACGAGGCCGCCGCGGATGTCGAGCGCGGCGGCGACGGAGCCGATGGCGAAGGCGTACGAGGCCCGCTCGCGCACCTTGCTGTAGCGGGAGTTGGCCGCTGTGGCGGTGGGCGGCAGGGTGACGCCGGTGATGAGCGCCCCCGGCGGCAGGGCGGTCTCCCGGTGCGGGGTCTCCCCCACCGGCAGATAGAAGTCGGCGAGCGGCACCTCGCCCGGGCCGTCGGCCGTCTCGTACGACACGACGGCGTCGAAGGCGGTCAGGGCCACGCCCATGTCGGACGGATGGGTGGCCACGCAGTGGTCGGAGGCGCCCAGGACGGCGTGGTTGTGGTGCTCGCCGGTGACGGCCGGGCACCCGCTGCCCGGATCGCGTTTGTTGCAGGGCGAGCTGACGTCGGTGAAGTAGCCGCAGCGGGTGCGCTGGAGCAGGTTGCCGCCGACGGTGGCCATGTTGCGCAGCTGCCCGGAGGCACCGGCCAGCACCGCCTGCGCCAGGGCCGGGTAGCGGCGCCGGACCTCCGGGTGGGCGGCCAGGTCGCTGTTGGTGACGGTCGCCCCGATGCGCAGCCCGCCGTCGTCGGTCGGCTCCACGCGGTTCAGGGGCAGTTCGCGTATGTCGACGAGCCGGGCGGGCCGCTCGACGCCGGTCTTCATCAGGTCGACCAGGTTGGTGCCGCCGCCCAGGAAACGGGCCTCGGTGTCGCCGTCGAGCAGCGCCACGGCGCCGGTCACGTCGTAGGCGCGCTGGTAGCCGAACTCCCTCATGCGGCCGCTCCGTTCGCCTCGGCAGCGCGGGTTACGGCCTGGACGATCGACACGTACGCGCCGCAGCGGCACAGGTTGCCGCTCATGCGCTCGCGGATCTCCTCCGGGGTCAGCGGTGGCGGTCCCGCCTCGGGCCGTACGTCGCCGGTGGCCGCGCTCGGCCAGCCGGCCGCGTGCTCCTCGATCACGGCGATGGCCGAGCAGATCTGCCCCGGCGTGCAGTAGCCGCACTGGAAACCGTCGAGGTCGAGGAACGCCTGCTGCACCGGGTGCAGGCGGTCACCCTCGGCCACGCCTTCGATGGTGGTGATCTCGCGGCCCTCGACAGCGACCGCCAGGTGGAGGCAGGCCACACTGCGGCGGCCGTCGACCAGGACCGTGCAGGCACCGCACTGCCCCTGGTCACAGCCCTTCTTGGTGCCGGTCATGTCCAGGCGCTCACGCAGGGCGTCGAGCAGGGTGGTGCGGTGGTCGACGGTCAGCGTGAACTTCTCGCCGTTGACGGACAGGGTGAGGTCGCTGGACGTCGATGGGGGCATGGAAGCCTTCTCTCTCACTTCGCCGGGTCGGGTGGTTCGGGCGCCGCGGGTGGCAGTGCCGGTTGGCGACCGTGCAGGATGCGGGGGCACGCCGGCCGGGGCTCGGCCGCCGCGGGGCTGTCCGCACGGACGGCACGCCGATACGATGAGAACAAGCGGACAGTTGTCCGTTACCCGGGAAAACGTAACGGACAACTGTCCGCTTAACAAGGGCCGGGTTTCGGCCACCAACCGCGAGGAGGGCGAGTGGGCCAGAAGAAGGACGCTCCTCTGCGCTCGGACGCGCAGCGCAACCGCGAGCGCATCCTGGAAGTGGCGCTGGTCGAACTGACGCGGTCGGCGGACGCACCGCTGAGCGCGATCGCCAAGAAGGCGGGCGTCGGGCAGGGGACCTTCTACCGCCACTTCCCCACCCGGGAGGCGCTCGTCCTGGAGATCTACCGCCACGAGATGCAGCAGGTCGCCGACACCGCGGCTCGGCTGCTGGAGAGCCGCGAGCCCGACCGGGCCCTGCGCGAGTGGATGGACCGCCTCGCGCGGTTCGCCATGGCCAAGGCGGGCCTGGCCGACGCGATCCGGCAGGCCACCAGCGCGCCGGGCAAGCCCGCGAAACCGGGGCACGCCCCGGTGACCGAGGGGGCCGAACTTCTGCTCCGCGCCGCCGAGAAGGCGGGCACGATCCGCCCCGGGATCACCGCGGACGACCTCTTCCTCGCCATCGGCGGTCTCTGGATGATCGACCCGCACAGCGACTGGCAGCCGCGCGCGACCCGCCTGCTGGATCTCGTCATGGACGCACTGCGTGCGGGGGCGCCCGGGCGGTGAGGGCCGAGGCCTTCAGGCGGCCGGGCGCGAACCTGGCGAGCCTTGGGCAGCCGAGCGGCCCCAGGCGGGCGTTCCGCCGCCTCGCGGTGCTCGGCGGCCCTCCGGCGTCCGGGCGGCACCCGGCATGACGCGGCGCCTCCAGTCACCCTCCCGGCGCAGAAGAGCACCGTCGCCGCCCTGCCGAGAGCCGCGCGCGGGGCCCCACCCGGTCCGCCGCGTACCGGCCACCGTGACCGGGACCGCGCCGGCACCCCGCGCCGTCGCTCTCCGCCTGGGGGAAACTGTCCGGGCGCCGTCCGTACGAGGTTCAGGAGCTTGAGGCATGAGCGTGCAGCGGTATCCCCTGGCCGGGGTCACGGTGGTCAGCCTGGAACAGGCCGTGGCAGCGCCCTACGCCACCCGGCAGCTCGCCGACCTCGGCGCCCGCGTGATCAAGGTGGAGCGGCCCGGCGGCGGCGACTTCGCCCGCCGGTACGACACGACGGTGCACGGCCACTCCAGCTATTTCGTGTGGCTCAACCGCTCCAAGGAGTCCCTCACCCTCGACCTGAAGGACCCGCGCGGCCGTGAGATCCTGCACGACCTCCTCGACGGCGCCGACGTCTTCGTGCAGAACCTCGCCCCGGGCGCCGCCGGCCGGCTCGGCCTGGACGCCGCCACCGTCACCGGCCGCCGCCCCGGCCTGATCCCGTGCACGATATCCGGCTGGGGCACCACCGGCCCCTGGGCCGACCGCAAGGCGTACGACCTGCTCGTGCAGAGCCAGACCGGGCTGGTGTCGCTGACGGGAACCCCGGAGGGGACCGCCCGGACAGGCATCTCCGTCGCCGACATCGCCGCCGGAATGTACGCCTACAGCGGCATCCTCACCGCCCTCTACACCCGCGCCACCACCGGCGAGGCGCACCCCGTGGAGGTGTCCCTGTTCGAGGCTCTCGCGGAGTGGATGGGCCAGCCCGCCTACTACACCCGGCACGGCGGCACCCAGCCCCCGCGCCTGGGCACCCGGCACGCCACCATCGCGCCGTACGGGACGTACACCGCCGCCGACGGCAAGGAGGTGCTGTTCTCCATCCAGAACGAGCCGGAATGGACGGCACTGTGCGCCGAGTTCCTCGGCCGGCCGGAGCTGGTCGACGATCCGCGCTTCGCCACCGCCGCCGACCGCGTAGGCCACCGCGAGGAGCTCGACACGATCGTCGCCGGACGCTTCGCCCGCTCCGGCTCCGAGGAGATCCTGAAGGACCTGGAGCGCATCGGCATCGCCTGCGCAGGGGTCAACGACGTCGCCGCGTTCCTGGACCACCCCGTGCTGGCCGCCCGCGGCCGCTGGACCGAGGTCGGGGTGCCGGGCGCCACGGTGGAGGCGCTGCTCCCGCCGGCCGACCTCGCGGGGCTGCCCGCGCGCATGGACCCCGTCCCGGCGGTCGGCGAGCACACCGAGGCGATCCTCACCGAACTGGGCCGCACCACCGGGGAGGTGACGGCGCTGCGCGCGGACGGCGTCGTCTGACCACGTCCCGGTCCGGCCTACCGGGACCCGGCGGCGCGCCGTGCCGCCTCCTCGGCCTCCTGCTTCTTCGAGGCCCGCAGGCTGGTGAACGTCGTCATGGCCAGGACCAGCACGATGAAGCCCAGCGAGAACGGGATGCTGATCTCCGGGACGTGGACGCCCGACTCGTGCAGGGCGTGCAGCACCAGCTTCACGCCGATGAAGCCGAGGATGATCGACAGGCCGTAGGAGAGGTGGACCAGCTTCTTCAGCAGGCCGCCGATGAGGAAGTACAGCTGGCGCAGGCCCATCAGGGCGAAGGCGTTGGCGGTGAACACGATGTACGGGTCCTGCGTCAGACCGTAGATCGCGGGGATGGAGTCGAGGGCGAACAGCACGTCGGTGGAGCCGATGGCGAGCATCACGACCAGCATCGGGGTCATGATCCGCTTGCCGTTCTCGGTGATGAACAGCTTCGTGCCGTGGTAGCGGTCGGCCACGCCGAAGCGGCGCTCGGCCATCTTCAGCAGCTTGTTCTCCTGGTACTCCTCCTCGTGGTCCTCCTTGCGGGCGTCCTGGACCAGCTTCCAGGCGGTCCAGATCAAAAACGCGCCGAAGAGGTAGAACACCCACGAGAAGGTGGAGATGATCGCCGCGCCCGCCGCGATGAAGACGGCGCGCAGCACCAGGGCCATCAGAACGCCGATCATCAGCACCCGCTGCTGGTACTGCGAGGGCACCGCGAACTTCGCCATGATCAGGACGAAGACGAAGAGGTTGTCGACGCTGAGGGACTTCTCCGTGATGTAACCGGCGAAGAACTCGCCGGTGGGCCCGCTCCCACCGAAGTACCACAGCCCCAGCCCGAACAGCACGGCCAGAACGATCCACACCACCGTCCACGTCCCGGCTTCCCTGATGGAGACATCGTGGGGCTTGCGGCCGACGAAGAAGTCGACGGCGACGAGCAGGCACAGGGCCGCGACGGTCAGCAGCCACACGGACAAAGAGACGTTCACTCGTTACTCCTGGTGCAGATCCGGGGATGGCACATCGTCGCCCGTCGTGGCTGATTCTCGCCACTCCTGCCAGGTGAACAAACGGCTACATCCGAGCGTGGTCCGGGTTCACGCGGGATGGCCCGCTACTGGCTCACCGAGCGGTGCCGACCGTGCAGCGCCCGAAGGACGTCCTGGTCCGTCAGTTGGTCGAAGTTCTCGTACCAGAGGCCCACGGCCATGAACGCGGCCGGCTGGTGCAGGCAGATCACCTCGTCGGCCTCGGCTCGCATCAGCCTCGCCGCCTCCGGGGAGCACACCGGGGCGGCCAGCACCACCCTTTCGGGCGCCTGGCGGCGGGCGAAGCGCAGCGCGGCGCGGGCCGTGGAGCCGGTGGCGAGTCCGTCGTCCACGATGATCACGGTGCGTCCGCGCAGCTCGGGGGCGGGGCGGCCCTGCCGGTACAGCCGTTCGCGGCGGCGCAGTTCCGCGCGCTCCCGCTCGATGACGGGGGCGAGGGCGGCCTCGCCGATGCCCAGGTATCGCAGGGCGTCCTCGTCGAGGAGCGGCACCTCGTCCCCGGCCATCGCGCCGACGCCGAGCTCCTCCTGGAAGGGCGCTCCGATCTTCCGTACGACGAGTACGTCGAGCGGGGCGTCCAGCGCGTCGGCGACTTCGCGCGCCACGGCGACGCCGCCGCGGGGCAAGGCGAGAACAAGGGGATCGGGCAGGGCACCTTCACCCTGCCGGGTGCGCAGCGTTTCGGCCAGTTCTCCGCCGGCCTGCCGGCGATCACGGAACCGCATGACGGTCACCTCTGCTTCCCGAACGGAGAGGCCACCCGGCCGGTCCGGCTCCCGCGTACCCCCCTGCCTTCCGGACGATGCACCGCGAGCCGGGCGGTCGCACGGCACCCGGCACGCGGCACGGGCAAGCGGTCCCGGCACGCGGCACCCGGCACCCGGCACCCGGCAGGGCTCGGCCCTCCTCACGCCGCCGCCGGAAACGCTGCCGCACAGCGCGCGGTTGCGCGTCGGCCTGCCGATGGACGGCGGGGCCCGCCGTCGTCAGCCCGCGGCGGTCGTCAGCTGCTCGTCGCACCACCGCCGGGCCGCCTCGGTGACCTGCTCGAGCGCGCCCGGTTCCTCGAACAGGTGGGTGGCGCCGGGTACCACATGGAGGGTGTACGGCGCGGACAGCCGCCGGGCCGCCTCCTCGTTCAGCCGCAGCACGTGCCCGTCCCGCCCGCCCACGATCAGCAGCACCGGTACCCGTACGTCGTCCAGCGCGTCACCCGCCAGGTCGGGGCGCCCGCCGCGCGAGACGACCGCCCGGACCCGATCGGGGCGTTCGGCGGCGGCGACCAAGGCCGCGCCCGCACCGGTACTCGCCCCGAACAGGACGACGGGCAGGCCCCGGGTGGCGTGCCACTGGCCCAGCCAGTCGACGGCGGCGACCAGCCGGCGACCCAGCAGGGGGATGTCGAAGCGGAGTTCGGCGGTGCGCAGGTCCTGCCGTTCCTCGGCCTCGGTGAGCAGGTCGATCAGCAGGGTGCCGAGTCCGGCGGTGCGCAGGCCGGCCGCTACCTCGCGGTTGCGGGGGCTGTGGCGGGAGCTGCCGCTGCCGTGGGCGAACAGCACGACGGCCCGGGCGTGCGGTGGCAGGTCCAGATCGCCGGCGAGGGCGGCGCCGCCGGCGGGCACGGTGACCGTCTCAGAGATCATCGGAAGCCTCCTCTCCCCCTGCGTCCCGTGGTACCCCGGCGGTGGCAGACGTCCCATGGCGCGAAGTGTGGGGTGCGTGTCGTTGACGCCATGCCCCGGCCCGGAGGAGCGTGGAGACGTGACCGATCGTCGTATCGTCTTCGTCGTCTTCGACGGCTTCCAGCCGCTCGACCTCACGGGCCCGCACGAGGTGTTCCACGGCGCGGGCGGCTACGCCTGCGAGGTCGTGGCGCCCCGGGCGGGGCCGGTCAACTCGGTCAGCGGGCTGCTCGTGCACGCCGCACACGGCGTGGCGGACCTGGATCCGGCGGGGACGGACACCCTCGTGGTCGTCGGCGGGCAGGGCGTCGACGCGGCCCGGGAGGACGAGGTGCTGGTCTCCTGGATCGCGGCCGCCGCGGCCGGTGCGCGGCGGGTGGCCTCGGTGTGCAGCGGGGTGTTCCTGCTGGCCGCCGCGGGGCTGCTGGACGGGCGCCGGGTCACCACGCACTGGGCCCGCGAGGGCCAGTTGGCCCGGGAGCATCCCGAGGTGCGGGTGGACTGCGACCCGATCTTCGTCCGGGACGGGCGGGTGTGGACGTCGGCCGGGGTGACGGCGGGGATGGATCTGGCACTTGCCCTGGTCGAGGACGACCTGGGCAGGGACGTCGCGCACGCGGTGGCCCGCCACCTGGTGCTCTTCCTGCGCCGCCCGGGCGGCCAGTCGCAGTTCAGCGTGGCGCTGTGGTCACGGCAGCCGGCGACCGACCCGGTGCGGGCCGCCGTCACCGCGATCCATGCCGATCCGGGCGCCCGGCACGACATCGCCGGCCTCGCCGCGCACGCCGGGCTGAGTCCGCGCCACCTCCAGCGCCGGTTCACCGCCGAACTCGGCGTGCCGCCCGCCGCGTACGTCGAACGGGTGCGCCTCGAAGCGGCCCAGCGGGCCCTCACTGAGGGCGACGAACCGGTCGAGGCCATCGCCCGCCGCTACGGCTTCACCACCGCGGAGACGCTGCGCCGCACGTTCCACCGCCGGCTCGGTGTCGCGCCGTCGGACTACCGCGCCAGGTTCCGCTCCACCGCGGAACCCACCGGCGCTCTCCATGACTCAGAGGAAGGGGAACCCCTATGACGACCTACGGTCTGCTGGTCTTCGAGGAGGCGGAGGAGCTCGACTTCGTGGGCCCCTGGGAGGTGTTCACCGTGTCCGCCCTGCTCCGCGACAGCGCGGACACGGCCGTGCTCGTCGCCGAGCACTCCGGCCCCGTGCGCTGCAACAAGGGCATGCGCGTCCTGCCCGACCACACCCTGGACGACCATCCGCCGCTGGACGTGCTGCACGTGCCGGGCGGCCGGGGCGCGCGTGAGGTCCAGGTGCACAACCCGGTGGTCACCGACTGGATCGGGAAGACGGCCGACCGGGCCGCGTGGGTGCACGGCGTGTGCACCGGCACGTTCCTGCTGCACGCCGCCGGGCCCGCCCGCGGACGCCGGGTGGCCACGCACTGGAGCCACGAGGACACCCTCCAGGCGCGCGGTGACGTGACGGTCGTCCGGGACGCCCGCTATGTGGTGGACGGCAACCTGGTCACCAGCCAGGGCGTCTCGGCCGGCATCGACAGTGCCCTGTGGCTGGTCGGCCGGCTGCACGGGCGGGAGCACGCGCGGGCCGTGCGCCGCTACATCCAGTACGACCCGGCGCCGCCGTACCTCGCGGACGAACCCGTCTGATCGACGCGCCGGGCGGGCGCTGCATGGGTGCGCGAGCCCCGGGCAGGCGATGTTCATGGGCGGTGACACGGGCGACGGCGGGCAGGTACGGCGACCGGGCGAGTGCGGGCACCGTGCGGTGCCGCATCCGGACGACATCCGGATCGAGGCGTGGGCGGCGTGCCGCGAGCACTGTCTGGCCGAGGCGGTGCTGGCGATGGTGGAGTCCTTCGCCGATGTGTCCGGGGTACGGCCCACCGCCACGGACAGAGTGCGGCTCGCCGAGGCCAGCGACGCCGACCTGCTCGCCTCCCTGCTGGACGAGATCATCTTCCGGCTGGAGGAGTACGGCGAAGTGCCCGTGGACGTGGAGGCGGACGAGGCCGACGGCGGCCTGGACGTACGCCTCGCCGTCGCCGCTCTCGCGGACGTGCGGATCACCGGGGCGGTCCCGAGGGCGGTGGCCTGGGACGAGCTGCGGATCGGCCCGGATCCGTACGGCTGGTCGTGCGCGGTACGGGTGGACGCCTGACGCTGCCGGTGACGGGGCGCCCGCGTGATCGCACGTCGGGGCGGGACGAGGCCGGCCCGGAGGCCCTGTCGTCGCATTCCCGTCGTCGCCCGCGATGCGCCTCGGCGGCTCGTCGCGGGCGGGCCGATCGGCTCGAACCGCGTGTCCCGGTGTTCCCGCAGGGGTACCCCGGCCCCTATGACCGGCATAGAACTGCGCAGCAACGCGTTCAACGACCATTCGTTCCTCGCGCGCCGGTACGCGTACGAGGGACCGAACGTCTCTCCGCCGCTGACCTGGAGCGGCGTACCGGACGACGCGGCCGAACTGGTTCTGCTCTGCGAGGACCCCGACGCCCCTTCGGGTACCTTCGCCCACTGGGTCGTGGTCGGCATCGATCCGCACAGCGACGGCGTCGAGGCCGGGCACTGCCCGCCGGGTGGTACGGAGCTCGTCAACGGGTACGGTCAGCCGGGCTGGGGTGGCCCGCATCCGCCGCCCGGTGACGACGCCCACCACTACTTCTTCCGGCTCTACGCCCTGTCCGAACCGTGCGTCCTGCCCGACGCGCCGCGTGCGGACCAGGTGCACGAGGAGGTCGAGAAGCGCCGACTCGCGGACGGGACGCTGGTGGGGCTGTACCAGCGCTGAGACTCCTGTCCTCGTCCGCCCGTGGCACAACGGTCGGTTGTGGCGCGGGTGCGGGCGGTTGTTTGATCGGCCCGCCCGGTCCTCGCTTGGATGGCCCCTGGTCAACACCGGGTTGTCCGCGGGAGCTGGGAGTGTGGCCGGGTATGGCGGGCAGGCGGTCGCTGGGCCGGCAGTTCAGGTGGTTGTGGGGTGCTTACGCGGTCAGTACGGCCGGTACGTGGCTCGCGTTCGACGCGTTCGCCCTGATCGCGGTCCTGGCACTGGACGCCGGGCCCGGGCAGGTGTCGCTGCTGGCCGCGGTGGGACCGGCGGTCGGCGCGGCGGTGTCGGTGCCGCTCGGGCCGTGGGTGGAGGTCCGCCGCAAACGGCCCGTGATGATCGCGGCGGACCTGGTGCGGTGCGTGGTGCTGCTGAGCGTCCCGGTGGCGTTCGCCCTGGGCCGGCTGAGCTTCGGGCAGCTGCTGCTGGTGTCGGTGGCCGTCGCGGCGGCCGACATCACGTTCAACGCCGCGGCCGGGGCGTTCCTGAAGTCGCTGCTGCCGCGGCAGGACCTGCTCGTCGCGAACGGACGGTTCGAGGCGACGACCTGGACCGCCAGCATGGTGGGGCCGCCGCTGGGCGGGGCGGCGATCGGCCTGCTCGGCC
Organism: Streptomyces sp. NPDC002788; assembly: GCF_053592115.1. Taxonomy (NCBI): domain Bacteria; kingdom Bacillati; phylum Actinomycetota; class Actinomycetes; order Kitasatosporales; family Streptomycetaceae; genus Streptomyces; species Streptomyces sp. NPDC002788. Next base: position 18,949 of record NZ_JBSFVB010000031.1, on the reverse strand, counting down.
CGGTGACGACGGTGGTGGCCGACGCGGCGAGCTATCTGCTCTCGGCGCTCGGACTCCGGGCGATCGGCGGGGCGGAGAAACCCCCTGTGCGGCCGGTGGCCCGCCCCCGGGCCGGAGATCTGCTCGACGGCTGGCGGCACATCCTCGCCGATCCGGCCCTGCGCCCGCTGTTCTTCAACACGGTCCTGGTCAACGCCCTGATCATGGCGGCCTCACCCCCGCTCCTCGTCCTGATGGTCGACGACCTGCACTTCGCCCCCTGGCAGTACGCCCTCGCCTTCGCCGTGCCCTGCACCGGCGGCCTGCTCGGCTCACGCCTGGCCCCCCGCCTCGTCGCGCGCCACGGCCGGGACCGGGTCCTGCGCACCACGGGGGCGCTCCGGGCCTGCTGGTCCATCGGTCTGGCACTCATCGGCCCCGGTACGCCCGGGCTGGCCCTGGTCATGCTGGTCGAGTTCGGACTGATCGCCTGCTGCGGCGTGTTCAACCCCGTCCTCACCACCTACCGCCTCGAACGCACCCCCACGGACCGGGTCACCCGCACCCTCGCCGCCTGGTCGGCGACCAGCAAGGCCACCACCGCGGGCACGACCGCCCTGTGGGGCCTCCTGGCCGGCCTGGCCGGCCCCCGCACGGCCATCGCCCTCGCGGGCGGCCTTCTCCTCGCCACCCCTCTCCTACTCCCCCGCCGGGACCACGCACCGGCCACGACCGCCGAGCCGGCGACCCTGGCGCCGGAGTCGGACGGCGGCTGACCGCCCGACGAGCAGACCGGGGCCGCATGCACGAGTCCTGGACGTACATGGCGTCGGACTCGACCTCGGGTCGCGGGGCAGGTTCCCGCATTGTCGGCGAACAGCAGCTCCTCCCGTGCGGAGTACGGGGACGGGAGCGGATGCGCCCCCGTCCCCGGCCGCGGTCCGGGCTTAGGGATCCTTGCACTGTGCCCGCCCGGGTCGCGCGGCCTGGCACCGCGCCTCGCCGCGTTGCCGAAACGCCCAGGCAGCTCCGCTACCAGGGCACTCCGGCGCCTTGCGATGCACGGCACCGGACCACGCGACCTGATCGGACGCTCATAGTGCAAGGACCCCTCAGACCGCCCCGGGCACATCCTCCGTGACCCCGTTCAAGGGAGAGGACGGGTCCGTGCCGTAGGGGCGGGTGATGATTTCCAGGCCGTGGCCCGCCGGATCGAGGAAGTAGACGCCTCGGCCGCCGTCGTTGCGGTTGATGCGGCGGGGGTGGTTGCCGTGCGGATCGGCCTGGATGGGGATCCGGGCCTCGACGAGGCGGGCGAGGGCCTCGTCGAACTCGTCCTCGGAGACGAGGAACGCGTAGTGCTGCATGGGGATGTCGGCGTCGATGGTGAGGAAGTCCAGCGTGACGCCGTTGGCGGTCGTCACCGGCAGGAACACCCCGGCCGGCGCCCCGACCTCCAGTCCCAGGATCTCCGCGAGAAAGCGAGCGGACTTCTCCCGGTCACGGGACAGAACGATGGTGTGATTGAACTCGACTGACACGGTCAATGCCTCCACGGGCATCTCCGCGGCGCCTCCATGCCTCACCCGGCCGGTGACCGACACGCGATGCCGCGCGGTGGATCGTAGACAGAGGCGGCTCCGGGCGTCGAGCGGTTTTCGGCCGTATCAAGAAGGGCTGCGGCGGGTCACCGAGGGACCGGTGACCCGCCGCAGGCTCGTTCCGGTCCGCTCTCCGGTCAGCAGTAGCCACCAGCGCGATCGCCCCCTCCAGGGCGGGCAGCTCCGGTGCGTCGACGGTGCACACGGCGTGGGTGCGGACGAGGTGAAGGTGGTCGGCCTCGGCGCTGTGCGCACGCCTTGGCCGGCGCCGCTTGCCGCGGAGCCGGCCGGGCCGCCTCAGCGCGAGGTTTCCGGACGCCGTGCGACGAACACGAACTCCCGGCCCGGGCGGTCGGGCGCGTCCCGTACGTCCTCCACCACGAAATCCTGCGCGACGAGTTGCGCCTCCACCTCGTGCCGCTCGCGAAAGCGCAGGGTCGATTCCGAGGTCAGCACCTGCCCGTCCGCGGCGAACACGTAGGTCCACCGGAACCTCACCAGCGGCCCGCTCACGTCGAGCAGGTCGGCCCACGACTCGACCGCGCCGACTCCGGGCACGTCCGTCACGCCGTACGTGCCCTCGCGATTCCACTCCTCCCAGGCGCGGCGGGCCGGGACCCTGGTCTCGAACACCAGGCGACCGCCGGGCCGCAGCGCCTCACGGGCGCCGCGCAGGGCCGTCCGCCAGTCCTCGGAGTCGGCGATCGCCTGGGCCACGTTGCCCGTCATCGTCGCGAGGTCGGCGGTCAGCGGCGGCAAGGCCGCCGCATCGCCCTGGATCCACCGCACCCGCTCACCGCCCGGCTTGCCGCGCGCCACGTCCAGGGACGCCGCGGCGGGATCGACGCCGACGACCCGGAGGCCGCGTTCGGCCAGCAGCAGTGCGAACACGCCCGTTCCGCAGCCGATGTCGAGCACCTGCCGTGCCCCGAACTCCCGCGCCATGCGCAGATACGGTTCGAGATCGCGACGGTCGGGATCGAGCGGGTCGTAGACCGCGGCGAGCCGCGGATGCCGGAAGCACTCGTCAGCCATGCGCCCGACGGTACGAAGCGTGGTGGCGGGGCGGCCACCGGTTTTCGGCTCAGCCGAGGCAGATGACGAGCAGGCAGAGTTCCTTCGACTCGGAGTCGGAGGGGGGCGTGGCGGGCGACGTGGTGCTCTCCGCGGGCGGGGGCGTCGCGGGGGACGCGGGCTGCTGCGTGTCCGTGCCGGTCCCGGCGGCCGGCGCTGTCGTCGGCTCGGTGGCCGTCGAGGAGGACGAACCGGCGTTGCCGGTGACCGTGTCGACGGTGCTCGGGACGGTGGTCCGCCGCTGCGGCGGGGTCGTCAGCGGCAGCTCGCGGGGCTCGGCGGCCGCGCTGGTCCGCGTGTCCGAGGGGGCGGTGCGGGAGTCGGCGGCCCGGGGCTGCTGGTGGCGCGAGGCGCGGTCGGCGCTTGGCGGGGTGGTGGGCGAGGAACGCACGGTGTCGTGCCGGCTCGACGTCGGTTCGGTGTACGTCGGCGCCTCTCCCTTCGCACCGCCCATGGTGGTGTCCTCCGGCGCGGTGGCCGCCTGCACGCCGGGCGTCGCGTTCCCGTTCATCGCGGCGACGGTCAGTCCGCCGCCGACGAGCGCGACGGCGGTCGCGACCACGGCGCGCCGCTGGTTCTTCTTCCAGCGGGCCATCTGCCGACGCCGCGCCGCCCGTCCCTGCGGCCGGGCTTCATAGCCCTCGGTGGTGCCGGTGTCCGGGGCGTCCTGGCCTTCAAACGAGTCGGGGCCCAGGGGTTCGTGACCGGTGTGCGTGGCGGGGAACTCCTGCGTACCGGCGGGAGTCTGGTCCCACACGGTCCCCTCGTGCCACGGACCCGTGGCGGCCTCCCATGCGGCCGGGGCGGTCGCCGGGGCCGGGCCGGCGCGGCCGTCGGCGGCGGAGGGGGCGATGTCCGGGGCGTAGGCGCCGCACCCCGGGCAGACCAGGGCGCCGTTGAGGTGCCGACGGCACGACGAGCAGTAGTCCATGTGTGGTCTTCCCGATCTCGCTGTTCCAGCGGCTCGCCGGCCGCGACCTGGTCACGTTTCGCACGTGGGATCGAGCTGCAACGCTAACGAGACTTTGGAAGGGCGGTGTGCAGCCTGTGTGACACCCCTGCGCAGATCCTCTGGATCTCACGTGTGCCTCAAGCGACCCACGAGTAAAACCGGCGCCGCCTGGGCACGCTCGGCCACCCGGCGGCCACCCGGGCCGTGGCGAGGTGCGACCGCCAGGCGCCTGCCGGTCCAGCGCGGCCAGGAAGCCCGTGAGGAGAGCACCGATGCCCTCCCGGCCGAGCGCCCGCCCCGGCAACTCCGGGACGCGTTGCGGCGGCAGAGGAAGCAGCTCCTTGGAAAAGTCCACGCCCCCTCCCGGCGACGCGGGACTCCCGGTCGTCGGCCGGGCACAGGTCATGGGCCCGCGAACTGTCGACCAGGTGCAGATCGCCCGGGCCGAAGGTGTCGAGCCGACCGGAGCGGTCGAGAGCGAGCCCGCCGTCCAGCCCCCAACTCCATTGCCCTCGCGAGCCGTTAGATCGCCGTTCTCGCCGCATCTCCCGCGAACCGAAGCACAACCCTTTGGGCACCCTGCGGGTCACACCATGCAGGAGCAACCACCTCGAAGAGTTGCAAGGGGGAAATATGAGATTCACCCGTTCCGTCCTGGCCGCCTCCGCCGTGGCGGCACTGTCGCTGGGGACCATGACCGCCCTGGCGTCACCGGCCTCCGCCGCGCCCAACACCACGCCGCAGAAGGTCTGCGGAAGCGGCTACAAGACGGTCAACTCGGCGGCCGTCGGCTCGCTGGGGACCGTCTACCTGACCTACAACGCCTCCAACGGCCGGAACTGCGTCGCGACCATCCGCAACAACCCGGGCAAGGCCGCGCCCATGTCCGCCTGGATCTCCGTCCCGGACACCGGGGAAAGTCAGTACGACGAGGGGCTGTTCACCTCGTACGCCGGTCCGACGTACGTCTACGGCAAGGGCCACTGCGTGGACTGGGGTGGCAGCATCAACAACACGTACGTGCAGGTCTACGGCTCCAACTGCGGGGCCCTGAAGGAACACCGGGTCACCTTCACCCGCTGACCCCCCTCCAGCCGGGTCACCGCGCTCCCCCGCCGCGCGATCGCGGGGGACCGGGTGGCCCGGCTTCTTCGCGCGGGATCGCGCTCGTGAACGAGGAGCGGACCAAGGTGGGCTGCAGCGGCACACTCCGGCGCGCGGCCGCCGAGGCACCCTCCCAGCGGTCGCGCTGCCCGGGAATGCTCCAGTCAGGGCTCGTCATCGTGACGAACTCCACTAGGCCACCACCCCTTTGGCCCGATTCACACAGCTTCCATCGTGATCATGTAGTCCGATCTTCTCCTTATAGTTGCCTGGCCCTCACCAAGAGGTGGGTTATGTGCAGGTGAAGGGAGGAAGAGTGAAGAAGCGTCTTGTAGCGACGACCGCGTCGCTGGCACTTTGCTTGTCACTCACCGTTCAGTCGGCCGAAGCGGCCCTGGACGACGGCAGTGCCGACGGGCTGCAGCAGCTTGCTTCGGGCCAGGGGGGCGCGGGTGATCGCGCGGAGAGCACCGAAGCGACGAGCGAGACGGCGGCCAGACTGGCCGCCGTCCTCCAGGGGAAGCGCGTCGAGGTGCTCTCCGCCCGGACCGAGGACTCGACGACCTGGGCGCTCCCTGTCGCCTCTGCTACGGCCGCACAACTGAAGAGACCGGCCTGGTGATTTCCCCCAATACCCAGCGCGACGCCGACACCATCGCCGTCCGCGACAGCGAGAATCGGGTCGAAGTCTTCCACCAGCTGCGCAGCAGCGAGGCACCGCAGACGTTCACCTACCAGGTCGATCTGCAGGAAGGGCAGGAGATCTCCGCCGTTTCCAACAACACGGTGATGATCGCGGACGGGCAGAGCAACCTGGTCACCTTCCTCAGTGCCCCCAGGGTTGTTGACGCCGAGGGCACCGAAGTCCCCGTGACGATGAAGGCGGCCGGGACAGGCATCGAGGTTTCCCTCGCCCCCGCCGCCGGGCAGACGCTCGCGTTCCCGGTGCTGCTCGACCCGAGCGGAGCAAGCTACGACGTGACTCCCTCCGAGGCCTCGACGAAGCCAGAGAAGCGATGCGCGGCACACCACGCGCCTCGGTCTGAGGGGTCCTTGCACTATGCCCGCCCGGGTCGCGTGGTCTGGCACCGCGCCTCGCCGCGTTGCCGAAGTGCCCAGGCAGCTCGCTACCAGGGCCCTCCGGCGCCTTGCGATGCACGGCACCAGACCACGCGACCTGATCGGACGCTCATAGTGCAAGGACCCCTGAGTGCCGGCGGGCGGAGCCACGGAAGCGATCCTCGGCTCCGCCCGCGGTGCGGATCACCGGATCGCCGCCGCACAGGACACCGACATCTTCTGGGTCGTGGGAGCGGTGGTCGCGACCACCGCGGCCGGACCGGCGGCCAGTACCCGCGCCATGAGCGTGATGGTCGCCGACGTCGAGGGCCATCGCCTGCCCTGTCGGCACCGGGGTGGTCCGCTCGGTCCGTGCCGGCGAGACGGTGCCGGGCCGACGTCGGTCGTCGGGCCGACCGCCCGGCCCCCAGTGTTGGCGCCGGTCCGGGCCGGGGTGCACTCGGCGTTCGCTGGGGATTCCACCGAGAGCACCGCGGGTCAGCCGGGGGGCACCACGGGCCGGCGGGCTTCATGGGGAGCGGCCGGTTCGACGGGGCGGAGCTCGGCGAAGGCGTTCGTCATGTCATCGGCGTCGAGGAGGACGCGAGCGGCGTGGTGGCGGCGCGGGCCCAGCGCTCGGGCGAGAGGCGGGAGAGCCGGTGTCCGACGCCGGGCCCGAGGCCGACTTGCCGTGGAAACGCCCTGTCGGCGCCCACTGCCCAGCATGCTGTACGCAGCAAGCTCACGCCCTGGGCGATGAACTCATGGAACACGCCTGCGCACGGTGCCCGCACCGAGCCCACTGCGCACCCGCCTCTGCCGGGCGCTGGACGGGTGGCAGTCGACGGATCACGTCAGCCCGGAGAGGACGCCCCTCTCGGAAGCACGGGGTTCTCCAACCCGGCGGCGATCTCGCGCAGGTCCTTCAGCAGTGCGTCACGGAACGCGTCGTCGAGCCGCGCCTTGAGCACGGTGACGCTGATGGGCGCCCGAGGGCGAACCCCGACCCGTTGCGCGTCACCATGCCGGCCGCTTCCAGGGCGGCGCACAGATTGCCCGTCGAGTGTCCCCGCTCAACCTGCGCCCGGGGCCGGCGCTGCGAAGCCGGTCCGCCCCGTGCGGGGGCGCGCTCGTGGCGGTCAGGCGGCGGCCGAGGCCGCCGGTCCGACGAGCTCGGAGAGCACGTCCTCCATGGTCACGAAGCCGATGACCTTGCCGCCCTCCCCGACGACGGCGGCGAGATGGCTGCCCTCAGCGCGCAGGGCGGTGAGGGTGTCGTCGAGCGGGGTGTCGATGCGCACCCGGGTGACCTTGTGCAACGTGGTGCGCGGGAAGGGGGCGTCGCGGTCGGTGACGCCGAGGGTGTCCTTGATGTGCAGGTAGCCCAGGAGGGCGCCGTCGGGGCCGGTGACCGGGAAGCGGGAGAAGGCCGCCTCGGCGACCAGCCGCTCCAGTCGGGCCGGGGTGATCGTGTGGTCGACGGTTCGCATCCGCTGGGCCGGGACCAGGATCTCGCCCACCGGCCGGGTGCCCAACTCCAGCGCGTCGCGCAGCCGCTCTCCGTCGGCGGGGCTGAGCAGCCCGGCCTCGCTGGAGTCCACGACCATGCGGGCGAGCTGGTCGTCGGTGAAGACCGACTCGACCTCGTCCTTCGGCTCCACGCGCAGCAGCTTCAGCAGGGCGTTGGCGAAGGCGTTGATGCCGAACACGAACGGCTTGAGCGCCCGGGTCAGCGCCACCAGCGGCGGGCCGAGCAGCAGCGCACTGGGCACGGGAGCGGCGAGTGCGATGTTCTTCGGGACCATCTCCCCGATCAGCATGTGCAGGTAGGTGGCGAGCGTCAGTGCGATGACGAAGGCGACCGGGTGCACGAGGCCGTGCGGGATGTGGACCGCCTCGAAGGCGGGCTCCATCAGATGGGCGATGGCAGGCTCGGCGACCGCGCCGAGCACCAGCGAGGAGACGGTGATGCCGAGTTGAGCGGTGGCCATCATCGCCGACAGGTGCTCCAGCGCCCACAACGTCATCCGGGCGCGCTTGTGGCCCGCCCGGGCGCGCGGTTCGATCTGGCTGCGGCGCACCGAGACCAGGGCGAACTCGGCACCGACGAAGAACGCGTTGGTCAGCAGGGTGAGGGCGCCGATGGCGAGTTGCAGCAGGGTCATCGGGCCTCCTCCAGGAGCCGGACGGCCGACGAGTCGGCCGGTTCGGTGATCCGTACGCGGTCGGCGCGGTGGTGATCGACCTCCACCACGTCGAAGTGCCATCCGTCGAGGTCCACGACGTCCCCCTTGACGGGGATCCGGGCCAGGCGGGTGGCGATCAGTCCGGCCACGGTCTCGTACGGGCCTTCCGGCGCGGTGAGTCCTATGTCCGTGAGCTGGTCGATGCGGACGCTGCCGTCCGCCTCCCACACCGCGCGCCCGTCCGGCGTCGCGGGGGCGGGTACCAGGTCGGGCACCTCGACGGGGTCGTGCTCGTCGCGCACCTCGCCGACGACCTCCTCGACGATGTCCTCCACCGTGGCCACGCCCGCCGTACCGCCGTACTCGTCGATGACCACGGCCATGGTGCGGTGCGCACGCAGCCGCTCCAGCAGCCGGTCCGCGGTAAGGCTGTCCGGGACCAGCAAGGGCTCCGTCGCAAGCTCGGTGACCTGCGTAGCGGCCCGCTTCTCCGGCTCCAGGGCGAGCACGTCCCGGATATGGACCGTGCCGACCACCTCGTCCAGGCTGTCGCGGTAGACCGGGAAGCGGGACAGGCCGGTCGCGTGGCTGAGATTGGCCGCGTCGGCTGCCGTCGCGTGCACCTCCAGGGCCTTGACGTCGACCCGCGGCGTCATCACGTTCTCAGCGGACAGCTCGCCCAGATGCAGGGTCCGTACGAACAACTCCGCCGAGTCCGCCTCCAGAGCGCCCTCGGCAGCCGAGTGCCGGGCCAGCGCGCCCAGTTCGTCGGCGGTGCGGGCGGATGCCAGTTCTTCGGCCGGCTCCAGACCCAAGCGGCGTACAAAGCGGTTCGCGGTGTTGTTCAGGTGCCCGATGAAGGGCCCGAACGCGGCCGTGAACGCGCGCTGCGGGCCCGCGACCACCTTGGCGACCGCCAGCGGCCGGGAGATCGCCCAGTTCTTCGGCACCAGTTCGCCGACCACCATCAGCACGACGGTGGACACCACCACGCCCAGCACGGTCGCCACCGAGGAGGCGGCACCGCCCAGACCCATCGCCCGCATCGGGCCGCGCAGCAGCGCCGCGAGGGACGGTTCGGCGAGCATGCCGATCACCAGCGAGGTGACGGTGATGCCCAGTTGGGCGCCGGACAGCTGGAGCGTCAGGCGCCGTACGGCCTTCAGCGCACCGTCGGCGCCGCGCTCGCCCGCCTCGGCGGCGCGCACCAGTTCACCGCGCTCCACGGTGGTCAGCGAGAACTCGGCCGCGACGAACACCGCGCAGGCCAGCGTCAGCAGCAGAGCGATCAGGAGCAGCAGGATTTCGGTCACCGTGCCACCCCCGCTCCCTCAGTGGCCGCATGGCGCGGACGGCGTGCAACGGCACGGCTGCTACTAGCAGGATCACCCATCGGGGGACCGTCGCTCCTTCTCGAACGCGTAGGAAGACAAGGTGTGGCAGCAGGATGGCCTGCTTCTACACCAACTGTAAAGGAGCCGCAAAATTCCAGGATCTTCACGGAGACAGGCAACGGCAGCGGGAGAACGGCCGATACGTCAAGGCACTGGCACTTGTCCAGCGCAGGAACCCGATTTCGGCCTTTCCCGAAGCGACTGCTCGGACCGTGCTCCTCGTCACCTCCGGCCCCCCTATGCTTCTACTCGTTTGTAGAAAGCTCGCGCGGGCCGGGACTCGCGCACCCTCGGGCGGGCGGCACCGCCCTCATGGAACACACGCACGTTCAAAAGGAGTGGACGCCACCATGGTGTTCAAACGACTGCTCGGCTCGCTCGGTGTGGGCGGCCCCACCGTCGACACGATCCTCGACCCGGGTCCCGTCCGGCCCGGCGGCACGCTCACCGGACAGGTCCACCTGAAGGGTGGCAGCGCCGACTTCGACATCGAGCACATCACCCTGGAACTCGTCGCGCGGGTCGAGGCCGAGCACGGCGAAGGGGAGAGCGAGGGCGTCGTCGCCTTCGACCGGTTCACCGCCGGAGGCGGTTTCCGGCTCACCGAGGGCGAACAGCGCAGTGTGCCCTTCAGTGTGACGCTGCCATGGGAAACCCCGATCACCGAGCTGTACGGCCAGCCCCTGGGCATCGTGCTGGGCGTGCGCACCGAACTGTCGGTGGCGGGCGCCAAGAACAAGGGCGACCTCGACCCGCTGACCGTCGGCCCGCTGCCCGCCCAGGAAGCGATCCTCGAAGCCCTCGGCCGGCTCGGCTTCGGCTTCAAGTCGGCCGACCTGGAGTACGGGCACATCGGCGGCACGGGGCAGCAGTTGCCGTTCTACCAGGAGATCGAGATCACCCCGTCGCCGCAGTACGCGCACCAGGTGAACGAGATCGAGGTGACCTTCCTGGCCAACCCGGGCGGCATGGAGGTGGTCCTGGAGGCCGACAAGCGCGGCGGCTTCCTCTCCGGCGGCCACGACGCGCTCACCCGCTTCACCGTCGGCCACCACGACTCCCGTGACTGGAACGCGGAAGTCGAGAACTGGATCCGCCAGTTGGTGGAGCACCGGGCGTCGCACGGCTCCCACGGTGCGTACGGCCACGGTGACCCGTACGCCGGGCACGGGCACGGCGGGCCCTACGGGCACGGCGACCACCACCGCTCCGGCCCCGGCATGGGTACCGCCGTCGCCGCGGGCGCCGCCGGACTCGCGGTCGGCGTCGTCGGCGGCATGGTCGCGGCCGAAGTCGTCGACGAGGTCGGGGACTTCTTCGAAGGCGACGAGGAGGACGAGGGCTGATACGGGGCCCCGGCAGGGGGCAAAGGATGCGCGAGCAGGGGGCGGGCGGACACACCGCGCCGCTCCCTGCTGGTAACTTCTACATCAATGTAGAAGCGGGGTTGCCCGGAGCCCTCCGGTCCGGGCAGCCCCCCGACGCGTATGGAGTTCTCATGGCCCTGTGGGACCGTCTCAAGGAGTCCGCATCGACGATGCAGACCCAGCTCATGGCGAAGAAGAACGACCTGAAGAGCGGCGCCTTCCGCGACGCGAGCATGGCCATGTGCGCACTGGTCGCCGCCGCCGACGGCACGGTCGACCCGTCCGAGCGGCAGCGCGTGGCGCAGCTCATCGCCACCAACGAGGTGTTGCAGAACTTCGACGCCGATGACCTGCGCCGCCGTTTCGAGGACAACCTCGGCAAGCTCACCGCCGACTTCGCCTTCGGCAAGGTGAGTGTGCTGCAGGAAGTCGCCAAGGCGAAGAAGAAGCCCGCCGAGGCGCGCGCGGTCATCCAGATCGGCATCGTCATCGGCGGTGCCGACGGCGACTTCGACAAGGACGAGCAGGCCGTGGTCCGCGAGGCGTGCTACACCCTCGACCTGCCGCCGCACGAGTTCGACCTCTGACCCACCCGGGCGACGCGGCGAGTGCCGGCCCTCCGGGGCGCCGGCCCGCCGCACCCCGGTGAGAACTGGAGGAGTGATGTCGCACGCCGGCCGCCCCCCGAAGCGGAGCTCCCTACGGCATCTCCGCACGGCCGCGGTCCTGGCCAGTGCCGGGATGCTGGTCGGTATCGTGCTCTCCGCCCTCCCCCAGGAGCCGATCCCGCTGCCGTTCCGCGCCGGGCACCACCAGGACCGGAACGCCGGAACCGCACCCGTCACCGACGAGGCCCGAACCGTCTTCCGTCTCGTGGAGGGGGCAGGGATCCCCGTGGAGGACGCGGTGCTCTACGTCCACGCGGATGAGGACCCCGACGGACTCCTGGGTGCGGACGGCGGCTGTCGCAGCAAGCTGACCTTCGAGGACCGCCGGATCGACGGCGGCACGGTCGCCGTACCCGATCCGGGCAGCGTCCACCTCGGTGGCGCGATCGAGGTGTTCGCCGGTGCGGACGCCGCCCGCGCCCGGGCCGAGAGCCTGCACACTTCCGCGTTCCGCTCGCCGGTCCGCGCCGAGCACACCTACCTCAAGGGCCATGTGCTGCTGCGCTTGTCCCCGTACCTCGCCGAGAGCGCGGCCGACGCCTACGCCGCCGCCCTCGATGCCACCGAGGTCGTCCGGCCGCCCGCCCGAAGCGACACGGCGGACGCCTGACCCGCACTCAACCGGCTCGCTCCCTCACCGGAGGGCGCCGGGGTCGAGGTCGGTTCCCACGACCAAGGTCACGACGCCCGCGGCAGCCTCCGGGTCCCGCCTGGGCCGCACGTCGGGCAGCCGGGAGGCGAGGACCTCGGCCTGGGCGTCCAGGCCCTGCGGATGGCCGACCGTGGTGGTGCGGGTCTCCTGCGGGGCGTTGCCCGTACCGACGACCGTGAACCCGGCCTCGCGCAGCTTCTCGGCGACGGCGGCGGCGCGGCCGGAGATACCGGTGCCGTTGAGGACCTGGACGCGCACCGAGGACGCGTGGACGGGATCCTCGGCATCCGCCTGGAGCCGCTTCTTGTCGACCTCCTGATCCTTGGCCAGGGAAGTGAACAGGTCGACGGCCTGCGGATACTGCCACACGAGGTTGGCCTTGTCGGTGGGCACATCGGCCTCGCGCGGGTAGTTGGGCACGGTGAGGAACGTCAGGCGGTCGCTAGGGATGCCCTTGAGCTCGGAGGCGAGTCCGTACAGCGGCTTGATGCCGGCCAGGCCCTCGTCCGTGGTCAGGGACTTGGTGGCGGACTGCAGGAAGCCGTACAGCGCGTTCGGGCTGGTCAGCTTGGACTGCGCCTTCTCGGCCAGCGCCTGCATGAACTCCTGCTGACGGCCGATACGCCCGGTGTCGGAGCCGTCGCCGATGCTGTAGCGGGCGCGCACGTATCCGAGCGCCTCCTCGTCCCTCACGGTCTGACAGCCGGCATCCAGGTCCAGGTGCGCCTTCTCGTCGTGGATGGCCTGTTCCGGGCAGACCTCGATGCCACCAAGGGCGTTGACCATGCCCTTGAAGCCCTGGAAGTCGACGGACATGAAGTGGTCGATGCGCAGGCCGGTGTTGGCCTCCACCGTCTTGATGGTGCAGGACGCGGCCTCGGCGATCTCGCCCCCCGTGCCGCCGATCGCGAACGCCTCGTTGATCTTGAAATGGTGTGGTGCGGACGTGGCGCCGTCACCCATGTCACATGCCGGTATCTCCACCCACGAGTCACGCGGGAACGACACGACGGTGGCCCATTTCCGGTCGGCGGGGACGTGCACGACCATCAGCGTGTCCGACTGCATGGTGGTCAGGCCCTTGCCGTACTTCGCGTTGTCGCCGTCGCGGCTGTCGGATCCGACGACCAGGATGTTCTTCGAACCAGGGCTGAGGTTGACCGGGCGGTTGCCGCCGAGCTTGTTGTCGAGGTCCGCGGCGTGGATGTTGTCGTCCAAGTCCTGGTAGACCCAGGCACCGATGCCCGCGGCGCCGAGGACGAGTGCCGAGCACGCCCCTGCGCTCCACATCAGGACCCGGCCCCGCCGCGTCAGCCGCACCTTCCCCGCTCCCTCGGGAGCGTGCCGCCTCCCCGTACCGCTCATTGACGCCACTCCTCGCCCTCCGTCGCACCGCCTGTCGCGCTCGGGCGCCCAGACCCGTATCCACCGAACGGCTGAACTCTACATCGCTGTAGAGATACGGCGGGAACGCGCCGGGGGGGTTCATCACGCCGGGCCGGCACGGCCGTGACTCGACGCTGAACACACGTGCACACGCGGATGACTTGGAACAACGAGCGTGAGCAGCAGCAACGGCACGGGGACGTCAGCCAGGACGTCTCGGTTCACAGGGGAGTGGCCGCGCGCAGGATGAGGACCATCGTCACCGCGGAGTTCGCCGACGACATCGCCGAAACAGCGGTCCCGGCGGCAGCACCCCACGCCGCCAGACCCACCGACGTGAACACGGACGGCCAGCTGCGCACCGTGGGAGCCGGACCCAGCAGGGCGGCCACCCGGCGCGGCACCGGACCCGGGGCCGCGAAGCCCGCCAGTGTGGCCACCGGGGTGCCCCGGGACACCAGGGCGGCCTTGCCGATCGCGCATGCCACCGTCCGGCGGCTGCCCACTTTTCGGGCCGCCTCCTCGTCGGCCCATCGTTCGGCCGTGTACGACACCGCCGTACGCAGCGGCCGCAGGAAGGGATTCGCGCGAGCGGCCAGTTGGACGGCGAGCAGGAAGCGGTGGTGCCGGGCAGCAAGGTGGGCCCGCTCGTGGGCGAACAACGCCCGACGCTCGGCGGGTTCGAGGCAGTCCAGCAGGGCCGTGGTCACCACGACGCGGTCGCGACCACCGCCCGGCAAGGCGTACGCGTACGGGAGGTCATCAGGCAGTACGGCGACCTCCGTGTCCGGCAGCCCGCCCAGCGCCCGGTGGGCACTTCGGCGTACCCGGCCATGCCGCCACAGCGTCCGCCCACAGGCGACGAGCACTGCGCACAGCGCGGGAATGGCCGCCTTCCCGACGACCTCGTCGTACGGCACCGCCGCCCGCACCTCGGGGTCCGACCAGCCGTCGGGCAGGGGGTTGCCGGGCAGTTGGGCGGTGCCGACCACCATGACAAGGCCCAGGCATACCGTGCTGCACGTCGCCATCACCGCCGCCAGTCCGGTCAGCAGCCGGGTCGCGGTACGCGGGTGCAGATGCTGCTCGGCGAGGCGCGCGATCGGCCACGCCGTCAGGGGCAGCACGAGCGGCAGAAAGACGAACACCCCCATGCGGCTTCAGTCTTCCCCTTCGTTTCGGGACTGACCCAGCAGCCCACGCAGCAGACGTTCGTCGTCCGGATCGAGGCCGGTCACGAAGCTGGCCAGCACGGCCTCGCGGTCCATCTCCGAGTCCAGCACCTTACGCATCCGCCGCGCGGCCAGGCCCGCCTGGTCCGAGGCGGGTGTCCAGGCGAAGGACCGCCCCACCCGCTCACGGGCCACCGCGCCCTTGCCCAGCAGCCGGGTCAGGATGGTGATGACGGTCGTGTAGGCGAGGTCGCCGCCCAGGCGCTCCTGCACCCAGCCCGCCGTCGCCGGGCCGCCCGCCTCGCGCAAGGCCGAAAGAACCAGCGCCTCCAGCTCACCCTGCCCCCGCCGCCGGGGACGCTGCCGGTGCTCCGCCACGCCCTGCCTCCCTTCTGCCGCCGTCCGTCTCCCGCGCGGACATCGTATAGACGGCCGTGGTCGAGCGGTCACCACTCACCGCAGGCCCGAGCGCCTCGGCCGGGAACTCCCGGGAAAACCAGGGAGGGAAGGGAGGCATTCCGCAACACCCAGCACGATTGCCCGGGCCGGCAGCGGCGCAGGTCACGCCCAGGCAGCCACCGGCAGGAACGAACTGTCCTGCCGGAACAGATCCGTTCCGTTCGAGCGCTCCACGCGCAACTGGTAGGCGTAGTGGCGCAGGTAGTACCCAGGGTAGTTGTACGACTCGAAGCGGACCGAGCCCGAGGCCGTACCGGCCCGGAGGACGAACGTGGCGTCCCTGGCGAAGGTGCTCGTGCCGTCGTTGGCGTCGAAGCGGGCGCGGAAGTCCCAGTGGCGCAGGTAGTTGCCGGCCGCGTCGCGGAAGGAGTAGCCGCTGCCGTCGGCCAGGCCGGCGACGACCGTGAAGGTGGCGGCCCGCTTCTCGGCGGTGGTGCTGGAACTGCTGACCACGGGCAGGTTGAGCAGCGAGGACTGCTGCTGCCAGTAGCGGGTCGAGTAGTTCGCCGACCGGAAGGAGCGCGTGACGTTCTTCGCCAGGCTCGGGCCGCCCGCGACCGTCTCCTTGACCACGGTGAAGTGCCGTGCCGTGCCGGAGATCCCGGGCAGCGCGGCCGGTGCCGTCCAGGTGGCGAAGGTGTCGTAGCTGTCGCTGTAGTAGTAGTTGCCGTCGCCGTAGCCGTCGAAGAAGATCCGCCAGCCGCCGTTGTCGAGCCGCACCAGGGCCGGGCCCTCGCGGTAGCTGCCCCAGCCGGCCCAGTCGCCCGTCCTGCGGATCGTGTAGGGGCCGGTGAGGTTCGAGGCGGTGGCGTACTCGATGTACTTGGTCGTCTCGTTCTTGGGGAAGGCGTGGTACGTCGAACCGATCTTCACGATGAAGGTGTCGATGTGGTTGGCGCCGATCCCGGACAGAACCACCGGTGAACTCCACGCCCTCAGCGCCGAGTCGGTGGCGCGCAGGAGGTACGGCGTGAAGATCCACTCGTCGTTCGTGGTGGAGCAGGACACGATGATGCTCACGCTGCCGTCGCTGTCGACGAACCACTCGGGCGCCCAGGCCCGGGAGAGATTCGCGACGGGGACGGTGTAGTCGTACAGGAACGTCCAGTTGAGGCGGTCGGAGCTGCGGGCGAAGCCGATGGTCGTGCTGGTGTCCTGCCAGGTGTGCGTGGTGTAGGTGGCGTAGTAGTAGCCGTCGGTGTGTCTGATGACGCTCGCGTCGCGGATCCGGTTCGCGGGCGGGGTGTACGCGGAGGAGCGCAGCAGCCGGAAGTCGGTGGCGTCGTCCGACTGGTAGACGTTGACGGTGCCGTCGTCGCTGTTGAGGAACGGCACGATCGTGTAGCGGGTGGCCGAGCCGTTCGGGGGCGCGGCGGCCAGGGCACTGCCGAGCAGTCCGGGCGTTTCGCCGAGCAGGACCGCCGAGGCGGGCAGGGCGGCCAGGGCGCGCAGCAGGGTGCGGCGGGACGGGGCAGCGGGGTGTGGAGTCACGGGTGGCTCTCCCTCGGACACCATGGATTCGAAATACCGAACGAAGTTCGGAAACTCGATCGAGAAGTAGGGGCTCAGAACGTAAAGGCGGGCCCGAGGGGCGTCAATGGTTTGAACAGGAGCGGATGTGCCCAGTGGGTAGATGTGGCCGCCGGCGGGTGAACGTCCACTCCGGTCGTCGGCATTCCGCCAGCGTCCACCGGACGTTACCGTTCGGTAGAGAAGCCGCTTCCGGAGGTGTCCGTATGACGCTCGACCGCGCCGAAGGCCTGGCGGAGACCGCCCGGGCGCTGGCCGCCGGGGAAGTGACGTCCCGGGCTCTGGTCGAGCGGACGCTGGCGCGGATCGAGGCGACGCAGGGCAGCATCAACGCCTTCCGGCTCGTGCGGGCCGATGCGGCGCTCGCGGAGGCCGACGCGGCCGACCGGGAGCTGGCCGCGGGCGCGGGAGACCGGCCCTCGAACGACGGGCGCAAGCCGCTGCTCGGCGTCCCCGTGGCGGTGAAGGACGACATGGACGTGGCCGGCGAGCCCACCGCGTTCGGCTGCTGCGGCGAGTTCCCCCCGGTCACCGAGGACGGCGAGGCGGTGCGGCGGCTGCGCGCCGCCGGGGCCGTGATCGTCGGCAAGACCAACACCTGCGAGTTCGGGCAGTGGCCCTTCACCGAAGGACCCGCGTTCGGCGCGACCCGCAACCCGTGGAACACGGATTACACGCCCGGCGGTTCGTCGGGCGGCTCGGCCGCCGCGGTCGCCGCCGGTCTGGTGCCCGCCGCGCTCGGCTCGGACGGGGCGGGCTCGGTGCGGATCCCTTCCGCGTGGACTCATCTGGTCGGCATCAAACCGCAGCGCGGCCGCATCTCCACCTGGCCGCGCGGCGAGTCCTTCCAGGGCATCACCGTCAACGGCACCCTCGCCCGCACGGTCGCCGACGCGGCCCTGCTGCTCGACGCGGCGAGCGGCAACCACGCCCAGGACCCGCACCGGCCCCCGGCCCTCGACGTGTCCCGGGCCGTCGGCCGCGACCCCGGGCGGCTGCGCGTCGCCCTCTCCCTCGAGCCGCCCTTCACGGCGGTGCCCGCCCGGCTCCTGCCGGAGGTGCGGGCCCGGGTCGTCGCACTCGCCGAGCTGCTGGCCGCGTTGGGCCACACAGTCGAGGAGGCGGACCCGCCGTACGGGCAGATCGGGCTGACGTTCGTGCCGCGCGCCACCGCCGGGATCGCCGAGCGGGTGAGTGAGGCGCCCTTCCCGGCGCTGCTGGACCGGCGCACCCGGGGCGCCGCCCGGCTGGGCCGGCTGCTCGGCGGGGCCCCGCTCCGGGCGGCCCGGCGGGCGGAGGCCGTGCTGCACCGGCGTATCGGCGGGTTCTTCACCTCGTACGACGTCGTCCTCGCGCCCACCACCGCGGCTCCCCCGCCCCGGATCGGCGCCCTGCTGGAACTCAGCGGCTTCGCCACCGACCGGGCGATGATCGCGGCCTGCCCGTACGCCTGGCCGTGGAACGTGCTGGGCTGGCCGGGGATCAACGTGCCCGCCGGTTTCACGCCGGGCGGCCTGCCGGTGGGCGCGCAGTTGCTGGGCCCGGCGAACAGCGAGCCGCTTCTCGTGCGGGTGGCCGCGCAGTTGGAGGCGGAGCTGCGCTGGTCCGAGAAGTGGCCGCCGCCGGTCACGGCACGTTCCGCCGCCGCCTGAACGACCGTACGCTGTCCTCACGGCGGACGCGTCGATGGTCGGGCTCGTGGGACGGGTCACCGGAACGGTGGGGCCCGGGCTGGTCGGCGAGGTGATCGTCCGCGTGCGCGGCGGCGCGGAGCACTTCCTCGCCCACCCCGCTTCCGCGGCGGACCGCATCGAGCCGGGCACGGTCGTGATGGTGGTCGAGGCCACGCAGGTGCGGGGCGAGGCGGCCGCGCAGGCGACCCGGGCCACCGGTGAGGCCGAGGCGACGGCGGCGCAGGCCAGGGGTCTGGCCGACGCCCAGGCGGCCAAGGCCAAGGGACTCGCGGAGGCCGAGGCCATCAAGGCCCGCGTTGCCGCCCTCGCCCAGAACCAGGAGGCCGTCGTCGCCCAGCAACTCGCCGAGAACTGGCCGGAGATCGTCAAGGCGGGCGCGTCCGCTTTCGGCAACGTCGACAACATGGTGCTGCTCAACGGCGCCGACGGCATGGCGGACATGTTCGCCAAGGCACTCACCATGGGCGGCACAGGGCTGGGCCTCGCCCGGCAGCTGCTCGCGTCGATGGACCGCGACGGGCAGGCACCCGTCGAGGGCTCGCCGCTCGACGGGGCGGCCCGGAAGGTGCCGATGGACGAGAAGTGACCCGAAGGGCGTGAGCACGGGGGCCGACGGTGAAGCGGGTGAGCGCGTCGTGGCCGCCGGAGAGGAAGCCGCCGCGCTTGTCGGCC
>NZ_JBSFVB010000030.1:0-67031 GCF_053592115.1 Streptomyces sp. NPDC002788 | reverse complement strand
CCCTCGTCAGCGGCCGTGGCGTGGCCGAACTCGTCCTGGAGAAGGGCCTGTTGCCCGCCGAGACCCTTACCGACCTGCTGCGGCCCGAGGTCCTGGCCGGCAGCGGTCAGGTACTGGCCTGACGGCCGCCGACATCAGTACCGGCCCGGAGCTCCGGCCCGCCCTCGGGCATCGCCGCGCCCGCACAACGATACGAACGGGAGTCCCCTTCGCGAGGGAGGACCCGCCCGCGACAGACGAGGAACGCATATGAGACTGCAGGACGTCAACGCCGTGATCACCGGAGCATCCAGCGGCATCGGTCAGGCGGTTGCCTGCCACTTCCGTCGCGAGGGCGCCAACCTCCTGCTCACCGGGCGGCGACCCGAGCTGCGCGAGAGCCATCCGGACGATCTCTACCTCGCGGGCGACCTCAATGACGAGGCCTTCGCCTCCGAGCTCGCCGCCAGAGCGGCGGATCACCTCGGAGACGTGGGAGCGGTCGTCCTCTGCCACGGACTTCAGAAGTCCGGCCCGCTCGCGGAGACGACTGCCGACGACGCACGCGATCTGCTCCACAGCAACCTGCTGAGCGCGTTCCTGGTCATGAAGCACCTGATGCCGCTGGCCCCCGAGTCGGGAGCGTCGATGGTGTGCGTCAGCTCTCGCCTCGGCATGGTCGGCATGCCGAACCAGACCCTGTACTCCGCCGCCAAGGGCGGCCTCATCGCGCTCGCGCGCGGCGCCGCCATCGAATGGGCGCCCCGAAGCATCCGCGTCAACGTGGTCGCGCCCGGTCTGACCATGACGCCGATCATCGAGGACTCGTTCCAGCGACGTCCCGACCCCGCTGCCTACCGGCGTGCCAGAGAGGACTCCATCCCGCTTCGCAGGCTCGCCACACCCGAGGAGGTCGCCGACGCGGTTCTCTTCCTCGCCTGCCCGGAGTCGGCGTACGTCACTGGTGCCGTCCTACCAGTGGACGGAGGCTACACGGCGTTCTGAGCCCCACAGTGCGGGCGCCGGTCAGGCCCGGACCTGACGCGCGTATGTGATCACCAGTCCGCGTCGCTCCATTGGTCCAGCAGCGCCTCGGACATGACTGCGTCGGGTCCGGCCGTCGTGCTGTGGAGCGACCGCTCGGTCCAGATCACCTCGCCGCGGGCCAGGTAGCGGGTGCCCCAGCGCTGCGTGAACTGGGCGACGCAGGCCCCCCTTTTCAAGGCCCTCGTGTTCACCGAGTCGATGGCACACCGCGTCCAATCCAGCTCACCGCGAGAGCCGAGTTCGTCGAGCATTCAACCGTGCGGCGACGCCGACCGCCTCGTCGGGGTGCCGCGCGTGCAGCACGCTGAGCCTGACCAACACACACTTCGACTCGTTCGACGGCAACTCGACGCAGAACACGAACTGCACGACGCCGCGCGACCTCGCCAAGCTCGCGCGCAGCGCGATGAAGTACTCGACGTTCGCGGGCATCGTGAAGAAGCCGAAGACCGTGCAGTACGCGACGACCAGCACCGGCGGCACCCGCACGTACACCTGGTACAACACCAACCAGTTGCTGGGCTCGTACAGCGGCGCGATCGGGGTGAAGACGGGCACCAACACGCCGTCCGGCCCATGCCTCGTCTTCGCCGCGACCCGCAACGACAAGACGGTCATCGGCGTGCTCCTCAACGACCAGTACCGCTACACGGACGCCGCCAAGTCGCTGGACTACGCCTTCGGCACCAGCTCGGCGAGCACCATGCAGCTGCGCACCTTGCCGAAGGGCGCGCAGAGGGACTGACCCGGGCTGACGCGGGGGCAGGTTCAGAACCTGCCCCCGCTGCCACCACAGTGGCGCCCTCGAGATGGCCCGGATCTTGGTTTCGGAGACGAGACCCGGGCCATGCCCGGACGCCCAACGGCTCACCAACAGACCTACCGGCCCCACTGGTGAACGGGTGCAGCCGGTCGCCGGTCCGCTACGTGTCTACTTCTTCCAGATCCTGCGGTAAGCCTCGCGGTAGCCCTCCGAGTCCCAGGACAGTGCGCCGCCGCTGGTGGCGGCGGTGGTGACGTGGACGGGGGCGACGTATCCGCTGGCCGGCTTGCCGGCGAAGGAACGGTTGAACTCGTCGATGATCTGCCAGCCCTGTTCGGACAGCGGCTCTGGCACGGTGGCGGCCTGGAACTCCTTGCTGTTGATGCGCTGGAAGGCCGAGGGGTCGCCGTCACCGGCCCCGATGTTGAACGGGGCTCCGGCGCCCTGCCTGCCTGCGGCACGCAGGGCGGGGCCCGCGTGGTCGAAGTACAGGTCGTTGATGGCGGCGGAATGGGTCCACCTGTCGCCGAAGCGGGAGGCCAGGGAGGAGACCCTCTTGGTGGTGAGGCTGCCCGCCTGCGGGATGGGGACGTTCTCGTAGCTCAGCAGCTTGACGCCGGAGCAGGTGGCGAGTTCCTTCTTGATCAGATCCGACTTGCGCTTGGCGAAGGGGATCGAGGCGTCGGTGAACAGTACGACGCCCGCGCGGCCGTTGGACCGGGCGATGATCCAATCGGCGCTGATCTTCGCGACTTCCTCGACTCCGGTGGTGATGTTGCTGAACAGCTTCGGGTTCGCGCTGGGGCCGGGAGCTGCGACGGCGTGCCAGCCGATCAGCGGGATGCCGTCCGCGTTCGCCTGCTCGACCTGTGCGGCGATGGAAGTGGGATCGAAGCCGCCGATGACGATGCCGTCGGGTTCGAGGGCCAGGGCCTGGGCGAAGGCGGCCTTGATTCCGGCAGGCGTGCCCTGGCCGTTGAGGGTACGGACGCGCCAGTCGATGATGCCGGCGGCTTCCTGGACGCCCTTGGCGACGCCCGCCACGCCGGGGTTGGTCAGGGTCTGGGCGATGTAGACGATGGTCTTGTCGGGGACGGCCCGGGGCCCGCTGGTCGGCCCGGACCAGGGGGCGTTGACGTCCTCGGCCTTCTTGACGGCCCGTTTGGCCTCGGCGAGGGCGGTGGGGCAGCCGGGCCCGGACGAGCCGCTGGGGGACGCGGCGACGGATCCTGCGGTGGTGGAACCGCTCTCGCATCCGGTGGTGAGGGTGATGGCGGCCGAGGCCAGGAGAGCGGTGGCCGTCACGGCCGCCTTGCGGGTGGGGTGCACGGGGTCTCCAACACGGTGCGAGAGAGGGCAGGGCAGGGCTGGGTGGGGAGGCGGGGCATGGGGGCGGCGACGGTTCCCGCGCGTGACCGCTGTCGTGAGGGTCAGGCCAGTGACGGGAGGAGAGGCCCGCGAAACCGGCGGACGGTGATGCCCGGCGGTGGCCCGGGTGGCTCGGGGAGGCAGTGCATGCCCGAGCCGAGGGGCGCGTTCGACCGGTCGGTCCGCGTCAACGTCCGTACTGGGCACCGTGGATCGATCAGCGGTGTGCAGTACGACGAGCGCCTCATCGGGCGAAGCGTTGTACTCGGGAGATACTTCGCAAACATTCCGTCATTGATTCTTTATGACCCAAACTTTGTCATGTCATGGTAAAGACGATACCCTCGCCCAGCTGGTTCCAGACACCTGGCGCGATCTCTTCGTTCCTATCAGCGATGAAGGCCGCGAAAGTGTCACCGTCCGGTTCCGGCCAGTCGGCGGTCCGTGAACACGACGTCCCCGTCACCGCTCAGCAACACGTCGAAGGAGGCCCGGGTGTCCGCCACCACAGGGAACCCGCCGCACGCGCCGGACCCGCCCAGGCATGCCCGCCGGACTCCGCGGTTTCGCCGCAAGGCGGCGACCGTTCTCGACCGATGGCCCTTCCGGCGTAAGCTCAACGTCCTGGTGACCGTGCCCATCGCGGTCGTCGGCGTCCTGCTCGGCGTCGGCGCCTACGGCCAGGTGCAGCATGCCCGGGACGCCGGCCGGATCGCGGACCTGGTGCGCGACAGTGAACAGGTCGCGCAGCTCATCAACGACGTACAGGCCGAACACCGGCAGGCGCTCCTGCTCTCCGTGCAGTACGACTCGGCCCGCCCCGGAGCCCCACTGCCGCCGACCACCGACTACCGACGGGCACAGCGGAGCACCGACGCGCAAGCCGCCGCCGTGCGTTCGGCGTTCGCCTCCGGCCTGCCGCCTGAGGAGGCGCAGGCGCTCGACTACATCCGTGGCCTCGGTGTCCTGCGCGAGAAGCTCGAACGGGGCTATGTCTCCGCCGCCAACATCGACCCGGCGTACGCCTTCGCGGTCGAGTACCTGATCGACGGCATCGGCCTGGGGCGCTACTCCGGCACCTCGTCGTCCTCGGTCGTGACACTCCTGGACACGGTGCTGCGCGCCGACGCGTCCCACGCGGGCTTCGAGAGCGCCGTGTTCTCCGCCCAGACCAGGGACGCCAACGCCCTCACCGAGTACAGCCGGGCGGTCGGCGCTCGCAAGCTCTACGACCACCAGTTGGACCGGTTCGAGCGCATCGCCACACCGGCGCAGGTCCTGCGCATGGACGGCATGCGGCGCAGTGCCGAACGGTACGGTCTCGAAGCCCGGTTCGCGGAGCTCCAGATCGATCCCGGGGCCCTGCAGGGCCAGACGTCGACACAGCTGCGCAAGGCGATCGCCGACGGGGCCCGGCAGTCCGAAGCCCGACTCGCCATCACCAGGTCGCTGATCGAGCAGACCGCCGCCCGGGCCGACGCCGTCTCCGCGGATGCCCTGCGGAACGCCGTCTACCTGCTTGGTCTGACCCTGCTCGGCTTCGCCGCCTGGCTGACCTTCTGCGTCCTGATCCGGCGTTCGGTCGTGCGCCCCCTGGAGGCCCTGACCCGCTCCGCCCAGGAGGTGGTCGACGTGGCGGGCGAGGAACTCGCCCGGGTCTCCGACGACGAGTCCGCCGACAGCACCCCCCTGCGACCGAGGTCGATCCCGGTCCCGGTGCGTGACGAGATCGGCGAACTGGCCGAGGCGTTCAACCAGGTTCAGGTCACCGCCGCCCAGCTGCTGGAGCGGCAGGTGCTCAGCCGGCGCAACGTCGCCGAGATGTTCGGCAACGTCGGCCGGCGGGTCAGCAACCTGACGACGCGTCAGCTCATGCTGATCGACGCCGTCGAACGCGAGGAGACCGACCCCGAACTGCTCGAACGGCTGTACAGCATCGACCACATCGCCGTACGCCTCCAGCGCAACGCCGACAGCCTGATGCTGCTCGCCGGAATCCGGGAGACCGGCGTCGAGGCCCGGCCGACCCCCCTGGCCAACGTCATCAGGGCGTCGCTCGGCCAGATCGAGGGTTACCAGCGGGTGTCTCTGCGGCCCGAGACGGAGGTCACCGTCGCGCCCGACATCGTCGGTGACCTGACCCTGATGCTCGCCGAACTGCTCGAGAACGCGGTCGCGTTCTCGCCCTCCCACACGCCCGTCGAGGTGGCCGTCCGCCCCGGGACCGACGTCACCGAGGACGGCGGGGCGCTGATCGAGGTCATCGACCACGGCCTCGGCATGAGCGCCGAACGCCTGGCCGAGGAGAACGCCCGGCTCGTGCGCCGGGAACGGCTCGACCTCGTGCCGACCAGGGTGCTCGGCCTCTTCGCGGTCGGCAGTCTGGCCCGGCGGTGGGGTGTGCGCGTGTCGCTGAGCCGCACGCCGGGCGGCGGGGTCACCGCAACCGTCTGGATCCCCGCCTCGCTCCTGCTGACCATGAGTCCCGAAAACCCCGAGCAGCCCGGGGACACGGGCCCGATCGGAGCCGTGGCGGCGTTGCCGGTGAGGACCGGGCAGGGAACCGCCGAGCCCGCGCCGTCGCGCGTACCGGTCTCCGCCACCGGTGTCACCGAGCGGTCGGCGGCCACCTCGTCGCACCACGCGCTTCCCCGTCGCCTCCCGGCGCGCACCGGCGCCGGACCGGCCACCGCGGAACGGACCGTCGAGGACGTCGGCGCGGAGCGGGCGGCCGCCTCAGGCGGACAGCGTGCCGCAGAGGATCCACGGCCGCTGCGGCGGCGGGTACGGGGCGCGACACTCGCCATGACCTCTTCGCGGGCGGACCGGGGGGCGCCGACGCTGCGGCAGCCCGCCGACGCCGAGGCCGTCCGCTCGGAGCTCGACGAGTTCGAGGCAGCCGTACGCAGGGCAGAGCAGGACAGTGCTCACGCCCGGACGAAACCAGCACCATCGCACCATCAGCAATCCCAGAAGGAGCCCGGCAGTGACCACGTCGACAGCTGACAGCAGTTCCGAGCGGCCGGAACCCACCGATCTGCGAGCCGCCGCAGCCGATTTCACCTGGCTGCTCGACCGGTTCGCCACGGAGACCGCCGGTGTGGTCGACGCCATCGCCGTGTCGTCCGACGGCCTGCTGATCGCCGTCTCCCAGCTGCGTGAGCACGCCGACTCCGAGCGGCTCGCCGCGATCGTGTCCGGCCTGACGAGCCTCGCCGCGGGCGCCTCCGGCAACTATGGGCTCGGCAGCCTCAACAAGGTCATCATCGATCTGGAGGGCGGCCACGTGCTGGTGTCGGCCATCGGCTGCGGTGCCGTCCTCGGAGTGGTGACCTCCAAGGAGGCGAAGCTGGGCAACATCGCCTACGAGATGACCCTCTTCGCCAACCGGGCCGGCGCGGCACTCACCCCCCAGCTGGTGCTGGAGCTGAAGAACAGTGTCGGCACGGCCCCGGCCGGCTGACCGTCCCCCGCCGGGGGCACGGGTACAGGCACTTCGGAAAGGGAGCGTGATGGCTGTCGGCGGACCACCACACGACGCAGCGGGGCACGCCGGGGACCCGCCGGATCCGGCGGCCGGCCGCGCCCCCGCGATCCGCCCGTTCCTGCTGACCGCAGGCCGGGTGTCGGGGGGCGGCGCGGCATTGCCGATCCCGGTCGAGACCCAGGTCGTGTCGACCTCGGCCGGCCTCTCCGTCCTGCACGCGCTCACCTTCGAACATCACGACATCGTCGCGGCCTGCCGGCGGCCGCAGTCGGTGGCGGAACTGGCCGCCGGGCTGCGACTGCACCTCAACGTGGTCCGGGTGCTGGCCGAGGACCTGCGTGCCGCAGGGCATCTGGCGATCCACCGGCCGAACGCCGGGACCGCCCAGGATCTCTCCGTACTGCGAAGGGTTATCGATGGTCTTCGTGCCGTCCCCGACTCACGGGGGACACTCCGTGACACCAGTTGAACAGCCGCCGACGCCGGTCAAACTGGTCATCGCCGGCGGCTTCGGTGTCGGCAAGACCACGACCGTGGGCTCGATCTCCGAGATACGGCCGCTCACCACGGAGGCCGCGATCACCGAGGTCGCGGCAGGAGTGGACGATCTCACACACACTCCGGGCAAGACCACCACCACGGTCGCCATGGACTTCGGCTGCGTCACCATCGACCCGACGCTCAAGCTGTACCTGTTCGGCACCCCGGGCCAGGACCGGTTCGGCTTCATGTGGGACGACCTGGTGGAGGGCGCCCTCGGCGGTCTGGTGATCGTGGACACCCGCCGACTGGACGACTGCTACGCGGCGGTGGACTACTTCGAACACAAGGACGTCCCCTTCGCGGTCGCCGTCAACGCCTTCGACGGGGAGGTCGAGCACGACCTCGACGAGGTGCGGTGGGCACTGGACATCGCCGAGCACGTTCCGCTGACGGTCTTCGACGCACGGAGGACGGGCTCGGTCCGCGATGCGCTGCTGGTCGTACTGGAAGTCGCCCTGGCCCGGGCCGAAGCTGCCGTGGCGCGCTGAACGTGAACGCGCCCGGTGGAGCGCGCTGCGACGTCGGTGAAGACCGGTTCGGTCATGTGGGGTGGGCAGGTGGACCGGCATGACGCATGAGCGGGCGGACAGTTCGGCCGCATCGTGGTGGGATCACCTCCCTACCGGGTCCCCTTCGGCACCGTCGTCCTGGGTGCGCAGCATCGCGTGGCCGCCGTGGTGCAGTGGTGTGTCCAGCTTTGAGCGGGTCACCTCAGAGGTCGTTCGGGCGTCGAAGACGTGGACTTCGCCGTGGCCGCCTCGGGTGACGGCGACCCAGTCGGCACCTGGCGAAGCGGCCACCGCACGGCGTTGGACGCCCTCCCAGGGGGTGCCTCCTCGACGGGGAGACCCGTCCATGGCGGGGAGGGGGACGCGGCGTACGGTGTCGTCGGCGTCCAGCAGGACGAGTTCGTCGCCGTCCGGGTGGATGCGGGTGAACGCGGTGTGGTCCCTGGCGAGGGCCAGCCGGAAGACCAGCCCCGGGCCGAGGTCGGTCAGGGTCGTCTGTTCCGTTTCCAGATCATGGCGCCACGCCTGGTTCGTCCACTCCGGCCAGCGCAGCGGGTCCGCGGGGCCGCCGCGCAGGGTCGACCACAGTGCCCGTCGCCGGGGGTCGAGCCGCAGGTACCAGCCTCGGGCGGGCGAACCCCACGGGAGCGTCGGCTCCGGCACGAGCGCGTCGCCGTCGCGGCGCGCCCGGTGTACGCCTTCGCCCGTTGCCGCGAAGACCTGGCCGCAGTAAGGGGCTTGGGCGTCACCGTGCCCGTCGTCCGGCAGGGGGAGGTGTGCGTGGGGCGTGACCGGCGGGCAGCCGGGCGGTGAGCCGAGCAGATCGGCGAACCGGTGGACGGCGAGTGCCCCGGGTGCCCGGTGGCGCAGGACGACCAGGGGGTCGCCGTCCCCCATGACCGTCACGCCCGGCTCGCCCACGCGGGTGCGCACCCGCGTGGCGTCTCCCGTGGCCAGGTCGACGACCGTCAGCAGGTCGGACCATGGACTGCCGTTCTTCCCCAGGCCCGTGGTGACGGCCACCCACCGGCCGGACGGGTCGCACGCGAGGTGCTCGGCCGGCCCGGCGACCGGTACGCCGGCCTCGACCAGCTCGGCGCCGAACGGGTCGAGTACCAGCAGCTCGCCCCTGCGGTCGTCCACGCAGGCCGTCCTGCCGCCCGGCAGCGCCAGGAAACCGGCGTGTTCGGAGAGATGGCGGCCGGTGAGGCGGTGTGCCTCCACCCCGTCGGGGATGGTCAGCACGTGGACGGATCCGTCTATGTGGTCGGAGACCAGCAGCAGTGGGTCGGCGTTCATCGAGAACCTCCTTGATGGACCATCTGATGAAAACGATTATCATCGTGTATCTTCGATGCGTTCCGGGATTATGAGAAGAAGCGAGGGCATCGATGCTGGGGTCACCGTCGAGATTCGTCCGCACTTGGATCACCGCGGCGATCGTGGGTTCCGTCCTGGCGGGGTGCGGTGCGTCCACCGAACCCACGCGTGATAAGGACGCGGTGGCCGACGCGAAGACCGACGTCACCGTGGAACCCATCAAGGCGACACGTCAGTTGACCGACGCGAACGGCGTCAAGGTCTCCCTGAAACGGGAACCGGAGCGCATCGTCTGCCTGTTCGCGCTCTGTGACGACATCCTGACCGAGCTGGGCATCGTCCCCACGGCCACGAACAACGCCCTCCTGGCCCAGCCCGAATTCCTCGGGGCGGAGCGGGCGAAGAAGGTCGACGTCATCCCCGGCGGCTTCATCGCGCCCGAGGTGGAGGCGATCCTCTCCCACAAGCCCGACCTCGTGATCGGCCTCGAGGACACCCATGGCAAGCTCGCCCCGTCTCTCAAGGGAGCCACCACGTTCTGGCCCATGCAGCCCGAGGAATGGCAGGACAGCGTCGGTTACCTGCGTGACGTCGCCGCGCTCACCGGACGCACCGCTGAGGGCGAGAAGGCCGAGAAGGCCTTCCGCACCAAGCTCGCCGACGCCGAGCGGGCCAAGAGCGACAAGACCGCGCTCATCATCTACGGCGGCGACGAGAACTTCGGCGTCGCCACCCCGGGGACGGACGTGGCCGCCGGGCTGTTCCCCAAGCTGGCGGACTACCCCTGGAAGTCCCGTGGTGTGGAGGGGAGTTACAGCCTCGAAGAGATCCTCGCGCGGGACGTGGACGTGCTGTTCGTCGAGACGATCAGCTTCGGCGAGACGGACGGCAAGCTGTCGGAGAAGCTGGCGAAGAACCCGCTGTGGGGGAAGATTCCGGCCGTGCGGAACGGGGACGTGCACGAGGTGAACTCCGAGGTGTGGGCCAAGGGGCGGGGCACCCGCTCGCTGGGCATCGTCCTCGACGAGGCCACGGCCGCCCTGCGGTGACCGCACAGACCGCGTCGGAGACCGCGGCCGGCAGCGCGACCTCGCGGGGGCGGCGGTCCTTACGACTCCCGCGTCCCGGCAGGCGGTGGCAACTGCTGTCAGTGACCGTGCTGTTGGTCGCGTCGTCCGCTTGCACGCTGAGCCTGGGCACACCCTACGTCCCCCTGCACCGCCTTCCCGGCGCGCTGCTGGACGGGGACAGCACGCTCGGCGGGGTCGTCGTCGCCGAACTGCGCCTGCCCCGGCTGGCGCTGGCACTGGTCGCCGGGGCCTGCCTGGGCGCGGCAGGGCTCGTGCTGCAGGAGGCGCTGCGCAACCCGCTGGCCGTCCCCGAGATGCTGGGTGTGTCCTCCGGGGCCGCGCTCGGGGTCGCCGCGCCCTTGGTGCTGGCCGTGTCCATCCCCGTCGCCGCCCAGCCCCTGTTGGCCATCGGCGGGGCCGCGCTCGGCGGCGCGCTCACGCTGCTCGCCGCCGGACTGGGACGCAGCCCGTCCGCCGTACTGCTCACCGGGGCCGCGGTCGCCGCCGCCCTGCAGGCCGCGCTGCTCGTGCTCATGGTCATGGCCGACCAACTGGACCTCCAGCTGATCTACCGGTACCTGCTCGGCTCGCTCTCCGCCCGTACCTGGGACGACGTCACCGGGTTGTGGCCCTGGCTGCTCATCGCGGCGCCCGCGCTCGTGTTGTGCGCGCCGGTGCTCTCGCTGCTGCGGTTGGGGGACGAGGACGCCGAGGCGTTGGGCGTCCGCGTGTACCGCGCCCGGTTCGCCGCGCTGGCCATCGCCGTCCTGCTGATCGCACCCGTGACGGCCGTCTGCGGTCCGGTGGCGTGGGTCGGGTTCCTTGCCCCGCATCTGGCCCGGCGACTCAACCCGTCGGCTGACGCGGTGCGGTGGCTGCCCTGGTCGGCTGCGTGGGGCGCAGTCGTGGTGGCCGTCGCAGACGTGCCGGCCCGGCTGGCGCTGGCACCGGTGGAGACCCCTGTCGGAGCCTGGACGTCCCTGTTCGGCGTGCCCGTCGGTGTCGCTCTGCTCCGGTCGGGAAAGCGGAGGCCGGGGGTTCCCCAGCCGTCGGTGGCCTCCGAGGCCGAGCCCTCGGAGCAGCCGGGGACCGGTCCCGAAGCCGCGCATGTCGAGCCACCGGGGACGGAGCTGTCTCCGAAGCCGGGAAGACGCGGCCATGGAGGGATGTCCGAGGGTGACGGGCCCTCCGGCACCCGTCTCACGACCAGTGGGGCTACCGCATCGGAGGAGGCCAAGTGAGCCGGCGATTCGGGACGCTCGCCGTGCTCCTCGCCGTGTGCGCCTGCGGGGAGCTGCTGGCCGGACGCGGCATGTCCCCGGCCCTGGTCTGGGAGGTCCTCGGTGGGGGCGGTGACGCGACGGAGCGGCACATCCTGCTCCAACTCCGCCTTCCCCGCCTGCTGGTGGCCCTCGCTGCGGGGGCGTGCCTCGGCGTGGCGGGCCTGGTCCTGCAGTCCGCCCTGCGCAACCCGCTCGCCGGACCCGAGGTCACGGGCGTGACACCGGGCGCGGTGCTCGGGGCGGTCACCGCGACCGGTCTCGGACTGGCGGGCTGGGAATCGCCCCTCGCGGTCGTCGCCGCCGCGTGTCTGGGCGGCTTCACCGGGGCCGGGTTCCTGTGGCTGCTCGCGGGACGTGGCGGGGGCGATCCCGCGCAGACCGCCGTCTACGGGGTGCTGGTGTCGGCGGTGTTCGGCGGGCTCACCGCCATGGTGCTGCTGGTGGCGCCGGGGGAGCTCGGCAGTGTCGTCCAGTGGCTCGTCGGCACGACGGAGGGCCGGGTGTGGCAGCACTGGCACCTGTTGTGGCCGTGGGCGCTGGCCTGGGGCGCGATGGCGTGGCTGCTGGCGGGACCGCTGACCCTGCTGCGCTGCGGCGACGACATCGCCGGTGCGGCCGGGCTCTCCGCTGCGCGTGCCCGGACCCTCGCCCTGTTGTGCGCCGTGGCACTGACGGCGGGCGCGGTGGCTGCCGTCGGGGCGCTCGGTTTCGTCGGGCTGCTCGTGCCGCACCTCGCGTTCGCCCTGTTCGGCGCGGACCTGCGGCTGACGTTGCCTGGTGCCGCCCTCGTGGGTGCGGCCGTAGTGTGCGGGGCGGACGCGGCGGCCCAACTGTCCTCGCGGCTGCTGGCCGTCGTACTGGACAGCGGACGGTTCACGCTGCCGGTCGGGGCGCTCACCACCTGTCTCGGAGCCGTGCTGCTGCTGGTCGTCGTACGCCGGGCGCCCGACCGAACGTTCTGATGTCGACGAAGGACAGAACATGACCGAACCCCTGGGTATCCGCGCCGAGGGAGTCCGCTTCGGCTACCCCGGCCGCCCCGTGCTGCGCGGCGTCGACGTGTCCGTCGAACCGGGCGAGCTGACCGCCCTCATCGGCCTCAACGGCTGCGGGAAGTCAACCCTGTTGCGGCTGGCCGCCGGCCTGCTGCGGCCGGACGAGGGGCGCGTCCTGCTCGGGGGCGACGACCTCGCCGGGCTGTCTCGGCGTGCCACCGCCCGGCGGGTCGCGCTGCTGCACCAGTCTGCCCCGGCTGTCCCCGGCATGACCGTCCGGCACCTCGTCAGGCAAGGGCGGTACGCGGCACGCGGTCCTCTCGGCATGCTGCGCGAAGGCGACGACCCGGTCGTACGGCGTGCGCTGCGCGACGTCGGCGTGGAGCGGTGGGCCGACCGGGACGTGGACGCGCTGTCGGGGGGCGAGCGGCAGCGGGTCCGGCTCGCGATGGCGCTCGCGCAGGACACCCGCGTCCTGCTGCTCGACGAGCCGACCACCTATCTGGACCTGCATCACCAGCTCGATGTGCTGAGGACCGTGGTGCGACTGCGCGAGGAGCGCGGCCTCACCGTCGTGATGGTGCTGCACGACCTGGCCCACGCGGCCCGGTTCGCCGAACGGATCGTCGCCCTGCGGGACGGCCGCGTGGTGGCCGACGGGACCCCGAAGGAGGTCGTCACCCCCGGGTTGCTCGCGGATGTGCTCAACGTGGCGGGACGGGTCGGCAGGGACCCCGAGGGCGGCTGGCCGGTGTGTTATCCAGATCACCCTCTCCCAGGGGTGGAATATGAAAATCATATTCAGTAAGTTGTCATGCAGCGCTCAAAGAGCGCGGTACCTCCCCTGCGATGAAGGAGAGTTCATGGACAACGAGCAGGTCTTCGCGCCGATCGCCGACCCGGGCCAGCTGGCTCACGACTCGGCCTCCCACTCCAACGCGCTCGTCGAGAACCCCTTCGACGACACCGAGGAGTAAACGCGGGTCGAGCAGTTCGACCGTGGGCCCGCCCGTCACCGTGCGGGCGGGCCCACGCCCACTCAGGCCCCCTTCCCACAGGAGAACCGACGTGTCCCGCAGCCAGCTCGCATCCGGTGTCGAGATCGTCGCCGTACCCGGGCGGGGGCTCGCCGTCCGCACGGCCGACGGAGAGTTCCTCAGCGTACGGACGGGCGACGCGGACGACGCTGCTCTGCTCTCCCTGCTGTCCGGCCGGTCCACCGGCGAGCCGGACGCCGAACTCGACCGACTCCTCCGGGCCTTCGACGGCGCCGGATACATGGCGGACGCTCCGCGGCACGCCGAATGGCCCGACGAGCGCCGGGACATCCTGTTGCTGGGCGCCCCCGTGGTGACCGAGCCGCTGGCCGCGCTCCTGCGCGCCTCGGGTGCGAAGCCGCGGTCGGCGCAACCCGACGACCTGGCAGGCGTGACTCCCGTGGCGTCGGGCGGCTCGGCGGGTGTGGCTCTGGCCGCGGGCCCCGCCGACGCGGCGCTTGCGACGTCCGGCCGCGGGGCGGGCGCGACTCCTCCTGCACACGACGACGTGGGCAGCGCGCACCAGGCCGCACCCGGCGCCCCGGCCGACGCGGTGCCCGCCGCCGTCGTGTGGTGTCTCGACGGCCCCGTCCCCCAAGGGTTGTGGGACGCCGCCGACCGGCTGCCCGGGCGCGGCATCGCCTGGCTGCGCTGTCATCGTGAGGGCTGGCAGGTCTGCGTCGAACCCCTCGCGGCCGCTCCCGGGGACGTCACCGCGGCCCACGTCCGTGCCCGCAGACTGGCCGCCACGCCGGCGCATCGCGAGCTGTCCGCCTACTGGAGCGGACCTCGAACGTCCGGCGCGCCCGTGCGGCTCACCGCGCCCGCGGCGGGGTTGCTCGCCGCTCTGCTCGCCGACGACCTCACCCGGTGGGCCACCGATGCCCCCCACCCCGGTGGGCTGCCCGCGCGGCGCCGGCTCCGGCGCGTCGATCTGCGCACGCTGACGGTCACCGAGCATCCCGTCCTGCCCGTCCCCGACGTCGCCCCGATGCCGGTGGAGGCCGGATGACGTCGTTCACCGAGGCCGTCGAGGGTCTCGCGACCGACGGCCGGCTCCCGGACGGCGAGGGGCCCTTCCCGGCCGTCCTCATCCGTACGCCCTACGACCGACGCCGCCACCACGCCGAACTCCGGGGGTGGGCCGGGCGCGGGTTCGCCGCACTGGTGCAGGACGTGCGCGGTCGGCACGCGTCGCCGGGGGAGTGGCACCCGTACGAGAACGAGGCCGCCGACGGTGCGCGGGCGGCCCGCTGGATCCGTCGGCAGCCCTGGAGCGACGGGAGCGTCGTGGCGGTCGGGGCCTCCTATGCCGCTCACTGCGCCGTCGTCCTCGCGCTCGACGCGCCCGAGGACGCCCGCCCCGACGCCGTCATCGCCGCTGTGCCCGCGCTGGGCGTCGCCGAGACGGCTCGCGAACCCTCGGGCGCGGAACGGCTGTCCGCCCGCGCGGGTTGGTGGGCCGCGCACGGCGACCGGCGCGACTCCGACGAGGGCGCCCTGGCGGACGTTCTCGCCGAAGACCCCGGCCTGCTGGCCCACCTGCCGCTGATCGACCTCCCTGTCCGGCTCGGCCGAAGCCTGCCTTCCTGGCCGGGCCTGTGGCGGCACCGCGAGCGGGGCCTGCTCGCTGCACGGGCCGAACGCGCCGGGATGCCACTGCTCGCGGTGGGCGGTCACCACGACCACTTCACCGAGGACACCGTCGCGCTGTGGCGCCGCTGGGGCGGGCCCTCGGCGCGCCTGCTGCTGGGGCCCTGGGGGCACGGTCTCGTCGCCGCGCCCGGCACCGATGCCCGGCCCGCGCACCGGGTGGGCCTCGGCGAGCTCTACGCGCGCTGGGCCCGGCTCGCCCTCACCGGAGGCCTCGCGTCCGGACGCCGAGGCGCGGTCGGGCTGGGCGGCAGCCCCCTGTGGGTGCCCGTCGGGACGCACGGGGAGCCGCGCCCTCAGAAGATACGGCTGCTGCACGGGGCTTCCTTCACGGCCGACCCCGAACGGCCCGTCTCCAGCAAGGAGTTGGCCCTCCCCACGGAGGGCACGCCCGACCGCTGCCTGTTCGCCACCCCGCCACTGCCACGCCCCATGGACGTCATCGGCACCGCGGAAGTCCGGGTGCGTGCGACCGCCGACACCCGGTCAGCGGACTGGGCGGCACGGCTCGTCGCGATCACCTCCGACGGGGTGGCCGAGCGGCTCGCCGTCGGAATCGTCCGACGCGCGGATCCGCCGGGGAGGGCCGCCGAGTTCACCGTGGGGCTCGGCCCGCTCGCACGGCGGCTGCCCGCGGGCACCCGGCTCCGCCTGGAGATCGCCGGACACCACTTCCCCGCCCACGCCCGCAACCCCCACACCGGCGACGACCCGGTCACGGCCACCCGGCTCCTCGCCTCCCGGCGCGAGGTCGACCCCCGGCACGTGGCACTCCACCTGCCCGTGCTCCGCTCCCGTCCCACCCCCACCGATCCCGTACAGGAGATCCTGCGATGACGGCGCTGCCACTGGAAGCCCTGCTCGACCCCGTGTGCGGCATCGTCCGCAAGGTCAAGCCCGTCGAGCACCCTCCGGGCACCCCACCCCGCTACACCGCGCTCACCGCCGAGATCGCCGATGCCCGCAAGCTCGGCCTGTGGCCGGCCGACCGGGTGTCGCTCGGCACCACCTTCGGCGACCCAGAGGGCGCCCGGATCGCCGCGATAGCCGAGGGAATCGAGCGCTACTGCGGCAACCGCGTGCCTCCGCCCGGCCACCCGGACGCCCCGCTGCGCGCCACCGCCGCCGAGTTGGTGGGCAAGGGCCTGCGGCTGTACGGTCCGGGCGAGCTGCCCGCCTACGCCGACTGGCAGTACGCCCGCGAGAAGTTCCCCTACCGCCCGCTCACCGCCGACACCCCGTCCCTGTGGACGCGCGGCGAGGAACGGCTGCCCGACGGGGAGAGAGCCGAGGTCTGGGCACCCGTCGCTCTCACCCACCTCAACTGGCGCCAGGGCGAGCTGCGTTCGCTGCCCCGCACCCACCACCTCAACTACGCGGGCATCGCCACCGGACAAGGGCTCGACGACGCCGTCGAGCGCGGCCTGCTGGAGATCGTCGAACGCGACGCCCTGGAACTGTGGTGGCACCTCGACGGCCCGACCCGCGGCATCGACCCGGCGAGTGTGCCCGGCCTCGCCGACGACCTCGCCGGGTCCGGGCTCGACGTGCACCTCGCCGAGATGCCCTCGGAGTTCGCCCCCTGCATGGCGGCACTCGTCCACGACCCACGGCTCGGCCTCCACGCCGCCGGTTTCGCCTGCAAGTACGACCCGGCCGAGGCCGCCCGCAAGGCCGTACTGGAGGCGGTCCACACCTGGGTCTTCACACAGGGCCTCGCAGATCCCGACGGCTGGGTGTTCCAGGCCGTCGAGGCAGGTCTGCTCGCCCGCGGGCTCTACCTCGACCACCGCGAGGACCGCCGCTACCTGGACGCGTGCGGCGAGGACTTCGCGCGTGTACGGGACTTGGGCGCACACGTGCAGGTCTGGCTGGACGAGCGGATGGCGCCCGAGGCCCGCCGGTTCACCGAGCCGGCGCACGGCACCGTACCCGTCGACGCCGTCGAGCCAGGCAGCCGGGACCGGCTGGAGCGCGCACTCCACGACGGCGGTCACCGCGTCATGACGTTCGACCTCACCACCGAGGACGTGGCCGAAACGCCGTTGCGCGTCGCCCGGGTCCTGGTCTCCGGCCTCATCCCCAACGCACCGGCGGCCTTCGGGTACTTCGGCGCCCCGCGCCTCGCCGACGCCGCCGTCGCCCGTGGCTGGCGCACCACCGCGCCGAGCGCGCCGGAAGACTTCACTCTGGCTCCTCCGCCCCACATGTGAGGACCACCCGTGGATCTCGTCACCGCCCTCGCCCGGGCCCGTACCCCGGAGAAGCCGGGCCCGGACACGCCTGCCGGGCCCGCCGTCCGCCCGTGGCCCGAACCGGCGTTTCCCCTGCCGGACGCAGGCCCCGGTGAGCTCGATCTGGGCGTGCTGCTCCGCCTCTCCCTGGCGGCCTCGGACGGCGCCGGACGGCTGCGGCCCGCCCCGTCCGCGGGTGCGCTGCACCCGGTGGACGCCCGGCTCGTCGTGGGCGCCGACTGCCCCCTGCCGTCGGGACGCTACGGCTACGACCCGCTGGGCCACCGCGTGCACCGCCTCGGCCCGGAACCGGACGGCACACCGCCCGGGGTCACCGTCGAACTGTCCGTCACCGCACAGCGCACGATCTCGCACTACGGCCACCGTGCCTGGCCGCTGCTCCTGTTGGACACCGGGCACGCCGCCGCGGCGCTGTGGCTCGCGGCGCGCTCCCTGGGTGTCCGGCCGACAGCCCTCGACCTCGACGGGCTCGCCGAAGACCCCCTCGCCGCACTGCACTTCGCCCCGCCCGAGACCGCACACCGAGCCGCGGACGCACCCACCCCCCGCGACCTGCTGACTCGCCGCAGCGCCCCGCCACCGTTGCGGGGCACCCCTCCCCAGGCGGCCCTGCGGGCGGTGCTCGCCGCCGCGGCGGCGAACGCCGGTGAACTCGGGTGGTGCGCGGCCGTCGGCGAACCACAGCCCCAACTCGTCGAGTCGGCACCCGACGGCACACTGCGGCGTCTCGCCGCGGGTGAGGCCCGGCCGACGCTCGCCGCCTGGGCCGCGGGCCAGCCGTGGATCGCGGAAACGGGCGCCGTCCTGCTCGGCTACGGCTGCCCGACAAACGCCGGAGCCCCGCAGATCCGCCGGGCCCATCTGCGCGCCGGTTTCGCCGTCCACATGGCTCACATGACCGCCGGCCGACACGGCCTGGCCGGCCGCCCCGTCGGCGCCTGGCAGCAGGCCGACCTCGGTGCCGCGCTCGGCGCCGCACCGGGCAGGGACTGGATCGTCCACGGCCTGGCCCTCGGCACCACCCACTCCGAAGAGGAAACCTCGTGATCGTCCACCCCGAGCTGCGCCGCGCCGCACGGCACGCACAGCGCTCCCTGCTCGCGGCCACCGCCCTGCAGGGGGCCGTCACCCTCGCCCACCTCGCGCAGGCCGTGTTGCTCGCCGTCGCCCTCGCCGACGTGGCCCGGGGCGAGACGGACCGGCTCCCGCTGCTCCTCGGGGGTGTGCTCGGCGTCGTCGCCGCCCGAGCGGGGCTCGGCCAGTGGCAGCGGCGCACCGCCACCCGCGCCGGTGCGCGGGTCAGGGTGCGTCTGAGGGACGAACTCCTCGCCCACCTCGGACGGCTCGGGCCCGCGCACCTGACCTCCGCGCGCGCCGGAGCGGTGCGCACCACCCTCGTCGACGGGGTGGAGGGCGTCGACGCCTATGTCTCCCGCTACCTACCGCAGCTCCTCATCACCCTCACCGTGCCGCCCCTGCTGCTCGCCGCCCTGGCCGCCGTCGAACCGGTCGCCCTCCTCGGCCTCGTGCCGGCTCTGCTGTTCGGCCTGTTCGGCCCACGCGCCTGGGACCGGCTCCTCGCCAAGCGGGGCAAGGAACACTGGGACACCTACGAGCAACTGGGCGCCGACTACCTCGAAGCGCTGCAGGGCATGGCCGCGCTGCGGGCGGCGGGCGCCGTCGGGCGCACCCGTGAGCGGCTGGAAGAACGCTCGGCGGCACTGCACCGGGCCACCGTCGCCAAGCTCCGCGTGTCACTGGTCGACACCGGACTCACCGACCTGGCCATCCAGGGCGGCACAGTGGCCGCGGCGCTGCTCGCCAGTTGGTCGGCCGTCACCGGGACCACCACACCCACTGGCACTTACCTGACGCTGCTGCTGGCCTCCGAGTGCTTCAGGCCCGTACGCGACCTGTCCCGCGAATGGCACGCCGGGTACCTGGGAGTATCGGCCGCGGACGGGCTCGTGGCGCTGCGCACCGCCGGCCCCGCTGTCCCCGACACGGCGACGGAGCGAGCCCACTGGCCGGATCCGCCCCGAGTACGTTTCGAGCGGGTGGACTTCAGCTACGACGGCGCCGCGGCGCCCGCCCTCCGCGATGTCACCTTCACCGCCGAGGCAGGGCGCATCACCGCCATCGTCGGCCCTTCCGGCGCCGGCAAGTCCACGCTGCTCGCCCTGCTCCTGCGCCACCGCCAGCCGCAGCAAGGCCGGATCACCGTCAACGGCCGCGACGTCTGCGAGTACGCACTCGACTCGCTGCGGCAGGGCATAGCCGTCGTCTCACAGGAGACCTACCTCTTCCACGCCACCATCGCCGACAATCTGCGCCTGGCCCGGCCGACGGCCACGGACGACGAACTTCTCCGCGCGGCACGGGCCGCCGGTATCCACGACGAGATCACAGCCCTCCCCGACGGCTACGCCACCGTGCTCGGCGAACGGGGCGCCACCCTGTCCGGCGGACAACGCCAGCGCCTCGCCCTCGCCCGCGCCCTGCTGGCCGACGCCCGGGTGCTCGTCCTCGACGAGGCCACGAGCGCGGTCGACGAACGCCGGGAGGCCCACATCGTCCGCGAACTGCTGGACGCGGCGGGCGGCCGGACCGTCCTGCTGGTCGCCCACCGGCTCGCCGCGGTCCGGCACGCCGACCGCATCGTGGTGCTCGACGGCGGACGCGTGGACGCCATAGGCGGTCACGACGACCTCATCGCCGCCGGAGGCGTCTACGCCCAGCTCGTCGAAGCGGGCCGCACCTACGAAGGAGGGCTCGCCGCATGAGCAGCGCCATCGACGCCGACGTGACGCCGGGCGGTACCGCCGACGCGCCCGTGCCCCCGCGGGGCTCGCTGCGGGCCCTGTTGCCCTCCCTCGTCCGGCACCGGGTCATGATGGCCCGCACCTGTGCTGCCGCACTCGTCGAACAGGGCTCTCTGGTGGCGCTGCTCACGCTGGCCGCGCACAGCGTCGGAACCGCCGTCATCGAGAACCGCGCCCCCTCGGCCGGCACGGTCACCACGCTGGTGGCCCTCGTCCTCCTACGGGCCCTGACGACCTGGCGCGAGATGGACCTCTCGCACGACCTGGCCTACCGGGTGCTGGCCGAGCTGCGCGTGCGGGTCTTCGACGGGCTCGCCCGCAGCGCCCCCGCCCGCGTGGCCGGCCGGCGCAGCGGGGACCTGGCCGCCACCGCGATGGCCGACGTGGAGGCACTGGAGTTCTTCTACGCCCACACCACCGCCCAACTCCTGGCCTCCGGCGTGGTGTTCACCGGCGGAGTCACTGTGCTGGCCACCGTCGAGCCGTGGCTGCCGGCGGCGGTGCTGCCAGTCGCCGCGCTGCTCGCCGTGGCTCCCTTCGCCGACGCGCGCGGACGCGCCACGCGCGGTGCCCGAACCAAGGCGGCGACGGCGAGGCTTTCGGCCGACACCGTGGAGACCGTCGACGGGCTGCGCGAACTGCTCGCCTTCGGAGGGCTGGCCGAGCGCCGCCGCCGTCTCGCCGAGCAGGGCCGACGGGTCGGTGAGACGCAGCGGGCCGAGGCCACCTGGGAGGCCGCGGCCGCCGCCGTCCGCGATCTGCTCATCGTGCTCGCGGTGCTCGGCGTGGTGGCCGCGACCGCGCAGTCCGTGACCTCCGGCCGGCTGCACGGCGCGTGGGCCCCGGCGGCCATGGCGCTGGCGTTGTCGGTGCTCGGGCCGGTCGCCGAGTCGGCCAGGGCCCTGAGCCAGGCCGTCAGTCTGCGCGCCGCTGCCGCCCGCGTCGACGCGGCGGTGAAAGCTCCGTCTCTCGCCCCGCAGCCCGCCTCACCCCGACCGCTCCCACCGGGCCCGCTGGGCGTCCGGCTGCACAAGGTGAGCTTCGACTACGGGGGCCGGCCTGTGCTGGACGCGGTCGAGCTGACGGTTCCCGCGGGGCAGACTCTCGCCCTGATCGGCGTCTCGGGGGCCGGCAAGTCGACCTGCGCCCAGCTGCTGGCGCGGTTCTGGGACCCCTCCGAGGGAGCTGTCCACCTGCTGCCCCGCGACGGCGACCCCGTCGACATCCGCGACGTGGCCGACGCCGAACTGCGCCGTGCCGTCGCCGTGGTGGGCCAGGACACCCCCCTCTTCCACGGCACCCTCGCCGAGAACCTGCGCCTCGCCGCACCGGACGCGGACGACGACCTCCTGGCCGAAACCGCCCGGTTGTGCGGCGTCGACGGGATCGCCCCCGTGGACTTCCTCGTCGGGGAGCGCGGCTCCACCCTCTCCGGTGGCCAGCGCGCCCGTATCGCCCTCGCCCGCGCCCTGCTGGCCGAGCCCAGGGTCCTCGTGCTGGACGAGACCACCGCCCACCTCGACAACGGCGGCGACGCCCGAATCGCCGCCGCGCTCGCCCAGGGCAACCGCACGACCATCGTCATCGCACACCGCCCCGCGACCATCCGTCGCGCGGACCGTATCGCCGTGCTGGAATCCGGCCGCATCGTGGAGGAGGGCACCTGGGCCGACCTGACCGCCCGCCCCGGCGGCGCGCTCAACCGCGTGCTGACCCTCACGCCACCCTGAAACTCCGTGCCGGCGTGCGGACCTTCCTTTGACGTGTTTGCCGGGGGCTGACGGTGCGAGGCGGGCTCTGGGACGGCGCTGGGTTCGTCGCCCGGCTGTGTGGCTTCATGACGCCATGCCGTGATGCCGTGATGCCGCACGGAGCGGGCACGGCCTGCCGGCCAGGCGGTCCCGTCACCCGGGAGGCAGGCTGACCACGAACCGTGCTCCCGGCGCGTGCCCGGGGTCGTACGTCACCTCGCCGCCGGCGGAGCGGGCCAGGCGACGCGCCAGCGGCAGTCCCAGCCCCGCTCCGCCGTGTCCGTCGCCGGGATCCGCCCGTCGGCCGGGCTGGAAGAGCTGCTCGGCGAACCGAGGTGGTACGCCGGGCCCGTCGTCGATGACGTCGATGCGTACGCCCCCGGGCGCGCGATACGCGCGGACGGTGACGCTCGAGTCGGCGTAGCGACAGGCGTTGGTGAGGAGCGGGCTGACGATGCGTTCGAGGAGGGCGGATGGGACACCGGCGGCCAGCTGGGGGTCGTTGCCGGTGATCGTCAAGTGGCTTGGCAGTTCGAGGAGTTCGACGAGGTGACGCAGCGTGGGCAGGACCTCGGCGGTGCCGGGAGCGGTGAGCGTGCCGTCGCGGGCGTCGTCCAGGAGGGTGTCGCAGATGCCGTGCATGGACTCGGCGGCATCCGCGATGACCTTGTGGACGGCCCGGGTCTGGGCGGGCGAGCGAGGGCGGGACTGCCACCAGTCGAGTTCGGCGATGATCCGGCTCAGTGGCGTACGCAGTTCGTGCGACAGTTCCCCGGTGAGCCGCCGCTCGTGGCGCAGGACGGTGCGGATGCGGTCCAGCAGCGCGTCCAGTGACGTACCGAGGCGGGCGAGTTCGGCCGGGCGCCGCGTGCTGCTGAATCTTTCTTCGGAGGCGACGGCGCTCCACTGGGTGGCCTGGTCGGTCATCGTGCGCACGGGGCGCAACGCACGGCCCACCGCCAGCCGCGTCAGGGCGTAGGTGCAGCCGAGCATGACGGCGTCCAGAGCGAGCGATCCCAGGAGCAGGGTGCCGGCCGAACTCCGGTACGGGGAGAGGTCCAGCGCGGTGACCACGGTGGCCTCGCTCTTGTCTCCGGATACGGGCTGGGCGCACAGCCGCAGGGGGTCCCGGGCGTCGGCGGTGACGCAACGTGGCCCGCCCCGCCGGGCGAGTGCGTCGGCGACGCGGGTCAG
The DNA here is from genome assembly GCF_053592115.1 of Streptomyces sp. NPDC002788. Lineage (NCBI taxonomy): Bacteria > Bacillati > Actinomycetota > Actinomycetes > Kitasatosporales > Streptomycetaceae > Streptomyces > Streptomyces sp. NPDC002788. The sequence continues at coordinate 43,955 of NZ_JBSFVB010000030.1, read as the reverse complement.
TGGGCCGGCGGTCGGCGGCTCTTCCAGCAGGCGTCGGCCGGCGTAGATCCACACGTTGGCGTCGAGGAGGTTGTCGTGGGGGGTTTCCAGGACGTGGACGGTCGTGCCGCTGGTGTCGACGGTCGTCGCGACGGCGGCGGCGCGGGTGCGCAGCTCGTCGTCTGCCTGGTGCTGAAGGCGTTGCTGGGCCACGGCGTTGAAGGCGACGGTGAGGATCACCATCAGGAGGGCGGCTGTGGCCAGCGCCACCAGGGACAGTCGACCGCGCAGCGTGCTGGGAGTCAGCCGGTGCGCAAGCGCGGTCAGGACGGTCCCTCCGCGGCGGCGGGGGTGCGGCCGGTGGCGGACTGTGCTCATGACAGATGGTGGCCGATGCCTCGGGCCGTGCCGATCGTGTGGTCGCTGCCCGCGTCCCGCAGTTTGCGGCGCAGCCGGGTCAGGTACTGGTCGAGGGTGTTGTCGCTGACCTGGGCGCCCTCGGGCCAGCCCGCTCGGAGCAACTCGCGGCGGCGCACGATGCCGCCGGATGCCGCCATGAGCGCGGCCATGAGACGGAACTCGGTCGGTGTGAGCGCGATTCGGGTGCCATGAACACTGATCCCGTGCCGGACGGGGTCCAGTACCAGGTCCCTCGCTGTGGTCGCGGGTCGTGGTTCGGTCCTTTTGACCGCTGCCCGCAGGCGGGCCGCGAGTTCGCTGAGGTGGAACGGCTTGGACAGGTAGTCGTCGCCCCCGGCGGAGAAGCCGGACAGCCGGTCGGCGAGTCGGTGATGGGCCGTGAGGAAGATGACGGGGGAGAGGAATCCGTTCGCGCGCATCGCCTGGCACACGTCTCGCCCGTCGGCGTCGGGCAGTCCGACGTCGAGCACGGCGGCGGCCATGTCGTCGGCGGCCAGCCGCAGGGCGGTGGCACCGTCCGGCGCGGGCACCGTGTCGAAGTCGTCGTCGCGCAGTCCGCGCACCAGCACGTCACGCAGGGCGTGATCGTCCTCGACGACCAGGATCTTGGGGTGCATGGTCCTCCTTCGGCTCTCGTGCCGTGTCCGTTCGGCCGCCTGATGTGTCCCTCGGCCCGGTCGCCTCCCGTGCCGTGTCCGTCGTACCGGGGGTCCAGCTCTCGGGCAGCCGGCAAGCCACGGCCCACAGGCACACCCCCAGCCAGCCGACGGCGAACAGCCAGCCGGCGACGACGTCGGTGAACCAGTGCACTCCGAGGTACACGCGGGTCAGCCCGACCAGCGCGCCCCAACCGCCGATGACCAGGGTGAGCGGGGTCCTGCCGCGCGGACCGCGCACGCGGACGGCGATGACGAGCAGTCCGGCGGTGAGGCCGGCCGTGGTGGCGTGACCGGACGGGAACGCCCACCCCGATGCGTGAGCTGCCCAGTCAGCGTCCGGCGGCCGGGGCCGGGCGACGAGCGTCATCACCCCGTACCGCAGGGCCTGGCCTGCCCCGAGGCCGGCCAGACAGAGCGCGACGGCCGTCATCCGCTGCCGCGGGGTACGCCCCGCGGTGATTCCGGCCACCACGGCCAGCAGGTACGGGACGGCACCCGTCCCGGTGGCGGTCAGCCCGCGGGCGAACGCCACCGCCACGTCCGGCCGGTGGCCGACGGACCAGGACAGAAGGCCGCTGTCCGCGAACAGCGGCATGCCGTCGCCCACGACGACCATGCTCAGCACACCGAACGCCGCCCACGCGCCGAGGCCGACACTCCCGGCCAGCTCGGCCACGTCGCCACGCTTCATGACGGCACCAGCAGCTGACGCAACCGCGTGGCCGTGATGTGCCGGACGAGGGCCTGCGGACGTCGCCGCAGTGCGACCATCGCGCTGAGCGCGACCACGGCTCCCACCGCGACTCCCGCCACCACGTCGTGGGGGTAGTGCGCGCCGACCCAGACTCGTGAGGCCGCCATCGCGCAGGCGGTCACCGCGGCGACCGCGCCGAGCCGGCGGGAGACGAACAGCAGGGCGACGGCCGCCGCGGCGGCGATGGCGGCGTGGTTGCTGGGGAAGGACCAGTCTCCGGGCGCGGGGCACGCCTCCAGCGGGGTCACGTGCAGGCTCTGACAGGGCCGGTCCTCGCGCACCAGCAGCTTCAGCCCTGTGTTGACCGCATAGGCCAGGACCACGACGAACGGCACGGCGAGCGCCGTCACGGATGCCGTGGCGCCCACCCTCCGGGCACGCCACCAGCCGACGGCCATGAGCACGGCGAACAGCCCGAGCCCGTACGTCGACCAGGCCGACACCGCGTGGTCCAACCATGAAGGGGAGCGCCGGGCCAGGTTCACCACGTCGATGTAGGCGGAGCCGTCGATCGACGAACCGTCGAAGGCGAGGATCATGCGCGGGCCTCCTTCACCTTCGCGTCCCGGCGCGAGCGGTACGCCTCGCAGGCGAGCGGAACCAGCGACAGGGCCACGATCACCGCGACCATCGGCAGCAGGTAGCGGTCCACGTTCGGGACGGAGGAGCCCAGCGCGTATCCCGCCAGCGTGAGCCCCGTGCTCCACACGAGCCCGCCCGACACCTGCCAGACGGTGAACGTCCGCACAGGCACCCGCAGCGCGCCCGCCATCGGATTCAGCACCGTACGCACCACCGGGACGAAGCGGGCCAGTACGATCGCCTTCGCGCATCCGTAGCGCTGCAGCAGTTCCTCCGCCCGTCTCGCCCCTTCGTGCAGGCGGGGCGAGCGGCTGCGGGCGAGCAGGGCGCCGCCCGCTTTCCGGCCGAGGAGATATCCGCACTGCGAGCCCGCCAGAGCCCCCACCGCCGCGGCGACCAGCAGTGGGGCGAGCGACAGTTTCAGGGCGCGGTCGGCGGTGCCGGTGCACAGCAGGCCGGCCGTGAACAGCAGCGAGTCGCCCGGGAGGAAGAAGCCGATCAGCAGGCCCGTCTCGGCGAACAGCACCACACCCACGCCCAGCACGCCGAAAGCAGACAGCAGCGAACGGGCATCCAGCACATTGACGGCGAGCTGCAAGGATAGGGGCGTGGGTGGGGTCATTGCCGAGGGCTCCTTCATCCGGTCCGTCGGATGCGGCGCAGCGGCACCCGACGAGTGACTACAATGTTGTAGACGGTCTACTGGACTGTAGACGATAGCGGGGCGAGGAAGGTTCCATGACCAACGCGAAGGACGAAAGGCGTCCGGCGGGCGAGCTGGAAGCCGCCGTCATGGCCGCCCTGTGGGCCGCCGGGGTCCCGCTGACCGCGGCCCGGGTGCAGACCGAACTCGGCTCGGGGCTGGCCCGGACGACGGTGACGACGATCCTGACCCGGCTGCACGAGAAAGGCGCGGTCGGCCGTGAACGGCAGGGGCGGGGCTACGTCTACTTTCCCGTGCAGGACGCTCCCGGCCTGACCGCCCGGCGCATGCACACCGAACTCGACCGGGACGCCGACCGGGAGACGGTCCTGGCGCGCTTCGTCGCCCAGCTCGGACCCGACGACGAGCAGCTCCTGCGCCAGCTGCTGGACGGTGACGAGCAATGACCTTTCTGCTGCTGATACCGCTGATCCTGCCCTTCCTCGCGCCGGTACTGGCCCGACGTACCCTCGATCACCTGGCCCCGGTCACGGCGTTGTGGGTCCTCACCGCCTCGGTTCTGGCGCTGGCCGGTTCCTGCGTCGCCGCCCTCGGCGCCCTGGTCCTGATCGGACTGCTCAAAGTCCCTGCCTTCGCCGCGCTCGGTGAGCTCGTCCATCCCCTGCGCACGCCCTCGGACTTCCTCGTCCTGCCCTCGGCCGCGGCGGCCACCGGAGTGCTCACGCTCAGCGCCTGGACGCTGGCGCGCTCGGCGCTCCGGCAGGTCCGTGTCTTTCGCGTCGCCCGGACGCAGGCCGACCGTCGCCCCGCCGCCGGCGACCTCTGCGTCATCGACTCGCCCCACCCCGATGCGTACGCCCTGCCAGGACGCCCCCACCGCATCGTCGTCACCACCGCGATGCTGCGCAGCCTCGGCCCCGCCGAACGCGAAGCCCTCTTCGCCCACGAACGCGCCCACAACCGGGCCGGCCACCATTTCTTCCTGGCCGTCGCCGAACTCGCCGCCCACTGCCACCCCGCCCTGCGCACCACACGCGCCACCATCCGGCTCGCCGCCGAGCGGGCTGCCGACGAGGCCGCCGCCACCACCCTCGGCGACCGGCGCCTGATCGCCACCGCCATCGCCCGCGCCGCCCTCGCCGGCCAAGCCTCCCGATCCACCCGCCCGGACTTCGCACCCGCGGCCACGACCGGTCCCGTTCCGCAACGCGTCGCCGCCCTCCTCACGCCCTCCGAGCGGCGCTCGCGCGCCACGCGCTGTATCGCCCTTCTCCTGGCGGCCTGCGCGGTTCTGTCGGTCTCCGCCGGGGCGGCCGGCGTGCTCGCCTTCCACCACGACGTCGAGGTTGCCCAGGGAGAGGAGAGCCGCTGATTGAAGGCAGGCGGCCTCTGCGCCACGTGCCGTGTGGGCGGGCGGCGGCCGAACCGTGGTTCTCGCCGTGGCGCGCTCCCGGTCGGCGGCCCGCGAACCTTCTGGTGGGCGAGATCGGCAGCGTCCGGCTCCGTTGCATGAGGGACAGGACACTGGGGCCTGCTGCGTCGTCTGCTCCCACCCGGAGGATGCGGATCACCGGGCAGTGGAACCGGAAGGCGGGATACGGGCGGTGGTGATCGTCATCGGGGTACCGGTGACGGCGATGAGGTACATGCGGGGACGCGAGCCGCCGGGCACGGCGTGGGAACCACCCTGCGGCCTGACGACATAGGTGGCCGAAGCGTGCGGCGCGAGGGCCGCGGGGCCGGAGACGACCTTCCACCAGTTCGAGGCGCCCTGCCCGGCGCGGCTGGCGAAGTGCAGAGCGAGCGTCTCGTCGGTGGTGTTGACGGCCCGTACCGTGGCGGCGGTGATGCGGGGGGCGCCGGCGGTGCCGGAACGGGGCCGGTGGGTGAAGCGGGGAGCCACGCTCATGCGCAGCGGGGGTGGACTGGCGGCCGCGATGCCGACGCACAGCACGGCGGGGGCCATCAGCCCCGCTGCCAGGGCGGCCTTGGCGCGCCGGCCGTTGAGGCGCGGTAGGCGGGGCTGCCAGGCGGTGGCGACTGCGGCGGTGGGGACGGTGGCGGCCGCGGCGAGCCACAGCGGGGTCATCATCAGGAAGTAGCCGTCCTGGGAGCGGGTGGCCAGGTAGAAGGGCAGCCAGGGCAGCACGGTGAGGGCCGGGCCGAGCCGCCGGACGAACAGGACTGTGGCGGCCAGGAGACCGATGAGCAGCAGGTCGGTTCCGTAGGAGTAGTAGTCGAGGTGGCTGCTGCCGGCGGTGAAGTAGTAGGAGATGCCCATGACGCCCTGGCCGTGCAGGATCGCCTTCTGGGTCAGGGGCAGCAGCAGCCCGTGCAGCCAGTCGTGGAAGTTCTGAGCTGCGAAGCAGGCGTTGATTGCAGCCCAGGTGAGGGCGGCGATGCCGGTGTAGCGGCCGAGCACGGCCAAGGCGCGGCGGGGCCCGAGTTCGCCGCGCCGTACGGCGTAGATGCCGATGAGGAGGAAGGGGAGGAGGAACCAGGCGAGTTGCTGGGCGGCGCAGGCGGCGCCCAGGCAGACGGCTCGCAGCACTCCCTTCCTTCCGAGAAGCCCGTCGGCGCCGGTGGAGGGCCAGCGGACCACTGCCGGAACCAGGAGGGCGAGGGCGGTGATCGCCGGGTAGCCGGCGTAGGCGTACCCGGGCAGGAGACCGAAGCCGAGGCAGAGTGCGGTGGCCGCCGGCCGCCAGGGTGCCGGCAGCAGCACCCACAGCACGACCGAGCCGGCCAGCAGCGCCCCGGTGGTCACCAGGGTGGCCGCCGCCGTCGAATGAACGACGGCGTGCACGGGAGCTGCGAGCAGGGCTGTCAACGGCGGGTAGCCATAGGTGTAGTCCGCCCCTCCGGACATGGTCTTGGTGATTCCGACCTTCGGCGTGTCGAAGAGCCACGGCCAGGGCTGGCCGTAGACGGGGTGGCCTCGAAGGATCTCAGCGGCGGCCTTGGCGGTCAGTGCGCCCTCGTCGGTGCCGGCGTGGTTCAGCCAGTACTTGCAGACCGCGAGAACCACCGCCAGCGCCAGCACACCGGCGTCGACCCTGCCCAGTGCACGCCGGCCGCGGGCTGACAGAGCGAGGACACCGCAGAGCAGGATCCCCGCATAGCAGACGGAGATGATTCCGGCGACCACCGGATCCGACACCATCGCGTCGGTCCAGGCCGAACGGGTGCCGATGAACAGGCTCACCGTGGCGAGGACCGTCATCCCCCGGTGCAACTGCGGCGGTGCGGCTCCAGGCACAGCGATCACGAGCGGCGTCGACGGCACCGGTGTGTCGCGCTGCCGTACCAGGGTGACACCGTCGGCGCCGGGGCTATCAGCCATGGTGAAGGTCTCCTCGTTCCCATCCCGCTGTGCGGGCGCGGCTGCTGAAGCAACCAAAGATCCATCTACTACATCTTGTAGAGGGAAGTTGTGTCCGCGAGGTTCCCGACGGAAGGCCATGTGCTTGTGAGCTACCAATCCGGCGACCGCCTGCTGGTCGTCGTCCCGACGTACAACGAAGCCGACAACATCAGCGACATCACCAGCAGACTGCGGACCGCCGTGCCGCGGGCCGACCTTCTCATCTGCGACGACAACAGCCCCGACGGCACGGGGAAGATCGCCGACGAGCTCGCCGAGGCGGATCGGCAGGTGCACGTGCTGCACCGCATGGGCAAGGAGGGGTTGGGGGCGGCCTACCTGGCCGGTTTCCGCTGGGGGATCAACCGCGGTTACCAGGTTCTGGTGGAGATGGACGCCGACGGCTCGCACCGTCCCGAGGAGCTGCCCCGGTTGCTCGCCGCACTGGACCAGGGGGCCGACCTGGTCCTTGGTTCACGCTGGGTGGCCGGAGGGCAAGTGGTCAACTGGCCGAAGAGCCGCGAATGGCTCTCGCGTGGCGGCAGCGCGTACTCCCGGCTGCTGTTGCGGCTGCCGGTGCGCGACGTGACCGGCGGCTACCGGGTGTTCCGGGTGCGCACGCTGCAGGGCATCGGTCTGGACCACGTCCGCTCGCAAGGCTACTGCTTCCAGGTCGACCTGCTGCGCCGGACCGTGGCACGAGGATTCACGGTCGTGGAGGTGCCGATCACCTTCGTCGAACGGGAGCACGGCGTCAGCAAGATGAGCCGCGCCATCGTGGCCGAGGCGCTGTGGCGGGTCACGCTGTGGGGGCTGAACTCCCTTCTGCCGAGGCTAGGTACTGGTGAAGTGAGGGCGCGGGGCGCGCTGTGAGACCCGCAGCCGACCGGCTTCGGTCCCCGCCCGGTGAGCAAGCCGGTGACAGGCCGATGCCGTGAGCACCGCAACCTCGCCCGACGCGGCCAGGCACTGTCTGGCCGCACAGTCATTTTCCGCGCCACGGACCACGGACAGGGTGGGCGAGCCCGACGAGCAGCGCTTCACCGGCCACGCACGGCAGCGCCCGCCGCCTCGGCGGGGGGTGAACAGTGCGCAGGCCGACGCCCCTACCGCCGGGCAGGGGGCGAGCCGTCGGGCCGGAGAAGAGGACGGGGATGCAGGCGCTGAGCCGGACAGGTCACGGCCCTTCGTGGCGCTCGGAGTGAGGGTCGTGGTCGCTGCCGGACAGCAACCGGTTCAGCATGTGTTCGTCCTCTTCCGAAAGCCCGGAGACGAACCGGGCGAGCACGGCCTCCCTGTCTGTGCCGTGGTCCAGCAGGGTCCGCATCTGCTCGGCGGTGTGCGATGCCTCGTCCCGGGCGGGCTCGTAAGCGTAGCCACGCCCCTGTCGATGGCGGGCGAGCATTCCCTTGTCATACAGGCGCGACAGGATCGTCAGCACGGTCGTGTACGCCAGGTCCCCCGGCAGCCGGCTCCTCACCTGCCCCGCCGTCAGCGCCTCCTCGGCCGCCCACAGAGCGGCGAGGACAGCACTCTCCAGCTCCCCGCGCGCCCGCCGCCGGGCCCCGCCGATCTCGCCGTATGCCGCGTCGTCCACCGAGTTATGCCCCTCTCCCGACTCGGCCGCCCAGGCTACCGCCGAGCTCTCCTGCATGCAGGAGGTACGACCACAGCCGGCGAGTGGCAACCGGTCGTGCACCAGGGCCCGTGTGGTGTTGCTCTGCTGCACTGGTCCGCCTTCGTAGCGGGCGCCACGCTCAATGGAGGAAGGCCCCAGCAGCTCGACTGAATCGGCAACGACCCCGTAAGGGGCTGCGGGACGGCTCAGCACACGGCGCTTCACCTCCTGTGCGAGGGAGGGGCCACCTCGCGTCCGGTCAGTGTCCGCGCTCGATCCATGCGGTGAGGTGCGGACCTTCGGCCCCGATGGTGGTGCTGTCCCCGTGGCCGGGCCGCACACCGGTGTCCGGGGGCAAAGTCAGCAGGAGGTCGCGGATCGACCGGATGATCGTCGGGAAGTGCGAGTACGAACGTCCTGTGGCCCCGGGGCCGCCGTGGAAGAGAGTGTCCCCGGTGAACACCGTGGTCAGTTCCTCGGAGTGAAGGCAGACACTGCCGGGCGTGTGACCGGGCGTGTGCACGACCTTGAGTTCCGTCGCCGCGACGGTGAGGCGGCGGCCGTCCGAGAGGTAGCCGTCGGGGTCACGGTCGGGGTGGGTGTGCTTCCACAGCAGCTGGTCGTCCAGATGCAGGAAGACCGGTGCGCCGGTGCGGTCGGCGAGGGCGGGCGCGGCATCGATGTGGTCGTTGTGGGCATGGGTGCACACGATGGCCGTCAGGCGCCGGTCCCCGACGGCCTCGGCGATGGCGTCGGCGTCATGGGCGGCGTCGATGACGATCACCTCGTGGTCGTCGCCGACGATCCACACCGTTGTTGCCCACCTCCCAGCTGCCGCCGTCCAGCCTGAAGGTGCCCGAGGTGACGAGGCGTTCGATGCGCGCGGCCATCACAGCACCACCACCGAACGCAGCACGTCACCGTGGTGCATCCGCTCGAACGCCTTCTGGACGTCAGTGAGTTGGATCGTCTCGGTGACGAACCGCTCCAACGGCAGGCGGCCTTGCAGGTGCAGGTCGACCCGACCGCGACGTCGGTGACGTCCTCGCCGACGGACTCCACCACCCCGGCGGCCTCATGCCCGAGCAAGGAAGGGGAAGTCGTCGCTGATTCCGCCCTGCGTGTAGTGGGGGTCGGTGTGGCACACCCCGCAGGCCTGGACGCGCACCACCGCCTCCCCCGGTCCCGGGTCGGGCACGAGGACCGTTTCCACCCGCACCGGCTCGCCCTTGCCCGGTGCGATCACACCGCGTACTTCCTGTGCCATGTGATCAGTCGCCCTTCTCGGAGTAGTCGTGGAAGCCGCGCCCGGATTTCCGGCCGAGCAGACCGGCCTCCACCATGCGCAGCAGCAGGGGTGGCGGGGCGTGCTGCGGGTCCTTGAAGTCCGCGTACATCGCCTCGGCTATGGCCGTGAGGGTGTCCAGGCCGATCAGGTCGGCCAGGCTCAGCGGTCCCATGGGGTGGGCGCAGCCGAGGACCATGCCCGTGTCGATGTCCTCCGCGCAGGCGTGGCCGGACTCCAGCATCCGGATCGCGGAGAGCAGATAGGGCACCAGCAGGGCGTTCACCACGAACCCGGCCCGGTCCTGGGCACGGATGACCTTCTTGCCCAGCACCTCCGTGACGAAGTCCTCTGCGCGGGACTGCGCCTGAGGAGCCGTCAGCAGCGACGGGACGATCTCCACGAGCTCCAGCACCGGCACCGGGTTGAAGAAGTGGACCCCGATCACCTGGTGCGGGCGTGTGGTGGCCATGCCCAGTTTCATGATGGGGAGGGAGGAGGTGTTCGAGGCGAGCAGCGCGTCCTCGCGGGTGACGACCCGGTCCAGCTCGGCGAACAGCTCGACCTTGACCTTCTCGTCCTCCGTCGCCGCCTCCACCACCAGGTCCCGGTCGGCCAGTTCCGCCAGGTCCGTGGTGACCCGCACCCGGTCGAGGGCGGCGTCGCGTTCCGTTCCGGAGAGCTTGCCGCGCCGTACGCCGCGCTCCAGCGAAGCGGCGATCCGGGACCGGCCGGCCCCGGTCGCGCCCGCGTGCACCTCGTGCACCACCACGTCCAGCCCGGCCCGGGCGCAGACCTCGGCGATGCCCGCGCCCATCAGACCGCAGCCGACGACCCCGACCCGGCGGATGCCGGGCCCTGGCGCGTCACTCACCGGAACGCCGCCTGGCCCGTCAGTGCCTGCCCGATCATCAGGGTGTGCATCTCCACGGTGCCCTCGTAGGTGAGGATCGACTCCAGGTTGTTGGCGTGCCGGATCACCGGGTACTCCAGCGAGATGCCGTTGGCGCCGAGGATCGTCCGGGCGGTGCGGCAGATCTCCAACGCGGTACGGGTGTTGTTGAGCTTGCCGTGACTGACCTGCTCGGGGCGAAGCCCGCGGTCGTCCTTGATACGGCCGAGGTGGAAGGCGAGCAGCGTGCCCTTGGCCAACTCCAGTGACATGTCGGTGAGTTTGGCCTGAGTGAGCTGGAAGGAGCTGATCGGGCGGCCGAACTGGACCCGGTCGCCCGCATAGGCCAGGGCGGCCCGGAAGGACGACCGTGCGGCACCCATGGCGCCCCACGCGATGCCGTAGCGCGCCTCGTTGAGGCAGGACAGCGGCCCGCGCAGGCCCCGTACCTCCGGTAGCACGGCGGATCCGGGCAGTCGTACCGAATCCAGCACGAGTTCGCTGGTCACCGAGGCCCTCAGGGACATCTTGTGCTTGATGGCGGGGGCGGAGAAGCCCGGGGTGTCGGTCGGGACGACGAATCCGCGGACGCCGTCGTCCGTACGGGCCCAGACGACGGCCACGTCGGCGACCGAGCCGTTGGTGATCCACATCTTGCGGCCGTCGAGGATCCAGTCGTCGCCGTCGCGGCGGGCCGCCGTGCGCATGCTGCCCGGGTCGGAGCCGGAGTCGGGCTCGGTGAGGCCGAAGCAGCCGATGGCGGTGCCGGCCGCGAGGCGGGGCAGCCACTCCTGCTTCTGCTCCTCGGAGCCGAAGGCGTGGATCGCGTACATGGCCAGAGAGCCCTGCACCGAGACCAGGGAGCGCAGTCCGGAGTCGGTCGCCTCCAGCTCCAGACAGGCCAGGCCGTAGTCGACCGCGCTCATGCCCGCGCAGCCGTAGCCCTCCAGGTGCATGCCCAGCAGGCCGAGTTCGCCGAGTTCCTTGGTGAGGCCGCGGATGTCCTCGATCTCCCCCTGCTCGAACCACTCGGCGATGTGCGGTTCGACGCGGCGGTCGCAGAAGGTGCGGACGGCGTCGCGCACGGCCCGCTCGTCGGGGGTCAGCAGGCTGTCGATTTCGACGAGGTCGAGGGGGTCGGCCGGGCGCGGGGCGTGCTGGGCGTGCATCTGTGCTCCAAACAGAGGTTGAGGGGAAGGGGGCCGTCGGCCCGGGGAGTCGCCGACGGCCCTCGGCTCACGAGGTGGCCGTAGGGCTGATGATGAAGTTGCTGAAGCCGCCGTTGCGCACGGCGATCCCGCTGATGGCCTCGTTGACCTGCTCCAGGGGGTACACGTGGTGCTCCAGCGGGCTCAGGTCCAGTAGGCCAGCGCCCGCCATGTCGGCCATGGTCTGGCCCTCGGCGGAGGTGAACCACGCCGAGCCGATCAGCCGCAGCTGCTGGTCCATCATCCGGTGGATGTCGATCGGCAGATCACCGGCGACGGCGCCGATGTTGACGGCGATGCCGCCGCGTGCCATCGCCCGCATGCCCGCGCGGAACGTCTCGTGCGGGGCACCGGGGCCGAGGGCGTCGATGTAGATGTCGGCGCCGTAGCCGCCGGTCTCCTCGCGGACCCAGTCGTCGAGCGGGCCGTCGTCCAGGGAGTGCAGGTTCAGCCGGCCGCCCGCCAACTTGCCGACCTGGTCGAGCAGGGCCTTGTCCCGGCCGGTGCCGTACACGTGGGTGAGTCCCATGGCGGGGGCGAGGAGCGCGGCGGCGATGCCCAGGGTGCCGCTGATGCCGTTGATCAGGATGGTCTTGCCCGGGCCGGCCTCGGCCTTGCGCAGCGCCGAGTACATGGTGCCGATGTAGCCGAAGCGGGCGGCGGCCTCGAAGGACAGGTTGTCGGGCAGTTTCACCAGGCTGTAGGCCGGGGCGACCATGTACTCGGCGAGCCCGCCCTGGTAGCGGTCGAGCAGGTCGATCGCGGTCGGGGAGAAGCCGAAGTATCCGGCGAATGCGTAGCTGGCGCAGTTGATCGAGTCGCCGCCCCGACAGGAGCGACAAGATCCGCAGGAGCGGCCCGGGTTGACGTAGACCCGGTCGCCCGGCTTGAAGGCCTGGACGCCCTCGCCGACCGCCTCGACGACGCCCGCCGGGTCGAGACCGAAGACCGCCGGCAGGGTCGGCAGGGGGCTGTGCGGGAACCAGGTCGTCCACATGTTCAGGATGTTGGCGAGGTTCGGAACGATGTTGACGGCGTGGACGGCCACGCGGACGTCACCGGGGCCGGGCTCGGGAACGGGCAGTTCCTCGATCCTCATCGGCTCGCCGACGGCGTGCATCCGCGCGGCTCGCATGGTCGCACTCATGGCGTCTCCTCGGGTTCGGCTTCGGGTACGACTGGGGGAGACGGCGCCGAACGTGGCGCGGTCTCAGGGAGTTGTGGAGGGTGGGTCAGTTGTCCAGCAGCGTCGTCAGCCGCGCGCGCTGGAGCTTTCCGGTGGCCCCGCGGGGCAGGGCGGGTACGACGCACAGCCGCCGGGGCCACTTGTGCCGGGCGAGCCTGCCGTCGAGGTGGGCACGGACGTCGTCCAGGGTGGGCCCGCCGGAGTCGGTGACCAGGAAGGCGGTCACCAGCTCGCCCCAGACCGGGTCCGGCGCCCCGGAGACCGCGACTTCGACGACACCGGGGAAGTCGGCGAGCGCGTTCTCGACCTCGGCGGGATCGACGTTCTCCCCGCCGGTGATGATGGTGTCCTTGAGCCGCCCGACCACCGAGAGCCTGCCCTCGGTGTCGAAGAGCCCCCGGTCCCCGGTGTGGAACCAGCCCTCGGGGTCGGTCACGGCCGTCGGCCCGGCAGCGGTCCAGTAGTCGGCGGCCACCGACGGCCCGCGCACCCAGATCTCGCCGGGCGAGTCCGGCGGGGCGGGCGACCCGGCCGCGTCGACGACCCGCAAGTCGACCTGCGCGATGGGTGTTCCGGTGGAGTCGGCCGGTTCGTCGGGCGCGGAGTACGTCACCCCGGCCGCGGTCTCGGTCAGGCCGTAGGAGTTGACCACGCCGACCCCGCGGGCCCGGAACTGCTCGCGGGTGGCGGTCTGGGCGGGTGAGCCGCCGGACAGGATCCACCGCAGGGTGTCCAGGTCCTGGCTGCCGAACCGGGGGTGGCGGGCCAGCAGGGCGGACATGGCAGGTACGGCGAAGGCGCAGGTGACCTTGTGGTCGCGTACCAGGTCGACGAACAGGTCCGGATCGAAGCGCGGGGCCAGGATCACCGTGCCGCGCCTCGCCCAGGTGTACTGCGGAAGCCCGCCCAGCACGGCGACATGCGCCAGCGGGGTGCAGACGAGCGCGGTGTCGTCCGCGCCGAAGGGCAGCCGCGCCAGTCCGCCCACCATGCTCCAGTACAGGTTGTCGTGGGTCAGCGCGACGCCCTTGGGACGGCCGGAGGTGCCGGACGTGAACGCGATGATCGCGGTGTCGGAGCCGACCGGGGTGGCGTGCCCAACCGTCTCGGGTCCGTCGTCGTCCTCGGGATGCAGTTCCTCCCAGGCCAGGCGGAGACCGGAGACCGCAGGAAACGTCTCGTCGGCGACCAGGGCGGTCGGGCCGGTCTCCTCGCACACGACGGCGAGTTCGCCCTCGGTCGCCTGCGGGTGCAGCGGCACGAGCACCGCCCCCATCCGCGTCACCGCGAACAGCGTGATCAACGCCTCGGGCCGGGCTACCCCCTGCATCACCACCCGATCGCCCTTGCGCACCCCGAACTTGTCGAGCAGGGCGACGGTGCGCCGTACCGCGAGGTCGAGCTCGGCGTAGGTCCAGGTCCGGTCCTCGAAGACCAGGGCGGTCCGGTGACCGGCCTCGGCCGCGCTGACGGCGAGGTGTGCGCCGAAGGTGCTGGTCATGCCCTCACCTCCGCGGTGCGTCTGGCGCGGGCGAGCACGCCGAGGGTCGTCCCCGCCAGGTCGGCGGCCGACACCGGCGTTCGCCCCTGAAGCAGCCGGCGGGCGGCCAGGTGCTCGGCGGGCCAGTTCAGCGTCTCGACAGCCACCAGCCGGTCCGCGCGGAAGGCGTACGCGGCCAGCCGCTCAGGGGATTCGCCCGGTACCAGCAGCACTTCGTCGGAAGGGGACCGCAGCCCGGCGATCTGCAACTTGACGTCTCCCTGGTCGCTCCAGAACCACGGCAGGCTCTCGTACGCGGCAGGCGAGCCCGCGATACGGCGGCCCACCAACGCCCCTTGGTCGATGGCGTTCTGCACGGACTCCAGCCGCACCAGTCCCTCCGCGTGCGGGTGCGGATGCCGGGCGCAGTCGCCGACAGCCGAGACCCGCGGATCGGTGACCGAGCGCAACTGCTCGTCCACGACCACGCCGTCGGCCACCTCCAGTCCGGCCTCCCGGGCGAGGTCGTCCCTGGGTACGGCGCCGATGCCGTAGACCACGAGGCCGGCGGGCAGAACGCCGTGCGAGGTGACGACCCGCTCGACCTGTCCCGCGCCTTCGAGGGCCTGTACGGCGGTCCCGGTGAGGATCCGGACACCGGCGCGCTCGTGCCGTTCCCGCAGTCGCGGTTCCAGTTCCGGCGACACGGCCCGGCTCAGCAGCCGGTCGGCCAGTTCCACGACGGTCACCCGGGCGCCGCGGGCCAGGGCGACCCGGGCCAGCTCCAGCCCGATGAACCCGCCGCCGACGACCACCACGTCACGGGCCGTCTCCAGCGCCCGGCCGATCGTCAGGGCGTCGTCGAGGGAGCGCAGGGCGTGGACACCGGCCAACTCGGCGCCGGGAACGGGCAACCGACGGTTGTGCGCGCCCGTCGCCAGCACCAGGTGGTCGTAGGAGAGACGGGTGCCGGCCCGGGTGAGGACCGTGCGGGCCACGATGTCGAGGTTGACCACATCGTCTCCGAGGCGGAGGTCGATGTCCCGCTCGCCGTAGAAGGACTCCGGCACCAGTTCGACGCGCGGGCCGTCCGGCTCGGTGTGCGCCTTCTTCGACAAGGGCGGCCGCTGGTACGGCAGATGGGGTTCCGCGGCGCACACGGTGACGGGACCGGCGTAGCCGGATGCGCGCAGCGTCGAGACGACGCTGAACCCGGCCTGCCCCCCGCCGACGACGACCACGCCCGCTGGGCTCGTCATACCTGCTCCTCGGGCACGTGGACGACCAGTCCGTCCAGGGCGTCGGTGAGCTGGATCTGGCAGCTGAGCCGGCTGGTGGGCCGGCGTTCGGCGGCGGTGAAGTCGAGCATCTCGTCCTCGATGTCGCCCGGCGGGCCCACCAGCTCGGACCGGTCCTCGGCGACGTAGACATGGCAGGTGGCGCAGGAGGCGTTGCCTCCGCACTCGGCGACGATGCCCTCGACGCCGTTGGCGACGGCCGCCTGCATGAGGACGGTCCCAGACTCGGCGGTGACCTTGCGTTCGGTCCCGTCGGGCGACCGGAAGATGACGGTGGGCATGAAGTTCTCCCGATGGGGACGGCTCAGGGGGTTTGCCAGGTGACGTGCAGCGAGGTGAGACCGCGGAACACCCAGCCGTCCATGCGGTCGTCCGCGCCTTCGACGAGGCGCAGTCCCTTCAGACGGCTGAAGACGAGGGGCCAGGCGATCGCGCTGACCTCGTGGCGCGCGACCCACGCGCCCATGCAGAAGTGCGGTCCGCCGCCGAAAGCCAGGTGGGGGCGGTGCGGGCGGTCGAGGTCGAACTCTTCGGCCCGCTCGAAGACCGACTCGTCGCGGTTGCCGGAGGCGATGACGAGGGCCACGCGGCTGCCGGCGGCCAGCGTGACGCCGGCGATCTCGTAGTCCTGGGTCAGCTGGCGGGGGTACATGCCGATCGGCGAGATCCAGCGGGCGGTCTCCTCGAAGACCCGTTTCCAGGACGCCGGGTCCTTGAGCACCTTCTCCAGCGCCTCGGGGCGTTGCAGCAGCGCCCAGGCGCCCACGCCGAAGACGTCGCGCGGCTCGTTGACGCCTCCGCCGATGATGACCTTGATGTTGTTCTGGATCTCGGCGAGTTCCACCGGCTCGGCCGCGTGGACCATGGAGGAGATCACCGAGCCGTCCGGCTCGCGGCGCACGGCCTCGACCGTCTCGGCCACCGCTTCCTCGATGGCCCGGGTCGCCTGCTCGGCGCGGAGCCAGACGTCGGGGTCGTCGGCGTAGTTGCCGTTGCCCGCCATCATCGCCCGCGACCAGTCGGCGACGTCGTCCGCGCTCGCGTTCCGCAGACCCAGCACCAGGGCCAGGTTGGCGGCGGCGAGCGGCTCCGCGAAGTCGGCGATGAGGTCGGCCTCGCCGCGGCCCTCGACGCGGTCGAGCAGTTCGTGCGCGGTGCGCTCGAAGGCGCCGGCCCACAGGTCGCGGACCTGGCGGGGACGGGTGGGCGGTTCGGCCGCGGCCCGCAGGCGCCGGTGCTCCGGGTCGTCCTCGCGGAGCATGTTCGGGCCGACCGTGCGCAGCAGCAGCGAGCCCTCCTCGCGGGAGCTGAACACCTCGGGGAACTTCTCCGCGCGGACGATGTCCTCGTACCGGGTCAGCAGGTGGCGTCCGACCGACGGGACCCAGGCGAGCGGTGCGGTGCGGCGCAGCTCGGCGTAGGCGGGATACGGGTCGCGGCGCAGCTCGGCCAGGTCGAGCTCGACGACGGGCGCACCGGGTGCCGCCGTCGTCAGGGGGCTCATGAGGTGCCGCCCGCGCCGATCAGGACGAAGAACGCCGTGGCGGGTTCTGTGCCGTTGTTGCGCCAGGCGTGGCGGGTGGCGTTCTGTACGACGATGTCGCCGGGCACCAGGACCGCGGTCTCGCCGCCGTCGAGGTCGAGGACCAGCTCGCCGGAGAGCACCACGCCGTAGTCGACGGTGGGTGTCGTGTGCATGCCCGGGTTGTCCGGTTCGAAGAGCTCGGCGAGACCGGGGCTGAACTCCAGCTGTTCGGCCGCCGCGGCGGCCGGGTCCCAGCCGGGATCGGCGTAGACACTGCCCGGCGGGAAGGTGACGGTCAGCGCGACCGTCTCCCCCGGCGCGGGCACGAAGGACTCCAGGGATGCCGTCGGATCGGCCGACGGGACGGCGGGGGCCGCCGTGTTCCAGACGAGGGAGCGGGCGAAGCCGGGGGTGTGCACGGACCGACTGGTGCGCGGCGGCTCGCCGTCACTGACGATCACGGGCTTGCCGCTCGGGCTGACACCGGTGACGACTCGACGGACCATGATTCTCTCCCTTGAGAAACCAACCTACTGTTAGATACTTGACGGTAAAGGTTCTGACTATTTTCGGCGGCCGTGCCACGGCGGCTCCGAGCACGGGTCGGTGGACGGCTGGTTCCCCGGGGCCCGGTCACTCCGCGGGCGGGGTCTCCTGGTTCACCAGCGTACGCAGCAGATGTACCAGCTCACTGAGCTGGTCGTCACGGAGTACGCCGGTCCAGGCGCGCTCGCGCTGGGTCTGGGCCTCGATGGCCTGCCGCAGCGTCTCACGGCCCTCCGGGGTCAGCTCGACGAACAGCTGACGGCGGTCGGACTCGACGCGCTCGCGGGTGACCAGGCCCCGGCTCTCCAGGGTCGCGAGCGCGCTCGAGATGCTGGCCCGGGTGGATCCCGAGACCCGGCCGATGTCCTGCTGGCCGAGCGGGCCGTAGATCCACAGGGCGTTCAGGATCCGGAAGCCCGCCCAGGTCAGGCCCAGCGGCCGGTGGACGTGCTTCTCGAAGTCCTTGGTGAGCCGTGCCTCGAGGCGGGTGAGATCGGTGACCATCTCGATCGCGTCGAGGTCCCGGGGATCGGTCGTGCCCAGCTCACGATGGTGGTGGCGCAGCAACTCCGAGAACTCCCGGGTCCGGCTCGCGCCGGTGCTCCCCTTCCCGCGCACGGTGTCCGTCACGGTCTCCCGCCCTTCCCTCTGCCTAGCCGGCGACGACCGGATTGACCATAGTGCCCACGCCCGTGACCTCGGTGCGCAGGACCTTGCCCTCGGTCAGGTACAGCCGCGGGGTGCGGCGGACGCCGCAGCCGGCCGGGGTGCCGGTGAAGATCAGGTCGCCCGGCTCGAACGTCACCCGCTTCGACAGCCAGGCGATCAACGCGGGCACGGGGAAGATCAGGTCCGAGGTGCGGCCCCGCTGCACTTCGAGGTCGTCGACCCAGCCGGCCACCTCGATGTCGTCCGGGTCCTCGAACTCGTCGACGGTCACCAGGTACGGGCCGATCGGGCTGAAGGTGTCGTACGACTTCGGCAGCGTGAACTGGTTGATCGGCTTGCGCCACTGCTCGCGGCGGTCGCTGATGTCCTGCCCGGCGGTCACTCCCGCCACGTACGACCAGGCGTCCGCCTCGGAGATGTTCTTGCCGGTCCTCCCCATGACGACGACGAGTTCGGCCTCGTAGTCGACCTTGTCGTACTGCGGCTCGACGACGATCCGGTCGTAGGGGCCGACGACGGACGAGGCGAACTTCGCGAACACCGACGGCTCGTCCGGCACGGGGAGGTTGGACTCCTCGGCGTGCGCCCGGTAGTTGAGAGCCACCCCGATCGCCTTGTACGGCTTGGCGACGCGGCCCAGGTCGCGTGGGTCGAAGGGCTTCCAGTCCGCCTCGTCGGCGCGCTCGGCGAGCGCGCGCAGCTCCTCGTGGAGGGAGAGGTCGGACAGGACCTCCAGGCGCGGCTCGATCGCACCCTTGCCGGCGTCCGCGATGTCGAGGGCGCGGTCGCCCTGCACGAGGACGGGACGGCCGGCGAGGTGGGCGAGCTTCATGCGGGCACTTCCTTCTGGTCGGGCTGCGGGAGGGGGAGTGCGAGGTCGCCCTCCGTCCGGACGCCGAGCGTGTTGATGACGGTGGCGATGGTCAGGTACTGGCCGACGGTGTAGAGGACGTCGATGACCTGCTCGGTGCTCAGGTGCGCGGTCAGCCGGTTCCACAGCTCGTCGTCGACGCCCTGCCGGCCGACGAGCGAGTCGGTGGCGGTGAGCAGCACCTGGTCGAGGTCGTCGAGCCCCTCCCAGGCGCCGGTCGCGGCGGCCAGGATCGTCTCGTCGGCGAGGCCGGCACGGCGGGCGATGCGGACGTGCTGGTCCCACTCGTACGCGGCCTGCGCCCGGGCGGCGATCCGCAGGATCATCAGCTCCCGGGACTTCAGCGGCAGGGTGTTCTTGCCCAGCACGTGATTGCTGAAGACGAGGTAGCGGCGCAGCGCGTCCTCGTGGTGGGCCAGGGTCGCCCAGATCGCGTAGATCCGGCCGTCCTGATCGCGATAGGGCGCCAGTGACGCCAGTGTCTTCTCCTGGAGATCCGCCTCGTCGACGGGCTCCAGGCGGGGCTTCTCCGGCATCGGAGTCCTCCTCGGCTCGATGACGGCAAGGTATTCGTCAGAGCCTTGACCGTCAAGGGTCTAACAAATATCGTCCTCGGCATGACGATCCAGAGCCTTGGTTACGTAGGGATCGGCGCGCCCGATCCGACGGCGTGGGCGGAGTACGCCCGCACGGTGATCGGCCTCGCGGTCGAACCCGGGGCCGCGTCCGACAGCGGCTGCGCCCCGGGCGAAGGGCCCGTGCGCTATCGCCTGCGGATGGACCAGCACCCGTTCCGCATGTGGCTGACGGAGGCGGAGACCGGTGGTGTGACGGTCATCGGCTGGGAGGTCCGCGACGGGGCGGCGATCGACGCGATGACGGTGCGGCTCAAGGAGGCCGGCGTCGACGTCACGGCGGGCACCGAGGAGGAGTGCCGGGACCGCCAGGTGACCCGCATGGTGCACTTCGGCGGCCCGCTCGGCATCCGCACCGAGCTGTTCTGCGGCCGCCGCCTGGCCCCCAGCCAGTTCGTGTCACCGCTGGGCGTCGACTTCGTGACCGGAGAGCAGGGGCTCGGGCACGTCGTGATGAAGACGCCACACGTCCAGGAGGCCGTCGACTTCTACTGCGACATCCTGGGCTTCCGGCTCAGCGACACCGCCGACTATCCCTGGGGCACGTTCTACTTCCTCGGCTGCAACCCGAGGCACCACAGCGTCGCCTTCATCCGCTCGTACAAGAACGAGGGCACCCACCACATCCTGTGCGAGGTGACCACCCCGGAGGAGGTCGGCCGCGCCCTCGACCGCACGCGCGAACACGACGTCGAACTCATGGCCACGCTCGGCAAGCACGCCAACGACGGGATGTTCTCGTTCTACATGAAGTCGCCCGCCGGCTTCGGCATCGAGATCGGCGCGGGCGGCGTGCAGGTCGACGAGAGCACCTGGGTCAGCCGTACGTACACGGCCGACATCTGGGGTCACCACCCGGTCCCGTAGCCCGACTTCGCGTCCCCCCGACCCCTCCGAAAGAAAGCGGGCCGTATCCCATGCTGCTCGAAAGCTACTTGCAGGACACCTGGGTCGCGCCGTCTGCCGCCGACGCGACGGCGGTCGACGTACACGACGCCGTCACCGGCGAGACGGTGTGCCGCGTCTCCTCCCAAGGCCTCGACCTCGCGGGCGCCTTCGACCACGCCCGCCATGCCGGCGGCACCGCGCTGCGCGCGCTGAGCTTCCATGGACGGGCCGACCTCCTCGACGCACTCGCCGCGGCCGTCCGCGCCCGCCGTGAAGAGCTGTACGCCCTCTCGACCCTCGCCGGCGCCACCCTCAACGACGCCCGCTACGACGTCGACGGCGGCATCCGCGTCCTGCGCGACTACGCGGCCCGCGCCCGCACCGAGCTGCCGGACGCGCCCCACCTGGTGGAAGGCCCCGCCGAACGCCTCGCCCGGGGCGAGGACTTCCTGGGGGTCCACCTCGTCAGCCCCTCCCCGGGCCTGATGCTCCAGGTGAACGCCTTCAACTTCCCGGTGTGGGCACCGCTGGAGAAGCTCGCCCAGGCCGTGCTGGCGGGCATGCCCAGCGTGGTGAAGCCGGCCACCCCGACCGCGTACCTCACCGAGCACCTGGTCCGCATCGTCACCGACGCCGGCGTGCTGCCGCCCGGCGCCCTGCAGATGGTCGCCGGTTCGGTGCGCCCGGCCCTCGGCCTCCTCGGCGAGCAGGACGTCCTCTCCTTCACCGGCTCCGCCGCCACCGCCCGGACGTTGCGCACCCACCCCAACCTGGTGGCCCGTTCCGTCCGCTTCAACGCCGAGGCCGACTCCGTCAACGCCATCGTGCTGGCCCCGGACGTCACCCCGGGTTCCCCGCTGTTCGGGGCGTTCGTGCGCGAGGTGGTGACCGAGATGACCGTCAAGGCGGGCCAGAAGTGCACCGCGATCCGCCGCGTCCTCGTCCCGCGCGAGCGCGAGACCGCAGCGCTCGACGCGATCGCCGCCGAGCTCGCCGGGGTCACCATCGGGAACCCCGCCGCGGAGGACGTGCGGATGGGCCCGGTCGTCAGCCTCGCCCAGCGCGACGACGTACGGCAGGCGGCACGGAAGATCGCCGAGTCCGGACGCTTCGTGCACGGCGACCCCGAGAAGGCGCGCGTGATCGACGCCGACCCCGATCGGGGGGCGTTCCTCGACACCCTTCTCGTCTCCGCCGACCCGGACGCCGCCGCACCTCACGAGGTGGAGCCGTTCGGACCGGCCGCGACCGTGCTGGCGTACCGCGACACGGCCCACGCGACGAATCTGGTGGCGCGCGGCCGAGGCAGCCTCGCGGCCTCAGTCGTCGGCGACGACCTCGCCTGGACGACCGCATTCGTCCAAGACGCGGCCCCCTGGCACGGGCGACTGCACCTGCTGGACTCGACGAACATGGCGCAGACCACCGGCCACGGATCGCCGCTTCCCGCCCTGAAGCACGGGGGCCCCGGCCGGGCCGGCGGCGGATCGGAGATGGCAGGCACCCGTGGTGTCGTGGACCTGATGCAGCGCACGGCACTGCAGGCCTCGCCGCGGGTTCTCGACTCGCTGCGGAGCACCCGGTCGTCATCACCTGCCGACCCCGCCTGACCGTCACGCGGACCGGACGGGGCACGGTGCGGAACGGCTCAACCGGGAAGCGGTGGACGACCGACTCGTCGCCGCCGCCATTGCCCTGCGGCTGCGTGCGACTCTCGCCGAACTCCCCGCCGAAGAAAGAGAGTTACTGCTCCTGGTCGCTTGGGAGCAGCTGACGCCGAGCGAGGCCGCGGCCGTGGTCGGCATACCCGCCGCGACGGCCCGAACCCGACTGCACCGGGCCCGCAACGCGAGCCTCGGCTGCGCGCCGCGCGGCTCCGGTCGGTGGGCAGCACGGTGATCAACCTCCGCCGCGCGGTGCAGACTCGGGGCAAGGCCGGCTTCAAGTCGCCTGCCCCTTCTGTCGCCTTCGTCGACGGCCCGTACTACTTCATCGACCCCAAGACCAGCCGCGTACTGGAACAAAGCAGCGACCTCGGCGACAACCCCCGGGTGCGCACGACGTACCTCGCGGTCGGCTGGACCGACCGCATCGGCTGACTCGGCGCCGGTGAGGGCTCCGGCCGTGGCGCGCACCACGGCCGGAGCCCCTCCGGCAGCGGCGACGCACGTCTGCCCGCTCACCCCTCACGTGCGTGTCACCCGCACGCCCCGCAACGCCTGATACACCGACCACACCACGGCCACCAGCGGTACGGCCACCACCGCCCCGATCACCCCCGCAGCCACCGCTCCGCCGACGACCGCCAGCGCGACCACCACCGGATGCAGCCGGACGGCCCAGCTCATCACGATGGGGTGCAGCAGGTGGCCCTCGATCTGGCCGATGACCACGATCAGGGCGACGACCACCGCAGCGGTGAGTGCTCCCTTCGACGCGAGGGCGACGACCGCCGCGACCGCCAGGGCGATGGGCGAGCCGATCAACGGGATGAACGCCGCCATGAACTCCAACAGCGCCAACGGCACGGCCAGCGGCACCCCGAGAGCGAACAGGGCGATGCCCACGAGAACCGCGTTGGTCGCCGCGACCAGCAGGATGCCGTGCGTGTAACCGGTGAAGGTCCGCCAGGCGGCCCCGGCCCCGATCGTGAAACGCTGGCGCGCCCCCTCGGGGAACTGGTCGCACAGCCACTGCCACTGCCGCTCGCCGGAGTGGGTGAAGAAGACCGCGCAGAACAGGGCGAGGGCCAGCACGGTCAGCACCTCGACGAGCCGGCTCGCGCCACTGAGCGCCGTACTGATGAGGGTGGAGCGGTGCTCCGAGAGGAGCTTGCCGATCCGCGACTGAAGATCGTCGAACACGTTCGCGGGAAGCCGGAAGGGCGGCTCCTCCAGTCGGCGCTCGATCCGGTCGATGCCCGCCACGAACTCCCTCTCCAGCCCGCTGCGCTGCTCCGTCACCGTCTCGCCCACCAGCGCCAGCGCCCCGAGGACGAGGACGATGCCGCCGATGAGCGCGGCGGCGACGGCGAGGGGCCTGGGCATGAACCGGGCGAGGAGGCCCGCCACGGGGCGCAGCACCGCCGTGATGACCAGGCCGAGGAAGACGGCGACAGCGATCCGGTGGAACTGCCCCAGCACGGAGAAGGCGACCCGGACGACGATGCCGACCGCGATGAGCCGCCACGCGTAAGCGGCGGCGGTCCGCAGCACTTTCGGCACCCGCTCTTCCGCCTCGTTCAGGAGGGGCGGTGACGAGGCGGGCTGATCGGGAGGCGTGGACATCTCATGCCCGTACCACCCGCCGGCCGTCGCACCGCGGACCCGGCCCGGAATTCCCCCGAAGGCCGGTAGCGGCCGCGTGGGGGCACGCAGGGTCTGGCCCCACCTGTCCACCCGGCTCGGACGAGACCGCCGGGCTGTTCGCGGGGCATGCCCGACGTGCTCACGGCGACGGCACCGCGCACCCTCGCGTCCACCCGCGACGGGGAGTGGCCGAAGCGGAACGACCCACGAGCTACGGGCGGCCGGCGCCCCCGCGGGCCCTCAGACCGCACGCCCCCCGCGGTGCGCGCACCCGGCGCTCAGTCCGCGTAGCGGGGAGTCCACTGCGCCTGTGCGATCGCCTCGCGCAGCGCCTCCTCCGTCGCCTGCGGGGCCACCCCGTCCTCGACGGCGGCGAGAGCCGCGGCCAAGGCGATCTCGCGGGCGGAGTCCCGCATGCCGGCCAGGGGCGGCAGCAGCGGCACGGGGCCGGCGTCGCCGTCCGCCGCCCGCACCGCGCACTCGGCGACGGCCCGGGCGGCGGCGACGAGCATGCGGTCGGTGACACGCGTGGCCCGGCTCGCGGTCACCGCGAGCCCCATGGCCGGGAAGACGTACACGTTGTTCGACTGCGCCACGGGCACCTCGCGCCCGTCCACCGTCAGCGGCGGGAAGGGCGAGCCGGTGGCGATCAGCGCCCGGCCGCCGGTCCAGCGGGTGAGGTCGGCGGGCTCGGCCTCGGAGTGGGAGGTGGGGTTGGAGAGCGGGAAGATCACGGGCCGCTCGCAGGTGGAGGCCATCTGCCGCACGATCTCCTCGGTGAACGCACCGTGGGCCGTGGACAGACCGATGAGCGCCGTCGGCTCGACACGGCGCACCACTTCGGCGAGCCCGGTGCCGTCCCAGCCGGCCACCTCGCTGTCGTCGCGCGCGAACCTGCGCTGCTGCGGCGTCAGTTCGGAACGCGAGGTGACCAGCAGGCCGTCGACGTCGAGGACCCAGAACCGTGCCGCGGCCTCGTCCTCCGGCAGACCCTCGTCGATCATCGCCGTGCGGATCATGTCGGCGACACCGATCGCGGCGGACCCCGCGCCCAGGACCACCACCCGCTGGTCGGGCAGGGGCGTGCCGGCCACGTTCGCCGCGGTGGACAGGGCTCCGAGGGTGACGGCCGCGGTGCCCTGGATGTCGTCGTTGAACGTGAGCAGCCGGTCCCGGTAGTGCTCCAGGATCGGGTAGGCATGGGCGGTGGCGAAGTCCTCCCACTGCAGCAGCGTTCCGGGCAGCTCCGCCTCCACCGCCGACACGAACGACTCGATCATCTCGTCGTACTCGGCACCGGTCAGCCTGCGCTCGCGCCGGCCCAGGTAGCGGGGGTTGTCCAGCAGGTCCTCGTTGTCCGTGCCGACGTCCAGCAGGATCGGCAGGGTGCGGGCGGGGTGGATGCCGCCGATCGCCGTGTAGAGGCTGAGCTTGCCGATCGGGATGCCCATGCCGCCGACGCCCTGGTCGCCCAGGCCGAGGATGCGCTGCCCGTCGGTGACGACGATGACGTCCACGTCCTGGTCGTGGTGCGGGCGGTTGCGCAGGATGTCACGGAAGCGGTGCCGGTCCTCCCAGGTGAGGAACAGGCCGCGCGGCCGCCGGTAGATCTCGCTGAACCGCTGACAGGCCTCACCCACCGTCGGGGTGTAGACGACGGGCAGCAGCTCCTCCAGGTACTCGGTGACCAGGCGGTAGAAGAGCACCTCGTTGGTGTCCTGCAACTGCCGCAGGTAGATGTGCCGGTTGAGGGGCTTGTCGTAGCCGTGGAACGCCTCGTAGGCGCGGGCGACCTGCTCGTCGAGGGTCTCCACGGCGGGTGGCAGCAGGCCGTCGAGGCCGAGCTCGTCGCGCTCGCGACGGCTGAAGGCGGTGCCCTTGTTGACCAGCGGGTCGGCCAGGGTCGTGACGGCGGGGCTGGTGGTGGGGCGGGGGAGGTTCTTCGGCTGGTCCATGATGTGACGCCTTCCCGCGACGCGCCGGTTCGTGCGAGTGACGTGTGCCATCCGGACGAACCGCCGGGCCTGCGGAGAATCCTCCCCGGCCACCGACGAGTTCCGCCGTGCCAGCACTTCTACCTCTCCGGAAGGCACAGCGAGCCCCAACACCCCACAGGAGACGGTGACATGAGTGCGATGACGCCCGGGACCCACGTCGCGCGGACCGGGTCCGGCAGCACCACCGGCCTTCTTGCCGCACGCCCTGTATGGCTGGTCGGCATTCTGGCGGCTCTCGCCGGTGCCGTCGTGACGGAGGCGTTCGCGCTCGTCACCCGGGCGGCGGGCGTCCCCATGGAAGCGGCCGGGCCCGGGGCCGAGGAGGCTGCGGAGCTCCCGGTCGGCGGCTTCTTCGGCGGGGTGGTGTTCTGGTCGATCGCCGGGATCGTCCTGGCGGTCGCGCTCACCCGCTGGGCCGGCCGGCCCACCCGCGCCTTCACGGTCACGACCGTCGCGCTCACCGTCCTGTCCCTCGCCGGCCCGGCCGTCGCCCCGCACACGGCCACCTCCACCCGGATCGTCCTGGCCGTGTCCCACGGCGTGGCCGCCGCGGTGATCATCCCCCTGCCGGCCAGGCGGTTGTCCCGCGGAAAGCGGTGATGCCCCCGGCTCCCGAGAGCCCGACACCGGCCCGTCGTGCCCACCGCGGACGGGCCGTCGTCATGTCCGCATCCCACCCGCCGCGAAGCAGCTCCCACGCCGTCGACCCGAACGGCCCAGTGCCGCTGCGCCGGAGGAGGCGAGGGTGGATGAGCGGTGTGACCGTGGTGGAAGGGATGCGTGTGCACACCGCAACCGTGTGCGCACCCGACGAGGAGGCGCGATGGCGGAGGCACTGGCCGGGGGCGGCACGAAGAACGCTGCCACGGATGGGTCCCCGGGCGTCTTCGAGCAGCTCAGCACCGTCGCCGACGCCGTCCTCTACGAGGGCTACCTGCTCTACCCCTACCGCCGCTCCTCGGCCAAGAACCGCGTCCGCTGGCAGTTCGGAGTGCTGTTCCCCCGGGGCTGGGCCGAGGCGGACGGCCCCGTCGTCCCCGGTGTCTCCGGCTCCGCCGACTCCTGGTACCAGCAGACCGAGTGCCTGCTGCGGATCCGACGGCCCGCCGGCGTCTCCGTCCGCGTGCGGGTCCGTTACCTCCAGATGCAGCGCAAGCAGGTGCAGGACACCGCACACCACCCCGTCGAGTCGCTGCGCACCGACGACGGCGCGATGCATCTGACCTTCGACGAGGCCGTACCACGTGAAGCCGACATCGAGGTCCCGCTCGACGAGCTCCCGCGGGGCGGACACACCGTCGCGGTGGGCGCCCCGGCCGGTGCGGACGTCGAGCCCCTGCCCAAAGCCGCCGGGCGGGTGGTGCGGTCCCGCGAGGAGGTACGGGCCGAGACCACCGTCAGCGCCGAACGGCTCTCCGACGACCTCTGCCGCCTGCGTGTACGGACCACGAACACCGCGCCCGCACCCGAACCACGGGCGCCGCGTGACGAGGCCTTGCGCCGGGCTCTCATCGCCACCCACACCCTCATCGGCGGCGACGGCGTGGAATTCGTGTCCCTGATCGATCCGCCGGCGGCACTGGAAGCACCCGCACGCGCGTGCCGGAACGAGTTCACCTTCCCCGTCCTCGGCGGTGCGGCCGAGGACGCCGGACACGTCCTGCTGTCCGCGCCGATCATCCTGCCCGACCACCCGCAGGTGGCCCCCGAGAGCCCGGGCGACCTGCACGACGCCGCCGAGATCGACGAGATCCTCACGCTGCGCACCATGCTGCTGACCGACGAGGAGAAGCGCGAGGCGCGGGCCACCGACCCGCGGGCGGCTGCGATCCTCGACCGCGTCGACACCATGCCGCAGGAGGTCTTCGAACGGCTGCACGGCGCGGTCCGCTCCCTGACCCCGGCCTCCCCCGTGACTCCCACGCCCGCCGACCGCCCCGCCTGGTGGCAGGAGGGCGCCGACGACGGTCTCTCCCCGACCACCGACACGGTGCTCGTCGACGGCGTCCCCCTCGGCAGCGGCAGCCGCGTACGGCTCCGTCCCCGAGGACGCGGCGCCGACGCCCAGGACATGTTCCTGGCCGGCCGGACCGCCGAGGTCGCCGCCGTCTTCCACGACGTCGACGGCAGCGTGCACCTCGCCGTCACCCTCGACGACGACCCCGCGGCCGAACTGCACACCTGGTACGGCCGCTTCCACTACTTCCGGCCCGACGAGCTCGAACCCCTCGAACCCGCCGGATCCCCGGACGAGCCGTCGGCACCGGCTCCCGCCGCGCCCCCCTCGCGGCACACGACCGACTCCGAGACCCCCGCAGCGGAGGCCGAGTGACATGACAACGCACAGCAGCACCACCGAAGTCAGCAAGGAACCCGACCGGTCCGAGGAACGGCGGGGCATCGACGAGATCCACATCCTCTGGATCTCCGAAGGCATGAGCTGCGACGGCGACACCGTCTCCCTCACCGCCGCCGACCAGCCCTCCATCGAGGACCTGGTGCTCGGACTGATCCCGGGCCTGCCCAAGGTGAACCTCGTCAACAAGGTGCTCTCGCCGAGCCTGGGCGGCGAGGACTTCCTCGCCCCCTACCGGGCGGCCGTACGCGGCGAGCTGGGCCCGTTCATCCTCGTCATCGAGGGCTCGATCCCCAACCAGAACATCATCGAGGGCGACGGCTACTGGACGTCCTTCGGCAACGACCCGGAGACCGGCGAGCCGCAGACCCTCAACTGGTGGATCGACCAACTGGCCCCCAAGGCCTGGGCGGTGGTCGCCGCCGGTACCTGCGCCACCTTCGGCGGCATCCACGCCATGGCCGGCAACCCCACCGGCTGCATGGGCCTGGCCGACTACCTGGGCTGGGACTACACCTCCCAGGCCGGCCTGCCGATCGTCAACGTGCCGGGCTGCCCGATCCAGCCCGAGAACTTCATGGAGACCCTGATCTGGGTCCTCTACCACGCGGCCGGCTCCGCACCCCCGCCGCCGCTGGATCACATGCTGCGCCCCCAGTGGCTGTTCGGGAAGACGGTCCACGAGGGCTGCGACCGCGGCTCGTACTACGAGCAGGCCAACTTCGCCAAGGACTACAACTCACCCAAGTGCCTGGTCAAGACGGGCTGCTGGGGTCCGGTCGTCAACTGCAACGTGCCCAAGCGCGGCTGGATGGGCGGCCTCGGCGGCTGCCCCAACGTCGGCGGCATCTGCATCGGCTGCACGATGCCCGGCTTCCCCGACGCGTTCATGCCGTTCATGGACGAGCCCCCGGGCAGCACCCTGTCGTCCCTGGCCATCAAGCCGTACGGGTCCGTCGTCCGCCGGCTGCGCGGCATGACCAACGAGCTGGTCAACCACGAGCCCAGGTGGCGCCACAACAAGCGCAAGCTGACCAGCGGTTACGACCCGCGCTGGCGGCCCTGATGCCGGACGGCCCGCGTTCCACCACCCACCCCCACACCACCGACAGCGAGGGGCAGTACCGCAGATGACCACCACCGAGGCCCGGCCCACCGAGCGCAAGCCACCAGAGCTCGTGGACATGTCCTGGGATCCGATCACCCGGATCATCGGGAACCTGGGCATCTACACGAAGATCGACTTCGCCAACCGTGAAGTCGTCGAATGCCACAGCACCTCGTCGCTGTTCCGCGGCTACTCGGTGTTCATGAAGGGCAAGGACCCGCGCGACGCGGGCTTCATCACGTCCCGGATCTGCGGCATCTGCGGCGACAACCACACCACCTGCTCCGACTACGCCCAGCAGATGGCCTACGGCGTCAAACCGCCCCCGCTGGCCGACTACATCGTCAACCTCGGTGAAGCGGCCGAGTACATGTTCGACCACACGATCTTCCAGGACAACCTGGTGTTCGTGGACTTCTGCGAGGCGATGGTCAAGGCCACCAATCCCAGCGTGCTCGCCCGCGCCGAACGCACCGAGGCACCCCGCGGCGACATCCACGGCTACCGCACGATCGCCGACATCATGAAGGCCTTCAACCCCTTCGAGGGCGAGGTCTACAGGGAGG
Organism: Streptomyces sp. NPDC002788; assembly: GCF_053592115.1. NCBI lineage: Bacteria > Bacillati > Actinomycetota > Actinomycetes > Kitasatosporales > Streptomycetaceae > Streptomyces > Streptomyces sp. NPDC002788. Next base: position 14,097 of record NZ_JBSFVB010000030.1, on the reverse strand, counting down.
CCCTGAAGGTCAGCCGGATCACCCGCGAGATGTTCTGCCTCATGGAGGGGCGGCACGTCCACCCGTCCACGCTGTACCCGGGCGGCGTCGGCACGATGCCGCAGCCGAGCGTCTTCACCGACTACCTCAGTCGGCTCATGAAGGTCATCGACTTCGTGAAGAAGGCCGTCGCCATGAACGACGACGTCTTCGACTTCTTCTACGAGGCGCTGCCCGGATACGAGGAGGTCGGCCGGCGCCGCGTCCTGCTGGGCTGCTGGGGCGCCTTCCAGGACCCGAAGACGGTCGACTACCGCTACGAGACGATGAACTCCTGGGGCAGGGACATGTACGTCACCCCCGGCATCATCGTCGACGGCGAACTGGTCACCAACAACCTCGTCGACATCAACCTCGGCCTGCGCATCATGCTCGGCAGCTCGTACTACGAGGACTGGGTGAACGAGTCGCCCTTCGTCACCCACGACCCGCTCGGCAACCCCGTCGACATGCGCCACCCGTGGAACCAGACGACCGTCCCGGTCCCGCAGAAGCGCAACTTCGACGACAAGTACAGCTGGGTGATGAGCCCCCGCTGGTTCGACCAGCGCACCGGCGACCACCTCGCCCTCGACACCGGCGGCGGCCCGCTGGCCCGCCTGTGGTCGACGGCGCTGAGCGGACTGGTCGACACCCCGTACGTCAAGGCCACCGGACACAGCGTGCGCATCTCCCTGCCCAAGGGCGAGTCGCTGCCGGAGACCACCCTGGAATGGCGCATCCCGCGGTGGAGCAACACCATCGAACGCGACCGCGCCCGGCCCTACTTCATCGCCTACGCGGCCGCCATGGCCCTGCAGTTCCTCGAAGAGGCCATGGGGATGGTCCGCGCGGGCGAGACCAAGGTGTTCGAGAACTACGAGGTGCCCGACGAGGCGATCGGCTGTGGCTTCCACGAGGCGGTGCGCGGCGTCCTCTCCCACCACCTGGTGATCAAGGACAAGAAGATCGCCAACTACCACCCCTACCCGCCCACCCCGTGGAACGCCAGCCCCCGCGACATGTACGGCACCCCCGGCCCGTACGAGGACGCCGTCCAGGGCCAGCCCATCTTCGAGGAGAACGGGCCGGACGACTTCAAGGGCGTCGACATCATGCGCACGGTGCGCAGCTTCGACCCCTGCCTGCCGTGCGGTGTGCACATGTACGTCGGCAAGGGCAAGACGCTCACCACGCTGCACTCGCCGACCTACGGGGCGAACCATGGCTGAGGCCGCCACCGCACGCCTGGCCGACCCGGACGTCGAGGCCCGGCTCGCCCGGCTCGACGAGGTGCTGGAAGGTCTCGAACCCCTGCCCGGCCCCGCCACGGAGGCGGTCCGGCTGCTGATCGAGGTCTACGGCGAGGCCCTGGCCCGCGTCCTGGACGAGGCGGACGAGCGACTGGCGGAGCGCCTGGCCGACGACGAACTGCTGGCGCACCTGCTGGTGCTGCACGACATCCACCCCGAGCCCGCCGAACGCCGGGCGGCCCGCGCGGTCGAACGGCTGCGGCCGGCCGTGCAGGAACGCGGCGGAGACGTGGAGTGGGCGGGTACCGAGGGTCAGGTCGCCCGGGTGCGCCTGACCACGGGCGGCTGCGGCTCCGGCTGCGGCAGCGGGGGCTCCGAGGTCACCGACGCGGTCCGGGAGGCGGTGCTCGCCGTCGCCCCCGAACTGACGGCGGTGGAGCCCGTGCCGAGCACGCCGGCACCCGCGTTCGTGCCCCTGACGACGCTGACGCGCCGAGGCGCACCGTGACCACGACCACCGACGGGGCGCTGGCCCGCCTCATCCGTTCCGCGGCCGACCGTACGGAGGCGGCCCGGACGGAAGTGTGCGACCTGTGCGCCGCGCCGGTCGCCGAGGAGCACGCCCACCTCTACGACACCGGGCAGGAGGACGTGCGCTGCGCCTGCCGCCCCTGCTCGGTGCTGTTCGCCGAGTCCGGGGCCGGGGACGGCCGGTACCGGCTCGTTCCCCGGCGCCGGATCCGGTTGCCGCGCGTCGACACGGCCGTGCTGGGTGTCCCCGTCGGCCTGGTCTTCTTCGTGCCCCGGGCGGACGGCACCGTCACCGCGCAGGGTCCGAGCCCCGCGGGAGCCATGCGGTGGGAGGTGGACGCGGCGGCCTGGCAGGAACTGTCCGGCACGTGTCCGCAGCTCGCCGGCGTGGAACCCGACGTGGAGGCGCTGCTGGTGAACACCGTCCACGGCCTCGACCACCACTGGATCGTGCCGATCGACGACTGCTACCGGATGGTCGCCGTCGTACGCCGGGAGTGGCGCGGCCTGTCCGGCGGAGGCCGGATCTGGCCGGCCGTCGAGCGGTTCTTCGAGGACCTCACCGAGCGGCCATGAGTACGCACTCCGCAGGTCGGAGGCGAGGAAGGAGAGCACCCATGGGCAGCATCAGAGTGGGCAGAGCCCAGGCCAGGCCCGACACGCCCGGGCACGTCACCGGCATGCACCAGGGCAACAGGGGCCGGTGCGAGGAGCAGATCGGTCACCACGAGGACGGCACCGCCGACGCGCGCCGCTCCACGGGGATCCACTGGAAGCGGCATGACACCCTCGCGGAGACCATGCCGAACATCTCGCCGGGATGAGGGCCGTGATGAGAGAGCAGAAAGCCGCCGCCATGAAGGTCCGACGAGCACACAGACCCCTCGCGCGCAGACGCGGCGGGATGAGCGGACAGCGGGTGCTGAAGGCCGAGGCCGCCCTGGTGGGCGGTGTGGTCCTGGCATTCCTGTGCTGGGAGTTTCCCAGCCTGAGGCGGGAGGCGCGGATCTGGCGGATGGCCGGAGGTTTCCGCGCCGGCCACCGCTACCCGTGAGCCGGCCGTGCACGAACTGTCGATCGCGACCGCGATCATCGAACGGGCCGACGAGCTGGCCCGGGCGGACGGGACGGACGCCGTCTCGGCGGTGACCGTCCGGGTCGGCGAACTGGCGGGGGTCGTCCCCGACGCCCTCGGTTTCGCCTTCGAGGTGGCCCGCGACGGCACGGCCCTCGCCGGGGCCCGGCTCGTGGTCGAACAGGTCCCCGCGCAGGCCTGGTGCGGCTCGTGCGCCGAGGAGTTCCCGGTGGGCATGCCCCCGTTCTTCTGGTGCCCGCGCTGCGACCAGCCCTCCCACGACCTGCGCAGCGGCCGGGAGCTGGAGATCACCGGGATCGAGCCGTCACCGGCCACGGCATAGCGAAGGGCCCCGCCGATACGTCGGCGGGGCCCTTGTGCGCCGGTCAGCAGATGCGCGGCAACTGCTCCCCGATCGGCAGATCCACCACGCGGGTCCCCCCGAGACCGGTGGCGACCACCACCATCCCCGGGTGCTCGGCGACGCACTCGCCGATCAGCGCGGCCCCGGCGCCCTGCGGGTGGGCGCGCATCGCGGCGAGCACCTCCTCCGCCTCCGACGGCGGCACGAAGGCGACCAGTCGGCCCTCGTTCGCGACGTAGAGGGGATCGAGGCCCAGGAAGCCGCAGGCGTTCGCCACCGCGTCCGGCACCGGAACGGCCCGTTCCCGCAACCGGACCCCGGTCCCGGACGCGCGGGCGATCTCGTTGAGGGACGCCGCCAGGCCGCCCCGGGTTGGATCGCGCAGCACATGGATGTCCTCAGTGACGGCCAGCATCGCCGCCACCAGATCCGCCAGCGGCGCGGTGTCGCTGGCGACCTCCACCCCGAACTCCAGCCCCTCCCGGACACTCATGATTGCCACCCCGTGCAGCCCGATCGGCCCGCTGACGATGACCGCGTCACCGGGCCGCGCACGCTGGGGCCGGATGTCCACGCCGTCGGGCACGAGACCCACGCCGGCGGTGGTGACGTAGACGCCGTCACCGTGACCGGACTCCACGACCTTGGTGTCGCCCGTGGCGATCGCCACCCGCGCGGCCTCGGCCGCCGCACCCATCGCGCGTGCGATCCGGTCGACGACCGTCAGCTCGACGCCTTCCTCCAGCACGAAGGCGGCGGAGAGGTACGCGGGCCGCGCACCGCTCATCGCCAGGTCGTTGACCGTGCCGTTGACCGCGAGGTCGCCCAGGCTGCCGCCGGGGAAGAACAGCGGCCGGACGACGTAGGAGTCGGTGGAGAAGGCGAGCCGCGCGCCGCCCAGTTCGAGGACGGCCGAGTCGGCGAGAGAGGCCAGGGTGGCGTTGCCGTAGGCGGGGGTGAAGATCTGCTCCATCAGCTCGGCCGACAGGGCTCCACCTCCGCCGTGGCCCATCACCACGACGCCCTGGTCGCGCAGCGGGGCGGGGCAGGTCCAGTCGGCCGGGTCGACCACATCGAGTCGCTCAGGCAACGGGAGCCACCTCCTCCTGTGCGGCCCCGCCGGTCTGCGGCGCCGGGGCGTTCATACGGCGGTACAGGTAGTAGGCCGCGCAGGCGCCCTCGCTGGAGACCATGGTGGCGCCGAGCGGGGTGCGCGGGGTGCAGGTGGTGCCGAACGCGGCGCACTCGGTCGGCTTGATCAGCCCCTGGAGCACCTCGCCGCTGCGGCACTCGGCGGGCTCCTCGGTACGGATCCCGCTGACGTCGAAGCGGTGCTCGGCGTCATACGCGCGGAAGGCGTCGGTCAGTTTCCAGCCGCTGGCCGGGATCCGCCCGATGCCGCGCCAGGACCGGTCGGTGACCTCGAACACCTCCTCGATCATGCGCACCGCGGCCGGATTGCCGTCCTCGCGCACGGCACGCGGGTAGGCGTTCTCCACCCGGTGCTCGCCCCGCTCCAGCTGGCGGACCGCCCGGCGGATGCCCTCCAGGATGTCCAGCGGCTCGAACCCGGTCACCACCATCGGCACGGCGAACCGCTCGGCCAGCTCCGGGTACTCCGCCATGCCCATCACGCTGCACACGTGCCCGGCGGCCAGAAAGCCCTGCACCCGGCACTCGGGCGCCGTCATGATCGCCTCGATGGCCGGGGGCACCCGCACATGCGACACCAGCAGGCTGAAGTTGGTCAGCCCCAGGCGCCTCGCCTGGTGCACGGCCATCGCGTTGGCCGGGGCCGTGGTCTCGAAGCCGATCGCGAAGAACACCACCTCCCGGTCGGGGTGGCGGCGGGCCAGCTCCAGGGCGTCGAGGGGGGAGTAGACCACGCGGACGTCGCCGCCCTCGCTCTTGACCCGGAACAGGTCGCGGTCGGTGCCCGGCACGCGCAGCATGTCGCCGAAGGAGCAGAAGATCACCCCGGGTCGTGCGGCGATCTCCAGCGCCTTGTCGATCACCTCCAGCGGCGTGACACAGACGGGGCAGCCGGGGCCGTGGATCAACTCCACTTGTTCGGGCAGAAGTTGGTCGATACCGTGCCGGATGATCGAGTGGGTCTGGCCGCCGCACACCTCCATCAACGCCCAGGGCCGGGTCGCGGTGGCACGGATCTCGTCCAGCAGCCGCCGGGCCAGATCGGGGTCGTTGAACTCGTCGATGTACTTCACGCCGTTCCCGCCTCCTTCGCCGCCTGCTCCCAGGCGTCGCCGAACTCCTCCTCCAGCAGCCCCAGTTCCTCGAACAGCTTCAGCGAGGCCAGGGCCGACTCCTCGTCGAGGCGCTGCAGCGCGAAGCCGACGTGCACGATGACGTACTCACCCACCCGCACATCGGACACGTACTCCAGGCACGCCTGTTTCTGCACACCGCCGAAGTCGATCAGCCCGGTGAGCGGATCCGCGCTGTCGTCGATGGCCACGACCTTGCCGGGCACTGCCAAACACATGGGTCACTCCTCCTGTCGTAGGTGCGCCGCGACCACCAGCTGGCCGAGGGCCAACCCACCGTCGTTCGGCGGGACTTCGCCGTGGCGGAGCACGGCGAAGCCGGCCCCGGCCAGCAGCCGCACGCACTCCTCCTCCAGCAGCGCGTTGGCGAAGACCCCGCCGCTGAGGGCGACGCTGGCCAGGCCGGTGTCCTGACGGGCCCGCCGGCAGATCTCCGCGACGGCCCGCGCCACCGCGCGGTGGAAGCGGGCGGCGAGCACGGGGGCAGGAGTGCCCCGCCGCAGATCGGCGACCAGTGCCCTGAGCACGGGTGCCGGGTCGAGATCACCGGCGAAGGCGTACGCCGACGTCTCGGCGTCCCAGGCCGAAGCGGCCGCCGCCTCCAGTTCCAGGGCGGCCTGGGCCTCGTAGCCCGCGCGATGGCACACGCCGGCCAGGGATGACACGGCGTCGAAGAGGCGGCCCATGCTGGACGTCGCCACACAGGCCAGCCCGCTCGACAACTGCCTGTCCAGCACGGACAGTTCCTCCGGCGCGCAGGCGGCCACACAAGGCAGGTCCGCGTCCCACGGCAGGCCCGCCGCCCACAGCCGGGCCAGCGCCAGGCGGCACGGGTTGGCCACGCCCGCGTCGCCGCCGGGCAGCGGGGCGGGGGCGAGGTGGGCGTAGCGCCGGAAGCCGGTGTAGTCGGCGAGCAGGACCTCGCCACCCCAGACCGTGCCGTCGTCGCCGTAACCCGTGCCGTCGAAGGCGACCCCGATCACGGGGGTGGTGCCGTCCAGGCCGTGTTCGGCCATCGCCGAGGCGAGGTGCGCGTGGTGGTGCTGGACGAGCGCGGGGGCGTGCCCGGCCAGCCGGGCGGCCCATCGCGCCGAGTGGTACCCCGGGTGCCCGTCGGCGGCGACGAGTTCGGGGCTGACGCCGGTCAGGCACCGCATCTGCGCCTCCGCCCGCCGGGCCGCCTCCAGAGTGGTCAGATCGCCCATGTCGCCGATGTGCGGCCCGAACCAGGCCTGGTCGCCCTCGCCGAGACACAGGGCGTTCTTCAGGTCGCCGCCCACGGCGAGCGCGGGCCGGACCGGGACCGGCAGGCGCAGTGGGCGGGGCACGTACCCCCGGGAGCGGCGCAGCACCTGCTCGGTGCCGTCGGGGCGCACCCGCAGCAGGGAGTCGTCGCAGGGCGAGGCGATGAGCCGGTCGTGGGTGAGCCAGGCGTCGGCGAGACCGGCCAGGCGGGTCAGTGCCTCGTCGTCGTCCGTGACGATGGGTTCCCCGGAGCGGTTGCCGCTGGTCATGACCAGCACGCGCGGGCCGGGCGGATCGCCGGGCAGGCCGAACAGCAGCGTGTGCACGGGGGTGTAGGGGAGCAGCACGCCGAGGTGCGGGCTGCCGGGGCAGACGCCGGGTGCGAGGCCCGTCTCCTCGGTACGCCGGCGAAGCAGGACGATGGGGCGCCGGGGGCCGGCGAGGGCGGCCTGTTCGGGCGCGGACAGCTCCGCGATCCGCCGTACGGTGTCGAGGCCCGCGCACATCACCGCGAACGGTTTGCCGCCGCGGGCCTTGCGCGTGCGCAGGGTGTCGACGGCCCGCGCGTCGGTGGCGTCGCACGCCAGGTGGTAGCCGCCGAGGCCCTTGACGGCGACGATCCGCCCCGCGGCCAGCAGCGCCCGCGCCGCCGCGAGGGCGCCGGCGTCCCGCGCCGGGCGGACGTCGCTCCCCGGGGCCGGCAGCAGGCGCAGCCGCGGGCCGCAGCGGGGGCAGGCCACGGGCTGGGCGTGGAAGCGCCGGTCGAGGGGATCGCCGTACTCCCGGGCGCAGTCGGCGCACATCGGGAAGCCGGCCATCGTCGTCACCGCCCGGTCGTACGGCATGCCCGTGGCGATGGTGAAGCGGGGCCCGCAGTGGGTGCACGTGACGAACGGGTGCCGGTGCCGGCGGTCGGCCGGATCGGTCATCTCCCGCAGGCAGTCGGCGCAGGTCGCCGTGTCGGGTGGGAGGAGGGTGCGGCCGGGGGAACGGTCGGTGGAACGGATGCGGAAGACGTCGTCGGCACCGGTGACGGGCAGGTCCTCGACTCCGACGCCGGTGACGGTGGCCAGCGGCGGAGGCTCGGTCGCCAGCCGGTCGCAGAAGTGGGCGACGCCCTCCGGCGGGCCCTCCACCTCGATGAGGACACCGTTCGCCGTGTTGCTCACGAAGCCCGCGAGGGCGAGATCGGTGGCAAGGCGGTGCACGAAGGGGCGGAAGCCCACGCCCTGCACGGTGCCGCGCACGGTGACGCGGCGGCGCACCGCCTGAGTGGCGGGCGCCGTCACGAGACGAGGCCGGCTTCGGCGCCCTCAGGGATGTGGGTGTGCGGGCGGGGCGCCAGCGGAGGCCGGTGCACCGGGGCTCCGTCCCGAACGGCGAGCACCCGCTCCAGCAGAGCGTCGACGCCGGCGCCGGTGCGGGCGCAGGACCGCAGCACCTCCACCCCGGGGTTGACCCGCTGGACGTGGGCGTCGAAGGCGGTCTCGTCGAACCCGGCGGGCCCGGCCAGGTCGGTCTTGGTCAGCACCACCAGATGGGCGGACCCGAAGGCCGTCGGGTACTTCAGCGGCTTGTCCTCGCCCTCCGTCACAGCCATGAGCACGATCCGCAGGCGCTCACCGAGGTCGTAGGACGCCGGGCAGACCAGGTTGCCGACGTTTTCCACGAACAGCAGGGAGGTGTCCTCGGGCAGCCAGCTCTCCACATGGCCGCGCAGCTGCCGTGCCTCCAGGTGGCACAGCCCGTCGGTCAGCAGCTGCTTCACCGGGGCTCCCGAGCGGGCGAGCCGGTGGGCGTCGTTCTCGGTCGCCAGGTCGGCGGTGAGCGCGGCCACCTCGAGGCCCCGCTCCACCGCCCTGGCGAGGACGCGTCCGAGCAGTTCCGTCTTGCCGCTGCCCGGACTGGACAGCAGGTTGACCACGCTCACCCCACGCCGTGCCAGTTCCTCGCGCAGGCCCGCGGCCAGACCGTCGTTCTTCGCCAGGACGGCCTGAGTGACCTCGTCCACGGAATCGCACATGCGAGCAGCCCCTCGCGGTCGGTAGGGAAATCGTTCCGCTACCGATCCTCCGCGCCGCCGTTCACCGTGCCCGGCAGCCCGGCCGACGACAGGGCGGGTGATTCCTCCGGGCGGCTCAACGGCGGAGTGGCCGCGGGGTCGGCGAGCAGCACCGGGACCACGGTGTGCAGTGCCGCGACGGCCCGCCCGACCGCCTCGCGCACCGTCGCGCTGATGCCCGGCGCGATGTCCTCGTCGGCGGGTGCCCGCAGCTCTGGCTCGCAGGCCAGGACGAGGACGCGGGGGAGCGGGTCATCACCCAGGTGGGCGGCCAGGGCGAGGACCTTCGCCGGGTCCATGCCGTGCGCCTCGGGAGGGGCGTCCGCCGTGGAGCCGCCGGGCGGATCAGGCTCGATCAGCGACAGGGTGCCCGGCTCGTGCCCCCGTACGGCCGCGTCGACCAGGACGGCCGTCTCGTAGCCGTCGAGCAGCTCGTAGGCGAGGTCCATGCCCCGGATGCCGAAGTCCTTCACCCGTACCTCGGGCGGGAGCGGGTGACGGTCCAGTGCGCGGATCACCTCGGGGCCGAAGGCGTCGTCCGCGAGGAAGATGTTGCCGACGCCCGCCACGAGAAGCCGCGCGCTCATCGCGCGTCTCCCTCGGCCAGGGGACGGGCCGAGCCGCTCGGGACCTTGCGCACGAAGGCGGACCGCAGCGCGTGGTACGAGGCGTGCGGATCGAAGAAGATGGCGCGCATGCGGGCGAGTTCGGTCCGCCGGTATTCGGCGAGGGGCCGCTGAAGCTCGTCGGCGTGACGTGCCGTGGCCTTGGCGGTGATACGGCGCGCGATGTCCGGGTCGCCGGCCACCTCGGCAGCCAGGCGCTCGACCTCCGCGGCGAACCCCTGGGCAGGAACCGGCACCACACGATCCACCAGCCCGATCCGCTCGGCGGTCGCCGCGCTCACCGGTCGCGCCTCGCTGGTCAGCCGTTCGGCCGTGTCCGCTCCCACGCGGCGCGGCAGCGAGTACGTCCAGTACTCCGAGCCGTACAGGCCCATGTTCCGGTAGTGCGGGTTGAGGACGCTGCCCGTGCGGCACCAGACCTCGTCGGCGGCCAGGGCCAGCATGAGGCCGCCGGCGGCCGCGTTGCCGCCGAGGGCCGCGACCACCAGACGGTCGGTGGTGCGCAGCATGGCCTCGACCAGGTCGTTCAGGGCGTTGAGGTTGGACCAGGACTCGCCCGCCGGGTCGCTCGACGCCTCGATGACGTTGAGGTGGATGCCGTTGGAGAAGAAGTCGCGGGTGCCGCCGACCACCAGCACCGAGGTGGGGCGGGTGAGGGCGTACCGGTACGCGGCCAGCAGCCTGCGGCAGTGGACGGTGCTCATCGCCCCGCCGGGGAAGGAGAAGGACAGGAAGCCGACGGTTCCCTGCTGCCGGTAGCGGATGTCGGCCCAGGTGGTGCGCTCCGGTGGCAGTTCGAGCCGGGCGGCGATCTCCGGCAGCCAGTACGGGCGGTCGCTCGCACCCGGCATGCCCGGCCCGGCTTCGGGCGGCGCCGGGAAGCCGGCGAGCACCGAGGCAGCCGGGCGGCGGAACGGCGCCGGGTCGCCGGTGCTCTTGCGGGGACGCAGTTCCGGGATCCACACGGCGCCGTCCCGGGTCGCCCGGCAGAGCGCTCCGGACCGGGTCGCGAGCAGTTCCCCGGGCCGTCCGCGCAGCCGGTCCTCGGGATGGCCGCCGTGCAGGAACACCTCCCGGCCGCACAGCTCGTCCACGACGCCCGGCTGGGAGTCGGCCCCACGGAGCTTGCGCAGTACCGTTTCGGTGCTGTCGTTCTCCCAGTCGATGCGCCGCTGCTCCTGGCGGAAGAAGTCCCGCCACACCACCCGGATCCCCGGATCGCTCTGCGGCCGCGGCTTGAACGCCCCGTCGGCGAAGCGCCCCACGGCCAGCAGCACGGCGGCCGTGGCGGCGTCAGACACCTCGTTGCGGTACACGTCGCTCTTGCCGGCCGGCGGCACCGGGAAGGATTCGTCCGCCCAGATGTCGCCCGCGTCCATCGCCGCCCCGGCCTGGAGCACCGTCACCCCCCACTCGGGTGTCTCGTCGGCGATCGCCCAGTCCAGCGACGACGGGCCCCGGTCGCCGGGCGGTCCCGGGTGCACGATCAGGCAGGTGTGTTCCTGCCAGATGTCCTCCGGCAGGGCCGACTTGAGCATCGGGGCGATGATCAGCTCCGGGCGGACCTCGCGCACGGCGGCCCGGACCGCGTCGGCGCCGTGCGAGGCGAGGACGACGTCCACACGGTGCCCCTGGTCCGACAGTTCGGCGTACACGCGCTGGGACAGGCTGTTGAACGCGCTGGCGACGAGCAAGATGTCCATGACATCGCATGGTGTCCGGTTCGGGGAGAGCCGAGAAGGACCACGGCGGCGTTTCGCCCCTCTCTGCCGCTTACGGCCGGTCGGGCATCGCCTGCGAACGTATGCGGCATCACGGGCCTGCGGTGATCACCCGGCGCGCGCCGGAGCGGGCGCCACGAGGGGACTCACCTGGGCATCCGGCCGGCCGGCGTCATCCGCAACCCCGTCCTTCCCGGCTCGCACCCGGACCCGTCCGTCCTGCGGGTCGGGCCGGACTCCTGCCTGGCGACGTCGACGTTCGGGTGGTGCCCGGGTGTGCGCCTGCACCACCACTCCGCGGACGCGGTGCACGGGCGTCCCCTCAGCGGCGCCCTCGACGACACGCGCCTGCTCGACCCTGACCGGATGCCCGGACTCCGGCGGTGTTGGGCGCCCGGCCGGGCCCACGGGGACGCCTGTTCCACCTCGTCTGAGCCGGGCCGCGCTTTGGTGCGACGCGGGCCGGGGACGGCAGCCGCTCGGTCCCGGCCCGGACGCCACGGTCCCGTCCGCCGAGCGCGCCGAGCACATCGAGGACGGGCGAATCCGCTCCCTCGGCTGCACCGGCGCGTTCGTCGGCCTGTGGGCAGCCTGGGGCCGCACCGGCGGCGGTCACCACGCGGACTTCGCCGAGGCGACGTACCGCCCTACGGGACCGATGCCGAGCGGCACACCGGGGGCGGCGCCCCGGCCCCACCTTGCCCGCGCTGCACCGTCGGCGCACGCTGTTCGTATGGGTGCGCGAGACGGCCCCACGCTCATCAACTCCGTCCAGCGGGCCATGCGCCTGCTGGAGGCGGTGAGCGCGCACGAGAACGGCGCGCCGGCCAAGCAGCTGGCACGGGAGACCGGCCTGCCCCTTGCCACCGCCTATCACCTGCTGCGGACCCTGCTGCACGACGGGTACGTGCGGAAGCTGGACGACGGCGGGTTCGTCCTCGGCGACAAGCTGCAGATGCTGCGGTCCACGGGCCGTGCGCAGGCGCTGCTCAGCCGTGTCCGGCCCACCCTCGCCGCACTCCGGGACGAGCTGGCGACCGCCGCCTACCTCACCTTCTACGAGGAGGGCGAGATCCGGGTCGCCGAGATCGTCGACGGCCCCGGAACGCCCCGCGTGGATCTCTGGGTGGGCTTCGAGGACGCCGGGCACGCCACCGCGCTGGGCAAGTCCGTACTGCGGGAAATGGACGAGGAGGCCCGCCAGGAGTACCTCTCCCGCCACCACCTGGCCGACCTCACCCCCCGTACGATCACCAGCCTGCCGGAGCTGCTCCGGCGGCTGGAGACCTCGCCCCTGGCCCCGGCCGTCACGGACCTCGAGGAGTACGCCCTCGGCACGGTCTGCGTCGCCGTGCCGGTCTACAGCGGGAACACGCTCGGGTCCCTCGGTGTCTCCCTGCCGGCGAACCGGCTCTCCCGGCTGCCGGAGATCAAGGAGCGGCTGCTCCCGACCGCCAGCCGCGTGACGAGGGGCCTCTCGCTCACTATCTGAAAATCCTCTCCTTGCCCGCGCCCGGATCACCCCGTTCTCTGGATGAAACGGACATTTCCTGGGCGCGCCCCGAGCCTCGCGCCCCCGCTCACAGGTGAGGAGCTCGATAAGAACATGAGCCATGCGCGAGACCTTGGTGGCGACCACCGGCCCGTACGGCCGTCCGGCAGCCGAGTCGCCGGTGCCGGGACGGCGGCCCGCAGGCGCGCCCTCGCACAGCTGGCCGCCGGTACGCCCGTCCTGCCCGTCCTGGTCGTCTGCGTCGTCGTGCTCGGCGGCCTCGCCGACGGAGCCGGGATGATCTGGCTGCCCCTGCTCGTGGCCGGTCCCGCCCTCGCGGCCACCACCAACGGGCCGCGCGGTGTCTTCTGGGTCGGGTTCCTCACCGCGGTGCTCGGCGCCGTGCTCGGGGTCCGGGACGGTATGCCGGGCGGGGAGCTGACCGCCGTGCTGGCGGCCCTGGTGACGGTCACCCTCGCCAGTGGCCTGGCCAGCGTCCTGCGCGGGCGGCGGGAACGGGTGCTCGCCGCTGTCCGCTCGGTCGCTGAGACCGCCCAGCACGCTCTGCTCAGGCCCGTACCGGCGACCGTGGGACCGTTTCAGGCGGCCGTCCGCTACAGCGCCGCGGCAGCCGAGGCCCGGATCGGCGGGGACCTCTACGCGCTGATATCCACCCCGCACGGGGTCCGGCTGATCGTCGGCGACGTGCGCGGCAAGGGGCTGCCCGCCGTGGGGACGGCGGCACTGGTGCTCGGTGTCTTCCGGGAAGCCGCCCACGACGAGCCCGATCTCCTCGACGTGGTCGACCGGATCGAGCGGAGCCTCGCCCGCAACCTCGGGCAGGACGACTTCGTCACCGCCGTGGTCGCCGGGTACCCGCGGGACGGGCACCTGGAGGTCGTGAACTGCGGGCACGCGCCTCCGCTGCTGGTCCGGGCGTCAGGGAGCATCAGCGTGGTGGAGCCGCCGCATCCGGCCCCGCCGCTCGGTCTGCGCGCCCTCACGGGGCACACGCCCCGACTCCAGCAGCTGCCCTTCGCCGACGGCGACCAGCTGCTGCTCTACACCGACGGGGTCACCGAGGCCCGCGACGGCGGACGGGCCTTCTATCCGCTCGCCGAGGGGCTGGAACGCCACGTCTCCCACGAGCCCGGGCGCACCCTCGACGCCCTGCACGACGAACTGCTGGCCCACGTGGGCGGCCGGCTGCACGACGACGCGGCCCTGCTCCTGATCCGCAAACCGGCCGCGGACCGGGCGTCGGCTCGCGAGGCGAGCCACCCTGGCCCCACCGCTCCCGCTCCGGTGTCCGAGGCGACGTGCGGCTCACGTACGGGCTGAGGGGTCCATGCACTGTGCCCGCCCGGGTCGCGCGGCCTGGCACCGCGCCTCGCCGCGTTGCCGGAGTGCCCTGGTAGCTCCGCT
>NZ_JBSFVB010000029.1:0-79115 GCF_053592115.1 Streptomyces sp. NPDC002788 | reverse complement strand
CGTGCCGTGTCCCGCCGGCGGGACACGGCACGGCACGCGCCGACCTGCGTTTCCGGTTGTGGGTTCTATTTCTGCCGTCCGTCCGGACGGCTAGCATTACTTTCGTGCTCGGCAGCGTTCTTTCATTCGCTGCGTCGATAGCGCGCACCATCACGATGACTTTTCCGGCTGCAGCCGCGTTGGACAAAAAACTACCCGGTAAGAGAGGCGCGCCATGTACGACGTGATTGTCATAGGTGCCCGTTGTGCGGGTTCGCCGACGGCCATGCTATTCGCGCGGCAGGGATATCGAGTCCTGCTCCTGGAGAAAGCGCGGTTCCCGCAGGACACGCTGTCCTCCCACTACCTCCACACGCAGGGCGTGGCCCTGCTCAAGCGGTGGGGGCTGCTCGACAAGCTGGTCGAAGCGGGCTGCCGGCCGATCGACCACCAGCGCTACGAGGCACCCGGTGTCCGCATCGACGGATTCTCCCTGCCGATCGACGGCCAGCGGACCACGTACGCGCCCAGGCGGTACGTGCTCGACCCGATCCTCGCGGACGGAGCCGTCGCGGCCGGCGTCGAGTTCCGGCAGGGCTGCGCGGTCAACGACCTGCTGTTCGAGGACGACCGGGTCGTCGGGGTGCGGTACACGACGCCCGGCGGAGGCGAGGCGACGGACCGGGCACGCCTCGTCGTCGGCGCGGACGGCATGCGGTCGCTGGTGGCCCGCAAGACCGGCGCGCGGAACGTCATCGAGCACCCGCGGATGACCTGCACCTACTACAGCTACTGGTCCGGGGTCCCCTCCGACTTCGAGCTGTACGCGCGGCCGGGGCGGTGGATCGGCGTCATCCCCACCAACGACGACCTCACGCTGCTCATGGCCTACTTCCCGCAGGACGAGTTCTCCGAGATGCGCAAGGCGGTGGAACCCGCCTACCTCGAAGCCTTCCGCACGACGGCGCCGGAGCTGTGGGAGCGGATGGCGGAGGGCAAGCGCGAGGAGCAGCTCTACGGCACCGGGCACCAGGAGAACTACTTCCGCAAGGCCTTCGGGCCCGGGTGGGCGCTGGTCGGCGACGCGGTGAACCACAAGGACTCCATCACCGCCCGCGGCATCACCGAGGCCTTCGTCCAGGCCCAGTCGCTCACCGACCACATCGGGGACGGGCTGCACGACGACGCCGCGCTCAACGCGGCGCTGCGGCGCTACGAGAACGACCTGGGCGGCGAAGCCCTCAACCACTACCAGGGCGCGCTCAACGTGGCCGAACTCAAGCCCGAGGGGCGGGCCGAGATGCTGCAGAAGCTGGTCGGTCACCAGGAGCAGATCGACCGGTACTTCTCGACGCTGTCGGGCGCGATCTCCATCGACGACTTCTACAACGACGAACTCCTGACCCTGCTCGACCAGAGCTGACCGACGACCGCCGACTGACGACCGCTGACTGGTTCGCCGATTTTGGAGACACAATGATCCCGTTGTCGTTCGCGCAGCGCCGGCTGTGGTTCGTGGACCGGTTCGAAGGACCTTCGCCGACCTACAACGGCGCTTTCGCCCTGCGCCTGACCGGCGAGCTGGACGTGGAGGCGCTCCAGGCGGCGCTCCGCGACGTCCTCGACCGGCACGAGGCCCTGCGCACGGTGATCGTCGAGGACGACGACGGCGTCCCGCACCAGCGGGTGCTGGCGTCCGGGGAGAAGCCGTTCGGCCTGCCGGTCGTCGAGGTCACCGAGGAGGAGCTGGCGGCGGCGGTCGACCGGACGGCCACCGAGACCTTCGACCTGGCCGCCGACATGCCGGTGCGCGCCGCCCTGCTGCGGTGCGGACCGCGCGACCACACCCTCGTCGTCGTGGCCCACCACATCGCCGTGGACGGCGAGTCCTTCGGGCCGCTGTTCCGCGACCTCACCACGGCCTACGCGGCCCGCGCCGAGGGCGGCGCCCCGGCGTGGGAGCCGCTCCCGGTGCAGTACGCGGACTACACGCTGTGGCAGCTCGACGTGCTCGGAGACGAGTCCGACCCCGAGAGCCTGTCGGCCCGTCAGCTGGAGTACTGGCGCGAGGCGCTGGCCGACCTGCCGCAGCCGCTGCCCCTGCCGACGGACCGCCCCCGCCCCAGGGTGATGCGCTCCGAGGGCGACCGGGTCCGGTTCGCGATCGAACCCGGCCTGCTCCGCTCCGTGGAGAAGCTGGCCGTCGAACGGGACGCCACGGTGTCGATGGTCATGCACTCGGCGCTGGCGGTGCTCCTGCACCACCTCGGGTGCGGCGACGACCTGCCCATCGGCGCGCCCATCACCGACCGCACCGACGAGGAACTGCGGGACCTCGTCGGGTTCTTCGTCAACACCTGGGTGCTGCGCGCCGACCTCTCCGGCAACCCGACCTTCCACGAGGTGCTCGAGCGGGTCCGGGAGCGGTCGCTGGCCGCCTACGACAACCAGGACATGCCCTTCGAGCGGCTGGTGGAACGGCTCAACCCGCACCGGTCCACCGCCTACAACCCGTTCTTCCAGGTCATGCTCTCCTGGCAGCCGCCCGTGCCGCCCCTGGAACTGCCCGGCCTCGGCGTCGAGGTCGAGCGGCTGGAGACCCGCACGGCCAAGTTCGACCTGTTCTTCGACCTGCTCCCGGACAACGAGGGCGGGGCGCAGTGCCGGCTGGAGTACGCCACCAGCCTGTTCGACCAGGACACCGCCGAGGCCATCGCACAGCGGTTCGTCCGCGTCCTGGGCCGGCTCGTGGCCGCCCCGGAGCGCGCGGTCGGCACCGTCGACGTGCTCGACGACGCCGAGCGGGAGTTGTGGCTCACCCGGGGCGACGACACGGCCGCCGCGGTGCCCGAGCTGACGGTCCCGCAGCTCTTCGAGAGCCAGGTGGCCCGGACGCCCGACGCCCCGGCGCTCGAGTGCGACGGCCGGACGCTGACCTACCGGGAACTCGACGACCGGGCGAACGGCGTCGCGTGGGAGCTCGTCCGGCGCGGTGCCGGGCCGGAGGACCTGGTGGTGCTCGCCCTGCCGCGCACCGAGGACCTGGTGGCCGGCCTGCTCGGCATCCTCAAGTCCGGCGCCGGCTACGTGCCGATGGACCCGCAGTACCTCGGCGGGCGCGCGCACACCGTGCTGGCCGAGGCACGCCCGCGGTTCGCCGTCACCGACACCGCGACCCTCCGGGAGCTTCCGCCCGGCGACTTCGAGACCGTCGACCTCGACCAGCGCGCGCGGTGGGACACGCCCCAGGGCGCGCCCGACGACGCGGGCCGCCGCTCGCCGCTCGGCCCGGACAACCTGGCGTACGTGATGTACACCTCCGGCTCCACCGGCAAGCCGAAGGGCGCCGCGATCACCCACCGGGGCGTCGTCAACGGCGTACGGGAACTGGCGCGCGTCCTCGACCCGACGCCCGGGTGGCGGATGCTGGCCGGTACCTCCGTCAACTTCGACGTCTCCGTCTTCGAACTGCTCACCGCCCTGACCACCGGCGGCACGGCCGAACTGGTGCCGAACGCGCTGGCGCTCGGCGAGCGGGACGGCTGGAACGGCCAGGTCATCAGCGGCGTCCCCTCCGTGCTCGGCGAACTGGTCGGCCACCTGGACAAGACCCCCGACGTGCGCACCGTCGTCTTCGCGGGCGACGTGCTCCCGGCCCGGCTGGTGCGCCAGGTGCGCGAGGCCCTGCCCGGCGCGCGGATCGTCAACTCCTACGGGCAGAGCGAGAGTTTCTACGCCACCACCTTCTCCCTCGACCCGTCCGAGGAGTGGACGCAGGGCGACGTCGCGCCCATCGGCACCCCGCTCGGCAACATGCGGGCCTACGTCCTCGGCCCGGGACTCGCCCCGGTGCCGCAGGGCGTGATCGGTGAGCTGTACGTGGCCGGGACCTGCCTCGGCCGCGGCTACCACGACCGGCCGGGCCTGACCGCCGAACGCTATGTCGCCAGTCCCTTCGGCCCCGCCGGCGAGCGCATGTACCGCACCGGCGACCTGGCCCGCTGGAACGCCGAGGGCCGGCTGGAGTGCGTCGGCCGCGGCGACGGCCAGGTGAAGGTGCGCGGCTTCCGCATCGAGACCGCCGAGGTCGAGGCGGCGATCACGCAGCACCCCGGCATCAGCGAGGCCGTGGTGATCGGCCGTGAGGCGCCCTCGGGCGGCAAGCAGCTCGTCGCCTACGTGGTGCACACCGGCGAGGGGGCAGTCGGCGACGACGGCGCCGGCGGCATCGGCGACGTGGACGTGCAGGCCGGGGCCTCGGCCGCCGAACTGCGCAAGTTCGTCGCCGCCCGGCTGCCCGACTACATGGTCCCGTCGGCGTTCGTGGCCCTCGGTCGGCTGCCGCTGGGACCGACCGGCAAACTGGACCGCAAGGCGCTGCCCGAACCGGAGTTCCTGGGCGAGGCCTACCGGGAGCCGCGCACCGAGGCCGAGCGGATCATCGCCGCCGCCTACGCGGACGTGCTCGGGGTGGAGCGGGTCGGTGTCGACGACGACTTCTTCGCCGTCGGCGGCGACAGCCTGCGGTCGATCCAGGTGGTGGCGCGGGCCCGCGCCAAGGGCCTGGACCTCACCACGCGAGAGATCTTCGAGTGCCGTACGGCGGCCCGGCTGGCCGAGGCGGCCGCCGACCGTCAGGGCCGGGTGCCCGTGCTCGCGGAGCTGGAGGGCGGTGGCATCGGCCCGATGCCGCTCCAGCCGGTGGCGCGGCACGTGTTCGAGCACGGCGGCGGGACGAATCGTTTCGCTATGTCGATGGTGCTGGAGCTGCCCGCGGCCATCGACGCGGACGGTCTCGCCGCGACGCTGGACGCCGTGCTCGACCGGCACGACCTGCTGCGCGCCCGGCTGGTCCGCGGCGACGAGCCCTCCCTCGTCGTACGTGAGCGGGGCACCGTGCGGGCGGCGGACCTGATCCGCCGGGTCGACTGCGACGGCCGGTGGGACGAGCCGTCGGCGCTCGCGGCGGCCGAGGCGGAACTGGACGACGCGGTCGGGCGGCTCGACCCGGAGGCCGGGACCATGGCGGACTTCGTCTGGTTCGCCGCCGGCTCGGGCGAGGGCCGGCTGCTCGTGGTGCTGCACCACCTGGTGGTGGACGGCGTCACCTGGCGCATCCTCATGTCGGACCTCGCCGAGGCGTGGCAGCAGGTCCGCTCCGGCAAGGCACCCGAACTGCCCGCGGTCGGCACCTCGGCCCGCCGCTGGGCCCTGGCGCTCCAGGACGAGGCGCTCTCCGAGAAGCGCGAGGCCGAACTGGAGTACTGGCGCGACCTGCTGGAGGCGTCCGGCCCGCCGCTCGGCTCACGGGCGTTCGACCCGGCGCTGGACACGTGGTCCACGGTCGACACCGTACGCCTGGAACTGCCCGCCGACGTCACCGAGGCGGTGCTCACCAGGCTTCCCGCGGCGTACCGGGCCACCGCGACCGACGTACTGCTCGCCGCGCTCGCATGTGCCGTCAACCGGTGGCGCGGCACGGACCGCTCGACCCTGGTCCGGCTGGAGGGACACGGCCGCGAGGAGGACGTCGTCCCCGGCGCCGACCTCTCCCGGACCGTCGGATGGTTCACCAGCATGTACCCGGCCCGGGTCGACGTGCGCGGGGTGGACCCGGCCGACGTCCTGACCGGCGGCCCCGCGGCCGGCCGGGCGGTCAAGCTGGTCAAGGAGCAGCTGCGCGCGGTCCCCGACAAGGGCCTGGGATACGGGCTGCTGCGCCACCTGAACCCGGAGACCGCCGAGCAGCTCGCCGACTACCCGGTGCCGCAGATCGGCTTCAACTACCTCGGCCGGATCTCCGAGTCCGACGTGCCCGAGCACCTGCGCGCGCACGGCTGGGGACCGGCGTCCTGGTCGTCCGAGCTGATCGCGGCGCCCGACCCGGACCTGCCCGCGCTGTCCGCGCTGGAGGTCAACTCGGTCGCCACGGACACCCCCGACGGAACCCGGCTCCAGGCCGCCCTCATGTTCGCCACCGGCGTCCTGACCCGCGAGCGGACCGAGGAACTGGCCGAGCTGTGGGTCGAGGCGCTGCACGGCATGGCCGCGCACGCCACCCGTCCGGACACCGGCGGTCTCACCCCCTCGGACGCCCCGCTGGTCTCGGTGCGGCAGGATGAGATCGAGACCTGGGAGGAACGGTACGGCCGGCTGGAGCAGGTGTGGCCGCAGGCCCCGGGGCAGTCCGGCATCCAGTTCCAGGCCGCGCTCGCCGAGGGCTCCTTCGACGTCTACCACATGCAGTTCGTGCTGCACCTGTCCGGGCATGTGGAGCCCGCCCGCATGCGGGCGGCCGGGCAGGCGCTCCTGGAGCGGTACCCGAACCTGCGCTCCGCCTTCCTCACCGCGGCCGACGGCGACCCGGTGCAGGTCGTGGCGGAGCACGTCGCCGTGCCCTGGCGGCACCTCGACCTGACCGGCCGCAGCGAGGCCGAGCAGGACGCGGCGCTCGACCAGGCCCTCGCCGACGACCGGGCCGACCGGCTCGACCCCGCCCGGCCGCCGCTGTTCCGCCTGGCCCTGCTCACCTGCGGGCCGCAGCGGGCGAAGCTCATCATCACGGCCCACCACACCCTGTTCGACGGCTGGTCGTCCCCGCTCGTGATCAAGGACCTGATCCGCCTGTACGCCGGGACCGACGGCCTCGCCCCGGTCCGCGGCTACGGGGACTACCTGGCCTGGCTGTCCCAGCAGGACCGGGAGGCGTCCGCGGCCCGCTGGCAGGCCGAGCTGGACGGGTTCGACGAGCCCACCCTCGTGGCCGCCGGCCGCCGTTCCGAGGGCGACGCGTCCGCCCTCGGCCGGGTCGAGGTGCCGCTGTCGATCGACAAGGGGCGGGAACTCGCCCGACGCGCCGCGGAACTCGGGGTCACGCTGAACACGCTCCTGCAAGGCGCGTGGGCGATCCTGCTCTCCAAGCTGACCGGGCAGCGGGACGTCGTGTTCGGCGCCGCCGTCAACGGCCGCCCGGCGGACCTCACGGGGTCCGAGGAGATGGTCGGCCTGTTCATCAACACCCTGCCGACCAGGGCCCTGTGCCGGGCCGACCAGAGCGTGGCCGACGTCATCACCGATCTCCAGGACCGGCAGATCACCCTGCTCGACCACCACTACTACGGCCTCGCCGACATCCAGCGCGGCGTCGGACTGCCGGCCCTCTTCGACACGATCGTCGTCTTCGAGAACTATCCGATCGACCGCGAGGGCATCGTCGAGGCGAACACCTCGGCGGGCGTCACGATCGACGCCATCCGGCCCTTCGCCGGCTCGCACTACCCCCTCACCCTCAACTCCTCCGACCCCTACCTGCGGCTCTCCCTCGACTACCAGCGCAACCTCTACGACCGCGACACGGCCGAGGTGATCGCCGCCCGGCTCGTCCGGGTCCTGGAGCAGGTCCTCGAGAACCCGCACGTGCCGGTGGGTGACGTCGACGTGCTGGGCGAGGAGGAGCGGGACCGGCTGGTGCGCCAGGTCAACGACACGGGGCGTGAGGTGGCGCCGGACACGTTGCCGGGTGCGTTCGAGGCGCAGGTGGCCCGTGACCCGGAGCGGGTGGCGCTGATCGGCGAGCAGGAGTCGCTGACGTACGGGGAGTTCAACCGGCGGGCGAACCGGCTGGCGCACTGGCTGGTGGAGCAGGGTGCGGGTCCGGAGCGGCTGGTCGCGGTGAGGATTCCGCGTTCGGTGGACCTCCTGGTCGCGATCTACGCGGTGGTGAAGGCGGGTGCGGCGTATCTGCCGATCGACCCGGAGCTGCCCGAGGACCGGGTGCGGCACGTGCTGGACAGCGCGAAGCCGCTGCTGGTCCTCGACGAGAGCCTGCCGGATGTCACCGGGTACCCGGACGAGAATCCGGAGCGGGTTCTGTCGCCGGACCACGCGGCGTATGTCATCTTCACCTCAGGTTCGACCGGCGGGCCGAAGGGCGTGCAGGTGGCGCACCGGTCGATCATGAACCGGCTCAAGTGGGGTCTGACGCACTTCGACGTGGGCGGTGAGGACCGGGTGCTGCTGAGCACCACGGCGAGTTTCGACGTGTCGGTGCCGGAGTTGTTCGCGCCGTTGCAGGTCGGTGCCGCGATCGTGATCGCGCGTCCCGACGGGCGCCGGGATCCGTCCTACCTGGCCGAGCTGATCCGGCGCGAGGGAGTGACCGGCGCCGACTTCGTGCCCTCGCTCCTGGAGGCGTTCGTCATCGAGCCGTCGGCGAAGGAGTGCACGAGCCTGCGCTGGATCGAGGTCGCCGGTGAGGCGTTCCCCCCCGCCCTGGCCAACAAGGCCACCGACCTGCTGCCGGACTGCGGGGTGCACAACCTCTACGGGCCGACCGAGGCGTCGGTGGAGGTCACGGCGTGGCAGCACGTGCCGGGCGCGGACCGGGTGCCGATCGGTGCGCCGATCTGGAACACCCAGGTGTACGTCCTGGACGCGGCCCTGCGCCCCGTGGCGCCGGGCGTCGCCGGTGAGCTGTACCTGGCCGGGGCGGGTCTGGCCCGGGGCTACCTCGGGCAGACCGGGCTGACCGCGCACCGGTTCGTGGCCTGCCCGTTCGGTGAGCCCGGCACCCGCATGTACCGCACCGGTGACCTGGTGCGGTGGACCGGGGACGGGCAGGTGGAGTACCTCGGCCGGACCGACTTCCAGGTCAAGGTACGCGGCTTCCGCATCGAGCTGGGCGAGATCGAGCAGGCACTGACCGCGCACCCGGACGTCGACAACGCGGTCGTCGTCGTACGCGAGGACAGCGCCGACGTCCAGCGACTGGTCGCGTACGTGGTGCCGGGCAACGGCACGGCACACACCGACCTGGACCTCACGGCCCTCACCGACCGGGCCCGGGAGCACCTGCCGGAGTACATGGTCCCCTCGGCGATCGTGCCGCTCGCCGAGCTGCCCATGACACCGAGCGGGAAGCTCGACCGCAGGGCGCTCCCCGCACCGGACCACACCGAGGCCGCGGCCGGACGAGGGCCGCGCAACCACACCGAGGAAGTCCTCTGCCGGCTGTTCGCCGAACTGCTCGGCCTGGAGGAGGTCGGCATCGACATCGACTTCTTCGACCACGGCGGGCACTCGCTGCTGGCCACCCGGCTGACCGGCCGCATACGCAACGAGCTCGACGTCGACGTGAAAGTCACGACGGTCTTCCGCAATCCGACCGCCGCCCAACTGGCGGTCCAGATCGAGGAACTGGCCACGTCGAACCGCCCCCGGCTGCGCCCCCAGCTGGGCCAGATGACCGTTTAGGAGAAGCGTCGATGATCCCCTTGTCCTTCGCCCAGCGACGGATGTGGTTCCTGCACCGTCTGGAAGGCCCGTCCGCGACCTACAACATCCCGTTCGTGCTGCGCCTGGACGGGACGCTGGACACGGCGGCCCTGGCCGCCGCGGTGACGGACGTCGCGAACCGGCACGACAGCCTGCGCACCCTGATCGCCGAGAACGAGGACGGCACGCCCGAGCAGCGGATCCTGCCGCCCGAGGAGGCGGTCCTCCAGTTCCGGCTGGTCGACGTGGCCGCGGATGCGGTGGACGCCGCCGTACAGGAGACCGCGCGCGAGGGCTTCGACCTGGACACGGAACTCCCCCTGCGTACCACCGTGTTCCGTGTCTCCCCGCAGGAGCACGTGCTGGTGTTCGTGTTCCACCACATCGCCGCGGACGGGGCGTCCATGGCGCCGTTCCTGCGGGACCTGCTGACGGCGTACGCGGCCCGTCAGCAGGGGGACGCGCCCCGGTGGGCGCCGCTCCCGGTGCAGTACAAGGACTACACGCTGTGGCAGCGGCAGCTGCTGGGTGACGAGGACGACCCGGAGAGCGTCGCCGCGGAGCAACTCGCCTACTGGCGGCGGGAGCTGGCCGCAGTGCCGCAGCCGGTGCAGTTGCCGCTGGACCGGCCGCGGCCGACGGTGGCAGGTCACCGCGGCGGTCACGTCGACTTCGAACTGGACGCGGAGCTGCTCTCCGGGGTCGGCAAGCTGGCCGCCGAGCGCGGTGCCACCGCGCCGATGCTCGCCCAGTCCGTGCTCGCGGTGCTCCTGCACCACCTCGGCGCGGGCAACGACCTGACGATCGGCAGCCCGATCGAGGGGCGTGCCGACGAGCAGCTCGACCAGCTCATCGGGTTCTTCGCCAACACCTGGGTGCTGCGCGTCGACCTGTCGCACAACCCGTCGTTCCGTGACCTGCTGGACCAGGTGAGGGAGAGGGCCCTCGCCGCGTACGACAATCAGGACGTCCCCTTCGAACGCCTGGTGGAACTGCTGAGCCCGGAACGCACCACGGCGTACCAGCCGCTGTTCCAGGTGATGCTGGCCTGGCAGTTCGAGTGGTCGCAGATCGAGATACCGGGCCTGCGCGTCACCCCCCTGCCGGCGGGCACCGGCACCGCCAAGTTCGACCTGTTCTTCAACATCGTCCCGGCCCCGTCCGGGGGCGCGTACGGGCGGCTCGAGTACGCGACGGAACTGTTCGACCACTCCACGGCCGAGAACCTCGTCGACCGCTACGTGCGCGTACTGCGGCAGGTCGTCGCCGACCCCGGAACGCGGCTCGGTGCCGTGGACGTGCTCACCGGCGCCGAACGGGAGCTGCTGACCCGGCTGAACGAGACGACGGTGCCGGTGCAGGCGGCGACGGTGCCGGAACTGGTCGCCGCCCAGGCCGCGCGGACACCGGACGCGACGGCGGTGGTGTGCGGCCGGGCCACCCTGACCTACGCGGAGCTGGAGGGCCGCGCGGACCGGCTGGCCGCGGTGCTGCGCGACCACGGAGCCGGGCCCGACGTCCCGGTCGCCGTGGCACTGCCCCGAACGGCGGACTTGGTGGTCGCGCTCCTCGCCGTGCTCAAGGCCGGCGGCGCCTACCTGCCGATCGACCCCCAGTACCCGGCCGCGCGTGTCGGCCTCCTGCTCAGCGCGGCCGAACCCGCACTGGTGCTGACCGACCACGAGGCGGCGGCGACCGTGTCCGGGTGCCGGGCGCCGGTGCTCCGCCTCGACGACCTGGATCTCGACGGCCCCGCCCCCGACGTAGCCCCGGACGTCCGGATCGGGCCGGACCACCTGGCCTACGTGATGTTCACGTCCGGATCGACCGGCACCCCCAAGGGCGTCGCCGTCACGCACGCCGCCGTGGTCAACGGCGTTGGCGACCTGCGCCGGACCGTCGGCGTCGAGGCGGGGTCCCGGATGCTCGCCGCGACCTCGGTGAACTTCGACGTCTCCGTGTTCGAGATCTTCACCGCGCTCGCCACCGGAGCGAGCGTGGAGATCGTCCGCGACGTGCTCGAACTCGCCGAACGCGGCAGCTGGTCGGGCACCACCGTCAGCGCCGTTCCCACAGTGTTCTCCGCGCTGCTCGACCAGATGGCCGACGACGCCCCTGACCGCCTCGAACTCGACGTCGAAACCGTCGTCTTCGCCGGCGAGGCCCTCTCGGGCGACCTGGTCCGCAAGGTCCGCGACGCCCTTCCCGACGTCCGCGTCGTCAACGCCTACGGACAGACCGAGAGCTTCTACGCCTCCACCTTCGCGCTTCCGCCGCAGTGGACCTCGACCGGTGCGGTACCGGTCGGACGGCCCCTGGCCAACATGCGCGCCTACGTCCTGGGGCCGGAGCTGACGCCCGTCGCGCCCGGCGTGATCGGCGAGCTGTACGTCGGCGGGCCGGTCGCCCGCGGCTACCACCGCAACGGCGCGGCGACCGCGGAGCGCTTCGTCGCCTGCCCCTTCGGCCCCGCCGGCGCCCGCATGTACCGCACCGGGGACCTGGCCCAGTGGGACGCCGACGGCCGGCTGAAGTACGCCGGACGCGCCGACACCCAGGTGAAGGTGAACGGCATCCGCGTCGAGCCGACCGAGATCGAGACGGTCCTCGCCCGGCACCCCGCGATCGGCCAGGCCGCCGTCACGGTCCGCGAGGACCACACCGGCAGCGCGCGCCTCGTCGGCTACGTGGCCCCGGCGGGCGCCGCGGACGGAGCGGCCACGCCGGACACCGTCGTCTCGGCGGCGGACCTGCGGCGTTTCGTGGCCGAGAGGCTGCCGGACTACATGGTGCCCACCACGATCATGGTGCTCGACCGGCTGCCGCTGACCGCGAACGGGAAGGTGGACCGGGCCGCGCTGCCCGAGCCGGAGTTCGCCGGCACCGAGTACCGGGCGCCGCGCAACGAGACGGAGCGGCTCCTGGCCGAGGTGTACGCCGACGTCCTCGGCACCGAACGGGTGGGTGCAGACGACGACTTCTTCACCAGCGGCGGCGACAGCATCCGGTCCATCCAGGTCGTCGCGCGGGCCAAGACACGCGGCGTCATGGTCACCACGCGGGAGATCTTCGAGCACCGCACGGTCGCCCGGCTCGCCGAACTGGTCGAGGGCCGGGAGGACGAGGAGCGCGTGGTCCTGGCCGAGCTGCCGGGCGGCGGCGTGGGCCTCACCCCGCTGCCGCCGACGGCGGCGCACGTCCTCGCGCTGGGCGGCGGCCTCGGCCGGTTCTGCATGTCCGCGCTGCTGACCCTGCCCCAGGACATCGACCGCGACGGGCTCGTCGCGACCTTGCAGGCCGTCCTCGACCGGCACGACGTGCTGCGTTCCCGGCTCGACCGGGAGCGGCCCGGCCTGTCGATCGAGGCGCCCGGCAGCGTCGACGCCGGCGCGCTGCTGCGGCAGGTCCCCTACGGTGACGCCGACGTGCAGGCCGAACTGGACGCGGCCGCCGACCGGCTCGACCCGGACGCGGGCGTCATGGCGCAGTTCGTGTGGCTGACCTCCGACACGGAGGCGGACCGGCTGCTGATCGTGCTGCACCACCTGGTCGTCGACGGGGTGTCGTGGCGGATCCTGGTGCCGGACCTCGCGGCCGCCTGGCAGCGGGTCCGGGGCGACCGCACCACCCCGGCACAGACCGAGGTGGGCACGTCGCTGCGCCGGTGGGTGCACGCGCTGGCCGACGAGGCGGCCTCCCCGGCGCGGGTGGCGGAACTGCCCGTGTGGCAGGAGATCCTGCGCACCGACGAGGCGGTGCTGGGAGCACGGGAGCCGGACCCGGCACGCGATGTGACGGCCACCGTGGACACGGTGCGCGTCCAGGTACCCGCGGACGTCACGGAGACCTTGCTGAACACGGTGCCCGCGGTGTTCCGGGGCGGTGTCGACGACGGCCTGCTCGCCGGGCTGGCGCTGGCGCTGGCCCGCTGGCGCCACGGCCGCGGCGTGTCCGCCGCCTCCTCGACGCTGGTCCGGCTGGAAGGGCACGGCCGGGAGGATCACCTGATCCCCGGCGCCGACCTGTCGGGCACGGTCGGATGGTTCACCGCGATGTACCCGGTACGGCTCGACCTGGCCGGCATCGACGTGGCGGACGCCTTCGCCTCGGGCAAGGACGCGGGGAACGCGGTCAAGGCCGTCAAGGAGCAGCTCCGGGCGGTGCCCGACAACGGCATCGGCTACGGTCTGCTGCGCCACCTCAACCCCGAGACCGCCACCGCGCTGGCCGGACTGCGGGAACCCCAGATCGGGTTCAACTACCTCGGCCGGGCCTCCGGCGCGGACATCCCCGAGGAGCTGCGGGGCCTGGGCTGGGCCCCGGACACCACGCACCGGGACCTGATCGCCGCGCCGGACGCGGACATGCCGGTGCTGTCCGCGCTGGAGATCAACGCGGTGGCCACCAGCACCGGCGACGGCGAGGAGCTGACCGCCTACTTCGGCTTCCCGACCGGTGTGCTCACCCGCGACGAGGTGACCGAGCTGGCCGGGCTGTGGGTCGAGGCGCTGACCGCCCTCGCCCGGCACGCCGTGACCCCCGACGCCGGCGGGCTCACCCCGAGCGACGCGCCCCTGGTGAAGGTGAGCCGGCAGGAGATCGACACCTGGGAGGCCCGCCTCGGCGAGCTGGCCGAGGTGTGGCCGGTGACCCCCGTGCAGTCCGGGCTGCTGTTCCACTCGATGCTGACCGCCGGCGAGTCGTTCGACGTCTACCACATGCAGTTGGTGTTCCATCTGTCCGGCGACGTCGACCCGGAGCGGATGCGCCGGGCCGGGCAGGCACTGCTGGAGCGCTACGACAACCTCCGCGCGGCGTTCGTCGACCGCGCGGACGGCGACGTGGTGCAGGTCGTGCCGCGGAACGTGACTTTGCCCTGGCGTCACCTGGACCTGAGCGAGGCCGACGGGACGGAGCGGACCGAGGCGTTCGAGAGGTTCCTCGTCGAGGACCGGGCCGCGCACTTCGACCTGAGCACCCCACCGCTGATCCGGCTGGCCCTGGTGGACCTCGAACCCGGCCGGTCCGAACTCGTGCTGACGGGTCACCACGTGCTGTACGACGGTTGGTCCACGCCGCTGCTGATGCGGGACCTGATGCTGCTCTACGCGTCCGACGGCGACCCGGCCGGGCTGCCCGGCATCCGCAGCTTCGGCGAGTTCCTGGCCTGGTTCGTCCGGCAGGACAAGGAGGAGTCCGCACGGGTGTGGGCGGCCGAGCTCGACGGGGTCGACGAACCCACGCTGCTCGTGCCGCGCGCGACCGCGGAGCACGGCCCCGCAGGGGTGGGGGACCTCGCCGTGACGTTCGAGGACATGCCCGGCCTGTCCCGGCGCGCCGCGCAGCTCGGCGTCACCGTCAACACCCTCGTCCAGGGCGCCTGGGCCGTCCTGCTCGCCAACCTCACCGGGCGGTCCGACATCGTCTTCGGCGCCACCGTGGCCGGCCGCCCGGCCGCCTTCCTGGACGCCGGCGACATGGTCGGCATGTTCATCAACACCATCCCCGTCCGGGTGCGCTGCGAGCGCCGCGACACCTTCGCCGGTCTGCTCACCGAGCTGCAGAACCGACAGGGCGCGCTGCTGGACCACCACCACCACAGCCTCGCCGAGATCCAGCAGGCCACCGGGCTGAGCACGCTGTTCGACACCCTGGTGCTGTTCGAGTCGTTCCCGGTCGACCGGGACGCCCTCGACGAGGCCAACACCACGGCCGGTGTGGCCATCACCGGGCTGCAGCCGTTCGCCGGCTCGCACTATCCGATCACCCTGACCGCCGCGTCCGAACCGCACCTCCAGATGGCCCTGCAGTACCACCGGGACAAGCTGGACCAGGACACGGCCGCCGAGATCGTCGACCGGTTCGTGCGCGTCCTCCGCCAGGTCGTCGCCGACCCGGACGTTCGCGTCGGGGACCTCGACGTGCTCGGCGAGGACGAGCGTCGGTGGCTGCTGCACACGGCCAACGACACCGCCGAGCCGACCCTGGAACAGGGCCTGGTGGCGGCCGTGGAGCGGCAGGTGCGGGCGACACCGGACGCCCTCGCCGTCATCGGCGAGGAGCAGTCGCTGACCTACCGGGAACTGGACACGCGGGCCAACCGGCTGGCGAACTGGCTGATCGACCGCGGTGTGCGGCCGGAGTCCCTGGTCGCCGTCTCGCTGCCCCGGTCCGCGGACCTCGTGGTGGCCCTGCTGGCGGTGCTGAAGGCCGGCGCGGCCTACATCCCGATCGACCCGGACCACCCGCGTTCCCGGATCGACCACATCCTGAAGGACTCCGCCCCGGCGCTCGTGCTCGACGCCGGCGCGCTGGCCGAGGACCGGTCCGCGTACCCGGACGCACCGCCGGCCGTGGCCGTCTCCCCCGACAACACCGCGTACGTGATCTACACGTCGGGGTCGACCGGAACCCCGAAGGGCGTCGCGGTCCCGCGCGGCGCGCTGGCGAACTTCCTGGCCACGATGGGGCGGCGGTTCCCGCTGACGCCGAGCGACCGGCTGTTCGCCGTGACGACCGTGGCGTTCGACATCGCCGGACTCGAGCTGTACCTCCCGCTGATCTCCGGAGCGGCGGTGGTGCTGGCGGGCAAGGAGACCGTCTCCCAGCCGTCGGCCGCGGTGGCGGCGATGCGCCGCCACGACGTCACCGTCGTGCAGGCCACCCCCGCCTTCTGGCAGATGCTGCTCACGGACGACCCGGACGGCGCACGGGGCCTGCGGATACTCGTCGGCGGGGAAGCCCTGCCCGCGCCCCTGGCCGACGCCCTGGCCGGGCAGGCCGCGCAGGTGTCCAACATGTACGGCCCGACCGAGACGACGATCTGGTCGACGACGGCCCCCGTCGAGCCGGGAGCCGGTATCCCGTCGATCGGCGAACCGGTCGGGAACACCCAGGTGTACGTGCTCGACGCGCGGCTGCGCCCGGTCCCGCGCGGGGTGAACGGTGAGCTGTACATCGCCGGTGACGGCCTGGCCCGCGGGTACCAGGGCCGGCCGGACCTGACCACCGGACGGTTCGTGGCCTGTCCGTTCGGCGCACCCGGCACGCGGATGTACCGCACCGGGGACCTGGTGCGGTGGGGCGGGAACGGCCGTCTGGAATACGTCGGGCGGACCGACTTCCAGGTCAAGATCCGAGGCTTCCGCATCGAACTCGGCGAGATCGAGCACGTACTGACCACCCACCCCGGCGTGGCGCAGGCCGCGGTCGTGGTGCACGAGGACCGGCAGGACGACAAGCGCCTGGTGGGCTACGTGGTGCCGGCCCTGCACACCGCGGTGGCCGACGCCGCCGGCCAGGTGGACGAGTGGCGCGAGGTCTACGACGACAGCTACACCGCCTCCGAGGACGAGGCGCTGGGCGAGGACTTCCAGCTGTGGAAGTCCACGTACGACGGTGAGCCGATCCCGCGCGAGCAGATGCTGGAGTGGCGGGACACCGCCGTGGCACAGGTGCTGGCGTTCTCGCCGCGGCGGGTGCTCGAGATCGGTGTGGGCTCCGGCCTGCTGCTGGCGAAGATCGTCGGCGAGGTCGAGGAGTACTGGGGCACCGACCTCTCCGCCCCGGTCGTGGACCGCGTGCGGACCCAGGCCGAACAGGACGGGTACGGCGACCGGGTCCGGTTGAGCGCCCAGCCCGCCGACGACATCGACGGACTGCCCCGTGCCGGGTTCGACACCGTGGTGCTCAACTCGGTCGCGCAGTACTTCCCGAGCGTGGAGTACCTGGACCGGGTGCTGTGCCAGGCGATGGAACTGGTCGCGCCCGGGGGCCGGGTCGTCGTCGGTGACGTCCGCAACGCCACGACGCTCCGGGTCCTGCTGACCGCGGTGCAGCGCGCCGCGCACCCCCACGCCTCGCACGAGGAGCTGCGGACGCTGGTGGAGAAGGCGCTGCTCGCCGAGCGGGAACTGGTGGTGGCCCCCGAGTGGTTCGCCGAGTGGGCGCGCGACCACGCCGACGGCGTGGACATCCGGCTGAAGCCGGGACAGGCGCACAACGAGCTGACCCGGCACCGGTACGAGGTCGTCCTGCACAAGGAACCGGCCGACGTTCTCGACCTGGCGGACGTGCCCGCCACCGAGTGGGGGCGGGACGTGTCCGGCCTCGCCGAACTGCGCCGCCGCGTCGACCGGGCGGGCGACCGTCCGGTGCGGGTGAGCGGGATACCGAACGCGCGGCTGGAGGCCGAGGCCGCCGCGGCGGCCTCCGCCGGCGTCGTGAGCATGCCCGCCGCCTCGGGCAGGCCGCTCGATCCGGAGGAGTTCACCGCGTGGGCGCGGCAGCAGGGCCGGCACGCGGTCCTCACCCCGTCGGGTGCGGACGTGCGCTGCTTCGACGCCGTCCTGCTGCCCGGGCGGGCAGCAGGACAGCGAACGGTCCACGGGGCGTTCGTGCCCAGCGGCGTGGCCGGACGGACCCGGTCGAACCACCCCGGCCTCGCCCGGGTGATCGGCCCCCTGCTCGCCGACCTCCCCCAGCACCTGCGGGGGCGGCTTCCCGAGTACATGGTCCCGTCCATGGTGGTGCCGCTGTCGGAGATCCCGCTGACGCCCAACGGAAAGCTGAACCGGCGGGCACTGCCGGCTCCCGACCACGCCCAGGTGTCGACCGGCCGGGCCCCGCGCACCCCGCGTGAGGAGACCTTCTGCGCGCTGTTCGCGGAGGTGCTCGGCCTGGGGACGGTCGGCATCGACGACGACTTCTTCGCCTTCGGCGGGCACTCGCTCCTGGCCACCCGGCTGATCAGCCGCGCCCGCGCCGAGTTGGGCATAGAGATACCCATCCGCAAGATCTTCGACCTGCCGACAGTGGCCGCGCTCGCCGCGTGGTCGGAGGAATCGGCTGCTCCCCGTCGCCCCAGCCTGCGCCAGATGTTCGCCAAAGGAGTGAAGCAATGATTCCGCTGTCCTTCGCGCAACGCCGTATGTGGCTTCTGCACCAACTGGAGCAGGGAGCGGAGACCTACAACATATCGGCGGCGTTCCGGCTGACCGGGCCCCTGGACCGGACCGCCCTCGTCGCGGCGATCGGCGACGTGGTCGGCCGGCACGAGATCCTGCGCACCACCTACGTGACGGACGACGAGGGCGAGCCCTCCTCGCGGATCCTGTCGCTCGAGGAGGCGGCGCCCCAGGTTCCGGTGGTCGAGGTGACGCCCGGGAACGTGGCCGCCGCGATCGACGAGGCCGTCTCCCACCGGTTCGACCTGACGGCCGAGCTGCCCTTCCGCGCGAGCCTGCTGCGCTGCTCCCCCGAGGAGCACGTCCTGGTCCTGGTCATCCACCACATCGCCTCGGACGGCAGCTCGGGCGCGCCGCTGGCCCGGGACCTGGCCGAGGCCTACACCGCCCGCCTGGCGGGCCGGGAGCCGGCGTGGGAGCCGCTGCCCGTGCAGTACAAGGAGTACGCGCTGTGGCAGCGTGAGGTGCTCGGCGACGCGGCCGACCCGGACAGTACCGCCGCGGCGCAGATCGAGTACTGGCGGGGCGAACTGGCCGGGGTGCCGCAGCCGCTCAACCTGCCGCTGGACCGCCCGCGGTCCGCGGATGCCGGCTCGCGCGGCGACACGGTCCCGCTCACGGTGGACCCGGCGGTGGCGGCCGGGCTGCAGAAGCTGGCGCAGGAGTGCGGGACGACCATGTCGATGCTCCTCCAGGCCGCCCTGGGAGTTCTGCTGCAGAAGCTCGGCGGCGGCAGCGACGTGACGATCGGTTCGCCGATCGCCGGGCGGACCGACGAGGCGCTGGCCGACCTGGTCGGATGCTTCGTCAACACCCAGGTGCTGCGTGTGGACCTCTCCGGCGACCCGTCGTTCGCCGATCTGCTCACGCAGGTGCGGAACAAGGCGCTGACGGCCTACGAGCACCAGGACGTGCCGTTCGACCTGGTGGTCGAGGCGATCAACCCCGACCGCTCCGCGGCGTACCAGCCGCTGTTCCAGGTGATGTTCGCCTGGCAGAACTTCGCGAGCAGGGACCTCGAACTCCCCGGGCTCAAGGTGGAGTTCGAGCAGGCCATCACGTCGACCGCCATGTCCGACCTGTTCTTCTTCCTGGCCGAGGACGCCGCGGGGTCGCTGCGCGGTGACCTCCAGTACGCGACCCACCTGTTCGACCGCGACACGGCCGAGGTGATCGCCGCGCGGTTCGTCCGGGTCCTGGAGCAGGTGCTGGCGGACCCGTCGGCGCCGGTGGGTGCCGTGGAGGTGCTGGGCGAGGAGGAGCGGGACCGGCTGGTGCGCCAGGTCAACGACACGGGGCGTGAGGTGGCGCCGGACACGTTGCCGGGCGCGTTCGAGGCGCAGGTGGCCCGTGACCCGGAGCGGGTGGCGCTGATCGGCGAGCAGGAGTCGCTGACGTACGGGGAGTTCAACCGGCGGGCGAACCGGCTGGCGCACTGGCTGGTGGAGCAGGGTGCGGGTCCGGAGCGGCTGGTCGCGGTGAGGATTCCGCGTTCGGTCGATCTCGTGGTGGCGCTGTACGCGGTGGTGAAGGCGGGTGCGGCGTATCTGCCGATCGACCCGGAGCTGCCCGAGGACCGGGTGCGGCACGTGCTGGACGGTGCCAAGCCGCTGCTGGTCCTCGACGAGGAGCTGCCGGACGTCTCCGCGTACTCGGACGCGAACCCGGAGCGCGGGCTGTCGCCGGACCACGCGGCGTACGTCATCTTCACGTCCGGTTCCACGGGTGGGCCGAAGGGCGTGCAGGTGGCGCACCGGTCGATCATGAACCGGCTCAAGTGGGGCCTGGCGCACTTCGACGTGGGCGGTGAGGACCGGGTGCTGTTGAGCACCACGGCGAGTTTCGACGTGTCGGTGCCGGAGTTGTTCGCGCCGTTGCAGGTCGGTGCCGCGATCGTGATCGCGCGTCCCGACGGGCGCCGGGATCCGTCCTACCTGGCCGAGCTGATCCGGCGCGAGGGAGTGACCGGCGCCGACTTCGTGCCCTCGCTCCTGGAGGCGTTCGTCGCCGAGCCGGGGGCCAAGGAGTGCGAAAGCCTGCGCTGGATCGAGGTGGCGGGTGAGGCGTTCCCGGCGGAGCTGGCGAACAAGGCCGCCGAGGTGCTGCCCGGCTGCGGGGTGCACAACCTCTACGGGCCGACCGAGGCGTCGGTGGAGGTCACGGCGTGGCAGCACGTGCCGGGCGCGGACCGGGTGCCGATCGGCGCGCCGATCTGGAACACCCAGGTGTACGTCCTGGACGCGGCCCTGCGCCCCGTGGCGCCGGGCGTCGCCGGTGAGCTGTACCTGGCCGGGGCGGGTCTGGCCCGGGGCTACCTCGGGCAGACCGGGCTGACCGCGAACCGGTTCGTGGCCTGCCCGTTCGGTGAGCCCGGCACCCGCATGTACCGCACCGGTGACCTGGTGCGGTGGACCGGGGACGGGCAGGTGGAGTACCTCGGCCGGACCGACTTCCAGGTCAAGGTCCGCGGCTTCCGCATCGAGCTGGGCGAGATCGAGCAGGCACTGACCGCGCACCCGGACGTCGACAACGCGGTCGTCGTCGTACGCGAGAACCAGGAGGGCGACAAGCGCCTCGTGGGCTATGTGGTGCCCGAGCCCGGCGCCGTGCGGGGCGACGGCGGGGTCCAGGCGGGGCAGGGCTGCCAGGTCTACGACGCCGAGTCGACCGGCGCGCTGCTCGCCGGACTCTCCGAGCACCTGCGTGCCCGTCTGCCCGAGTACATGGTGCCTTCCACGCTGGTCCCGCTCTCGGAGATCCCGCTGACCCCGAGCGGCAAACTCGACCGGCGAGCCCTGCCGGCGGAGCACGCGAACACCGCGGTCGGCCGGGAGCCGCGCAACGCGCACGAAGAGAAACTGTGCTCCCTGTTCAGCGAGCTGCTCGGCGTGGAGAAGGTCGGCATCGACGACGACTTCTTCGCGCTCGGCGGGCACTCGCTCATGGCCACCCGGCTCAGCTCCCGCATCCGCAAGCAGTTCGACGTCTCGCTGCCCCTCAGCACGATCATCAAGTACCCCACGGTGGCCGAGCTGGGCGTGGTGCTGCTCACCGGCGGCGCACACGACGACCACACCGACCCGTTCGCGGTCGTGATGTCGCTGAACAGCGTCCCGGAGACGGAGAAGCCGCCGGTGTGGTTCTTCCACGGCGGCGGCGGCGTGGGCTGGGGCTACTTCAGCTTCGTGCTGCACCTGCCGGACCGGCAGGCCTACGCCCTGCAGTCCCGCGGCTTCGACGGTACGGACGTGCTGCCGGGGTCGGTGGAGGAGATGGTCGACGACTACATCACCCAGATGCTGCGCATCCAGCCGGAAGGGCCCTTCGACCTGATCGGCTGGTCCTACGGCGGTACCGTCGCGCACGCCATCGCCGCCGAGCTGGAACGGCGCGGGCACCAGGTCGCCTTCCTGGCCATCCTGGACTCCCTGCCCGCGCAGGAAGGGTTCGCGCAGCTGGCCGGCCGGGCGGTGGCGGAATACCGGGCGGACCTGGAGGAGTACTTCGGCCAGTTCGTGAAGACCGACAACAAGGAACAGTTCCTGGACACCATGTCGAAGGTGCTGGCCAACAACCAGGCCGTCATGGCGAAGTACCACTCGCCGGTCTACGGCGGCGACGTGCTGTTCTTCAACGCGGCGCTGAAGGACGAGGGGACGTGGGCGCCCCTGTGGCGGCCGTACGTCCGAGGTTCCATCGAGGAGCACGACGTGCAGGCCACCCACGGCGACCTGCACATGCCCGGACCCGTGTCCGAGATCTTCGCGGTGATCAACCGCAAGCTGGCCGATTGACCGGGCAACTCCGGGACATCTTGCCGAGATGTCCCGGAGCCGGTCCGACGAACCATCGAACGCATGATTGGGGTCGGTTGTGAAAGAACCCGGCACATCCGAGGAGAACCGGGACCGGACCACGCTGCTGTGCGTGCCGTTCGCGGGAGCAGGTCCTTCCTTCTTCCATCCGTGGCAGAAGCCCGCCGGGGACCGGTGGCGAGTCGTCTCGGTCGAACTGCCCGGCAGGGAACGGCGCATCCTGGAAACGCCGTACCGCAATGTCGTCGAGGCGGCCAAGAACGAGATCGACGGCATCGTCGCGGAACTGGGCGAGGGGGCGCGGACCGTCCTGTTCGGGCACAGCCTGGGCGCGGTGCTCGCCTACGAGCTGACGCATCTGCTGGGCGTGCGCGGTGTGCACGTCGAGCGGCTGGTCGTCAGCGG
The DNA here is from genome assembly GCF_053592115.1 of Streptomyces sp. NPDC002788. Taxonomy (NCBI): domain Bacteria; kingdom Bacillati; phylum Actinomycetota; class Actinomycetes; order Kitasatosporales; family Streptomycetaceae; genus Streptomyces; species Streptomyces sp. NPDC002788. Next base: position 56,677 of record NZ_JBSFVB010000029.1, on the reverse strand, counting down.
TTCGCCGGGGCCGTGGACGCAGCGCGAGAGGCGCGCGGCGGGGCTCGAGGGCGACGAGTTCCTGGCCCGGGTCGAGGAGTTCGCCGGGTTCCGGCACGAGGCCCTCGACCACCCGGAGATGCGGGAACTGATCCTCCCCACCCTGCAGGCCGACTGCGAGATGCACGAGGCCTACGTCCCGAGCACGGACGTACCGGTGTCGGTGCCGATCACCTCGCTGCGAGGCGCGAGCGACGGCCTGGTCACCGCGGAGGAGGCCCAGCAGTGGCGGGATGCGACCACGGGTGAGTTCGGCTACGTGGAATTCCCGGGCGATCACATGTACCTGGTCGATCTCGGCCGCGAGGTGCTGGACGTGATCGAGGCGGAGTCCGCCCGCGGCCGCTGACCCCGGGACGCCCCCGTCCCCGCCCCCCTCGCACGCCGCCCCGGCGCACCACCCGCCGGGGCGGCGCCGTGCTGCCGGCCGGCGCCCCTGCCCGTGCACGACGACGAAGGCCGCCAGGACCACGACGTGGTTCTGACGGCCTTCGTGACACGGAGCATCGGCCCGGCCGACGGCATCCGTGGACCGGTCACCAGGGGCGTGCGTTCAGCCGCGCAGTGCCGGGCCGAACCAGGTGGCGAGGGCGGTCCGCAGCGCGTCGGTGCCGCCCGCGCCGCCCTCGTCGGCCGCCCAGGCGACATGGCCGTCGGGGCGGATCAGCAGCGCGGCCGGAGCGGGGACCTCGCCGATGGCCGGGACGGTCCAGTGGTCGTCCTCGCCGCGCGCCTCGACCAGGTCCACGCGGTCGGCCCAGCCGCCGGCGACCGCCGCCACCTCGGGGCTGCCGTGCAGGTCGAGCAGGACGGGGCGGGCGGCGTGCAGCAGCTCGTGGACGCCGATGACCCCGTCGGCCGTCTTCAGGTCGGCGTCGGGGACCCGGCGGCCCTCCAGCGGGTGGTCGCCGTCGGCCGGGTAGCGGATGTCCAGCGCGGTCAGCAGGTGGCGCAGGTACCGGTTGACGTCGTCGAACACCATGAGGGAGCCGAACACCTCGCGCAGCGCGTCCGTCTGCGGGCCGGGGCGGACCAGCGCCGACTGCGCCCGGGTGTTGTGCAGCACGCGCGCCGCGACCGGGTGGCGCTCGGCGTGGTAGGTGTCCAGGAGGCTCTCGGGCGCCCGGCCGCGCACCACCGAGGCGAGCTTCCAGCCGAGGTTGACCGCGTCCTGCACGCCCATGTTCAGGCCCTGCCCGCCGGCCGGGAAGTGGACGTGCGCCGCGTCGCCCGCGAGCAGCACCCGGCCCTTGCGGTACTCGGCGGCCTGCCGCGCGGCGTCGCTGAACCGGGAGACCCACCGTGGGTTGCGCATCCCGAAGTCGGTCCCCGCGACCCTGATCAGCGACTCCCGCAGCTGCTCGAACGTCACGGCGTCGTCGCGGCCCGCGACCCGGTCGAACTCGGAGGTGATCACCCGGAACCAGCCCGGCTCGAAGGCGATCGCCGAGTAGTCGCCGGCCGGAGTGCGCCGCACCCAGACGTAGTCCTCGGTCAGCTCCGGGAGTTCGACGTCGCCGATCAGCGCGGTCATCGTCGCCTCGGTGCCGGGGAAGTCGATACCCGCCAGCTTGCGCACGGTGCTGCGCCCGCCGTCGCAGCCCACGAGGTAGTGGGCGCGCAGCGTCGCGGGCCCGGCGTCCGGTGTGTTCAGCTCGACCGTCACGCCGTCGTCGTCCTGGCGGACGCCGCTGATCTCGGCCGACCTGCGCACCCGCACGCCGAGTTCGGCGGCCCATTCCTCCAGCAGCCGCTCGATGGTGGACTGGAGGATCATCAGCGGGTAGGGGTGGCGGGACTCGGACTCGTCGAACTCCAGGTAAAGGCCGGCGAAATGGCCCACCGGTTGGAGCTCGCCCTCCGCCAGGAAGCGGTCCAGGATCCCGCGCTGGTCCAGCACCTCCAGGGTGCGGGAGTGGATCCCGCCGGCCCGTGACTCGCCCGTCGGTTCCGCGAGCCGCTCGGCCACCACCACGTCGACGCCGGCCAGCCGCAGTTCACAGGCGAGCATCAGGCCGGTCGGCCCGGCGCCCGCGACCACCACGTCCGCGTCCATGCCGGTGTGTTCCACGTCGTTGCCCCTTCATTTCCAGTGCTGTTCCACTGATATTCCAGTGCCGCTTCACTGAGCCTGTGGCGGCGTCGGGTCATTTCCGTATGCACGGAACGCGAGCCGCGTGCTTACTTCCCCTGTCCCGCCGGCGGGACGGCTGTTCGGGGAGCGGATGTTCCGGAAGTGTCAGCGTGCGGGCGTACCGGTGCGCTCTCAACCCCACCGGCCGGCGGGCGCAGCACACCGCCGGCAGCGGTGTGCGGAAAGGCGAACGCACGCGACACTCAATTCGGCCATTCGAGGAATGTGTCTCGCCGGCGGGACAGTGCGAAGGAAGGGCTGGAAATGGAATCCTCACCGCAGGTGCTCCACGAGCGAGGTGGGCAGGAAGAGACGCCGCAGCGGCAGGCCGGGCCTTCGGGCGTATCGGCGACCCTGGCGCAGGAGATCGCCGAGCTGTGGGGGGAACACCTCGACAGCCCCGAGGTGGGCCCGGAGGACGACTTCTTCGCGCTCGGCGGCAATTCACTGGCCGGAATCAAGATCATCGAACGGGTGCTCCAGGACCACGGCGTCCGGCTTTCCGTGCGCGACTTCTACCTCGCGGGGACCCCCACCAAGGTCGCCGAGCTGATCGAGCAGGGGAGGGCCGGGGCGTGAGGCTGACGCCGGGTCCCGCGCGCGACGTCGACCTCGACAGCGTCGATCTGTTCGACCTGGACCTCTACTCCACGGGCGATCCGCACCCGATCTGGGACGTGATGCGCGAGCAGGCGCCCGTGCACCACCAGGTCCTCCCGGACGGCCGGGAGTTCTGGTCGGTCACCCGCTACGAGGACGTCCGCCGGGTGCTCGGCGACCACCGGGAGTTCACCTCGGAGCGCGGCACGGTCCCGACCCACCTCGGGACGGACGACGCCGCCGCCGGCGTACTGATGACCTCCACCGACCCGCCCCGGCACACCGAGGTCCGCCGGCCGCTCAACGCCAAGCTCACCGCCCGGGCCGTGCGCTCCTGGGAGGACAAGATCCGCGCGACGGTCCGCCGCTTCCTGGAACCGGCGCTCGACGGCGGGACCTTCGACCTGGCCGAGCAGGCGCTGCTGCTCCCCGCGCTGGTCACCGGCCCGCTCCTCGGCATCCCCGAGAAGGACTGGGCGGAACTCGTCCAGCTCACCGCGATGGTGACGGCCCCCTCGGACCCGCACTTCCTGGTGGGCAGCGAAGCGGCGACCCTGGCCATCTCCCACCACGAACTGCTCAACTACGTCCGGGACTGGGCCACCACGCGGCGGGCGGACGGCGGCGAGGACGACAGCCTGCTGCACCACCTCATGAGCGTCCGCCCCGGAGGCGAGCCGCTGACCGACGAGGAGATCGCCCTCGACGGCTACAGCATCCTCCTGGGTGCCAACGTGACCACCCCGCACACCGTCTCCGGCACCGTGCAGGCGCTCATCGAACGGCCCGAGCAGTTCGCCAAGGCCCAGGCCGACCCGACGCTGATCCCCAACCTGGTCGAGGAAGGGCTGCGCTGGACCTCGGCCGCCTGCAACTTCATGCGGTACGCGGTCGACGACGTCCAGATCGGCGGGGGCACGATCCCGGCACGCGGGGCGGTCGTCGCGTGGATCGGATCGGCCAACCGGGACGCGTCCGTGTTCCCCGACCCGCACACCTTCGACATCACGCGCGACGGCGCCAAGCGCCACGGCGCGTTCGGATTCGGACCGCACTTCTGCATCGGGGCGCCACTGGCCCGGATGACGCTGCGCATCTTCTTCGAGGAACTGCTCGATCAGTTCGCGTCGATCGAGCTCGCCGGTGAACCGCAGCACCTGCGGTCGTACTTCATCGCCGGGATGACCCACCTCCCCGTCGCCGCCCAGAAACGGCACACCCCATGACATCCGGTCCCTCCACCGCCACCGCCACCGCCACCGCGTCGCCGTGGTTCGTGCGGCCGCCGTCCGCCGGGAGCGCCGCCCGGCTCTTCTGCTTCCCCTTCTCCGGTTCCGGTGCGTCGGCCTTCAGCGCCTGGCCCACCGCCCTCGACGACGTCGAGGTCTGCCCGGTGCAGTTCCCCGGCCGCGAGAACCGGCTCGCCCACCCCCACTACGGCACCTACGAGAACCTCGCCGCCGACCTCACCGGAGCGCTGGCGCCGCTGCTGGAGCGGCCGTACGCGTTCTTCGGGCACTGCGCGGGCGCCCTGCCCGCCTACGAGACCGTGCTCGGGCTCGCCGCACTCGGCCTGCCCGCACCGAAGTGCCTCTTCGTGTCGGGCCAGCCCGCACCGCACGACGCCTCGCGCGACCGGATGCTCACCATGACCGAGCCCGAACTGCGCGCCGAGGTGGAAAAGTTCATCCGCGGCCGGGGCATCGAGCCGCGGCCGGACATGGTCGAGCTGGGCCTCATGGTGCTGCTGCGCGACCACGCCGCGGCGGGCGCGTACCGCAGACAGGACCCGGCCCCGGTGCCCTGCCCCATCGTCGTCCTGCACTGGCGGGACGACCCCGACGTGAGCCTCGACGACCTCCAGGGCTGGCGCCGGTACGCCGACTCCGTCGAGTTCCGGGTCGTCGACGGCGGCCACTACGACTTCATGGACGCGCCGGAAGAGCTGCTGAAGACGCTGACCCGTTGGCGGTGACAGGAGTGCAGCCCGTAAGAGCCGTACGCCGAGGGAACCGGAAGGACATCACATGAGTGGCGCAGCCACCGATATTGCCGTCATCGGGATGTCGTGCCGCTTCCCCGGTGTGCACGACCTGGACGCGTTCTGGCGCCTGCTGCTCGACGGGCGGTCGACCGTCGGCCGGTTCCCCGCGCACCGGGCGGCCGACACGCAGCGCACGTCCCCGCCCCACCCGGACGCCGACACGGTGAACGCGGGGTCCTTCCTGGAGGCGATCGACGGCTTCGACGCGGAGTTCTTCGGTACGTCCCCCGGCGAGGCGGCCGCGATGGACCCCGTGCAGCGGCTGGGCCTGGAACTCGCCTGGGAGGCCGTCGAGGACGCCGGGCTGCCGGCGGCCACGCTCGCGGGCCGCGACATCGACGTCGTGGTCGGCGCCGCGCCCTCCGGGTACGACCTGCTGCGCAAGCTGTCCGGCAGCGACCGGGACGACCACTACGCCGCGCTCGGCTCGTCCGGTGCGCTGATCGCCAACCGGATCTCCAACCTCTTCGACGTCCGCGGCATGAGTTTCTGCGCGGACTCCGGCCAGTCCTCCTCCCTGGTCTCGCTGGCCCTGGCCTGCGACCGGATCCGCGGCGGTGCGGTCGACACGGCGCTCGTGGGCGGCGTGCACCTGATCGCCGACCCGGAGGCGGGACTGGGCCTCGCCAACCTGGGCGCACTGTCGCCGGCCGGCGACTGCTTCCCCTTCGACGAACGGGCGGGCGGCTTCGTCCGCGGCGAGGGCGGGGCGTTCGTCCTGCTGAAGCGGCTCGACCTCGCCGTCGCCGACGGCGACCACGTCTACGCGGTGGTGCGCGGCTGGGGCGTCGGCAGCGGCGGCGCCTCCTCCCGGATGCCGGACCCCAGCCCCGCCGGGCAGGCGGCCGCCGTACTGTCCGCGCTGACGCGCTCGGCGGTCCCCTTCGACTCGGTCGACTACGTCGAGGCCCACGGCACCGGCACCCGGCTCGGCGACCCGGCGGAGCTCGCCGGGTTGCGCGAGGTGTTCCGGGAGACCGGACGCGGCCGCCCCCTTGTGGTCGGCTCGGTGAAGGCGAACGTCGGGCACCTGGAGCCGGCCGCGGGCATCACCGGCTTCGTGAAGGCCGCGCTGTGCCTGGACCGCGCCCACCTGGTCCCGCAGGTGAACTTCCGGTCCCCGAACCCGGCCGTCCCCGACTTCGACGAGCACTTCGAAGTGGTCCGGGCCGCGCGGCCCTGGCCGGGCACGCCCGAGAGGCCGCGGCGGGCGGGAGTGACGTCGATCGGGATGGGCGGCACCAACGCGCACGTCATCCTCGAACAGGCCCCCGAGACGCCGACGCGGGCCGAGCCCCGTGCCACGGACGAGGACCCGGCTCTCGCCGCCGCGCCCGGAGTGGTGCCGTGGGTGCTGTCGGCGCGGTCGGAGCAGGCGCTGCGGGAACAGGCGGCGCGGCTGCGGGACTTCGTCGCCGCCGACGCGTCGCTGTCGACGGCCGACGTCGGGCAGGCACTGGTGTCGACACGGTCGTCGTTCGAGCACCGGGCGGTGCTGCTGACCGGTGACCGTGACGAGGCGCTCACCGGCCTCGGAACGCTGGCCGCGGGCGGTGACCCGGCACGCGCGGTGCGCGGCACGGCCGCGGGGCGGACCGGCCCGGTCGTCTTCGTCTTCCCCGGCCAGGGCTCGCAGTGGCTCGGCATGGGCAGGCGGCTGTACGCGGAGTCGGACGTCTTCGCACGCTCGATCGACGCCTGCGCGCGTGCCCTGGAACCGTGGCTGGACTGGTCCCTCCTGGACCTGGTGACCGGCGCGGACACGGCGCCGTCGCTGGAGGGCGGGGACACCGTGGTGCAGCCGGCGCTGTTCGCGATGATGGTGTCCCTGGCCCGGGTCTGGGAGTCGCTGGGCGTGGTCCCCGACGCGGTGGTGGGCCACTCGCAGGGAGAGATCGCCGCCGCGTGCGCCTCGGGCGCCCTCGGTCTCGAGGACGCGGCGCGGGTCGTCGCCCTGCGCAGCCGGGTCCTGGCCGCCCTGGCCGGCCAGGGCGGGATGAGCGCGGTGGCCGAGCCCCTCGCCCGGGTCGAGGACCGGCTGCGGCGGTGGCCCGGGCGGCTCTCGGTGGCCACGGTCAACGGACCGGCCTCCGTGGTGGTCTCCGGGGACCTCGAAGCACTGGACGAGTTCGCCGCGTCGGCGGCCGCCGACGGTGTCCGGGTGCGCCGGCTCAAGGTCGCGTACGCGTCCCACTCCCACCAGGTCGAACGCATCCGCGACCAGGTCATCGAGGCGACCTCGGGTGTCTCGCCGCGGCGGACGGCGGTGGAGTTCCACTCCACGGTCACCGCCGAGCCGCTCGACACACGCCTGCTCGGCGGCTCGTACTGGTACGACAACCTGCGCTCGACGGTGCGGTTCGGCGAGGTCGTCGACAAGCTGATGCGCGAGCGAGGCGGCGTGTACGTGGAGATCAGCCCGCACCCCGTGCTCCGGGTGGCGATGGAGGAGACCGCCGACGCGCTGGCGGACCCGCCGGTGGTGGCCAGCACCCTGCACAAGGACGACGGCAGCGCCGGCAAGATCCTCGCGTCCCTGGCCGAACTGCACGTGCGGGGCGTGCCGGTGGACTGGGAACCGGTGTTCGCCGCGCACAGGCCGCGCCGGATAGGCCTGCCGACCTACCCGTTCCAGCGCCGGCGGTACTGGCTGGCGGCGCCCGGGAGCACCGGTACCGCGCACACCGACCCCGACGCGCGGGCGGGCGGACCGGGCACGCGCACCGGGGCGGCCGGCCTGGACACGAAGTCCTCGGTCCTCGACCTCGTGTGCGCCGAGACGGCGGCGCTGCTCAGCGTGAAGGACCCGGACGTGACGGGCCACGCTCTCGTGGCGCGGTCGGCCGAGACCTTCAAGGACCTGGGCTTCGACTCCTCGACGGCCGTGGCACTGCGCAACCGGCTCACCGCGGCGACCGGAGTGCGGCTTGCGGCCACCGTCGCCTTCACCTATCCCAGCCCGCGCACGCTCGCCGCCCACATCTTCTCCCTCCTCGAACCGGAAGAGCCCGAGGCCCCTGAGGCGCCTGACGTGTTCGAGGCGCCCGAGGCGCCCGGGGGACCGGAAACGGCGGAGGAAACGACACCGGAAAGCGGTAATGACGACGATCTGTACGCATTGATCGACCGCGGATACGTGTAGCCACATCTGTTCTTCTGAATCACCGTTGGGGGAGGCCCTGGTGGAGGACGTCGACAAGCTCCGTTCCTACTTGCGACGCGCCGTAGGCGACGCGCAGCAGCTGCGGGAGCGGGTCCGTGAGCTGGAGGAGTCCGCTCACGAGCCCATCGCGGTCGTGGGCGTGGGGTGTCGCTTCCCCGGTGGGGTGACGACCCCCGAGGGGCTCTGGTCGGTCGTGTCCGACGAGGTGGACGCGATCAGCGACTTCCCGACGGACCGCGGTTGGGACCTGGAGGCGCTGTACTCCCCGGACCCGCAGACGCACGGGACGACGTACACCCGCTCGGGCGGGTTCCTGCACGACCTCCCGGAGTTCGACGCGCCGTTCTTCGGCATCAGCCCGCGCGAGGCGCTGGCGATGGACCCGCAGCAGCGGCTGGTGCTGGAGACGTCGTGGGAAGCCCTGGAGCGGGCGGGCATCGACCCGGCCGCGCTGCGGGGCTCGGCGACCGGGGTGTTCACCGGGCTCTACGCCGTCGACTACGGCCCCCGGACGGGCGGCGGGGCGGGCGGTGAGGTGGAGGGCTTCGCGGCCACCGGCACGTACACCAGCGTGGCCTCGGGCCGGGTGTCGTACACGCTGGGTCTGCACGGCCCGGCGGTGTCCACCGACACCGCGTGCTCGTCGTCGCTGGTCGCCGTCCACCAGGCCATGCGGTCCCTGCGGTCCGGGGAGTGCACGCTGGCGCTGGCCGGCGGGGTGTCGACGCTGTCCACGCCGGGACTGCTCGTGGAGTTCTCGCGGCAGCGGGGCCTGTCCGCCGACGGACGGTGCAAGGCGTTCGCCGACGCGGCGGACGGCACCGGCTTCGCCGAGGGCGTCGGCATGCTGGTCCTGGAGCGGCTGTCGGACGCGCGGCGCAACGGACGCCGGATCTGGGCCGTCGTCCGCGGCTCGGCGATCAATCAGGACGGCGCCTCCAACGGCCTGACCGCACCGAACGAACTGGCGCAGCGCCGGGTGATCCGGGCGGCCCTGGCCGATGCCGGGCTCCAGGCGGCCGACGTGGACGTGGTGGAGGCCCACGGCACCGGCACGAGGCTGGGCGACCCCATGGAGGCGGAAGCGCTGCTGGCCACCTACGGGCAGGACCGGGACCCGGACGCCCCGCTGTGGCTGGGCTCGCTGAAGTCGAACATCGGGCACACGCAGGCCGCCGCCGGTGTCGGCGGCATCATCAAGATGATCATGGCGATGCGGCACGGCGTCATGCCCAGGACGCTGCACGTGGACCGCCCCTCGACCCACGTGGACTGGTCGGCCGGCGCGGTCGAGCTGCTCACCGAGGCCAGGGAGTGGCCCGGCACACCGGAACGCCCCCGCCGGGCCGGCGTCTCCAGCTTCGGCATCAGCGGCACCAACGCCCACCTCATCCTGGAGCAGGTCCCCGAGCCCGCCGAGCAGGAGTCCGCCGAGGCCACCGGCCCGGTGCCGTGGGTGCTGTCGGCGCGCTCGGAGCAGGCGCTGCGCGCGCAGGCGGCGCGGCTGCGGGACTTCGTCGACGCCGACCCGTCGCTGTCGGCGGCCGACGTGGGGCGTTCGCTGGTGGCGACACGCTCGCTGTTCGAGCACCGCCAGGTCGTGATCGGCACCGGCCGGGACGACCTGCTCGCCGCCCTGTCCGCCGTCGCCGCCGGCGACGACAACGGCGTCGCCGGCGCGGTGGCGGGAGTCGCGCGGCCGGTCGGCCGGACCGTGTTCGTCTTCCCCGGCCAGGGCTCGCAGTGGACCGGCATGGGACGGGAACTGTGGGAGTCCTCCCCGGTGTTCGCCGAGCGGATGCGGGAGTGCGCCGACGCGCTGGCACCCTACGTGGACTGGTCCCTCCCCGACGTGCTCGGGGACGCCGAGGCGCTGGAGCGCGTCGATGTCGTCCAGCCCGCGCTGTGGGCCGTGATGGTGTCGCTGGCCGAGCTGTGGCGCTCCTACGGCGTGGAGCCCGAGGCCGTCGTGGGCCACTCGCAGGGGGAGATCGCCGCCGCGTGTGTCGCGGGCGCCCTGTCCGTCGAGGACGCCGCGAAGGTGGTGGCGCTGCGGTCGAAGGCGATCCTGGCGCTGTCGGGACGCGGCGGCATGGTGTCGGTCGCGCTGCCGGCCCAGGAGGTGGCGGAGCGCCTCACGGACGGCCTGTCGATCGCGACGGTCAACGGGCCCTCGTCCGTGGTGGTCTCGGGCGACGTGGCCGAGCTGGACGCCCTGCTGGCCGCGTGCAAGGAGGACGGTGTCCGGGCCCGCAAGGTCCCGGTGGACTACGCCTCGCACTCGGCACACGTTGAGGCGATCCACGAGGAACTGGGGCGCGTCCTGGCGGGACTGGAGCCGCGCCCGGCGAAGGTGCCGTTCTTCTCGACGGTGACGGCCGACTGGCTGGACACGACGACACTGGACGCCGAGTACTGGTACACCAACCTGCGCCGCACGGTCCGCTTCGAGGAGGCGGTCAGGGCCCTGGCCGGGCAGGGCTTCCGGTGCTTCGTCGAGGCGTCCGCCCACCCCGTCCTGACGATCGGTGTGGAACAGACCCTGGACAGCGAGGGCGCCGAGGCCGTCGTCACGGGTACCCTGCGCCGCGACGAGGGCGGCCTCGCCCGCTTCCACCGCTCGGCGGCCGAGGCCTTCACGGCGGGCGTCGCGGTGTCGTGGGAGGCGGCCTTCCCGGGCGGCGGCGGCCGGTTCGTCGACCTGCCCACGTACGCCTTCCAGCGGCAGCGCTACTGGATGGACACACCCGCCGAGACCACCGCCGCGAGCACGTCGGACCACCCGCTGCTCGACGCCGTGATCGACCTGCCCGACGACGCGGAGCACGGCGGGATCGTGGGCAGCGGGCGCCTGTCGCCGGAGCGCCACCCCTGGCTCGCCGACCACGTGGTCCACGGCGCCGTCCTGGTACCGGCGGCGGTGCTGGCGGAGCTGGCGGTGTGGGCGGCGCACAAGGCGGGCTGCGACACCGTCGACGAGCTCACCCTGGAAACCCCGCTGGTGCTGTCCCGGACGGCCGACCGCGAGATCCGCGTCGTCGTCGACGCCCGGCGGGCGATCAGCGTGCACTCGCGGGGCGAGGGCGACGCCGGGTGGACGCGGAACGTTGTCGGCGTCGCCGGATCCGGCAGCGCGGACCCCCGCGAGGAGGAAAGCCTCGTCGCGTGGCCTCCCGCGGGCGCGGTCGGCGTCCCCTTCGAGGACGAGTACGACAGGCTGTCCGCCCTCGGATTCGGCCACGGGCCCCTGCTGCGCGGTCTGAAGCAGGTGTGGCGCCGCGACGACGTCCTGTTCGCTGAGGTGGAACTGCCCACGCCCGACGGCGCCGACCGCGGCGCGTTCCGGATCCACCCGGCCCTGCTCCACGCCGCGCTGCTCCCGCTCGGCCTCGGACGGATCGTCGACAACTCCCGTCCCGAGGGCTGGCTGCCGTACCGCTGCACGGGCCTGCGCGTCGACTCCACCGGGACCGCGGTGCTGCGCGTCCGCCTCGCTCCCGCCGGGGAGAACACGCTGTCCCTCACCCTCGCCGACCAGAAGGGGACCCCGGTCGGCGGCGTCGCGTCGCTGAGCCTGAGGCCCGCCGACGTCGAGGAGCTGACCGAGCTGGGCTTCGACCACCAGGACTCGCTGTTCCGGCTGGACTGGGCTGCCCTCCCGGTCCCGTCCGGCGGGTCCAGCAGTCCGTACGCGGTGCTGGGCGAGGGCGGGGGCGGGGGCGGGGGCACCCCGGACGCACCCCTGGGGGAACCCGACACGGTCACCGCGGCCCTGGGACGGGGCGCGAAGGTCTTCACCGACCTCGCGGAACTCGCCGCGACCGACGGGGAGATACCCCCCGTCGTCATCGCCGCCCTGGACGGGACCGGCACGGACGGCGACGACACGCCCGCCATCGTCGAGCGGACCCTCCACCGCGTGCTGCGCTGGACGCGGGAGTGGCTCACCGACGACCGGTTCTCCGATTCCCGCCTGGTCGTCGTGACGCGGGACGCGATCAACGACGACCGGCACCCCCGCACCGACCCGGCGGCGGCCGCCGTCTGGGGATTCGTGCGCACCGCGCAGACCGAGAACCCGGGCCGCTTCACCCTCGTGGACACGGACGGCAGGCCCGCCTCGTGGGCCCGCGTCCCGGCCGCGGCCGCCACCGGCGAAGCACAGCTCAAGGTCCGGGACGGACAGGTGGCCGTACCGCACCTGGTCCGCGCCCCCGGCACGGTCCCGGGCCACGACGGAGCCGAGGACGCCCCCGCGCTCGGCACCGGGACGGTCCTGATCACAGGCGGCACCAGCGGCCTGGGCGCGAAGCTGGCCCGGCACCTGGTGGCCCGGCACGGCGTGCACCGCCTGCTGCTCACCAGCAGGCGCGGACCGGCGGCCCCGGAGGCGGCGGCGCTGCGGGAGGAACTCACCGGCGCCGGCGCCCACGTCGAGGTCGTCGCCTGCGACGTCACCAGCCGGGACTCCGTCGCCGGGCTGATCGCCTCGGTGCCGTCCGCACACCCGCTCACGGCGGTGATCCACTGCGCGGGCGTGCTGGACGACGGCGTCGTCCAGACGCTCACCGAGGACCGCGTGGACGCGGTGCTCGCGCCGAAGGTGCGCGGCGCGTGGCACCTGCACGAGCTGACCGCGCACCTCGACCTGTCCGCGTTCGTGCTGTTCTCCTCCGTCGCGAGCGTGCTCGGCACGGCCGGACAGGCCAACTACGCGGCGGCCAACGCCTTCCTCAACGGCCTCGCCGAGGCCCGCCACGCCGCCGGACAGGCGGCCGCCTCGCTGTGCTGGGGCTTCTGGGCGGAACGCAGCGAGATGGTCGCCGACCTCGTCGACGCGGACCTCGTCCGCCTGCGACGCCAGGGCGTGCTGCCGATGTCGTCGCAGGAGGGGCTCGCCCTCTTCGACGCGGCGCTCACCCTGGACGAACCGGTGCTCGTGCCCGCCCGCCTGAGCCTCGCGGCGCCCGACGCCGCGTCGCCGCTCCTGCGCGGCCTGGCCGGCGGACCCGCCGGACCCGGCGGCCCGGCGAACCCGGGCGGCACCGACGGCGGACTCGCCCAGCGGCTGACGTCGCTGCCGCCCCACGAGGCGGAGGCGGCGCTGCTCACCGCCGTCCGGGAGCAGACCGCGCTGGTCCTCGGCCACCCCGACACCGGGCGGATCAGCCCGACCGCGGCGTTCAAGCAACTGGGGATCGACTCGCTCACGGCGCTGGAGCTGCGCAACAAACTGGCGTCGGTGACCGGTCTGAAGCTGCCCGCCACGATCGTGTTCGACCACCCGAACGCGAGCGCCCTCGCGCGGTTCCTGAGCGCGAGCATCGCCCCCGGCCCGGAATCACCGGCCGGTCTCCTGGTCAAGGAGATCGAAGAACTGGGCGCCCGCCTGGAGGACGCGTTCCTCGACCTCGAAGGGGCGGACCAGGCGGCCATTTCCACTCTGCTCGGCGAGCTGCAGGGCCGAGTCCGTTCGATGGCGGGCGCCGGAGCACCCGTCGGCATCGCCGACCAGATCACCTCGGCAGCCTCGGCGGGAGAGCTTCTCGCGCTGCTGGACCAAGAGCTCGGCTAGGGGAGAACGATGACCAACGACAACAACGCCGATGTTCTCGAGTACCTGAAACGGACATCGATCGAGCTGCTCGAAACGCGCAAGCGCCTCCAGGAGGTGACGGAGGCCGCCGCCGAACCCATCGCCGTCGTGGGCGTGGCCTGCCGCTTCCCGGGCGGGGCCTCGACCCCGGAGGCGCTGTGGGAGCTGGTGCGGGCGGGCGCGGACGCCATGTCGGACTTCCCCGACGACCGCAACTGGGACCTGGAGAACCTGTACGACCCGGACCCGGACCGGCCCAACAGCTGCTACGCGCGCTCGGGCGGTTTCCTCTACGACGCGGGCGACTTCGACGCCGACTTCTTCGGCATCAACCCGCGCGAGGCGCTGGCCGCCGACCCGCAGCAGCGGCTGCTCCTGGAGACCTCGTGGGAGTCCCTGGAGCGGGCCGGTATCGACCCGGAGAAGCTGCGCGGCAGCGACACCGGCGTGTTCGCCGGCCTCGCCTACTTCGGCTACGGCAACCACTTCACCACCCCCGAGGCCATCTCGGGCTACGCGCAGACCGGTTCCCTGCTGAGCGTGGCCTCGGGCCGGGTGTCGTACACGCTGGGCCTGGAGGGCCCGGCGGTGTCCACCGACACCGCGTGCTCGTCGTCGCTGGTGGCGGTGCACCAGGCGGTGCAGTCGCTGCGGCAGGGCGAATGCGGCCTGGCCCTGGCCGGCGGCGTCACCGTCGTGGGGATGCCGCAGGTGTTCCGGGAGTTCTCGCGGCAGCGGGGCCTGTCCGCCGACGGACGGTGCAAGGCGTTCGCCGACGCGGCGGACGGCACCGGCTTCGCCGAGGGCGTCGGCATGCTGGTCCTGGAGCGGCTGTCGGACGCGCGGCGCAACGGACGCCGGATCTGGGCCGTCATCCGCGGCTCGGCGATCAATCAGGACGGCGCCTCCAACGGCCTGACCGCACCGAACGGACCGGCCCAGCAGCGCGTCATCCGGGCGGCCCTGGCCAACGCCCGGCTCCAGGCGGCCGACGTGGACGTGGTGGAGGCCCACGGCACCGGCACGACGCTGGGCGACCCCATCGAGGCGCAGGCGCTGCTGGCCACCTACGGGCAGGACCGGGACCCGGACGCCCCGCTGTGGCTGGGCTCGCTGAAGTCGAACATCGGGCACACGCAGGCCGCCGCCGGTGTCGGCGGCATCATCAAGATGATCATGGCGATGCGGCACGGCGTCATGCCCAGGACGCTGCACGTGGACCGCCCCTCGACCCACGTGGACTGGTCGGCCGGCGCGGTCGAGCTGCTCACCGAGGCCAGGCAGTGGCCCGGCACACCGGAACGCCCCCGCCGGGCCGGCGTCTCCAGCTTCGGCGCCAGCGGCACCAACGCCCACCTCATCCTCGAAGAGGCACCCGAGCCCGAACCGGCCGCCGACACCGCCGGGGCCGGGCAGCCGGCCGACACCGCCGACCCCGCACCGGCCGCCACCGGCGGCCCCGTGCCGTGGGTGCTGTCCGCGCGCTCGCAGCAGGCACTGCGCGCGCAGGCCGCCAAGCTGCGCGAGTTCGTCGCCGCCGACCCCGACGCGGATTTCGCCGACATCGGCGCCTCGCTGGTGTCGACCCGATCGTCCTTCGAGCACCGCGCGGTGGTCGTGGGCCGCGACCGCGACGACCTCCTGAACGCTCTCACGGCCCTCGGCGACGGCGCGGAATCCCCCGCCGTCGTACGGGGCGAGGCCGGTGAACCCGGCGAGCGCGTCTTCATGTTCCCCGGCCAGGGCGCCAAGTGGACCGGCGTGGCGCGGGAGCTGTACGACACCTTCCCCGTCTTCGCGCAAACCCTCGACGAGGTCTGCCGGCACTTCGACGCGCACCTCCCCTTCGCCCTGAAGCCCCTGCTCCTCGCCGACGAGCCCGAGGGACGCGGACGCACCGACGTCATGCAGCCGGCGCTGTTCGCCCTCCAGGTCGCCCTGTACCGGCTCCTCACCCGGTACACCCCCCGGCCGGACCGTCTGATCGGCCACTCCGTCGGCGAGATCGCCGCCGCCCACGTCTCCGGCGTCCTCGACCTGGACACCGCGACCCGGCTCGTCGCCGCCCGTGGACGCGTCATGCAGACCGTCACCGAGCCCGGCGCCATGCTCGCCGTACGCGCCCCGCTCGCCGAGGCCGACACGCTGCTCGCCCCGTACACCCGGGTGGGTCTCGCCGTCGTCAACGGCCCCGAGTCGGTGGTGCTCGCGGGCCTGCGCGACGAGGTCCACGACCTGCGCGACCGGCTCGTCGCCGACGGCAGGTCCGCGAAGCTGCTCCCGGTCGACCACGCCTTCCACTCCCCGCTCATGGACCCCGTCCTGGACGAGTTCGCGCAGGCCCTCGGCGCGTTGCCCACCGACGGCGAGTTGTCGATCCCGATCGTCTCGACGCGCCTGGGCCGCGAGGCCACGTTCGAGGAGTTGACGTCCGTCGAGCACTGGGTGCGGCACGTCCGCGAGCCCGTGCGCTTCCACGACGCGGTGGAGCGGGCCCGCGAGGCGGGGGCGAACGTCTTCGTCGAGGTCGGTCCGGGCTCGACGCTCGCCGGCCTCGTCAAGGACGCCTTCGCCGGCCAGGGCGTCGCCGACGCGGTGGTCCTCTCCACCTCGCGCACGGGCCGCGGGACGGCCGAGGCGCTGACCGGCGCCCTCGCCGGACTCCACGTCAGGGGCGGGTCGGTGGACTGGGCCGCCCTGTTCGGGCCGCGCCCGCCGGTCGACCTCCCGACGTACGCGTTCCAGCGGCAGCGGTACTGGATGGACTTCCTGGCCGGACAGCGGTCGGCGGACGTCACCTCGGCCGGCCTGTCGGCCCCCGGCCACCCCCTCCTGAGCGCCGTGGTGGAGCACCCCGGCACCGACGAGGTGGTCTTCACCGACCTGTGGTCCCTGCGGACCCACGACTGGGTGGCCGACCACGCCGTGTTCGGCGCGGTCGTCGTACCGGCCACCGCCTACCTGGACCTGGCGCTGTCGGTGGGCGAGCGCGTCGGGTGCGGCGCGGTCGAGGAACTCACCCTGGCGGTACCCCTGATCCTGCCCGACACCGGCGACGTGCGGGTGCGGGTCGTCGTCGGCGCGGAGGACGAGACCGGTCGCCGCTCCCTGGAGGTGTACGCGCGCCCCGACGAGGACGGCCCGACGGCGGGCGGCTGGACCCGTCACGCGGCGGGAACCCTGTCACCGGACACGCCGGACGCCTCGGGCACACCCGCCGCCGATGCCGAGGACACCCGCGCGTTCGCCGCATGGCCCCCGGCCGGGGCGGAGCGGATCGGCATCGAGGACCTCTACGACTCCTTCGCCGACGCGGGCTTCGACTACGGCCCGGCGTTCCGCGGGCTGCGCGAGGTCTGGCGCCGCGGCGACGACCTGTTCGCCCTCGCCACCCTGCCCGAGAGCGCCGAAGCGGCCGGCGGCGGGTTCGTCCTGCACCCGGCGCTGATGGACACCGTCCTGCACGCGGCCGTGGCCGGCGGAGCCGTCCCGGTGACCGGCGGCCAGGGCTGGATGCCCTTCTCGTGGTCCGGCGTGCACGCGCCCGGCGCGTGCGGGGCGACCGTACGCGTCCGGCTCTCCGCCGCCGCCGAGGGCGTCGTGTCCCTGACGCTCGCCGACGAGCGCGGCCGCCGCGTCGCGCACGTCGAGGCGCTGACGTTCCGGCCGGCCGGCGCCGAGCAGGTGCACGCGGCGCACGGCGGACAGCAGCGGTCGCTGTACGAACCGCACTGGCGGCCGGCCCGGCAGGGCGAACGCGAGACCCACCGCGGGCCGTGGGCCGTACTCGGCGCGAAGGACGGCCGGGCCGCCCTGCTTGCCGCGGCCGGCGACGAACGCGTCTCCCTTTACGAGTCCCTCGACGAGGTCTTCCAGGGGGAGCCGCCCCGGCACCTCGTCCTGTGCCTGGACGACATCGTCACCGACGGCGCCGACCCGCTCACCGCGGCCGGCGACGCGGACAAGCACGTCCTCGCCCTCGTCCAGCGCTTCCTCGCCGAGGAACGGCTCGCCGACTCCACCCTGGTCGTCCTCACCCGCCTGGCCCTGGACACCGGCGTGGGGGAGAGCCTCGAGAGCCTCCCCGGCGCGTCCGTGTGGGGCCTGGTCCGCTCCGCCCAGACCGAGCACCCCGGCAGGTTCCGGCTGCTGGACATCGACGACGAGGAGACCTCCCGCTCCCGCCTCGCGGACGCCCTCGCCCTCGCCGAGGACCAGCTCGCCCTGCGCGACGGCACGGCCCTCGTCCCCCGCCTCGCGCCGGCCGCGCCCGCGGACCACCGGATCGAGCCGCCGGCGGACGGCACCCACCGCCTCGGCATCCCGAACAAGGGAACCCTGGAGAACCTGACCTGGGTGCCCTGCCCCGAGGTGGCAGAGCCCCTGACGAGCGGGCAGGTCCGCATCGCCGTGCACGCCGCCGGGCTCAACTTCCGCGACGTCACCATCGCCCTGGGCCTGATCGACCGTACGGCCATCGACGCCGGACTCGGCAGCGAGGGCGCCGGCGTCGTCCTCGAGGTGGCGGACGACGTGACCGGCTTCGCGCCGGGCGACCGCGTGACCGGCATCTTCTCCGGTGCCTTCGGCCCCGTGGCCGTCGCCGACCACCGCATGCTCGTGCCCGTCCCCGACGGCTGGAGCTACGCCGAGGCCGCGTCCGTGCCGTGCACCTTCCTCACCGCCTACTACGCGCTCTTCCGCGCCACGAAGCTGGAGAAGGGACAGCGGATCCTCGTCCACGCCGCGGCCGGCGGCGTCGGCATGGCCGCCGTCCAGCTCGCCCGGCACATCGGCGCCGAGGTCTACGCCACCGCCAGCCCGGCCAAGTGGCCCACCCTGCGCGCCCTGGGCATCGACGACGCGCACCTGGCGTCCTCGCGCGACCTGGAGTTCGCCGGGAAGTTCCTGGACTCCACCGACGGGCGCGGCGTGGACGTCGTACTCAACTCCCTCGCGCACGACTTCGTCGACGCCTCCCTGACCCTGCTCCCCGGCGGCGGCACGTTCCTCGAGATGGGCAAGACCGACATCCGCGACCCCCAGAGGGTGGCGGCCGGCCACCCCGGAGTCGACTACCGGGCCTTCGACCTCTACGCGTCCGGCCCGGACACCATCCACGCCATGTTCCAGGAGGTCATGGCGCTGTTCGCCGACGGACGGGTGCGGCTGAGCCCGGTCTCCGTGCGTCACATCCGCGACGCGCGCAGGACGTTCCGCGAGATGAGCCAGGGCCGCCACGTCGGCAAGCTGGTCTTCGAACTGGGCGACGCCCTCGGCGGCGGCACGGTGCTGGTCACCGGCGGAACCGGCGGCGTCGGCTCGATCGTGGCGCGGCACCTCGTCGCCGAACGCGGTGTGCGCAGCCTCGTCCTGGCCAGCCGCCGGGGCACGGCGGCCGACGGCGTGCCGGAACTGGTCGCGGACCTCGAGGGCGCGGGCGCCACCGTCCGGGTCGTGGCCTGCGACGTCGCGGACCGGGCCGCCGTGGCGGACCTGCTCGCGGACATGCCGCCCCGGTACCCGCTGACGGCCGTCGTCCACGCGGCGGGCACGCTGGCGGACGGCACCGTGGAGTCACTGACCGCCGAGAGCCTCGACCACGTGCTGGCCGCCAAGGCCCGCGGCGCGGTCAACCTGCACGAGCTGACCCGGGACCGCCCCCTGTCGGCGTTCGTCCAGTTCTCCGCCCTCGCCGGCACGCTCGGAACCGCCGGACAGGCCAACTACGCCGCCGCCAACGCCTTCCTGGACGGACTGGCGGCGCGCCGCAGGGCGTCCGGCCTGCCCGGCACCTCGCTGTGCTGGGGCTGGTGGGAACAGAGCAGCGGCATGACCGGGGACCTGGACCAGGCCGACCTCTCCCGGCTGCGGCGGATGGGCATCGCCCCGATGCCGACCCCCGAGGCACTGGCGCTGTTCGACGCGGCGTGCGCCCTCGACAAGCCGGTCCTCGTACCGGCCCGGGTGGACGTCGCCGCGCTGCGGGGCAGGACCGGCGACGACGTGCCGCCGCTCCTGCGCGACCTCGCCGACGGCGGCCGCCCGCGCCGCAACCGGTCGGGCACCGCCGGGGACGGCGGCTCCCAGGCCCTGGCCGCCAGGCTTGCCGCCCTGCCGGCCGACGAGGCGGAGGCGGCCGTCCTGGACTGGGTCCGCGACCAGGTCGCCGTCGTGCTCGGACACCCCTCCGGCGCCGTCGTCAACGTCGACCAGGCCTTCACCCAGCTCGGATTCGACTCGCTGACCTCGGTCGAACTGTGCAACCGCCTGGCCTCCTCGACCGGCCTGCGCCTGCCGACCACCCTCGTCTTCAGCTACCCGACCCCGCGCGAGCTGAGCGAGTACCTGTCCGGCCTGCTGCGCCCGGCCGCGGACCCCGGCACGGACACGGACGGGGACGAGGACGCGCGGATCCGCGAAGCGCTGCGGAACGTGTCGATCGACAGCCTGCGCGCCGCCGGCCTCCTGGACCTGGTCCTGGCCTGCGCGGACCCGCACCCGGCGGACGACGACACGCCGGCGGCGGACGCGGACACCGGCGCGGACGAACTGACGGACCTGGACCTGGAAGCACTGGTCGACCTGGCCTTGGACGAGAAGAGGTAAGTGACATGACCAACTCCGCGGATCGCACAGCGGACGGCGCGGACCGGGTCCAGCGGGCGCTCCGCACGCTGCTGGAGGAGCGCGACCGCCTCCGGCAGGAGAACGAAGCCATGAAGGCCGGCCGCGGCGAGCCCATCGCCGTGGTGGCCATGGCGTGCCGCTACCCGGGCGGCGTGTCGTCGCCCGAGGACCTGTGGGGCGTGGTCCGCGGCGGCCTGGACGTCGTGGACGACTTCCCGAAGGACCGCGGCTGGCGCGACGTGTACGACCCCGATCCTGACGCCGCCGGCAGCTCGCACACCCGCCAGGGCGGCTTCCTGAGCGACGTGGCGGGCTTCGACGCCGAGTTCTTCGGCATCAGCCCGCGCGAGGCACTGGCGGTCGACCCGCACCACCGCCTGCTGCTGGAGACGTCCTGGGAGGTCTTCGAACGGGCCGGCATCGTCCCCGCCGACGTGCGCGGCGCCGACGTCGGCGTCTTCTCCGGCGTCAGCTCCTCCGAGTACGGCTGGCGCTTCCTGAACAACAGCCCCGAGGAACTGGAGGGCTACCTGCTGTACGGCAGCGCGCTGAGCGTCGCCTCCGGCAGGGTGGCGTACCAACTGGGCCTGACGGGACCTGCGGTGTCCGTGGACACGGCGTGCTCGTCGTCGCTGGTGGCCCTGCACATGGCGGTGCAGTCACTGCGCTCGGGGGAGTGCTCCCTCGCGCTGGCGGGCGGCGCGTCGGTCATCTCGACGCCCGCGATGTTCGTGGAGTTCTCCCGGCTGGGCGCCCTGTCGGCGGGCGGCCGGTGCAAGGCCTTCGCGGACGGCGCCGACGGCACCGGCTGGGCCGAGGGCGTGGGCGTCCTGCTGCTGGAGCGGCTGTCCGACGCCCGCCGCAACGGCCACCCGGTGCTGGCCGTCGTCCGCGGCAGCGCGGTCAACCAGGACGGGGCCAGCAACGGCCTGACCGCCCCCAACGGCCGTGCCCAGGAGAAGGTGATCCGCAAGGCACTGGCCAACGCCGGCGTCGCCCCTTCCGAGGTCGACCTGGTCGAGGCCCACGGCACCGGGACCGTCCTCGGCGACCCCATCGAGGCGGGCGCGGTGCTCGCCGCCTACGGGCAGGGCCGGGCCGAGGACCGGCCGCTGTGGCTGGGGTCCCTGAAGTCGAACCTCGGGCACGCCATGGCCGCCGCCGGTGTCGGCGGCGTCATCAAGGCCGTGATGGCCCTGCGCCACGGGTACCTCCCCAAGACCCTGCACGTGGACGCGCCCACCTCGCACGTCGACTGGTCCTCCGGCGACGTCGAGCTGCTCGTGGAGGGCCGCGAGTGGACCCGCGCGGAGGCTCCCCGGCGGGCCGGGGTGTCGTCCTTCGGCGTCAGCGGCACCAACGCGCACGTCGTCCTGGAGGAAGGACCGCCCGAGGAGGAGCGGGCGGCCGAGGACGGGCCCGAGGCGGGCGTCGTCGGCGGACTCGTGCCGTGGGTGGTGTCGGGCAGGAGCGCGGCGGCCCTGCGGGCCCAGGCGGGCAGGCTCCGTGACGTCGCCGCCGCCGGCGCGGACCTGGACCTCGCCGGCGTCGGCTGGTCGCTGGTGTCGGGCCGGTCGACGTTCGAGCACCGCGCGGTGGTGCTGGGCCGCGACCAGGACGAGCTGCTGAGCGGTCTGACGGCGCTCGGCGACGGTGCGGAGTCCGCCGCCGTGGTGAGCGGCGTCGCCGCCGGGACGGGCCCGGTCGCCTTCGTGTTCCCCGGCCAGGGCTCGCAGTGGGCCGGCATGGGCCGGCAACTGTACGACGCCTTCCCGGTCTTCACCGAGGCTCTCGACGCGTGCGCGGACGCCCTGGCCGAGTGGGTCGACTGGTCGCTGCTCGACGTGGTGCGCGGCGTGGAGGGGGCACCGGGCCTGGACCGGGTGGACGTGGTCCAGCCGGCGCTGTTCTCGGTGATGGTGTCCATGGCCGCCCTGTGGCGGTCCTGGGGTGTGGAGCCGGCCGCGGTGGTCGGACACAGCCAGGGCGAGATCGCCGCCGCGTACGTGTGCGGCGCGTTGTCCCTGCGGGACGCCACCCGGGTCGTCGCGCTGCGCAGCAAGGCCCTCGTGGACCTGATCGGCCACGGCGGCATGGCATCGGTCGCGGAATCCGCCGAGGTCGTGGCGGAACGCCTCGCTCCGTGGGAGGGGAGGGTCAGCGTCGCCGTCGTCAACGGCCCCCGCTCCGTGGTGGTGTCCGGCGAACCGGACGCGCTCGACGAGTTCGTCGAGAAGATGAAGGCCGACGGCGCCCAGGCCCGGCGGATATCCGTCGACTACGCCTCCCACTCCCACCACGTGGCCCGGGTCCGCGACCAGGTGACCGGCGCGCTGTCCGACGTGAGCCCGAGCACCTCGAAGCTGCCCTTCTACTCGACCCTGTACGGCGAGAAGACCGACAGCGCGCGGCTGGACGCCGGCTACTGGTACGACAACCTGCGCGAGAAGGTCGTCTTCGAGACGTCCGTGCGGCGGCTGGCCGAGGACGGCTTCCGGGTTTTCGTCGAGATGAGCCCGCACCCCGTGCTGACCGTCCCGGTGCAGGAGACCGTCGAGGACGTGGCCGACGCGCTGGTCCTGTCGTCGACGCGACGGGACCGCGACGAGGTGGAGGCCGTGCTCGGCTCGCTGGCCCAGCTCCACGTCCACGGCGGATTTGTCGACTGGTCCGCCCTGTTCGCCGCCCGCCGGCGGGTGGACCTCCCGACGTACGCGTTCCAGCGGCGGCGGTACTGGCTGAACCCCACGCACACGGCACCCACCGCGCAGCTGCCCGCGACGGAGCCCCCCGCCGCCGACGACGACACCCTCGTCCCCCTGGCGGACCGGATCGCCGGCCTCTCCGACGACGACGCGCGCTCCCTCGTCCTCGACCACGTCCTGGAGCGGGTCGCCCTCGTCCTCGGACACTCCGCCGACCAGGTGGTCGACCCCGACGAGGAGGTCCTGAAGATGGGCTTCGACTCGATGCTCTCGGCGGAACTGAGCAAACGCCTCACCGCGTCCACCGGGCTCAAACTGCGGGCGAACATGGTGCTGCGGCACCCGACCCCGCGCCTGATCGCCGAGCACGTCACGACCTCACTGGCGGGGCGCGGCACACGCTGAACGACCGCGCGCCGGGGCGTCGGACCGCCGGCGGGACTGTCCCGCCGGCGGGACACCGCGAGGCCGGCGGCGGCCTGTCCCGCCGGGTACCGACTTGTCTTGTACGGCAGGTACACCCCCCGGAAGATGGGGGCGATCTGTGAATTCTTCCGTTACCCGGGCCTGTCTGCTGAGGGGTTGATCTGTGTGCCTTCGTTCGGTGCGTCGTCTGCGCATGAAGGGATGTGGCGGGCGCAGCACATGGCTCCCGACACGCCGAATCACGCGCTGACCATGTGGGATGTGGACGGGGAACTGGACACGGCGGTCATGGAGTCCGCGTTCCGGCACGTCATGGGCGAAGCGGAAGTGCTGCGCGTCAACTTCGCCGACCACGACGGCGAACTGCGGCTCGTACCCCGGGAACTGGGGGACTGGCGGCCCTTCCACCTCGACCTCAGCGCCGAGGCCGACCCCGAGCAGGCGGCCCGCGACGCGCTCGCCGACCTGGTGCGGCAGCCGTTCGACCTGGAACGGGACCTGCTGTTCCGGCTGGGCGTGGTCCGGCTCGCCGCCGACCGCTCCCTCCTGGTGATCGCCTACCACCACCTCATATCCGACGGGTTCGGCGCGGGCGGCCTGCTGTCCCGGCGCCTCGCCGAGGTCTACACGGCCCTGGTCCGCGGAGAGCAGGTCCCTGAGCTGCCGCACCCGTGGGACATCGAGTCCTTCGCGGCCGAGGCCGTCGAGTACCGAGGCTCGCAGCGGTTCACCGAGGACTCCGAGTTCTGGCGCGACTACCTGAAGGACGCGCCGGCGCCCGCCCAGGTTCCCCGCATCGCCCTGTCCGACGCGCAGCGCTCCGCGCTCTCCGAACCGCTGAGCAGCGCCGACCGCTGGTCGGAAGTGGCCGAGACCATCGGTATGGTCAGCCGCACGCTGACCGTCCCGCGGGCCGAGGCCGACACGTGGACCCGGACCGCGAAGTCCATGGGCCTGTGGATGTCGCAGCTGATCACCGCTGCCGCGGCGGTCTACTTCCGGCACCGCTGCGACCGCCCCGAGTTCCTCCTCTCGCTCGCCGTGGGCAACCGCGTCGGCGTGGCCAGCAGGACACCCGGCCTGGCCGTCAACGTGGTGCCGGTGCGCGTCGGCATCCCGCTCGGCGCGACCTTCACCGACATCGCCGACCAGCTCGTCGACGAGACGTACGAGATCTTCGACCACGCCGCCTGCCACTACTCGGACATCCAGCGCGCCGCCGGCACCGTCCTGAGCGGCCGCGGCAGCTTCGGCACCGTCATCAACGTCGTCGAGTTCGTGGAGCGGCTCCACTTCGGCGACAGCCCGGCCCGCTACTCGGGCGCGACGACCGGAACCTTCGAGGAACTGTCGATCGGCGTCTACACCGACGGCAGCGCCGACAGCGACCTCTACATCCGCCTCGACGCCCCCGCCAACCTCTACCACCGCGCGGAGCTGCGCTTCATCGGCGAGGAGCTGATCGCGCACATCCGCGCCACGGTCACCGCCGGCGCGCAGCCGGTCGGCGCCCTGGACGTGGTCGGCGGCGCCGAACGGCACCAGGTGCTCCGGGCGCCCAACGACACCCAGGCACCGCTGCCAGAAACGACGGTCGCGCACCTGTTCGCCCGGCAGACGGAGCGGGACCCCGACGCCGTCGCGCTGGTCCACGGCGACGCGGTCCTCACCTACCGGGAACTGGACGAGCGGTCGGACCGCCTCGCCGAGGAACTGCGCCGGCGGGGCGTCGGCCCCGAGACGGTCGTGGCGGTCGCGCTGCCCCGGTCGGCCGGCCTGGTCACCGCCCTGCTGGCCGTGGCGAAGGCGGGCGGAGCCTACCTGCCCGTCGACCCGGCCTCCCCGGCCGAGCGGATCCGATCCCAGGCCGGCACCGGCACGGCACTCCTCCTGCTCACCGACACGGCGAGTGCCGGCACGCTCCCCGCCGGCCTCGCCGTGCCCGTACTCGTGTGCGACGACATCCGCCCGGACTCCGCCGCCGACGCCGCGTCCGATGCCCCGGCCCCGTCGCCCGCCCACCCGGACAGCCTGCTGGCCGTGCTGTACGGCTCCGGATCGACCGACGGGGCCACGGCGGTCGCGCTGACCCACCGGAACATGCTCCGGTTCGTCCTGGACCGGCACTGGAAGGAGGCCGGCCCCGCCACCGTGCTGTGGCACGCGCCGCACACCTCCGACGCCCTCGCCCTCGAGGTGTGGGCGCCGCTGCTGAACGGCGGCCGCGTGGTCGTCGCCCCCGAGGGACGGCTCGACGCGGACGTGCTGACCGCGGCGCGAGCGGCGCACGGCATCACCACCGTGTGGCTGCCCGCGGGCCTGTTCTCGGCGATCGCGGCGGGACACCCCGAGCGCCTCGCCGGGTTGTGCGAGGTCTGGACCGGCGGTGACCGCGTGTCCGCGGCGGCGCTGCGCCGGGTCCGCGAGGCCTGCCCCGAGCTGACGATCGTCCACGGCCACGGCCCGAGGGAGACGACCGTGTTCGCCGCCCGCCACCGCCTGCCCGCCGGCGATCCGGTGCGCCACGCGGACGCGGTCGGCCGCCCCATGGACAACACCGCCCTCTACGTCCTGGGCCCGGGACTGGCGCCGGTCCCGGCCGGCGTGACCGGTGAGCTGTACGTGGCCGGGCCCGGCGTGGCACGCGGCTACGCCGAACACCCCGGACGGACCGCCGAGCGCTTCGTGCCCTGCCCGTTCGGTCCGGCCGGTGCGCTCATGTACCGGACCGGGGACCGGGTCCGCTGGGGCACCGACGGCCGCCTCGACTACGTGGCCCGGGCCGACGCCCAGGCGGACGTGCGCGGCGTGCGGGTCGAGCTGGCCGAGGTCGAGGAGGTGCTGTCCGAGTACAGCGGCCTCGCCCGCTCCGTCGTGGTCGTCCGGGAGGACGCCACAGGCCAGCAGCGGCTGGTGGCCTACGTGGTCCCGGCGGCCGGCCGGACCGTCACCGCCGACGAACTGCGCCGCTTCGCCGCGGGATGGCTGCCGGAGTCCATGGTGCCGTCACTGTTCATGGTGCTGGAGCGCCTGCCGGAGACGGCCGAGGGCAGGGTCGACCGGGCGTCGCTGCCGGAACCCCGGTTCGACGACGGGACGTACCGCGCACCGCGCAACGACACCGAACGGGCCCTGGCCAAGGCCTTCGCCGAGGTGCTCGAACTGGACCGGGTGGGCATCGACGACGACTTCTTCGACCTCGGCGGCAACTCGCTGCGGGCGATCCGCCTGGTCGGCCTGATCCGGGCCGAGCTGGACCAGGAGGTGTCCATCCGCAGGCTGTTCGCGGCGCGCACCGTCACCGGCCTGTCCGACATGTGGCGGGACCTCGCCCAGTCCGGCAGGCCGGCCCTGCGCAGGAGGACGAAGGCGGGCGCGGTCCTCTGAGGGCCGTCCGCGCCGGGACCCCCGGGGCACCCGGCGACGCCAGTCGCCGCAGGTGCCGGGAGGTCCTGGTGCCGGGAGGCCTGTGCCGCGAGGGCCCGGCGCCGGGTGGTCCAGGCTGGTCGCCCCGGCCGGTCCGGCCGGGCGGGCCGTCACTGGTACGGGATGTCGACGCCGGCCGCGCGCAGGTTCGCCTCGAGCAGCTCGGTCAGCCGGGCAGCCGCCGGCGCCTGGTCCTCCCGGTGGTGGTTGATCAGCCCGTAGCGGGTGGCGGCGTCGGGCCTGGCCCGGAACTCGGCCGGCATCGTCAGCAGTTCGCGGTCGGCCAGCAGTTCGGCGGACAGGTCGGACGCGAGCTGGTCGAGCCGCGGATCGTCCGGAGCCCACGACTCGACGTCCTGGCAGAGCTTCATCAGCTCGATGTACCGGGGATGGGCGAGCTGGCGTTCGAGCTGGACCACGAGGCTGTCGAAGATCTCCGGTACCAGGGTACGGGCCAGCATCAGGGCTTCCTGCTGGAGGGCCACGTAGTCGGCGCTGAAGCCGAGCTCGGCGAGCCGGTCCAAGGCCGTACAGGCGCGCTCGGGCAGCAGGAGCCGGTCGCCTGCGGCGAGCCGGCGCAGCGCCGCGCGGCGCGCGATCAGTTCCTCGATCCGGTCGTTGAGCCGCCGCTCCACGTCCTCCAGGGCGGCGGCGAACCGCTCGGGACCGGCGTCGAGCAGGTCCCTGACCTCGGCCAGCGGCACTCCCGCGCCTGCGAGCGTGCGGACCTGGACCAGACGCAGCATGTCGGACGATCCGTAGCGGCGGTAACCGGAGCTGTCGCGTTCCGGTTCGTCGACCAGACCGAGCCGGTGGTAGTGGCGCACGGCCTTCACCGTGACGCCGGCGAACGCGGCCGCCTGACCGATCGTCAGTCCGTACACCATCTGCTCAGCGGGCCCCTTGGTCGTGCGTGGCCGCGATCTCGCGCACGGCCTCGGCGACGGCCCGGAAGTCCTTGCGCAGAATGCGGGAGTGGTTGCTCGCGACCTTCGCGCTGACCTGGAGGTGCGGGTTCCGGGCGAGCACCGGGTCGAGCGAGGCCCGCATCCGCTCCATCTCCTCCCGGTCCCCGCCGAGGTTGCCGTCCGTGGCCAGGACGTACCGTACCGGGTAGGTCGCGCGGTCGAGGACCGGCCCGAGGGCGGCGCAGATCTCGTTGATCTCGATGTTGACCTCGGCATGCTGGTCGGCGGTCATCCGCGCGGACAGACCGAGCGGGCGCAGCAGCGGCAGCAGCAGGCGCATCCGGCGGAACAGGCGCCGGATCCGCTCACGGGCCTCCTCGCCGGTGATGCCGTACGGAACGGCGCCGTCCACGGACACCACACCCAGGACGCGGTCGGGGTTCCGGTCGGCCCAGTGGACGGCCAGAGCCGCGCCGTAGGACCACCCGACGAGCAGCGGACGGTCCACGCCGGTCGCCTCGAGAACGGCGTCGAGGTCTCGGACACACGCTTCGAAGGAGTAGTCCGCCGACCGCCTGGACCGGCCGCGAGCCCGCTCGTCGTACGTGATGTGCCGCCAGCCGGAGCCGAGTTCGGAGATCACGGGCCGCCAGGGCCGGTGGCCGCAGTAGGAGCCGTTCAGGTAGACGACGGGAAGGCCGGGGCCGCGCGTGTCGGTGACGGACAGGGCCGTGTCGTCGACGGGGAGCATGCCGGCCCGGGACGAAGCGGTGGAAGTGGTCATGGACGTCAGCGTCCACCCTGACCCTGGGTCAGGGTCAACCGACGACATCGAGCCAGGACCCGAGCCCGGCCGCCGGCCCGCGCGCTCAGGAAGCGGCGGTACCGGCGAGCCACCCTTCGGTGACGACCACGGCTATCCGGTGGATGTGGTCGGCGAGGTAGAAGTGGCCGCCGGGGAACACCTTCAGCGCGAAGTCACCACTGGTGTGCTCCCGCCAGGTCCGAGCCTCCCGCACCGTCACCATCGGGTCGCGGTCCCCGATCAGGGCGGTGATCGGAGCGGTGAGCGGCTCTCCCGCGCGCCAGTCGTACGAGGCGAGGGCCCGGTAGTCGGCCCGCAACGCCGGCAGCACCAGCTCCAGGAGGTCGGGGTTGTCGAGCATGGCCTGGTCGGTGCCGCCCAGCCTGCGTACCTCGGCCAGCACGTCGGCGTCGTCGTAGTGGACGTAGTGGGCGCTCTTCCCGGTGTCCGGAGCGCCCCGGCCGGACAGGAACAGCCGCTCGGGGGCCGGCAGTCCGGCCGTGCGGAGCCGCCGGGCCGTCTCGAAGGCGACGAGCGCGCCCATGCTGTGGCCGAACAGGGCGTACGGCCGTCCGGGGTCCGCGGCCAGCTCGCGGGCCAGCTCCTCGGCCACCGCCTCGACGAGCCGGTCCAGGCTCGTGAACGGCGCCTCGTTGTACCGGTCCTGGCGCCCCGGGTACTGCACCGCCACCACGTCGAAGTCCGCCGGCAGTGTACGCGCGAGCTGGGTGTAGGCCGTCGCGGAGCCCCCCGCGTGCGGGAAGCACACGAGCCGCGGCCCGTCCCCCGCGGTCGTGGTGAAGCGCCGGAACCACTCGCTGTTCACAGTTGGTGCGTCCCTTCGTCTGTGCCGGCCGACCGGTCCGGCACTGCGCGGAAGGCCCGCCGGTGCCCACGGGGGTGGGGGGCGCCGACGGGCGACCGGATGCCCCGCGAGGGCTCATGCCCGTCCACACCGGAGCTCACGACCCGAGCGTCGCGCCCCGTCCTCGACGGCTGCTCGCAGGCCGGTGGAGAGCCACCCGGCCGGCGTCATCCCGCGCTCCATCCGGCTTCGAGCGACATGACGGAGGCTTCTCGGTGGTTCATGACGACGGCCGGAAGGGGACCTCATGACCGCCCTGGACGACAAGCCGGCCGGGCAGCGGCTCGGCACGGTCGCCGAGCTCGAGGCCGTACGGGTCGCCATGCGTGAGGGTCCCGGCGTGCGGGCCACCGAGGCGCAGCACGCCAAGGGCAAGCTCACCGCCCGCGAACGGCTCGCACTCCTCTTCGACGACGGCCGCTTCACCGAGGTCGAAGGGCTGCGCCGGCACCGGGCGACCGGATTCGGCCTGGAGGACAGGCGCCCCCACACCGACGGTGTGGTCACCGGCTGGGGCCGGGTGTCCGGACGCACCGTCTTCGCGTACGCCCACGATTTCAGGATCTTCGGAGGCTCCCTCGGCGAGGCGCACGCCGACAAGATCCACAAGATCATGGACATGGCCGCCACCGCCGGGGCCCCCATCGTGGGCCTGTGCGACGGCGCCGGGGCGCGCATCCAGGAAGGCGTGACCGCGCTCGCCGGCTACGGCGGGATCTTCCAGCGCAACGTCCGCAACTCCGGGGTGGTCCCGCAGATCAGCGTCATGATGGGTCCCTGCGCGGGCGGGGCGGCCTACTCCCCGGCGCTGACCGACTTCGTGTTCATGGTGCGCGGCACCTCGCAGATGTTCATCACGGGGCCGGAGGTGGTGAAGGCCGTCACCGGAGAACGGATCAGCCAGGACGAACTGGGCGGCGCCGACGTCCACGCCGCCTGCTCCGGGGTCGCCCACTTCGCCTACGACGACGAGGAGAGCTGCCTCGCCGACGTCCGCCACCTGCTGTCCTACCTGCCCGCCAACAACCGCGAGCTGCCGCCGTCGCAGCCCTGCGCCGACCGGCCCGACCGGCTCACCCCGGCCCTGTACGACCTGGTGCCGACCGAGCCCAAACACGCGTACGACATGCGGAAGGTCATCGAGGAGTTCGTCGACGCGGGCGACTACTTCGAGGTGCACGAGGCCTGGGCGCCCAACATGGTGTGCGCCCTGGCCCGACTGGACGGCCACACCGTCGGCATCGTCGCCAACCAGCCAGCCTCCTTCGCCGGGGTCCTCGACATCAAGGGCAGCGAGAAGGCGGCCGGCTTCGTTCAGATGTGCGACTCCTTCAACATCCCGCTCGTGACACTGGTGGACGTGCCGGGGTTCCTGCCCGGCGTCGACCAGGAGCACGGCGGCATCATCCGGCACGGCGCGAAACTCCTCTACGCGTACTGCAACGCCACCGTCCCCCGCGTCCAGCTCATCCTGCGCAAGGCCTACGGGGGCGCCTACATCGTCATGGACTCCCGCTCCATCGGCTCGGACCTGTCGCTGGCCTGGCCCGGCAACGAGATCGCGGTGATGGGCGCGGAGGGCGCCGCGGGCGTCGTCTTCCGGCGCGAGATCGCCGCCGCCGCCGACCCCGAGGCCGCCCGCGAGCAGTACATCAAGGAGTACCGGGACCAGCTCATGCACCCGTACTACGCCGCCGAACGCGGCCTGGTGGACGACGTCATCGATCCCGCCGAGACCCGGGTCAGACTGATCGACGCGCTCGCCGTGCTGCGCACCAAGCACCTGGCGCAGCCCTCCCGCAAGCACGGCAACCAGCCCCAGTGACGCCCCGGTCCCACGCGCGGACCGGCAACGACAGGAGCCGACACACTCATGTCCGTCGAAACCACTGCCCCCGTAGCCCCGGGGGCGGTTGACAAAGAAGTCCGCCGGCTGAACCGGGTGGTGATCCGGTTCGCGGGCGATTCGGGTGACGGGATGCAGCTCACGGGCGACCGTTTCACTTCGGAGACGGCGTCCTTCGGCAACGATCTGTCGACGCTGCCGAACTTCCCGGCGGAGATCCGGGCGCCCGCCGGGACGCTGCCGGGAGTCTCGTCGTTCCAGCTGCACTTCGCCGACCACGACATCCTGACTCCCGGCGATGCGCCGGACGTGCTGGTGGCGATGAATCCGGCGGCGCTGAAGGCGAACGTGGGTGATCTGCCGCGGGGTGCGGAGATCATCGTGAACACGGACGAGTTCACCAAGCGGGCGATGCAGAAGGTCGGCTACGCCGTCTCGCCCTTGGAGGACGGTTCGCTGGACGGGTTCCACGTGCATCCGGTGCCGTTGACGACGCTGACGGTGGAGGCGCTGAAGGAGTTCGACCTCACGCGGAAGGAGGCCGAGCGGAGCAAGAACATGTTCGCGCTCGGGCTGCTGAGCTGGATGTACCACCGGCCCACCGAGGGCACCGAGAACTTCCTGAAGACGAAGTTCGCGGGGAAGCCGGACATCGCGGCGGCGAACATCGCGGCGTTCCGGGCGGGCTGGAACTTCGGGGAGACGACCGAGGACTTCGCGGTCTCCTATGAGGTGGCTCCGGCGGCGAGGGCGTTCCCGCCGGGCACGTACCGCAACATTTCGGGGAATCTGGCCCTGTCCCTGGGGCTGGTTGCGGCGTCGCGGCAGGCCGACCTGCCCCTCTTCCTGGGCTCGTATCCGATCACGCCGGCCTCGGACATCCTGCACGAACTGTCGAAGCACAAGAACTTCGGTGTGCGTACGTTCCAGGCGGAGGACGAGATCGCCGGCATCGGGGCCGCGCTGGGCGCGGCGTTCGGCGGCTCCCTGGCGGTGACCACCACCTCCGGGCCCGGCGTGGCGCTCAAGAGCGAGACGATCGGGCTGGCCGTGAGTCTGGAGCTGCCGCTGCTGGTCGTCGACATCCAGCGCGGCGGGCCCTCCACGGGGCTGCCGACCAAGACCGAACAGGCGGATCTGCTGCAGGCGATGTACGGGCGCAACGGTGAGGCGCCGGTGCCGGTCGTCGCTCCCCGCACTTCGGCGGACTGCTTCGACGCGGCGCTGGAGGCGGCCCGGATCGCGCTGGTCTACCGCACCCCGGTGTTCCTGCTCTCCGACGGCTACCTCGCCAACGGGTCCGAACCCTGGCGCGTCCCCGAGACCGATGAACTCCCTGATCTCGCGGTGAGCTTCGCGCAGCACCCGAACCACACCCTGGACGACGGCTCCGAGGTGTTCTGGCCCTACAAGCGTGACCCGCACACCCTCGCCCGCCCCTGGGCGGTGCCGGGCACGCCGGGGCTGGAGCACCGGATCGGCGGGATCGAGAAGCAGGACGGGACGGGGAACATTTCCTACGACCCGGCCAACCACGACTTCATGGTCCGCACCCGCCAGGCCAAGATCGACGGCATCACCGTCCCGGACCTGGAGGTCGACGACCCGGACAGGGCACGGACCCTGGTGCTCGGCTGGGGGTCCACCTACGGGCCGATCACCGCTGCCGTGCGGCGGCTGCGCGCGGCCGGGGAGTCTGTCGCCCAGGCCCACCTGCGCCACCTCAACCCCTTCCCGCCCAACCTCGGCGAGGTACTCACCCGGTACGAGCGCGTCGTCATCCCGGAGATGAACCTCGGCCAGCTCGCCACCCTCATCCGCGCGAAGTACCTCATTGACACCCACTCCTACACCCAGGTCAACGGCATGCCGTTCAAGGCGGAACAGCTCGCCACCGCCCTCAAGGAGGCCATTGATGGCCACTGATCTCGTACTCACGGCGAAGGACTTCAAGTCCGATCAGGAAGTGCGCTGGTGCCCCGGCTGCGGTGACTACGCCGTCCTGGCCGCCGTGCAGGGCTTCATGCCCGAACTCGGTCTGGCCCGGGAGAACATCGTCTTCGTCTCCGGCATCGGGTGCTCCTCCCGTTTCCCGTACTACATGAACACCTACGGGATGCACTCCATCCACGGCCGCGCCCCCGCCATCGCCACCGGCCTGGCCACCTCCCGCCGCGACCTGTCCGTGTGGGTCGTCACCGGCGACGGCGACGCCCTCTCCATCGGCGGAAACCACCTCATCCACGCCCTGCGGCGCAACGTCAACCTCAAGATCCTGCTGTTCAACAACCGGATCTACGGCCTGACCAAGGGCCAGTACTCCCCGACCTCCGAGGTCGGCAAGATCACCAAGTCGACCCCGATGGGCTCCCTCGACGCGCCCTTCAACCCCGTCTCGCTGGCCATCGGCGCGGAGGCCTCCTTCGTCGCCCGGACCGTCGACTCCGACCGCAAGCACCTCACCGAGGTGCTGCGCCAGGCCGCCGCCCACCCCGGCACCGCCCTGGTCGAGATCTACCAGAACTGCAACATCTTCAACGACGGCGCCTTCGACGCCCTCAAGGACAAGCAGCAGGCCCAGGAGGCGGTGATCCGCCTCGAACACGGCCGGCCGATCCGTTTCGGCGCCGACGACACCAAGGGCGTCGTCCGCGACCGGCAGACGGGAGACCTCGAGGTCGTCACCGTCACCGCGGAGAACGAGGCGGACATCCTGGTCCACGACGCGCACGCCGCGTCCCCCACCACCGCCTTCGCCCTGTCCCGCCTCGCCGACCCCGACACCCTGCACCACACCCCCATCGGCGTCCTGCGCTCCGTGGACCGGCCCGCCTACGACACCCTCATGGCCGACCAGCTCGACACCGCCATCGAGCAGAACGGCAAGGGCGACCTCGACGCGCTCCTCGCCGGCGGCGACACCTGGACCGTCGTCGGCTGACGCCGGCCCTGTGGAAACGGAAGACGATGAAGGACAACACCAGAACAGGCGAGTCCGGGCTGCCCATCGAACCGGTCTACGGGCCCGACGCCCTGGCGGGCTGGGACCCGGCGGAGCAGCTGGGCGAGCCGGGGACGTACCCCTTCACGCGGGGTGTGTATCCGTCGATGTACACGGGCCGTCCGTGGACGATGCGCCAATACGCGGGTTTCGGTACGGCGACGGAGTCGAACGCCCGGTACAAGCAGCTGATCGCGAACGGCACGATGGGGTTGTCGGTCGCCTTCGACCTGCCGACCCAGATGGGCCATGACTCCGACGCGCCGATCGCGAGCGGTGAGGTCGGCAAGGTGGGGGTGGCGATCGACTCGGTCGACGACATGCGGGTGCTGTTCGGGGGGATTCCGCTGGACAAGGTGTCGACGTCGATGACGATCAACGCCCCCGCCGCCCTGCTGCTCCTGCTGTACCAACTGGTCGCCGAGGAGCAGGGGGTCAGTGCCGACAAGCTCACCGGCACGATCCAGAACGACGTGCTGAAGGAGTACATCGCGCGGGGGACGTACATCTTCCCGCCGAAGCCGTCGCTGCGTCTGATCGCGGACATCTTCAAGTACTGCAAGGCCGAGATCCCGAAATGGAACACCATCTCGATCTCCGGCTACCACATGGCCGAGGCGGGAGCCTCGCCGGCGCAGGAGATCGCCTTCACCCTTGCGGACGGCATCGAGTACGTGCGCACGGCGGTCGCCGCCGGCATGGACGTCGACGACTTCGCGCCCCGCCTGTCCTTCTTCTTCGTGGCCCGCACCACGATCCTGGAGGAGGTCGCGAAGTTCCGTGCGGCCCGCCGGATCTGGGCGCGGGTGATGCGTGAGGAGTTCGGCGCGAAGAACCCCAAGTCGCTGATGCTGCGTTTCCACACCCAGACGGCGGGCGTGCAGCTGACGGCCCAGCAGCCCGAGGTGAACCTCGTCCGTGTCGCGATCCAGGGCCTGGGCGCGGTCCTCGGCGGCACGCAGTCGCTGCACACCAACTCCTTCGACGAGGCCATCGCGCTGCCCACCGACAAGTCCGCCCGCCTCGCGCTGCGGACGCAGCAGGTGCTCGCCTACGAGACGGACGTGACGGCGACGGTCGACCCCTTCGCCGGTTCCTACGTCGTCGAGAAGATGACCGACGACCTGGAGACGGAGATCGTCGCGCTCATGGACAAGACGGAGCAGCTCGGAGGGGCCGTCCGCGCCATCGAGCACGGCTTCCAGAAGTCCGAGATCGAGCGCAACGCCTACCGCATCTCGCAGGAGACCGACTCCGGCGAGCGTGTCGTGGTCGGCGTCAACCGCTTCCAGCTCGACGCGGAGGAGCCCTACGAGCCCCTCCGCGTCGACCCCGCCATCGAGGCCCAGCAGGCCGAGCGGCTGGCCAGACTGCGCGCCGAGCGGGACCAGGTGGCCGTCGACACGGCGCTCGCCACCCTGAAGAAGGCCGCCGAGGGCGAGGACAACGTCCTCTACCCGATGAAGGACGCGCTGCGGGCACGCGCCACCGTCGGCGAGGTCTGCAACGCCCTGCGCGAGGTCTGGGGCACGTACGTGCCGACGGACGCGTACTGACCCAGGACCGCCCGGCAACGGTCAGGCCACTTCCGGCGCGGGCACGTACCGTCCTTCTGCGCGGTGCGCGCCCACGCCGGAGAGGGCGCGCCCGGCCTCCCTCCCGGCCTCCAACTCGGCCTCCAGCACCCCGGCCAGCCGGCGCACCCCCTCGCGGATCCGGTCCGGTGCCGGGTAGCAGTAGGACAGCCGCATCTGGCGGCTGCCGGACCCGTCCGTGTGGAACCCGGTGCCCGAGGCGTACGCCACCTGTGCGGCCACCGCGCGCGGCAGCATCGCCTTGGTGTCGACGCCCTCCGGCACCGTCACCCACACGTAGAACCCGCCGTCCGGCGTCGTCCATGTACAGCCCGGCGGCAGGTACCGCTCCAGCGCGGACAGCATCGCGTCGCGGCGCTCGCGGTAGTTCTCCCGGAACACCTCGATCTGGCCCTGCCAGTCGTGCGTGGCCAGGTAGCGCGACACGATCGTCTGGTTCAGGGTGGGCGGGCACAGCGTCGCCGACTCCGTGGCCAGGACCAGCTTCTCCCGCACCGCGGTCGGCGCCAGCACCCAGCCGACCCGCAGCCCGGAGGCGAACGTCTTCGAGAACGAGCCCAGGTACACCACGTTGTCCGGGTCCAGCGAGCGCAGCGCAGGATAGGTCTGCCCGTCGAAGCCGAGCAGGCCGTACGGGTTGTCCTCGACCACCAGCACGTCGTACGTGCGGCAGATCTCCAGGATCTCCGCCCGCCGTTCGACCGCCAGCGTCACGCCGGCCGGGTTGTGGAAGTTCGGGATCGTGTAGAGCAGTTTCACGCGCTGCCCGGCGTCCGCGGCCTGCCGCAGCGCGGCCCGCAGCGCCTCCGGCACCAGGCCGTGCCCGTCCATCGCCACGTGCACGACCCGCGCCTGGTACGCGGTGAACGAGCCCAGCGCGCCGACGTACGACGGGCCTTCGGCCACCACCACGTCACCCGGGTCGCAGAACAGCCGGGTCACCAGGTCGAGACCCATCTGCGAGCCGACCGTCACCACGACGTCGTCCGGATGCGCCGTGATGCCCTCCAGCGCCATCACGTCGCAGATCTGCTCCCGCAGCAGCGGCGAGCCGTGCGCCGACGCGTACTGGAGCGCCGTCAGGCCGTCCTCCGCGATGATCCGCGCGGTCTGCTCCGCGAGCGTCCGCAGGGGCAGTGCGGCCAGGTTCGGCATGCCGCCGGCCAGCGAGACCACCTCCGGTCTGCTCGCGACCGAGAACAACGCCCGGATCTCGGAGGCCGTCATGCCCGCGGTGCGCGCTGCGTACCGGGCCCGGTGCGGGTCCAGGACGGTAGGAGGGCTGTACGGCTTCGCTGGGCTGTTCTCGGTCATGGAGGCGACCTTCTGGGCTCGGTGGACAAGGTCACTGCCGTACGGGGACCGCGGGGAGCGCTCGGGCCGCTCGGCGACGTCGTCCCGGTCCGGACACCCGTCCGCACCGCTGAGGCCGGACGGTTCCCGGTAGCGCCGGAACGACGTCGTGCCCTCGCGCAGGTCGACCCGCTCGATCGTCGCGGCGGGCGTGGCACGGCCGGCCCCCATGCCCACCTGGCCGCAGTGGGCGAGGGCCTCCGGTTCCGAGGCGAACACCAGCCGCCCGTCCACCACCGCGTGATGGACCGCCTCGGTGCCGGAGCGGTCCCGCGCGAAGAGGATCTCGTCCCGCCGCCGGTCGAGGACCGCCAGCGCGAACGTCCCGCGCACGGCGTCGAGGAAGGCGAGGCCCTCGGCCTCGTAGAGGTGCAGCAGGATTTCGCGGTCCGACTGCGTCCGCAGCCGTACCCCGGGCAGTGCGGCGGCGAGCTCCCGGTGGTTGTGCACCTTGCCGCTCGCCATCAGCACGATCTTTCCGTCCGCCGACACGAACGCGTGGGCACCGTCCTCGAGCGCGGCCGACGCCGGCCACGCGCACCCCATCACCGCCGAGCCGTCCCGCACCACAGCACGCCCGCCGGGGCCCTGGCGGTTCAGCGCGTCGAGCATCGAGTCCACCGCCGCCGCCTCGTGGTCCGTGGCCCGGGACGCGGCCGATCCGAGCACCGCCAGTCCTGCCAGCCCGCCCATGTTCCCTCCACCCTTCGGTCCGGTTGCTCCCCGCGGGGCCCGGCGATCGCGGCCCGCGTTCGCTTTCGGCCCGGTGAGCCGGCCCGGACACGGGAGTCGCGCGTACTCGTCGCCCGGCGGCCGTGGCGGAACCCCGGCCCCGGACAATCGCACGCACCGAATCGCCACCTTGTCCAGCCTCGCCGGACAGCATGGGCAGGTCCGCTCGGGATCGGCTCAAGTCCGCCTAAGCAACCGGTCGGGAAAGGAAAGGGCCGGCCGAAGGTCACCCCGACGGACCGCCGCTCCACGGCCCGTGGGGCGCCGCGTACTGCGCGAGCGGTCCTCCACCCGCCCTCGACGGGCGAGAACCACCCTGGTGCCGCCGCAGACCCGCCAGGGGAAGGACGCACATGTCGGAGGAAGAGCCGCCACGGCTCCGCTGCTTCGCGCACGCCGGCCCGGCGGTCTCCGCGCTGCACGGCCGGCCGTCCACCGCGGGGCCCTTCCCCCGACGGTGAACCACTCGCCCCGCTCTTCGACACACGCCCCGCCGCCCGGCGCGGCTCCGGCTCGGCACCGGCACCGCGCGGGTGATCCGGGTGCCGCGCGACGACCGGGCCGCCGAGCAAGCGCCGGGCAGCGCGGCCCGCCGGTCACTCACCCCGCCGGCCCGGCGCACGACGCCGGACACCGGGGCACGGGCGGCACGTTGGACCACGACTGCTCACGCCTAGGAGAGACATGGCAACCCGGCTGTTCACCTCGGAGTCCGTCACCGAGGGCCACCCCGACAAGATCGCCGACCAGATCAGCGACGCCGTCCTGGACGCCCTCCTGAGCCAGGACCCGGCCTCCCGGGTGGCGGTGGAGACCCTGATCACCACGGGTCAGGTCCACGTCGCCGGGGAGGTGACCACCTCCGCCTACGCGGACATCCCCGGCATCGTCCGCGAGACCGTCCTGGGCATCGGCTACGACTCGTCGGCCAAGGGCTTCGACGGCGCCTCCTGCGGGGTGTCCGTGTCCATCGGCGCCCAGTCGCCGGACATCGCCCAGGGCGTGGACACCGCGTACGAGAAGCGGCTCGGCGGCACCGACGACGACCTCGCCGCGCAGGGCGCCGGGGACCAGGGGCTGATGTTCGGGTACGCCACCCGCGAGACCCCCACCCTGATGCCCCTGCCCATCGAACTCGCGCACCGGCTGTCGCGCCGGCTGGCCGAGGTCCGCAAGGACGGGCTGATGCCCTACCTCCGCCCCGACGGCAAGACACAGGTCACCATCGAGTACCGCGACGACCTCCCGGTACGCCTGGACACGGTCGTGGTCTCCTCCCA
This sequence comes from Streptomyces sp. NPDC002788, assembly GCF_053592115.1. Taxonomy (NCBI): domain Bacteria; kingdom Bacillati; phylum Actinomycetota; class Actinomycetes; order Kitasatosporales; family Streptomycetaceae; genus Streptomyces; species Streptomyces sp. NPDC002788. The sequence continues at coordinate 17,529 of NZ_JBSFVB010000029.1, read as the reverse complement.
GCACGCGGCCGGCATCGACCTCGACCACATGCTGACCCCGGACATCCGCCGGCAGGTCGTGGAACCCGTCCTCGCCCAGCTGGCCGAGGACGGCATCAAGCTGAAGACCGAAGGACACCGGCTGCTGGTCAACCCCACCGGCAAGTTCGAGATCGGCGGCCCGATGGGCGACGCCGGCCTGACCGGCCGCAAGATCATCATCGACACGTACGGCGGCATGGCCCGCCACGGCGGCGGCGCCTTCTCCGGCAAGGACCCCTCCAAGGTGGACCGTTCGGCCGCCTACGCGATGCGCTGGGTCGCCAAGAACGTCGTCGCGGCGGACCTCGCCGAACGCTGCGAGGTCCAGGTCGCGTACGCGATCGGCAAGGCCGAGCCGGTCGGCCTGTTCGTCGAGACCTTCGGCACGGAACACGTACCGCCCGCTGCCGTCGAGCGGGCCATCCACGAGGTGTTCGACCTGCGTCCGGCCGCCGTCATCCGTGACCTCGACCTGCTGCGCCCGATCTACGCCCGCACCGCGGCGTACGGGCACTTCGGCCGTGAGCTGCCCGACTTCACCTGGGAGCGCACCGACCGCGCCGACCGCCTCCGCGCCGCCGCAGGCCACTGAACCGGCCGCGCCGACAAGGGCTGGGAGTTGCCATGCGCATCGCCGTGACCGGTTCCATCGCCACCGACCACCTCATGACCTTCCCCGGCCGGATCGTGGACCAGCTGCTCCCCGACCGGCTCGACCGGGTGTCACTGTCGTTCCTCGCCGACGACCTGGAGGTGCGCCGCGGCGGGGTCGCCGCCAACATCTGCTACGGGCTCGGCGGGCTGGGACTGGACCCCGTGCTCGTCGGAGCGGTCGGCAGCGACTTCGGTGAGTACGTGGCCTGGCTGAAGGAACCCGGCGTCGACACCGGCGCCGTACACGTCTCCGCCCGGCGGCAGACGGCCCGGTTCGTGTGCCTCACGGACCAGGACGCCAACCAGATCGCCGCGTTCCACGCCGGCGCCATGACCGAGGCCCGCGACATCGACCTCGGGCGTCTCGATCCGCTGCCCGACCTCGTGCTCGTGGCACCCGACGACCTCGAGGCCATGCTGCGCCACACCGCGCGCTGCCGTGCGCTCGGCATCGCCTTCGCCGCCGACCCCTCACAGCAACTGGCCCGCCTCGACGGCGACCAGGCACGCACCCTGCTCACCGGGGCGCGCTGGCTGTTCACCAACGAGTACGAGGCGACCCTGCTGCTGGAAAGCACAGGCTGGAGCCGCGACGACGTCCTCGGCCACGTCGGCGCGTGGGTCACCACGCTCGGCGCCGACGGCGTCCGGATCGAGGCCGCCGACCGCCCGGCGTTCAGCGTGCCCGCCGTCTCCGGCGTCCGGCCCACCGACCCGACCGGAGCCGGCGACGTCTTCCGCGCGGGCTTCCTCGCGGCCCTCGCCCGGGGCCTGGACAGCCCGCACGCGGCCCGGCTCGGCTGCGCGCTGGCCTCCCTGGCCCTCGCCGAGGTGGGCTCCCAGGCCTACACGCCCGACCCCGTCCGGCTCACCGTCGTCCTCGCCGAGACCTACGGCACGGCGGCGGCCGAGGTCATCGCGGCCCGCCTGGGAGGCGTGCCATGCCAGCGGTGACGGCAGGCGGCGAGACCCTCCGCGAGGTGCTCGCCACGCGCGTGGTGGTGGCCGACGGCGCGATGGGCACCATGCTCCAGGCCCATGACCCGACCATGGAGGACTTCCAGCAGTTGGAGGGCTGCAACGAGGTCCTCAACGCCACCCGCCCGGACATCGTGCGCTCCGTCCACGACGCCTACTTCGCGGCGGGCGTGGACTGCGTGGAGACCAACACCTTCGGCGCGAACCACACGGCACTGGCCGAGTACGACATCGCCGGCCGCGTGCACGAACTGTCGCAGGCGGGCGCCCGCATCGCCCGGGAGGCAGCCGACGCGGCCACGCGGCGCACCGGACAGCGGCGCTGGGTCCTGGGCTCCATGGGCCCGGGCACCAAGCTCCCCACCCTCGGCCACATCGGCTACGCCACCGTCCGTGACGGCTTCCAGGCCAACGCCGAGGGCCTGCTCGCCGGCGGCGCGGACGCGCTGCTGGTGGAGACCACGCAGGACCTGCTCCAGACCAAGGCCTCCGTCCTGGGCGCCCGGCGCGCCATGGAAACCCTGGGCACCGAGGTCCCGCTCCTGGTCTCCATGGCCTTCGAGACCACCGGCACGATGCTGCTGGGCTCGGAGATCGGCGCGGCCCTGACGGCGCTGGAGCCGCTGGGCATCGACATGATCGGCCTGAACTGCTCCACCGGCCCGGCGGAGATGAGCGAGCACCTGCGCTACCTCGCCCGCCACTCCCGCATCCCCCTGCTGTGCATGCCGAACGCGGGCCTGCCGGTCCTCACCAAGGACGGCGCGCACTTCCCGCTCGGCCCCGAAGGACTGGCCGACGCGCAGGAGACGTTCGTCCGGGAGTACGGGCTGTCCCTGGTGGGCGGCTGCTGCGGTACCACGCCGGAGCATCTGCGTCAGGTCGTGGAGCGGGTGCGTGGCACCGTTCCGGCGGAGCGGGACCCGCGTCCGGAGCCGGGTGCGGCGTCGCTGTATCAGACGGTGCCGTTCCGGCAGGACACGTCGTATCTGGCGATCGGTGAGCGGACGAACGCGAACGGGTCGAAGAAGTTCCGTGAGGCGATGCTGGAGGGCCGCTGGGACGACTGTGTGGAGATGGCCCGGGACCAGATCCGCGAGGGCGCGCACATGCTGGACCTCTGCGTGGACTACGTGGGCCGCGACGGCGTCGCGGACATGGAGGAACTGGCCGGCCGCTTCGCGACCGCTTCGACGCTTCCGGTGGTGCTGGACTCCACGGAGGTGGAGGTCATCCGGGCCGGGCTGGAGAAGCTGGGCGGCCGGGCGGTGATCAACTCGGTGAACTACGAGGACGGTGACGGTCCGCAGTCGCGGTTCGCCAAGGTCACCAAGCTGGCCCGGGAGCACGGTGCGGCGCTGATCGCGCTGACCATCGACGAGGAGGGCCAGGCGCGGACGGCGGAGAAGAAGGTCGAGATCGCGGAACGGCTGATCGCCGATCTGACCGGGAACTGGGGGATCCACGAGGCGGACATCCTGGTCGACTGCCTGACGTTCACCATCTGCACCGGGCAGGAGGAGTCCAGGAGCGACGGCATCGCCACCATCGAGGGCATCCGCGAGCTCAAGCGCCGCCACCCGGACGTGCAGACCACGCTGGGCCTGTCGAACATCTCCTTCGGCCTGAACCCGGCCGCCCGCATCCTGCTGAACTCCGTCTTTCTGGACGAGTGTGTGAAGGCGGGCCTGGACTCGGCGATCGTGCACGCGTCGAAGATCCTGCCGATCGCCCGCTTCGACGAGGAGCAGGTGCAGACGGCTCTGGACCTGATCTACGACCGGCGCCGTGATGGCTACGATCCGTTGCAGAAGCTGATGCAGCTCTTCGAGGGCGCCACCGCGAAGTCGCTGAAGGCGTCCAAGGCTCAGGAGCTGGCCGCTCTCCCGCTGGAGGAGCGTCTCAAGCGCCGCATCATCGACGGCGAGAAGAACGGCCTCGAAGCCGACCTGGACGAGGCGCTGACGCAGCGTCCGGCGTTGGACATCGTCAACGAAACCCTGCTGGACGGCATGAAGGTCGTCGGGGAGCTGTTCGGCTCCGGGCAGATGCAGCTGCCGTTCGTGCTCCAGTCCGCCGAGGTGATGAAGGGTGCGGTGGCCCATCTGGAGCCGCACATGGACAAGACCGACGACGACGGCAAGGGCACCATCGTCCTGGCCACCGTCCGCGGTGATGTCCACGACATCGGCAAGAACCTCGTCGACATCATCCTGTCCAACAACGGCTACACCGTCGTCAACCTCGGCATCAAACAGCCCGTCTCGGCGATCCTGGAAGCCGCCGAGGAACACCGCGCCGACGTCATCGGCATGTCCGGTCTCCTGGTGAAGTCCACCGTGATCATGAAGGAGAACCTGGAGGAGCTCAACCAGCGGGGCCTGGCCGCCGACTACCCGGTCATCCTCGGCGGCGCCGCCCTCACCCGCGCCTACGTCGAACAGGACCTCCACGAGATCTACGACGGAGAAGTCCGCTACGCCCGCGACGCCTTCGAGGGCCTGCGCCTGATGGACGCCCTGATCGGCATCAAGCGCGGCGTGGCCGGCGGGAAGCTGCCCGAACTCAAGCAGCGCCGGGTCCGCACCGCCACCATCGAGGTCGAGGAACGGCCCGAGAAGGGCCATGTCCGGTCCGACGTCGCCACCGGCAACCCGGTCCCCGCCCCGCCGTTCTGGGGCACCCGCGTCGTGAAGGGCATCCAGCTCAAGGAGTACGCGTCCTGGCTGGACGAGGGTGCCCTGTTCAAGGGCCAGTGGGGGCTGAAGCAGGCCCGCACCGGCGAGGGGCCCTCGTACGAGGAACTGGTCGGGACGGAGGGCCGGCCCCGTCTGCGCGGCCTGCTGGACCGCCTCCAGAGGGACAACCTCCTGGAGGCGGCCGTGGTCCACGGCTACTTCCCCTGCGTGTCCAAGGACGACGACCTGATCGTCCTCGACGAGGCCGGCAACGAGCGCACCCGCTTCACCTTCCCGCGCCAGCGCCGCGGCCGGCGCCTGTGCCTGGCCGACTTCTTCCGGCCCGAGGAGTCCGGAGAGACCGACGTCGTCGGCTTCCAGGTCGTCACCGTCGGCTCCCGCATCGGCGAGGAGACCGCCCGCCTCTTCGAAACCAACGCCTACCGCGACTACCTCGAACTCCACGGCCTGTCCGTCCAGCTCGCCGAAGCCCTCGCCGAGTACTGGCACGCCCGCGTCCGCACCGAACTCGGCATCGCGGCGGACGACCCGCGCTCGCTGGACGGCATGCTCCGCACCGAGTACCAGGGCTGCCGCTACTCGCTGGGCTACCCGGCCTGCCCCGACCTGGCCGACCGCGCGAAGATCGCCCACCTGCTCCGGCCGGAACGCATCGGCGTCCACCTGTCCGAGGAGTTCCAGCTCCACCCCGAACAGTCCACCGACGCCATCGTCGTCCACCACCCGCAGGCGAACTACTTCAACGCGGGAGGCCGCGCATGACGACCTTCTCCTTCGAGTTCTTCCCGCCGAAGACCGCCGCCGGCGAACGAACGCTGTGGCAGGCGATCCGCCGGGTGGAGACGCTGCGCCCGGACTTCGTCTCCGTGACCTACGGCGCGGGCGGCTCCTCCCGGGACCGGACCATCGAGGTCACCCGGCGCGTCGCGGCGGAGACGACCCTGCGTCCCGTCGCGCACCTCACCGCCGTGGGCCACTCGGTGACCGAGCTGAGGCAGATCATCGGCGCCTACGCGGACGCCGGCATCAAGGACGTCCTCGTCCTGCGCGGCGATCCCCCCGGCGACCCCCGAGGGCCCTGGGTGCCGCACCCGGACGGCTTCACCCACGCCTACCAGCTGGTCGAACTCGTCGGCTCCCTGGGCGACTTCACCATCGGCGTCGCCGCCTTCCCCGAGCGGCATCCCCGCTCGCCCGACTGGGACACCGACATCCGGCACTTCGTGGCCAAGTGCCGCGCCGGCGCCGACTACGCCATCACGCAGATGTTCTTCCACGTCGAGGACTACCTGCGGCTGCGCGACCGGGTGGCCGCGGCCGGCTGCGACATCCCGATCGTCCCCGAGATCATGCCCGCCACCGACGTACGCCAGATCCGCCGCTTCGCCGAGCTGAGCGACGCCGCCTTCCCCGAGGACCTGGCCCACCGTCTGGAAGCCGCTCGCGAGGATCCCGCCACGGGCCACCGCATCGGCGTCGAGTACGCCACCGCCATGGCCGAACGCCTCCTGGCGGAGGGCGCGCCCGGTCTGCACTACATCACCCTGAACAGGTCCACCGCGGCCCTGGACATCCACCGTAGCGTCATCAGTTCAAGGAGCATTCGTGTCGCCTGAGTTCGCGGATTTCAAGGTTGCCGACCTCTCGCTGGCCGCGTTCGGCCGCAAGGAGATCACCCTCGCCGAGCACGAGATGCCCGGACTGATGGCGATCCGCGAGGAGTACGCCCAGGCGCAGCCCCTGGCCGGCGCCCGCATCACCGGTTCCCTGCACATGACGGTACAGACCGCCGTCCTGATCGAGACCCTGGTCGCCCTGGGCGCCGAGGTCCGCTGGGCGTCCTGCAACATCTTCTCCACCCAGGACCACGCGGCCGCCGCGATCGCCGCCGCCGGCATCCCGGTCTTCGCCTGGAAGGGCGAGACCCTCCAGGAGTACTGGTGGTGCACGGAACAGGCGCTGACCTGGCCGGACAGCCCCTCCGGCGGCCCGAACATGATCCTGGACGACGGCGGTGACGCCACCACCCTCGTCCACCAGGGCGTCGAGTACCTCAAGACCGGTGAGCTGCCCCCGGCCGACAACGAGGAACTGGCGGCCGTGGCCGCCCTGCTGAAGGCGAGCACGCTCGACTGGACCGGCATCGCCGCGCAGATCCGCGGGGTGACGGAGGAGACCACGACCGGCGTCCACCGCCTGTACGAGATGCACCGCGAGGGCTCTCTCCTGTTTCCGGTGATCAACGTGAACGACGCGGTGACGAAGTCGAAGTTCGACAACAAGTACGGCTGCCGGCACTCCCTGATCGACGGCATCAACCGCGCCACGGACGTGCTGATCGGCGGCAAGACCGCGGTCGTCTGCGGCTACGGCGACGTCGGCAAGGGCTGTGCGGAGTCCCTGCGCGGTCAGGGCGCCCGCGTGATCGTCACCGAGATCGACCCGATCTGCGCCCTCCAGGCCGCGATGGACGGCTACGAGGTCACGACGCTGGACGAGGTCGTCGACAAGGCCGACATCTTCATCACGACCACCGGCAACAAGGACGTCATCCTGGCCTCGGACATGGCCAGGATGAAGCACCAGGCGATCGTCGGGAACATCGGCCACTTCGACAACGAGATCGACATGGCCGGCCTCGCGAAAGTCCCCGGCATCGTCAAGGACGAGGTCAAGCCGCAGGTCCACACGTGGACCTTCCCCGACGGCAAGAAGATCATCGTGCTGTCCGAGGGCCGCCTGCTGAACCTGGGCAACGCCACCGGTCACCCGTCGTTCGTGATGTCCAACTCGTTCGCGGACCAGACGCTGGCCCAGATCGAGCTGTTCACCAAGCCAGACGCGTACGAGACGGGCGTCCACGTGCTGCCCAAGCACCTGGACGAGAAGGTCGCCCGCCTCCACCTCGACGCGCTCGGAGTCAAGTTGACGACGCTGCGCCCGGAGCAGGCGGCGTACATCGGTGTCGGGCCCGAGGGCCCCTACAAGCCGGACCACTACCGCTACTGACGACGCTGAGCGAAGGCAGGCCCGTCGCGGCTATCAGGGAGATAGCGGCGACGGGCCTTCGTGGATCGGGGCGTTCGTCGTGTGACGTTGTCGGCCGGGGGCGCGGGCGGTGGCCCGCGCTGTCACGGTGCGGACTACTTCGCGTCGCGGTTGAAGGTCGAGGTGGACCAGAAGTAGCCCAGGACCGTCAGCGCCAGGCACCAGACGACGGCGAGCCAGCCGTTGTGGCCGATCTCGGTGCCGAGGAGCAGGCCGCGCAGGGTCTCGATGGCCGGCGTGAAGGGCTGGTACTCGGCGATCGGCTGGAACCAGCTTGGCATCGAGTCGACCGGCACGAAGGCACTGGACAGGAGCGGCAGCAGGATCAGGGGCATGGCGTTGTTGCTGGCGGCCTCGGCGTTGGGGCTGACCAGGCCCATACCGACGGCGATCCAGGTGAGCGCCAGCGTGAAGAGGGCGAGCAGCCCGAAAGCCGCAAGCCACTCCAGGGCGGTGGCGTCGGTGGAACGGAAGCCGATGGCCACGCCGACGGCGCCGACGAGGACCACGCTCAGGATCGACTGCAGCACGCTGCCGGCCACGTGCCCGACGAGGATCGAGGGCCGGTGGATGGCCATGGTGCGGAAGCGCGCGATGATGCCCTCGGTCATGTCGTTGGAGACGGAGACCGCGGTGCCGATGACGGTGGAACCGATGGTCATCAGCAGCAGACCGGGGACGATGTAGGCGATGTAGGCGGAGCGGCCGCCACCGCCGATGCCCGCGCTCATGGTGTCGCCGAAGATGTAGACGAACAGCAGGAGCAGCATGATCGGCGTGAGCAGCAGGTTCAGTGTGAGCGACGGATAGCGGCGCGCGTGCAGCAGGTTGCGGCGCAGCATCGTGTTCGAGTCACGCACGGCGAGGGACAAGGAACTCATCGGACAGCCTCCTTGGGCTGGGTGGGGACGCCGGCGCCGCTGGTCAGGGCGAAGAACACGTCGTCGAGGTCGGGGGTGTGCACGGTCAGTTCGTCGGCCTCGATGCCGGCGGAGTCCAGCCAGTCGAGGACGGAGCGCAGCTCGCGCTGGCTGCCGTCGCTGGGGATCTGAAGGGCGAGTGCGTCGTCGTCCCGGTTCGCCTTGTCCAGCGCGAGGGCGGCGGCCTGGTAGGAGACCGGGTCGGTGAAGCGGAGCCGGACGTGGCCGCCGGGGACGAGGCGCTTGAGCTCGGCGGCGGTGCCCTCGGCGGCGATCTTGCCGTCGTTCAGTACGGCGATGCGGTCGGCGAGTTCGTCGGCCTCCTCCAGGTACTGCGTGGTGAGGAAGACGGTGACGCCGTCGGCGACCAGCTCGCGGATGATCTGCCACATGTTGTGGCGGGAGCGCGGGTCCAGGCCGGTGGTGGGCTCGTCGAGGAAGATGATCCGCGGGCTGCCGACCAGCGTCATGGCGATGTCCAGACGGCGCTTCATGCCGCCCGAGTAGGTAGAGGCGGGCTTCTTCGCCGCCTTCACCAGGTCGAAACGCTCCAGCAGTTCGGCGGTCACCCGCCGTCCCTCCTGCTTGGACAGGTGGTGCAGGTCGGCCATGAGGAGCATGTTCTCCTCACCGGTGATCAGACCGTCCACGGCGGAGAACTGTCCCGTGACACCGATCGCGGCACGCACCGCCTGTGGGTCCGCGGCGACGTCGTGACCGGCGACCTGGGCCTGTCCGCCGCCGGCGGCGATCAGAGTGGACAGGATCTGCACGGTCGTGGTCTTGCCGGCCCCGTTCGGGCCGAGCAGGGAGAAGATCGTTCCCTCGGGGACGATCAGGTCGACGCCGTCGAGCACGGTCTTGTCACCGTACGACTTGCGCAGCCCGTTCGCTGCGATGGCCGGCTTGGTCATGAGGAGAGCTCCTTTTACAGGCTGCGGGCGGTGATGTCGCCGTAGGCGGTGGTGGCGTGGATGGTGAGGGCGGCGGCGGGTCCGTCGGTGTTGGTGAGGGTGTTGTCGATACGGCCGTGGGTGGTGCCGGCGTCGAGGGTGGCGGAGGTGCCGCGGGCGGCGCCGACGGTGATGTCGCCGTGCTCGGTGCGCAGGGTGACCTTGCCGCGCACGGCCTCGGTGACGTGCAGGTCGCCCTTCTGGGTGCTGATCTCGGCGGGGCCGTTCAGGCGGTGGACGGTGATGTCGCCGGCGGCGAGGGTGAGGCGGGCGCCTTCGGCTTCGGCGAGGTCGACGGTGGCCTGGGCGCTGTCGAGGGTGACGTGACCGAGCCGTCCGGTGCCGTGGAGCTGGATGTCGGCGCCCTTGGCCTCGACGCGGGAGCCGGCGGGCAGGTGCACGGTCACCTCGATGGTTCCGGAGGAGCCGAGGACCTGGTTCTTGGCAGTGGGGGCGTCGATGCGCAGGGTGCCGTCGGTGCAGGTGACCGTGGTCTGTTCGGCGGCCTTCACGTCGCGGCTCTTGGAGGCGTCGGCGGGCATGACCTCGACGGTGGTGTCGGTCCGCTCGGCGGCGATGAACCGGACGCGTCCCGCGGGGATGTCGAGGACGGCCGCGACGGGGGCGGGGGTGTCGAACTTCTGCATGGTGCACTCCTTGTTCTGCATCGTGCGCTCCTGCGACCCGATGTTTCTGATGATGGAAACGCTACGTTGCATTTATGAACTCGGCAACATGCTTGTTGCGTACAGGTGCCATAAATGCAGGTCAGACCAGTAAAATCGTTGCACTGGAGCTGGGTGTTAATGCAACAACACCCATTCCGCTCGTTGCGATGAGGTGGAGGTGAACGCTATGCCGGAGGCATCCGGAGCGCGCAGGGGGCCGCGAAGCCGCAAAGAGGCCCCGCCCGGCAGGAACCGGACCGGGCGGCTGGGGGCGTGGAGCCGGAGCAGGGCGTCGGCGTGCGCGGCGGCCGGGGCGTGCGGGTGAAGTTTGGCGCACCGGAAGGCGATGCGGTCGCATCGTCCGGCGATCCGGTCGGGGCGGGCGGCGCGCAGCAGGGCGCGGAGCGCGTGCAACAGATACCGACACGGGGCGAGGACGCCGGACGGCCGGGCGGTGGGGAGATCGGCGTACCGGTGTGGGACGGTGCCGCGCGGCGTGGGCCCTTCGCGCCGCGGTGGCTGCGGGACGCGACCGGTGCCGGAAGTCGGGGTCGCCATGGGATCAGTGAACCGGAGGCCCGCGGCGGTGACCATCGGTCTCGGCCCGACCTTGAGCGGCTCTCGAGCGGCTCTGCAGGACACGGCGGCCCAGGCCGTCTCCGGTCTCTCCCCGGGGCCCGGCCCGCACAACCACGACGGCCCGGTGCGACCTGAACCAGGTCGCACCGGGCCCTCGTCGGTCACCCGCGCACCGCCTCAGTGCACGAGGTCCCGCTCGTGGTCCGGGTCGCTCCGGGGCGCCGACGGCGGCGGACCGGACGGCAGCCGCCGCCGCAGCCTCTCGCCCTCGACGTCCACGTTGGGCAGCAGCCGGCCGAGCCACTTCGGCAGCCACCAGGCGGCGTCGCCGAGCAGCGAGTGCACGGCGGGCACGATCGCCATCCGGACCACGAAGGCGTCGAACAGAACGGCGGAGGCGAGGCCGAAGCCCATCATCGCGACCAGGTCCTCGTCCTCCACGACGAAGCCCGAGAAGACGCTGATCATGATGACCGCGGCGGCGGCGACCACCCGGCCGCTGTGGTGGAAGCCCGAGACGACGGCCTCCTTCGCCCGGACGCCGTGGACGTACGCCTCACGCATCCGCGTGACCAGGAAGACCTCGTAGTCCATGGCGAGGCCGAAGACCACACCGATCATGAAGATCGGCATCGTCGTCATGATCGGGCCGGTCTGCTCGATGCCGAAGAAGTCGGCGGCCCACCCCCACTGGAACACCGCGACCAGCGCGCCCAGTGCCGCGCTCACCGAGAGCAGGAAGCCGAGCGCGGCCTTCAGCGGGACCAGGAGCGAACGGAACACCAGGAGCAGCAGCAGGAAGGCCAGGCCGACAACCAAGGCGAGGTAGGGCAGCAGCGCGTCGGACAGGGTCTGCGAGAAGTCGATGAACAGCGCGGTCTGGCCGGTCACCAGGATTTCGGTGGCACCCGCGGACGCCCCGAGCGAAGCGGCCCTCGCGCGGATGTCCTTGACGAGCTGTTCGGTCCTGGCGTCGGTCGGCCCGGTCTCCGGGACGACGCTGAGGATGGCGGTGTCGCCCGCCTCGTTGGCGTTGGCCCCGGAGACCGAGGCGACGCCCGGGGTCTTCTTCAGCGCCTCGCCGACCTTGTCGCCGGCGGCGGCCGCGTCCTCGCCCTCGACGGTCAACGTCAGCGGTCCGTTGAAGCCGGGTCCGAAGGAGTCGGACAGCAGGTCGTACGCCTTGCGCTGGGTGGTGTCGGTCGCCATCGTGCCCTCGCCGGGCAGGCCGAGCTCCAGCTTGGTGGCGGGCAGGGCGAGCGCGCCGAGTCCGGCCACCGCGACGACGAGCACGGCGACCGGGTGGCGCACCACGAAGGAGGCCCAGCGGGTGGACACGTTCGGCTTGGTCCGCGCGGCCAGTTTCGCGGCCTTCTGCTCGGACCTGCGCAGTTTGCGCGCCGACAGCGGCTTCCTGGTCTGGACGAGCCGGCGGTCCGCGACCCGCAGCACCCGGCGCGGCGCGAAGCCGAGCAGGGCGGGCACGAAGGTGACCGCGATCAGTACGGCGACGGCGACCGTGCCCGCCGCGGCGAGGCCCATCTTGGTGAGGATCGGGATGTCGACGACCGCGAGGCCGGCGAGCGCGATGATGACCGTGAGCCCGGCGAAGACGACGGCCGAACCGGCCGTGCCGGTCGCCAGCCCCGCCGCCTCCTGGGGGGAGCGGCCCTCGGCGATCTCGGCACGGTAGCGGGAGACGACGAACAGGGCGTAGTCGATGCCGACCGCGAGGCCGAGCATCATCGCCAGTGTCCCGGTCGTGGCGGACAGCCCGAGGGCGCTGCCGAGCGCGGCGATGGCGGAGGTGCCGACGGCGACCCCGATCAGGGCCGTGAGCAGCGGCATGCCGGCGGCGATCAGCGAGCCGAAGGTGAGGAACAGGACGACGGCGGAGATCAGCACGCCGACCTGCTCGCCGGTGCCGGACATGGTCTGCTCGACCATGACCGCGTCCCCGCCCGCCTCGACGGTCAGACCGCCTTCGCGGGCCCGGTCGGTGGCCGCGGTGAGCGCCTCACGGGCCTCGTCGGTGAGGTCGGGCGCGGCGACCTCGTAGGTCACCACGGTGTAGGCGGTGCGACCGTCCTCGCTGACCGAGTCGGCCGTGAACGGGTCGGCGACGCCCGCCACCTGGGGCGCCTTGGCGAGTTCGCCGACGAGCGCGCCGATCGCCGCCTTCTCGCCCTCGATGCTCCCGCCCTCGGGCGCGCGGACCACCACACGGGCGGTGGCGCCGTCGGTGCCGGCGGCCGGGAACTTCTCCTCGAGCAGGTCGAAGGCCTTCTGCGACTCGGTGCCCGGCATCGAGAACCGGTCGGTCGGCGGAGCGGGAGCGGACGCGGCCGCGGCACCGACGCCGCAGACGATCAGCACCCACAGCAGGGTGACGAGGCCGCGTCGCCGAAAGGCGAAGCGGCCGAGTTTGTACAGGAAGGTAGCCACGGGAAACCGCACTTCCGTCGGATGAGGGGGGTGAGGAGGAACGCGTACGGCCGGCCGTACGGGCATGACGGCCGGGCGGACGGCTCGGACATGCGCACACGGTGACCCAGTCGGCGGCTGCGAGGCCAGATTCTCCACCGGGGGAGGACTGGTCCTCGAGCGGACGTCGAGCAGACGGACGCTCCCGGCCGCACGGGCCGTACGCCGCGAGGGACGTCGCCGTACCGGATTTCGCCGTACCGGATCTCGCAGCGAGGGGCTACGTGGCCCGCGCCGGTGTGCGCCTACGCGACCGCGAGGCCGGGGGAGGCCGTTCCCTGCCGCGTCGACGGCCGTGCGGCCCGGGCGGGGCGGCCGGCGAAGACGTAGAGGCGCAGGGCGAGGAAGCGGCCCGCGCCGGCGAGGCCTGAAGCGCCGAGGTAGACGATCTGCTCGGTCGGCATGCCGGCGGAGGGCCGCACCAGATGCAGGACGTGAACGGCGACGCCGGTCGCCAGGAAGGCGACGGTCGCCGAGCCCGCGGACTGCCAGTGCTCCCGCCATCCGGCGCCGCGCCCCTTGGCGAAGGTGAAGCGGGCGTGGAGCTCCGTGCACAGCAGGGTGGAGAGGATGGTGACGATCGCGTTCGAGACCACCCAGGGCAGGGGCACGGCCAACAGCGGTACCGCGAAGCTGGAGACGACTCCGACGCCGCCACCGGAGATCACGAACCGTACGAAGGAGGCGACCGGCCCGGGACCGGCCGAAGCCGCCACCTCGCACCTCTTCCCGAGCAGTGACTTCATGGCGGCGTCCTTCCTGGTGTCGGGGGCTTCTACAGGCTGCGGGCGGTGATGTCGCCGTAGGCGGTGGTGGCGTGGATGGTGAGGGCGGCGGCGGGTCCGTCGGTGTTGGTGAGGGTGTTGTCGATACGGCCGTGGGTGGTGCCGGCGTCGAGGGTGGCGGAGGTGCCGCGGGCGGCGCCGACGGTGATGTCGCCGTGCTCGGTGCGCAGGGTGACCTTGCCGCGCACGGCCTCGGTGACGTGCAGGTCGCCCTTCTGGGTGCTGATCTCGGCGGGGCCGTTCAGGCGGTGGACGGTGATGTCACCGGCGAGGAGGGTGAGGCGGGCGTTCGCGGTCTCGTCGAGCTTGACCGATCCCTGCGCGCCCTCGAAGACGACGTCGCCGAGGCGTCCGACGCCCCTCAGCTCGGCGCCGGCGGCCTTGGCCTCGACGCGGGAGCCGGCCGGCAGCTGGACGGTCACCTCCAGGGCACCCGAAGAGCCGAGGAGCCGGTTCCTGGCCGCCGGGGCCTCGATGCGCAGGACACCGTCGGTGAAGGCGACCGTGGTCTGCTCCGCCGCCTTCACGTCCCGGCTCCTGGAGGCGTTGGCGGGCAGGATCTCGACTGTGGTGTCGGTCCGGTCGGCGGCGATGAACCGGATGTGCCCGGCGGGGATGTCGAGGACGGCCGCGACGGGGGCGGGGGTGTCGAACCTTTGCGTCGCGCTCTTGGTCAGCTGCATCGTGCACTCCTTCGATCCGCTGTTTCTGATGATGGAAACGCTACGTTGCATTCATTGATGCTGCAACTCATTCGTCGCATGCACGCGGCATCAATGCAGGTGAAAGCCAAGAAAACGTTGCAATGGTCATAAAGCTAATGCAACACGCTAACCTTGTTCGTTGCAATGGATTGGATTGAACGCTATGGTGGAGGACGCGACGGCGAGAAACACACGAAGGGACGGCGCCGCCTGAGCCACGTCTCACCCGCCCCCACCCCTCACCCGCGGCTCCTCCAGCACCCGCGCGAAAACACGGGCACGCCCGACGCTGACGACGGACGCCCCGACGACCTCACGCAGCGATCCGCAAGCTCGCGATTCGCACGCTCTCGACGCGCACGCTCTCGACGCGCACGATCGCCGGGCACCGTCCCAAGGTCCACCGGAGACCCGCTGAAGCCTCGCTGGAAGCTCGTCACAGAAGGAGTCCCGCCCGCCGCCCGTCCCTCCCCAGGAGCGGCCCGGAACGGTGGGGGCGACCCCGAACGGCACGTTCGTCACGCTCGGGGCCACCGAAGTCGCCACTCGCGCGCAGGCGGCCGGCAGCGCGGCACGAGGACATGCGGCGACCGTCAACGCCGCCCCGGCGTCACCTCCTGGAGCGAGGACGGCACCCCGCTTTCCCGCGCTCATGGATTTGCCAGACCCGGTGTGACTCCCTACCGGCGAAGGCCGCGCATACTCGAAGTGGTCCACGCCGGATCCCGCAGAGACGTTGAACTCAGCCTCCGAAAAAACCTCAGTCAGATCTTCGGGGCCAGGCGATGTCGATGGGGGTGGGACCGAAGACCGGGCGAGGTGAGCCCCAGTGCTCTGTTGTCGCGTCCGGCGTTCATGTGGTCGAGCCAGCGCTCGTACCAGTCGAGGAAGTCAGCGGCCGACGAGACGTCGGGGCCCCAGTGGCCGTCGCTGTTACCGGTCAGGACGCGGCCGGCCAACGGGCCGCTCACGGCAAGGACGCATACGTCCGCGCAGCCCATCTCAATGATGTGGAGGAATCGGTCTCCGCCGCTGTCCGGAGGTCCTGCGGGATCGAAGCCGCGCGGGGTGCCGGGTTCTTGCGCGGGCTGCATGTGAAGCAGCTGCCACTGTTCCAGTGGCATGAGTCCGTAGAAAGGGGCCGCGCCTGAACCACCGGCATGCAGGAGGAAGTGCCGGAAGGTGACCGGGAGGTCGACGTGGTGCTCGGCCTCGAATGCGTCGACGCGTGCCGCTGCCAACGGTTGGCCGAGATGGAATCGGTGTTTCCTGCGGCCACAGCCCCAACTGCGCCAGGCCCGCGCCCCCCGCGCTGTTTCACGCGACCGAGGTCAGAACGGCGCCAAGAGCATTGGCTCAGTGAATTCCTCGGTGAGGGCGGAAGTGAACGGCCGGCTCGCAAGAAGTACGCCGGTGATACGGCATCCGTCTCAGGTGCTTCTTCCTGCCCTGTGGACATGAGGGGAATGCGTCTCGTGTTTCCGGCCCACGGGAAAGCAGTTCTCAATGGCTCCGGGTAGCACGCCCGTTGGGATGCTGTTCGGCCGGAGCCTCAGGGGACCGAATGGCCTCGTCGAGGCCGAAAGGAAGGCGCCACGATGTTCCGCAGAATTCGCCGGGCTTCTTTTGCCGTCGCCGCTGCCCTGAGTGTCACAGCGGCCCTGTCCGGGACGGCCACCACGGCCATGGCCGCTCCGGCGGCGGACGGCGGCCAGGTCACCTGTCTCGTCAACGCGACGATCACATTCACGCCCGGCCTGACCCTCTACCCCACCCCGCAGCACATCCAGTTCGACGTGCACTACAGCGGCTGTACCTCGGCGACGGGCTCACCGGTCACTGGCGGTGCGCACTCAGGGTCGTTCGACGGCCTTCGCGGGTGCCTCTACGATCCCGCCCCCACCGGGATGACCTTCGACGTGGATTGGGACGAAGGCCCGGACAGTCACGTGGTGGGCCTCGCCAAGGGCGAGGACCTGGGCGGCCAGTCCGTACACACCATCACCGGTGCCGTGACCGGCGGCCAGTTCATGGGGTCGTCGTTCGAGGAGGTGATCAACCAGAACAGCCTGGACCTCCGCCAGTGCGCGACCACCGGCGTGAAGTCGCAATCCGGAACCGGGTTCGTGACCATCACGCCGGGTGCGGCCGGGTGACGGTCGGCCCATGTCCGCCCGCTCGCCGCTCCGGCGGCGTGCGCCAAGGACCGGCGTAGGGCTGGAGCGATCTCCCGAGGCCAACCGTGGACCACCGCAGCGGTCGGCGGCATGCTGCGCCGGGTCGCAGCCCGTGTGGAGATCGGCCGGGTGGTGCCGCATGCCTTCCGGCGCTGATTCCGACGGGCCGGCCTCTGAACCAGGCGCAGGCCCCAGACCAGATGTGCGGAAAGGGTGGAACTGGGAGCCTGGCCCTCGAGTCTCATGCTCCGGGAGTGGCCGACGAGGGACAGGAAACGGTGCGTCAGCTGCTGGGCCGCAGCCCGGCTCCCGGCCTGTTCGTCCGGTTTCTCGAGGAGACGACCCGGTGGGACAACGTCGGTGTCTACGGCATCAAGCGCAAGAACGCACTGCCCGACGCTCCCCTGGACTACAGCCGCTACCTGCGTCTGCGCCGGCAGGGATCCCAGTTCGGCGGCTTCGCCTACGTCTACGCGGAGTACAGCACCATCAATCTCCGGCTCAACTACAGCCAGCAGAAGCTCGACGAGCTCGGCATCAAGTCCGCCCGGACCCTCACCACCGGGCACCGGGAGTACCGCGTCAGCGTCGACCTCACCGACGAGACAAGCCTGGCCGACGCCCTTCAGCTGGCCGAGCTCGCCTACAACGCCACCTAAGCACGTCACCCTCTTGACCTGCTGGAACAGCTGACAACGCTGGATAACCGGGGACTCAGGCCGGCGCAGCTCTCCGGCCGCACCTTAGAAGAGGCCCCTGGTCGCCACCTTAGGTTCTAGCGATCGTCGCAACACCCCAGCCCAGGGGTGCGATGTTCGAGATCCGCAAGACCCGGACGGTGGCTCAGGGCCGCAGGAAG
>NZ_JBSFVB010000028.1:0-79942 GCF_053592115.1 Streptomyces sp. NPDC002788 | reverse complement strand
GGTCTGGCAACGCGGCGAGGCGCGGTGCCAGACCACGCGACCTGATCGGACGCTCATAGTGCAAGGACCCCTTAAGGTGCCCAGGTGGCCGAGAAGCGTGAATACCGCATGGAAGAGCTGGCCCGCCTGGCCGGGATCACGGTGCGCACCCTGCGCTTCTACCGCGAACGCAAGCTGATCCCGCCACCCCGCCGCGAGGGCCGTATCGCCTGGTACGACGACGACCACCTGGCCCGGCTCCGTACGATCACGGCCCTGCTGGACCGCGGCCACACCCTCAGCGGCATCGCGGAACTGGCGGAGGCATTCGACCACGGCCGGGACGTCGGCGACCTGCTCGGCGTCGGCGCCCCGACCGAGGAGGAACCGGTCCATCTCACACCCGAGGAACTCGCCGACCACTTCGCGGGCGAGGCCACGCCCGAGAACCTCGCCGCCGCGATGGAGCTCGGCTACCTCGGCACCGACGGCGGCGAGATCGTCCACATCAGCCGCCGCCTCCTGGACGTCTCCTCGGCCCTGGTCCGCGAGGGCATCCCGCTCGCCGAGGTCCTCGGCGCGGCCAGGCAGGTCCGCACCCACGCCGACGCCCTGGCCGCCCTCTTCACCGACCTGGTTCTGCGCCACGCCTCCACCCAGGACCTGCCCCGCCTGCGCCCACTGGCCCGCAGCGTGGTGGAGGCGGAACTGTCGCTGGCGCTGGACCGCAGGATGCGCGGGGGCGGGTCCTGACGGCCGAGAAGCCCTAGCGGTCGTAGACCACCGTCACGGGCGCGTGGTCGGACCACCGCTCCGCATGCGTCGCGGCCCGCTCCACGAACCCCTTGACCGCCCGCTCGGCGAGCCCCGGGGTGGCCACGTGGTAGTCGATCCGCCAACCGGTGTCGTTGTCGAAGGCCCGCCCACGGTACGACCACCAGGAGTACGGCCCCTCGGTGTCCGGATGCAGGGCCCGCACGACGTCGACGTACCCGCCGTCGGCCGGGTCGAAGACCCTGGACAGCCATTCCCGCTCCTCGGGCAGGAAGCCGGAGTTCTTGGTGTTGCCGCGCCAGTTCTTGAGGTCGGCCTTGTGGTGGGCGATGTTCCAGTCACCGCAGACGAGCACCTCGCGCCCCTCGGCGGCGGCCCGCTCCCGGAGCCCCGTCAGGTGGGCGAGGAACTCGCCCATGAAGCGCTCCTTCTCGTCCTGCCGCTCGGTGCCCACCTCACCCGAGGGCAGATACAGCGAGGCGACGGTGACCCCCGGCAGGTCCGCCTCCACATACCGTCCACTGCCGTCGAACTCGGCGGACCCGAAGCCGATCCGCACCCGGTCGGGCTCGCGCCGGCTGTACAGGGACACCCCCGCCCGGCCCTTGGCGGCGGCCGGCGCGTGCACCACGTGCCACCCCTCGGGCGCCCGGACGTGCTCGGGCAGCTGCTCCGGCTCGGCCCGCACCTCCTGCAGGCACACCACGTCGGCTCCGGTCCCGGCGAACCACTCCACGAAGCCCTTCTTCGCGGCGGCCCGCAACCCGTTCACATTCACAGAGGTCACAGTCAGCACCCCGGCACGATACCGGCACTCTGGACGGGGTCCAGTTCCGGATCGCATACGGTAGCCGCCATGGACATACGCCGGGTCGCCTTCGACCACCCCGACGCCATGAAGCTGAACGACCAGGTCCAGGCCGAGTACGCCATCCGCTACGGCGACGACGGCGACGCCACGCCCATGGCCGCCGCGGACTTCGACCCGCCGAGCGGCATCTACCTGGTCGCGTACGACGCGGACGGCACCCCCGTCGCCTCGGGCGGCTGGCGCACCCAGGACGAGAACGGCGAGGGCAACCTCGACGGTGACGCCGAACTCAAGCGCATGTACGTGATCGAGCAGATGCGCGGCCGTGGCCTCGCCCGCCGCATCCTGTCCGCCCTGGAGGAGGACGCCCGCCGGGCCGGCCGGCTCCGCATGGTTCTGGAGACCGGCACCAAGCAGCCGGAGGCCATAGCCCTGTACACGTCCAGCGGTTACGAGCCGTGCGCCAAGTTCGGTTACTACCGCCACCACGAGGCGAGCCGCTGCTTCGCCAAGAGCCTCTGACCGACGGCTGACGAGGGCTCAGCGGCGGCTTCGCCGGGGGCCCTTGCCGCGCGGCGCGCGCTGTCCGCGGCCGCGCCACCACTCGATCACCGAGCCGGTCTCGCCCCGCCGGTGCGGCGGGACCAGCACCTTCGGCCAGTTGAACCACGCGATCGTGAGGTGCAGCACCAGCAAGGGCAGCGAGCCCAGGATGAAGATCACACCGACATTCACCATGGCGATCCCCGCGCCGTCCGAGGCGGCGGCGACGGCGATGCCGATCGGCATGCAGACGAACGAGGCGGCGAACGGGACGATGCCGCGTTCATGCCCCTCTACGACCGACGGGTTCCAGGAGTATCCGATGTGCAGGTCGGGCGCCCGGCCGGAGCCGGTCCAGTGCAGCCATGCCGCCCGGACGAAGAACAGGTTCAGCGCGCCCGCGAAGACGGCGGCGAGGATGCCCGGAACCAGATGTGCCACAGCGCCTCCGCGGCAAGCGCACCGACCAGATACCCCAGTGTCCGCGGCGAGATCGTCAAGGAGATCCACGGCCGGGCCAAGCTTGGGTAAGCATGTGGCGCTGAACACACGTCAGAGCCCGGTCGGTTCCCCGACCGGGCTCTGAGCTGCGTGGACCTGAGGGGATTTGAACCCCTGGCCCCCTCGATGCGAACGAGGTGCGCTACCGGACTGCGCCACAGGCCCTTGCAACGAGTGAAACTTTAGCACCCCGATCGGCCTGCTTGGAAATCCGTTCCCGAGGGGCGGTCACCTGCGGGTTCGTGGGGCTACTCGTTGGCGGCCCGAGGGCGCTCCCCGTCCTCGTACTGGTCGAACAGCGGGGTACGACCGCGCTCCCGTGCCCGCCGTGCGGAGGCTGCCCGGCGGGCGTCGGTGCGTCCGTCGTCGTCCGCGCCGTCCTGCGGGTGGGGGTCCGTCTCGGCCGGAGCCGCGGCGTCGCTCTCGTGCTCCGCGTCCGGGGCGACCGCGCTGGATCGGGCCGAGCTCCAGGTGCCGGGGGCGCCGAGGTCGACGTCGCTGGTGGCCCGGGGGGCGACCGGGGCCGTCACGTACGTCGGCAGGGGCACCGGCACCGGCTCCCAGCTGTCACCGCCCTGCCCGGGACGCCGCTGCCGCTCGCGCTGCTGGTCGACCCACTCCGCGTGGTCGGTCTGCTCGACGAGGGCGCGCCGGTCCGCGGCGAGGGCGGACAGTCCGGGGTCGGTCGCCGGCTCGGGTCCCTCCTCCGGTTCGTCGGTCTCCTCGTCGGTCAGGACGCGCCGGCGGGGCTGGCGCTGCCGCTCCCGCAGCCGCTGGGCCGCGGCCTCGGCGCGGCGGCGGTCCATCTGGTACGTGAACCGGCGGCGCTCCTGGGAGCGCAGGTACGCGATGTAGATGCTGAGCATGACCGCGGGGACGCCGGGAGCCCACAGGAACGCCAGCCCCCCGACCGCTGCGACGATCGCGCCGAGCGTGAAGGCGAGGAACAGCATGGTGGTGGTGCGCCGACGGCGCGCGAGCACTTTCGAGCGCCGGGCTCGCGCCGCGGCCGCCTGGGCCTGCGGCGATGTGCCACGCCGGGCGGCGGGCACGGGCCCGCGGTTCCGCGCGCGTTCGGAGCCCGCCGCGTTCGGTGCCGGTGCCGGGCGGGCCTGCTGCTCGGGGGCGGGCGACGGTACGGGCACCTGGGTCTGCGGACGCGTCTTGGACACGGCGAAGGCCCGGACGTCCACCGTATCGGTGACGGCGTCCGGGTCGTCGGCGTCCTGCTCCCCCTCGTCGGCGGAGCGCGCCTGCAGGTCCTTGGCGTACCGGCGCTCCATCCCCGCCCGTCCGGACAGCAGCCGGATGGCGGTGCTGAAGCGTTCCGTCGGACGGGCCTCGTTCAGCTCGTCCTGCCTACGGAGCCACATCGGCACCAAGTAGGCGGCCCAGGCCCCGACAATGACTGCGTAGATGAGGCCGCTGCTGCTCACGCCTCACACCGTAGAGGGATCGGGGTGAGGCCATCCGCCAATTGAGCCGGTGTGTCGCACGATCTGGCTGATATTTCGAACTTTTTTTGCGACTGATGCGATCACTAGGCCACTCAGGCCTGGAATTCATTGACCCGGGACGGTCACCACGCGATCAATTTCGAACAAGTATTCAATTTCCGGGGTGGTGCCGGATTCCCGGATTACTCTCCGATCGTGCCCGCTGCCACCGCCTGAGCAAACCGTCCGGCACCTCTTCCGCCGTGAGCGCGAAGACGAGATGGTCGCGCCAGGCCCCGTCGATGTGCAGGTAACGCGGTCTGAGTCCCTCCTCGCGGAATCCGAGTTTCTCCACGACCCGGCGGCTGGGCCCGTTCTCCGGGCGAATGCAGACCTCGATGCGGTGCAGACCGACGGTGCGGAAACAGTGGTCCGCGACGAGCGCCACCGACGTCGGCATCACGCCGCGGCCGGCCACCGCCTCGTCCACCCAGTACCCGATGTGTCCCGAGCACATCGAGCCCCAGGTGATCCCGGCGACCGTCAACTGCCCGACCAGCCGCCCCTGGAACTCGATGACGAAGGGCAGCATCCGGCCCGCGTTCGCCTCCGACCTCAGGTGGCGGACCATCTGCCGGAAGGTCGGGCGATGCGCCAACGGCCCGCCGGGCGTGGGCGGCGGGATGGTCGCCTCCCAGGGGCGCAGCCAGTCGCGGTTGCGCCGGTTGACCTCACGCCACGCCCGCTGGTCGCGCAGCTTTATCGGCCTGAGGACGATGTCGCCGTCCACCAGCTCGACGGGCCAGGATGGGCTGTTCAGCTCGCACCCCCACTGCCGGATCTGGGGTGGTCGCCGCCGCGGAGCTGCTCGACGGCGTGGACGAGCAGCGGCTCCAGCACGGCCAGGCCGTCCTTCACACCGCCGCTGGATCCGGGCAGATTGACGATCAGCGTGCTCCCGGCCACTCCGGCCAGGCCCCGGGAGAGCGCCGCGGTCGGCACCTTCTCCCGGCCGAACGCCCTGATGGCCTCGGCAATGCCCGGCACCTCGTGGTCGATCACCCGTCGGGTGGCCTCGGGCGTGCGGTCGGTGGGCGAGATTCCCGTGCCGCCCGTGGTCACGATGACGTCGTACCCTGCCTCGACACCGGCGCGCAGGGCCGCCTCGACGGGGTCGCCGTCGGGGACGACCTGGGGGCCCTCGACCTCGAAGCCGAAGCGTCCCAGGCCGTCCGAGATCAGCGGGCCACCCTTGTCCTCGTAGATCCCGGCGGCGGCCCGGTTCGAGGCGGTGACGACGAGAGCGCGATACGTCATGACCGGCTCCAGTCGCCCGACTTGCCGCCCGTCTTCTCCTCCACCCGCACGTCCGTGATGACCGCTCCCTTGTCGACCGCCTTGACCATGTCGATCACGGTGAGCGCGGCGACGGAGACCGCGGTGAGGGCCTCCATCTCGACGCCCGTGCGATCCGTCGTCTTGACGGTGGCCAGGATCTCCACGGCGTCGTCCGCGACCGACAGGTCCAGTTTCACACCGGACACCGACAACGGGTGGCAGAGCGGGATGAGGTCGGGGGTGCGTTTGGCGCCCATGATCCCGGCGATCCGCGCGGTCGCGAGGGCGTCGCCCTTGGGGACACCCTCGCCGCGCAGCAGTTCGATCACGCGGGGCGAGACGAGGACGCGTCCGCTGGCCCGGGCGGTGCGTGCGGTCACGTCTTTCTCCGACACGTCGACCATGCGGGCCGCGCCCGCCTCGTCGATGTGCGTCAGCCGGTCCTGTGCGGGGCCGTTCCGCGTGGGTGGGTCCTGCGTGCTCATGCTGTGTGGCGCTCCCGGTCCGGGCCCGTCGCGGTGCGGCGCACGGGCCTGCTGTGCGCGACACGGTACCCCCAACCAGCGGCTCTCAGCCGAGCAGGACCACCTCGACCTCGGTGCCGGGCTCGACGGACTCGGTGTCCTCGGGGACGACGATCAGTGCGTCCGCGTGGGCGAGGGCGGCGACCAGGTGGGATCCGGCACCGCCGACGGGCGTGACGTTGCCGTCGGTGTACGTGCCGCGCAGGAACTGGCGGCGCCCCTTCGGCGAGGTCAGTGCCTTGTCCGCGGTCAGGGTCGCCCGGGTCGTCGGGCGGTGGACGTCCTGGAGGCCCATGAGGGCGCGGATCGCGGGGCGGACGAACAGCTCGAAGGAGACGTACGACGACACCGGGTTGCCGGGCAGGGCCAGCAGCGGGGTGTGGTCGGGGCCGATGGAGCCGAAGCCCTGGGGCTTGCCGGGCTGCATGGCGAGCTTGCGGAACTCGATGCCGCTGCCGGCCTCGTCCTCGTCGGCGACGTGGGAGAGGGCCTCCTTGACGACGTCGTACGCGCCGACGCTCACGCCACCCGTGGTGACCATCAGGTCGGCGCGGACCAGCTGGTCCTCGATGGTGGAGCGCAGGGTCTCCGCGTCGTCGGCGACGGCGCCCACGCGGTAGGCGATGGCACCGGCGTCGCGGGCGGCGGCGGTGAGGGCGAAGCTGTTGGAGTCGTAGATCTGACCGGTGCCCAGTTCCGTGTCCGGCTGGACGAGTTCGCTGCCGGTGGAGAGCACCACCACGCGCGGGCGCGGGTGTACGCGTACGGTGCCGCGGCCGATCGCGGCGAGCAGGGCGATCTGCGGCGGGCCGAGGATCGTTCCGGCCTCCAGGGCTCGGTCGCCGGCCTTCACGTCGCTGCCCTTCGCGCGCACATGCGCGCGTGCCTCGGCCGGGCGGTACACGTACACGTGGCCGGTGGCGCCCTCGGGGCCGAGGCTGCGGGCGCGCATGCCGTGCACCGGGCCCTCGCCGAGCCCGCCGTCGGTCCACTCGACGGGCACGACCGTCTCGGCGCCGGGCGGCAGCGGGGCGCCGGTCATGATGCGGGCGGCCTGGCCGGGGCCGACGTGGAGCAGCTCGGCCTGGCCGGCGGCGACGTCCCCGACGACCTCCAGGGCCGCCGGGAACTCCTCGCTCGCGCCCGCCACGTCCGCGACCCGCACCGCGTAGCCGTCCATCGAGCTGTTGTCGAAGGGCGGCAGGGACACCGGCACCGTGATGTCCTCGACGAGGACGCAGCCCTGGGCGTCGAGCAGGTGAAGCTCGATGGGTTCCAGGGGGCGGACGGTGGCGAGGATGTCCTCCAGGTGCTCGTCCACCGACCACAGGTGGTCGGGGCCGAAGTGGTCCTGGCCGGTGACGCGGGGCGCGGCGCTGCTCAACGTGTTACATCTCCTCGGCTACGTAACTGCGAAGCCAGGTCCGGAATTCCGGGCCCAGGTCTTCACGTTCGCACGCGAGTCGGACAATGGCACGCAGGTAGTCGCCGCGGTCGCCGGTGTCATAGCGGCGGCCCTTGAAGACCACGCCGTGCACCGGGCCGCCGATCTTCTCGTCCTCGGCGAGCCGCTGGAGGGCGTCCGTGAGCTGGATCTCGCCGCCGCGGCCGGGCTCGGTCCGGCGCAGTATGTCGAAGATGTGCGGGTCGAGGACGTAGCGGCCGATGATGGCGTAGTTCGACGGGGCGTCGGCCGGGTCGGGCTTCTCGACGAGGCCGCTGACCTTGACGACGTCGCTGTCCTCGGTCGTCTCCACGGCCGCGCAGCCGTAGAGGTGGATCTGCTCCGGGGCGACCTCCATGAGCGCGATGACGCTGCCGCCGCGCTGCTCCTGGACCTCGACCATGCGCTGCAGCAGGGGGTCGCGGGGGTCGATGAGGTCGTCGCCGAGGAGGACCGCGAAGGGCTCGTGGCCCACGTGCGGAGCGGCGCACAGGACGGCGTGGCCGAGGCCCTTGGGGTCGCCCTGACGGACGTAGTGCATCGTCGCGAGGTCGCTGGACTCCTGCACCTTGGCGAGACGGCCCGCGTCGCCCTTCTTCTGCAGGGCCGACTCGAGTTCGTAGTTGCGGTCG
This sequence comes from Streptomyces sp. NPDC002788, assembly GCF_053592115.1. Classification (NCBI taxonomy): domain Bacteria; kingdom Bacillati; phylum Actinomycetota; class Actinomycetes; order Kitasatosporales; family Streptomycetaceae; genus Streptomyces; species Streptomyces sp. NPDC002788. The sequence goes on along the minus strand of NZ_JBSFVB010000028.1, from coordinate 71,960 downwards.
AAGTGGTCCTCGAGGGGGCGCTTGTTGCGGCCCGTCACCATGAGGACGTCGTCGAGACCCGCGGCGACGGCCTCCTCGACCACGTACTGGATCGCGGGCTTGTCGACGACCGGCAGCATCTCCTTGGGAGTGGCTTTGGTGGCCGGCAGGAACCGGGTGCCGAGGCCTGCTGCGGGAATGACAGCCTTGCTGATCCGAGGGTGCGACTGAGTCATGCCCGCCACCCTATCCGGTGCCTTTGCATGGAATCTGCGGCTCCGGTTCATAGGCGCTCATATGAGCGTATTGCCACAGTACGGGAGCAACCATTGAGTCCTAACGAGCGTCCGGGCGAGCCTGACAAGCGCGGTTTGCGGCGCGGACTCCTCGCGGCGAGGAGCAGGTTGACAGCGGATGACCTGCGGGAAACCTCGGCGGCGCTGGCCGGACGGGCACTGGAGCTGCCCGAGTTGGCGAGGGCCGGCACGGTGGCGGCGTACGTCTCGGTGGGGAGCGAACCGGGGACGCTCGCGCTCCTGGACGCCCTGCACGCCCGGGGCGTGCGCGTACTGCTGCCGGTGCTGCTGCCCGACAACGACCTGGACTGGGGCGAGTACGAGGGCGAGGGCTCGCTGGCGCGTGTCCGACACGGCGGCCGGATGGCCCTCTTCGAGCCCGCGGGCGAGCGCCTCGGGCCGGACGCGGTGACCGCCGCGGACGCCGTGCTGCTGCCCGGGCTCGCGGTCGACGCGCGCGGGATGCGGCTGGGACGTGGCGGGGGCTCGTACGACCGGGTGCTGGCGCGGCTGGAGCGGGCGGGGGCCCGTCCCGCGCTGGTGGTGCTGTTGTACGACTCGGAGGTGGTCGAGCACGTCCCCGCGGAGCCGCACGACCGGCCGGTGCACGCGGTGGTGACGCCGTCGGGAGTGCGGCGGTTCCGGCGGGAGCCCTGACGCCGAACGGCCCTCCACGCACGCGTGGAGGGCCGTTCGGCTGCCGGTGTCAGCGGCTCACGGTTTGAGCACCAGCTTGTCGGCTGTGCTGTTCTCGACCGCCCGGTCCGAGAAGGACCAGGGCAGCAGTTCGCCGGCGGCCCACTTGTCCGTCTGGTCGACGTAGTGGGCGCTGTAGGCGTGCCCGGAGGCACCGCTGAGGTTGATCCAGCGGGACTTGTCGAGGTCGCCCAGGTTCACCACCATCCGCATGGACGGCACCCACACCACCCCGTAGCCGCCGGCCGCGTTCCAGCCGGTCGCGTTGACCGTGGCCTCGCCGCCGCCGAGCTCCCAGGGGCCTCGGTTGAGGGCGTACTGGATGAACTCGGGGCCCGCGGTGCCGAGGGTCTGGTTCTTCAGGAACAGCCGGTGCAGCCGGCCCCAGCTCCAGGAGTCGATGTCCTTGCCGAGCTTGGCGGTCAGCTCCCAGCGGGCGTCGATCATGGCCCTCTTGAACAGGTCGTCGCGGTTGTCGGCGCCGGGGCGGCTGTTGCTCACCTTGGGCGTCTTCCACCAGTCGCTGTCCGGCTGGTTCATGAGCTTGCGCACCACCTCGAACCAGCGGTCGCCGCCGTCCGGCTGCGCCTGGTCGGGGTCGCGCTGGCCGCACTCGCGGACCTTCTCGGCCTTGTCGGCGGGGCCGGTGGTGTTGACCGGCTCGACCCACAGACACTGGCCCTTGGGCCGCAGCTCCTTGGGCAGCTTGTTGCCGAAGGCGAGCTTGAGGACGTTGCGCCAGACCGCGTTGAAGTACGCGGCGGCCGCCGAGTCGGCGTCCTGGGTGTAGTCCCAGCCCTCGAGGAGCTTCTGCGCCTGGCGGACGTCCTTGTTCTCGGGGTCGATCTTCAGCAGCGTGGGCACCAGCAGGCGGGCGATCTCGCTGCTGTTGTCCAGCTGCATCTGCCGCATGTCGTCGGTGGAGATCTTGCCGCCGTCCTTGGTCTTCGACTGGATCAGGTCGGTGATCCGCTGGCTGCGCGCGCCGTAGCCCCAGTCCGTGGTGAGCGTGTAGGGGTACTTGTCCGGGTCGATCACGGCCTGGTTGGCGGTGACGATGTAGCCGCGGTCCGGGTTGTACTCGTAGGGCAGCGCGTCCTGCGGGATGTAGTCGGTCCACCGGTACTTGGAGTCCCAGCCGGGCGACGGGATGGAGCCGTCGTCTCCCTTCGCGCGCATGGGGATCTTGCCCGGCAGGGTGTAGCCGATGTTGTCCTCGGTGTCCGCGTAGACCAGGTTCTGCGAGGGCACGTCGAACAGCCCGGCGGCCTTGCGGAAGTCGGTCCAGTTCTTCGCCCTGTCCATGGCGAAGACGGCGTCCATGGTGGTCCCGGGCTGCAGTGCGGTCCAGCGCAGCGCCACGCCGTAGCCGTCGCCTCTGTCGGGTGCGGCGGTGTCGACGGTGGCCTTTCTGCCGACCTTCACGAGTTCCTCGTCGCGGTCGGACAGCAGGGGCATCCCGTCCTCGGTCTGCCGTACGACGATCTTCTTCGGTGCGCCGCCGGCGACCTTGATGGTCTCCTCGCGCGTCTCGAAGGGCTTGATCTTGCCGTCGTACAGGTAGCCGTCGCCGGTGATCTTCTCCAGGTAGAGGTCCGTGACGTCGACGCCGGAGTTGGTCATGCCCCAGGCGATGTCCTGGTTGTGACCGATTATCACGCCTGGCATGCCGGCGAAGGTGTAGCCGCTGACGTCGTACTGGCAGGTGCTGGAGACGCTGCGGCAGTGCAGGCCCATCTGGTACCAGACGGACGGCAGCGAGGGCGACAGGTGCGGGTCGTTGGCCAGCAGCGGCTTGCCGGTGATCGTGTGCTTCCCGCCGACGACCCACGAGTTGGAGCCGATGCCGTCGCCGTTCACGCCGACGGCCGGCGGGAGGTCGTCCAGGGCATTGGTGAGGCCGCCGAGCTGGCTGTCCAGGCCCTCGGTGCCCGAAGCGCCGGAGGCGGTGCCGGACGTACCGGAGGCGGTGCCCGAGGTGCCGGAGCTGCCGGACGCCGTGCCCGCGGTGCCGGTGGAGGTGCCGCCGGTCCCGCTGGTGCCGGACGTGCCGCTCGTGCCGCCCTGTTCGAACGCGCCCGTCAGCTCGCTGTACTGGCCCTCCTGGACGATCGCCTTGTTCCGGCTGTACGGGTACTGCGGGTACAGGTCGGCGATCTGCTTCGGGCCGAGGCGGCTGGTCAGCAGGGCGCGGTCGATCTCGTCCTGCATGTTGCCGCGCAGGTCCCAGGCCATCGCCTTCAGCCAGGAGATCGAGTCGACCGGCGTCCACCGCTGCGGCTTGTAGTCGTTGGTGAAGCCCAGCGCCGCGTACTCCAGGGAGATGTCCTTGCCGTCCTTGCCCTGGAGGTAGGCGTTGACCCCCTTGGCGTACGCCTGGAGGTACTTCTTCGTGGCGGCCGACAGCTTGGTGTCGTACTCCTGTTTGGCGACCCGGTCCCAGCCCAGCGTGCGCAGGAACTCGTCGTTGTCGACCTGGCTCTTGCCGAACATCTCCGACAGGCGCCCGGCGGCCATGTGGCGGCGGACGTCCATCTCGTAGAACCGGTCCTGCGCCTGGACGTAGCCCTGCGCCATGAACAGGTCCGCGTCGGAGGAGGCGTAGATCTGCGGGATGCCGTAGTTGTCTCGTTTGACCTCGACGGGTCCCGACAGGCCCTGCAGTGGGAGGGTGCCCTTGGTCTGCGGGAAGGAGGCCCGGACGGTGCTGATGGTCCAGTACGCCCCGAAGGCGGCGCCCCCGATGAGGGCCAGCACCAGGACGAGCACGATCAGACGGGCTTTGCGCCCCTTTCTCCTGCCGGACTTGGCGGGCTGCTGACCCGTGGAGGCGGTGGTGTTGGGGGGCATCGCTGTCCTTGCTGTCCTAACGCGAGCGGCAGGTTCGGCTGTGCTTTTAACTGAGCGCTGGAGCAACGATAGGCGCAGGGCCTTGCGGCCCTTGACGCGGAGTCGGGAACCGGCACGGACGGATGTTCGATCTTGCCCTCTCGAGCGTCAAGAAATCGTCAAGAGTTAGGTAAGGTAACGAAGTAGTCGGCGCGGTGCGCCACAGCTTCATGTGCGATGTACGTGAGCCCACGCGCGGGTGCGTGCGGGCCAGGGAAGGATTCGGCCGCTGACTGTTCACCACCTCAACCAGCTCCTGCTCGTCTGCTCGCTCGTCCTGCTCGTCGCCGTCGCAGCGGTACGGATCTCCTCGCGCAGCGGGCTTCCCAGCCTGCTCGTGTACCTGGGCATCGGCGTCGCGATGGGCCAGGACGGCATCGGGGACATCCACTTCGACAACGCCGAACTGACCCAGGTCATCGGGTACGCGGCCCTGGTCGTGATCCTGGCCGAGGGTGGTCTCGGCACGAAGTGGAAGGAGATCAAGCCGGCCCTGCCGGCCGCCACCGTGCTGGCGCTGGCGGGTGTGGCGGTGAGCGTCGGGGTCACGGCCTCGGCCGCGCACTACCTGATCGGGCTCGAGTGGCGGCAGGCGCTCATCATCGGGGCGGTCGTCTCCTCGACCGACGCGGCGGCCGTGTTCTCCGTGCTGCGCAAGATCCCGCTCCCCGCACGCGTGACGGGCACGCTGGAGGCGGAGTCCGGATTCAACGACGCACCCGTGGTCATCCTCGTGGTGTCCCTGTCCACGGCCGGGCCGGTCGACCACTGGTACGTGCTCCTGGGCGTGATCCTGCTGGAGCTGGCCATCGGCGCGGCCATCGGGCTCGCGGTGGGCTGGCTGGGTTCCTGGGGCCTCAGGCACGTGGCGCTGCCCGCCTCCGGCCTCTACCCGATCGCCGTCATGGCGATCGCCGTGGTGGCGTACGCGGCGGGCGCGCTGGCCCACGGCAGCGGCTTCCTCGCGGTGTATCTCGCCGCGATGGTGATGGGCAACGCGCGACTGCCGCACTGGCCGGCCACGCGCGGCTTCGCCGACGGGCTCGGCTGGATGGCCCAGATCGGCATGTTCGTCCTGCTCGGGCTGCTGGTCACCCCGCACGAGCTGGGCGACGACATCGTGCCCGCGCTGGTCATCGGGCTGGTGCTGACCATGGTCGCGCGTCCGCTGAGCGTGGTGTTCTGCCTGTCGCCGTTCCGGGTCCCCTGGCAGGAGCAGGCCCTGATGTCCTGGGCGGGGCTGCGCGGGGCCGTGCCCATCATTCTGGCGACGATCCCCATGGTGGCGGGCCTGGACGCCAGCCGCCGGATCTTCAACATCGTCTTCATCCTGGTCGTCGTCTACACGCTCGTCCAGGGGCCGACGCTGCCCTGGCTGGGCCGCAAGCTGCACCTCGGCGACGGTTCGGAGGCCGCCGACCTCGGCATCGAGTCGGCCCCGCTGGAGCGGCTGCGCGGGCATCTGCTGTCCGTGGCGATCCCCGAGGGATCGAAGATGCACGGCGTGGAGGTGGCCGAGCTGCGCCTGCCGCACGGTGCCGCCGTGACGCTCATCGTGCGCGGGGGCGAGTCCTTCGTTCCGTTGCCGACGACGATATTGCAGCGGGGAGACGAGCTCCTCGTGATCGCCACGGACCCCGTCCGGGACGCGACCGAGAGCCGGCTGCGGGCCGTCGGGCACGGCGGCAAGCTGGCGGGTTGGCTGGGGACGGACGGGGCGGGTCGTTGAGGCGCCGGGACGTCAGGGCGTCGCGGCGTCAGGGGGCGTCAGGCCGCCGGGTCGCTGAAGGGCGTTTTGCGTCGTTCGCGTTTGTAAGGTGGGCAGGCTCATGGTGCTCACTTTCACAGGCCCGCCACCCCTTGATCCCTGTACGATGAAGGCGTACCCAGATCGAACCAACTCTGCCTGACGCAGAGCTGGCGCGACCGTATGGCGGTCGGGACGACCCTCCTCACCGGGCCCCGGCATCTACCGCAGTTCCGCGCAAGAGGACAGCTCTCGGCGCCGCCCACCGACGGGGCGCGCTACCAGGCGGCAGAAAGGCACGGGCCGTGGAGTCCACGGTCACCCCGAAGAAGTCGAAGAACTCGACGGCTTCCGCCCGCCCGGGATACGGCCGGCTGCTGCGCACCCGCGGCGCCTGGACGTTCCTGCTCCCCGGCTTCGCGGCACGCCAGCCGTTCGCGATGCTGACCATCTCCATCGTGCTGCTGGTGCAGCACACCACCGGCTCGTACGGGGCGGCGGGCGCCGTCGCGGCCGCCACCGGTGTCTCCATGGCGCTGTTCGCGCCCTACAGCGGCCGTCTCGCCGACCGCTACGGGCAGCGTGCCGTGCTGGTCCCGGGGGTGCTGCTGCACACCCTGGCCGGACTGACCCTGACGGCGCTGGCGCTCATGGACGCGCCCCTGTGGGCCCTGTTCGCGGCGGCCGTCCCGACCGGCGCCTCGGTGCCGCAGATCGGGCCCATGGTGCGGGCCCGCTGGGGTGTGAAGCTGGGGGACTCGCCGCTGATGACCACCGCGGCGGCCTTCGAGTCCGTGACGGACGAGCTGACCTTCGTCCTCGGGCCGCTGCTGGCCACCGCCCTGTGCACGGCGGTCGACCCGGCCGCCGGGCTGGTCACGGAGGCATCGCTGACCCTGCTCGGCGGTCTGCTGTTCGCCGCGCGGAAGAGCACCCAGCCCTCGGTGTCGGGCGGCGGCCACGCGCGCGTGGAGCACGGTTCCGCACTGCGCGTCCCCGGGGTGCGCGTGCTGATCGTGACCTTCCTGGGCATCGGCACCGTCTTCGGCGGCATGCAGGTCTCGCTGGCCGCGTTCACCGAGTCGATCGGTGAACCGGGCCTGAACGGCGTCCTCTACGGCGTCTTCGCCGCGGGCAACATGCTCTCCGGCCTCGTCTGCGGCGCGATCGCCTGGAAGGCGGCCCCGCAGCGGCGCCTGGTCATCGGCTACACCGCCCTCGCCCTGGCCGCGTCGGGTCTGTGGACCGCCCACTCGGTCCTGGTCCTCGGCGGCCTCGGCCTGCTGGTCGGCATGTGCATCGCGCCCGCCCTGATCACCGGCTACACCCTGGTCGACGGCCTGGTCCCGGCCGGCGCCCGCACCGAGGCCTTCACCTGGCTGACCGGCGCGGTGGCGCTGGGCCAGGCCGCCGCGGTCACGGTCGCCGGACAGCTGGAGGACCGCCTGTGGGGCGGCGCAGGTTTCCTGGTGCCGATGGGCGGCACCGTGCTCGCCCTGGTGACCCTTCTGTCCCTGCGTTCCCGGCTGGCGGCACGGGCCCACGGCCGCACCGTGGCACGTGGCGTGGGTCACCGCGTGCCGGTGGCAGTGGACTGAGCGGCCGGAATACGTCACTATGGATCGTCGTTAGCACTCATCGAGTGAGAGTGCCAGGAGGAAGACAGTGCCCACCTACCAGTACCAGTGCACCGCGTGCGGCGAGGGCCTCGAGGCGGTGCAGAAGTTCACCGACGACGCCCTGACCGAGTGCCCCAGCTGCCAGGGCCGCCTGAAGAAGGTGTTCTCGGCGGTCGGCATTGTCTTCAAGGGCTCCGGCTTCTACCGGAACGACAGCCGCGGCTCCTCGTCGAGCAGCTCCCCGGCTGCGTCGAAGTCGTCGAGCTCCTCCTCGTCGTCCTCGGACTCCGGCTCGTCGAGCTCCGGTGCGAGCTCGTCGTCGAGCACGGGCAGCTCCGCCAGCAGCACCACCGCCGCGTAAGGCCTGATCACCGGACCCTGCCGCCCTCGGGGCGACAGGGTCCTCGGCGTTTCCGCGTGCGGTTAGGGTGCGGGCATGGCGAACAACGCGAACGTGGTGAACGCGGGTGGCGGGGCGAGCGCCCGTGGCGAGGAGAACCCGGACGGCCGGGTGAGCGCCGGTGGCGGGGCGAGCGCGGGCGGTGCCGGGATCGGCGTCATCGGGGGCTCGGGGTTCTACTCCTTCCTCGACGACGTGACCGAGATCCAGGTCGACACCCCGTACGGGCCGCCCAGCGACTCCCTCTTCCTCGGTGAGGTCGCCGGCCAGAGGGTCGCCTTCCTGCCCCGGCACGGGCGGGGCCACCATCTGCCGCCGCACCGGATCAACTACCGGGCCAACCTGTGGGCACTGCGGTCGGTCGGTGTGCGCCAGGTCCTCGCGCCGTGCGCCGTGGGCGGGCTGCGCCCCGAGTACGGGCCGGGCACGCTGCTGGTGCCGGACCAGCTGGTCGACCGCACGAAGTCCCGCGCGAACACCTACTTCGACGGGCTGCCGCTGCCCGACGGCTCGATGCCGAACGTCGTACACGTGTCGCTGGCCGATCCCTACTGCCCCACCGGTCGGACCGTGGCGCTGAAGGCGGCGCGCGGCCGGGACTGGGAGCCGGTGGACGGCGGCACGCTGGTCGTGGTCGAGGGGCCGCGCTTCTCGACCCGTGCCGAATCGTTGTGGCACCAGGCGCAGGGCTGGTCCGTGGTGGGCATGACCGGCCACCCCGAGGCTGCGCTCGCCCGTGAGCTGGAGCTCTGCTACACGTCCCTGACGCTGGTGACCGACCTCGACGCCGGTGCGGAGACCGGGGAGGGCGTCTCGCACGACGAGGTGCTGCGGGTGTTCGCGGCCAACGTGGACCGGCTGCGCGGGGTGCTGTTCGACGCGGTGGCCGGGTTGCCGGCCGAGGGCGAGCGGGACTGCCTTTGTGTGAGTGCGCTGGGCGGGATGGATCCGGGGTTCGCGCTGCCGTAGGGGGCGGGACCGGAAGTCGCCGTTCGGGTGAGGGAGTCGTCCACAGGCCGGTGGTGCGTCCACAGGCCCGAGCGGGCGATGGTGCGAAGCCTCATCGTGGGGAGCGCAAGCCGGTCCCTCGTCGCAGGTGGTGGTTCCCGTGTCCGTCGCTCGGTCTTCGTCCGCTCGGTCTTCGTCTCCCTCTTGGTCCGTTGCCGAGTGCCCGCCCGGGGCGCAGGTGCCCGCGACCCGTGAGGTGCCGCGGTTCGATCCTGTACGGGTGCGCGGCGGCCGGTGCCGGCCCGACCGGCTCGGGCGGCACCGGCGGCGGGCTCTCGCGGTCGGGCTCGCGGTCACCGCGACCGCACTGGTGGCGGCGGGACCGCGGGACACCGACGGGGCCCGTGGCCGGCCCCGGGCTCAGTCTCCGGCGCACACGACCTCGGTGCCGGGAGAGCAGCCGGTGCACACGCGCCGTGCCGCCGGGGCGGTGGCGGCTCCGGTCCGGATCGCCGACGCGGCCACCGTTCGGCTGCTGCGGCCCGGTGACCGGGTCGACGTCATCGCCGCCGAGGAGACGGCGACGGGCGGCGATGCCCGGGTGGTCGCCCGCGGGGCCAGGGTGACGAAGGTTCCGGAGCCCCTGGAGGGCGCGTCCGACGGCGGGGCGCTGGTCGTGCTCTCGGTGCCGCGTGGCACCGCCGCCCGGCTGGCCGGCGCGAGCACCACGGGGCAGCTGGCGGTGACGCTGTGGTGATGTCCGCGGAGGTCACGCGCACGGTCTCGACGAGGTCCTCTTCGGGGGGACCCGGGTGCTCCGTTCGGCCCAACGTTGACGTAGGTTGCGGAGCGTTTTGTTCCGCAGGTTGCGCGTGCGAGGAGAGGCCCCGACGTGAGCGAGAAGAAGGAACCGAGTGTCTGGGAGGGCTTCAAGGCCTTCCTGATGCGCGGGAACGTCGTCGATCTGGCGGTGGCGGTGGTGATCGGTGCCGCCTTCACCAACATCGTCAACGCGTTGGTGAAGGGGATCATCAATCCGGTCGTCGGGGCCATCGGGACCAAGAACCTCGACCACTACAGCTCGTGCCTGAGCTCGACCTGCGAGGGCGAGCGGGGCATCCAGCTCCTGTGGGGCTCGGTCCTCGGCGCCACCCTGAGCTTCGTGATCACCGCGGCGGTCGTCTACTTCCTGATGGTCCTGCCCATGGCGAAGTACCTGGCCCGGATGGAGGCCCGCCGCAAGGCGAAGGAGGGCGCGCAGGAGGTCATGGACGTGACCGAGCTGGAGGTGCTGAAGGAGATCCGGGACGCGCTGGTCGCCCAGCGCGGCTCGGCGCACGACCGGCAGTAGCGCTGCGGTCTGCCGCCCGGCCGGCTCGGCCGCTTCGGAGCGCGCCGCGTGCGGCGGCCCGGCTGGTTCAGGGGTCCTTTCACTATGAGCGTCCGATCAGGTCGCGTGGTCCGGTGCCGTGCGTCGCAAGGCGCCGGAGTGCCCTGGTAGCGGAGATACCCGGGCGTTCCACAACCGCGGCGAGGCGCGGTGCCGGGCCGCGCGACCCGGGCGGGCACAGTGCGAGGACCCCTCAGAAGTGGTGGGGCGGCTTCTCGTCGAGGAAGCGCCTGAGGTCGGCCGCGCCGCCGCCGGAGTCGGTGCGCTCGCCCCAGCCACGGTCGGTGTCGTCGGGGGACTGCTGGTCGAGCGGGTCGTCGAAGACCAGCGCGGGCTTCGGCTCTCGCGGCTCGGGCTCGGGGGCGGTACTCATGCGTCCAGGGTACGGTCGCGGAGAAAATCTACGCGCCTTCCGTTGTGCACGGCATCATGACCTCCGGTACCGCTCCCCCGCCCGTCCCTTCCGGCGCGTCCGGCGGTCGCGGGCCACTGCGCGGGCTCAGGGCCCGCGACCGCGACGATGCGCACCGGGCGGCCTCGCCGCTGGAGCTCTTCTTCGACCTGTGCTTCGTCGTCGCGGTCGCCCAGGCGGGCATCCAGCTGGTGCACTCCGTCGCCGCGGGCCACGCGGGCGAGGGGATCACCGACGCGCGGAGAGGCACCGTTCCACGTCCTGGCATCCGCGCCACATCGCGGAGCGGTACGGGCTGTTCACCATCATCGTGCTGGGCGAGACGATCGCCGCGGCCACGGTCGCCGTGAAGTCCGGCGTCGACGAGAACGGCGCGCTGGGCGAGCTCCTCCCGATCGCGGCGGGTGGGCTGCTCATCGTGTTCGCCGCGTGGTGGCTCTACTTCGTGGTGCCCATCCACGGCCATCTGCGGTCCAGCCGGCAGGTGTTCCTGTGGGGCTACGGCCACTACCTGGTCTTCGCCTCGGCGGCCGCCATCGGGGCCGGCCTGGAGGTGGCGGTGGAGCACACGGTCGACAGGGCGCACATCTCCACGCTGGCGGCGTCGGCGGCCGTGACACTGCCGACGGCCCTCTATCCGCTGACCCTGTGGGCCCTGCACTCGCGCCACTTCAAGCGGGGCGTCACGCAGCAGCTGGTGCTGCCGACGACGGCACTGCTGGTGATCTGCTTCGCGCACCTGGGCGACGGGGCGGTGCTCGCGGCCGGGGTGGTCTGCGCGCTCGGTGGTGACGGGAGAGACCCTGGCCGTCACGCGCCTGACCGCTCGGAGCAGCGGGGCGGCGACACCGGCGGGGTGACGCTTCTCGCGGACACGGGGTGGTGCGGGCGGCGCCGTCGTGGGGCAAGGTCCGCTCGGGGCGGGCAGGCCGCGGGGCTGTCGCCCTCGGCCATGGGTGTGTCGCTGCTCGCGGCGGGCGCAGCCGGATCGCGGTGGTCGCAGCGGCGGCGGCCGGGGCAGCGGGCGGGCGACGTCGCCCGCGGCGCCGGAGGCCGGCTGTAGGACGGAGGCGGGGGCAGGCAGCGGGCCGACGGTGCCGACACGCTCGGCACGGTCGCTTCGGGCGGCGGCTGGAGAAGACTGTGCTCCATGACAGTTGACGCTCTGACGGATGTCTCCGGCCTGCGCGTGGGACACGCGACCAGCGCCGGCGACGGTTGGCTCACCGGGACCACGGTCGTGCTCGCCCAGGAGGGCGGGGCCGTGGCCGCCGTGGACGTGCGGGGCGGTGGTCCCGGCACCAAGGAGACGGACGCGCTGGACCCGCGCAACGTGGTGCGGAGGGTCGAGGCGATCGTGCTGACCGGCGGCAGCGCGTACGGGCTGGACGCGGCATCGGGGGTGATGGCCTGGCTGGAGGAACGGGGACGCGGTATCCGTGTCGGGGCGGACCCGGCGCACGTCGTGCCGGTGGTGCCCGCCGCCTGCGTCTTCGACCTGGGCCGGGGCGGCGACTTCCGGGCCCGGCCGGACGCGGCCACCGGCCGTGCCGCGGTCGAGGCGGCCGCCGCGAGCGGGCTCGGCGCACCGGTGCCGCAGGGGTGCGTGGGCGCCGGCACGGGCGCGGTGGTCGGGGTGGTGAAGGGTGGTGTCGGCAGCGCGAGCACGGTGCTCGACTCGGGGGTTACGGTGGCCGCGCTGGTGGTGGCCAACGCGGCGGGGTCGACGGTGGATCCGGAGACGGGGGTGCTGTACGGGGAGTTGTTCCAGGGGCGGGTGGAGTACCCGGACGCGGAGGTCCACGCGGCCGCGCTGCGGCGGCTCGCCGAGACGGCCGCGAGGAGCGCCCCTCCCCCGCTCAACACCACGCTTGCGGTGGTCGCCACGGACGCGGATCTGACGAAGGCGCAGGCGCAGAAGCTGGCGGGCACGGCGCACGACGGGATCGCCCGCGCGGTGCGGCCGGTGCACCTCCTCAACGACGGGGACACGGTGTTCGCGCTGGCGACGGGCGACCGCGCCCTGGACGCGGCGAACCCGCTCGCCCTCAACGAGGTCCTCGCGGCGGGCGCGGACATGGTGACCCGGGCGATCGTGCGGGCGGTGCGGGCCGCCGGCCCGGTGGACGGCCCGGGCGGGGCGTGGCCGTCGTACGGGGAGTTGTACGCGGGCCGCTGAACAAGCCTGCGAACACAGCGGATTCACAGCGGGGCCGGACTTTGTCGCGGTTCTGTCACGTGATGGCGTTCGCCGCGCACGGACGGAACCCGACCGGTCGCCCGGCCCCTCTTCCCTCACGTACTGGACCGGACCACGCACATCACACGAACTGGGAGCAGCCCGTGACAACGCCGGACATTGCAGCGCGGCGCGTACTGGGGGCCTGTGCCGCCCTGGTGGTCGGCGCCCTGACGCTCACCGCCTGCGGTGGCAGCGCCAACGCCAAGGACGACGAGAAGGGCGGCGAGGACGCCACGAAGACGTCCGTCGCGAAGATCGCCATCTCGGCGAAGGACGGTTCGACCGGCGCGTCCATCAACACCACCGGCGTGAAGGTCAGCGACGGGAAGCTGACCGAGGTGAGGATGACGGTGGCGGGCAGCGACCAGGCCGTTCCGGGCTCGGTCTCGGCCGACGGCAAGGTCTGGAAGCCGAAGGAGCAGTTGGAGCGCGGGACGAAGTACCAGATATCGGCGACCGCGAAGGACGCGGACGGCCGGACGGCCGCGGCCAACTCGATCTTCACGACGGTGACGTCCTCGAACAGCTTCATCGGGACGTACACACCGGACAACGGCACCACGGTCGGTGTGGGCATGCCGGTGTCGTTCACCTTCGACAAGGCCATCACGGACCGCAAGGCCGTGCAGTCGCACATCTCGGTCACGTCCAGCAGCGGGCAGAAGGTCGTCGGACACTGGTTCAACGGGCAGCGGCTCGACTTCCGGCCCGGGGAGTACTGGAAGGCCGGCTCCAAGGTCACCATGAAGATCGACCTGGACGGGGTCGAGGGCGCGAACGGCGTGTACGGCGTGCAGAAGAAGACGGTCACGTTCACCGTCGGGCGTTCGCAGGTCTCCACGGTCGACGCCAGCACGCAGACCATGACGGTCGTCCGGGACGGCCGGACCATCAAGACGATCCCGATCTCGGCGGGCAGCCCGCAGCACACCACGTACAACGGGCAGATGGTGATCTCCGAGAAGTTCGTCCAGACCCGGATGAACAGCCAGACGGTCGGGCTGGGCGGTGAGTACGACATCCCCGACGTGCCGCACGCGATGCGCCTGACGACGTCGGGCACGTTCATCCACGGCAACTACTGGTACAACAAGGGCAATCCGCCCTTCGGTCGCCAGGGCACCAGCCACGGCTGCGTCGGCCTCGCGGACGTCCAGGGCGCCGAGGGCAGCACGCCTGCCAAGTGGTTCTACGACAACTCCCTCATCGGGGACGTGGTGATCGTGAAGAACTCCCACGACAAGACGGTGGCACCGGACAACGGGCTCAACGGCTGGAACATGGCGTGGAGCCAGTGGGTCGCGGGCAGCGCCTCCTGACCGGTCGAAGTACCGCCCCGACTGGGGTCCTCGACGAATCGGCCGGGGCCGTGCGGGAACTTTTCGCGCGGCCCGGGCGTCATCCCGGACGTACGTTTTCTCGGTTCCCGGACATGATGTCCGACCGAGGGGCTACGGTATGCACCCACAAGGTGACATGCAGCAACGCCGGGAGAAACCTTGAGCGTTCCGTACGAGACGGCAGCGTACGAACCCCATGACTCGCCCGAGTCTCCGGAGGAGCACCTCGCGCGACTCCTCGGCCGTGCCCTGAACTCCTTCGAGCTACCGGACGAGACAATAGGACTGCTGGACTGCGCGCTGGCGCATGACGGTTCGCTGCATTCCGCGCACCACAGCGAGGGCCTGCACCGCGAGACGTACCGGCACACCTGGCTGCTCGCCGACGGTTCCGCGCTCACGCTCTGGGAGCTCGTCCACAACACCGCGCCGGGCAGGGAGCCGCAGCACGAGGTGTATGTCGACGAGGAGGAGCTGCGAGCCGCTACCGCGCGGCTGCCGCTGCCGCCGGACACCCCGGACTTCGAGCTGCCGGTGACGGTGCAGCTGTCGCCGGTCGCCGCTCCGCGGCACGCGTACGCCGGGGACGACTCCGCGGACCACGCGCGCCGTTTACTGCGCCGGGCGGAGAACCCCGACCGGCCGGGCGGGGACACGGCGGCCCGGCTGGCCACCGCGTCCGGGCACCGGATCACCCAGGCCTTCGGCCGCCCGTGCCGCGCGGGCCGGGCGGGGCTGGGCTTCTCGCTGTACGAGCACGCGTTCCTGCTGCGCGACGGCGAGGAGGTCTCCCTGTGGGAGGTCGAGCACACGGCGACGCCGGACGGGCGGCACATGTGTGAGGTGTACGTCAGCGAGGACGCGGCACGCGAGGCGATGGAGCGGCGGGCGGCGCAGCTCTCCTAGGCCGTGTCGCCGAGTCGGCGCACCAGCTCGGCGAAGGCGTCTCTCTCCTCGGAGGTCAGCTCCGCGGACTCCGACCGAGGGCCTGCCTGCCGCTGCTGCGGGAGGGCGGGGAGAGGGTGACCTTCGGGCCACCGGGAGACGTGCTCGGGCATGCGCCCCAGTAGACACCACGGCCCGGGACTTCGGTCCCGGGCCGTGACTTTCGTGATCTATCTCGCAGGTGGCATGAACGGTTCACATGCCCTGAAAGGGGCGAACCTCAGGCTGCCTCGCGCTTCGGTCGTTACGCCGCCACCGGCTGCTTCGCCTCCGCGGCCGGGGCCGCGGTGCCCTCGCCGGAGGCCGGTGTGGCGCCCGGCGCCGGCTTGCGCAGGCCCTTGAGGACGATCACCAGGGCCGTGGTGACGCAGACCCCCGCGGCGATGGCGACCAGGTAGAGCAGCGGGTTGCCGATCAGCGGCACCACGAAGATGCCGCCGTGCGGGGCGCGCAGAGTGGCGCCGAAGGCCATCGACAGGGCGCCGGTGATCGCGCCGCCCGCCATCGAGGCGGGGATGACGCGCAGCGGGTCGGCCGCCGCGAACGGGATCGCGCCCTCGGAGATGAAGGAGGCGCCGAGCACCCAGGCGGCCTTGCCGTTCTCGCGCTCGGTCTGCGTGAAGAGCTTGGCGCGCACGGTCGTGGCGAGGGCCATCGCGAGCGGCGGGACCATGCCGGCGGCCATCACCGCGGCCATGATCTTCATCGCCGAGTCGCTGGGGCTGGCGACCGCGATACCGGCGGTGGCGAAGGTGTAGGCGACCTTGTTGACGGGGCCGCCGAGGTCGAAGCACATCATCAGGCCGAGGAGCGCGCCGAGCAGGATCGCGTTGCTGCCGGACAGGCCGTTCAGCCAGTCGGTCATGCCCTTCTGTGCCTCGGCGATGGGCTTGCCGATGACGACGAACATCAGGAACCCGACGATCGCCGAGGAGATCAGCGGGATCACCACCACCGGCATGATGCCGCGCAGCGCCGCCGGGATGTTCACCTTCTGGATCGCCAGCACCACGCCACCGGCGATCAGACCGGCCGCGAGACCGCCGAGGAAGCCCGCGTTGATGTTGAACGCGATCATGCCACCGACGAACCCGGGGACGATACCGGGCCGGTCCGCCATGCCGTAGGCGATGTAGCCCGCGAGCACCGGGACCAGGAAGCCGAAGGCCACGCCGCCGATCTGGAAGAGCAGGGCCGCCCAGCTGTCGGCCTGCGTCCACAGGAAGTGGTCCATCACCGACGGGGCCTTGTTGATCTCGTAGCCGCCGATCGCGAAGCCGAGGGCGATGAGCAGACCGCCCGCCGCGACGAACGGCACCATGTAACTGACGCCGGACATCAGCCACTTGCGCAGCTTGGTGCCGTACCCCTCGTCGGATTCGCCGGAGCGCTCCACCGGAGTGGCCGGCGCCGACCCGGAGGTGACCTCACCGCGGGCGGCCTTCTGGCGGACTTCGGTGATGAGTTCCGCGGGGCGGTTGATGCCCGCCTTCACGCCGACGTCGACGGTCGGCTTCCCGGCGAAGCGCTCCTTCTCCCGTACGGGCACGTCATGGGCGAAGATCACGGCGTCCGCCGCCGCGATGACCGCCGGGTCGAGCCGGGTGAAGCCGGCCGAGCCCTGGGTCTCGACGGTGAGTTCGACGCCCGCCTCACGGCCGGCGGTCTCCAGCGACTCGGCCGCCATGTAGGTGTGGGCGATGCCGGTGGGGCAGGAGGTGACGGCGACGATGCGGAACGGGCGCTCCCCCGCATCGGCGGCGTCGTCGTCGGTGACCGTGGCGGCGGCGGGAGAGGCCGCTCCCGCCGACGCCACGGGGTCTTCGGAGCCCGCCTCGGCGGACTCGGCGGGCTCGTCGCCGCGGATCAGCGCCGCCGCGGCCGCCGCGTCACCCGCCGAGCGCAGCGCGTCGGTGAACTCGCTGTTCATCAGCTGCCTGGCCAACGACGACAGGATCGTCAGATGGGCGTCGTCGGCACCGGCCGGCGCCGCGATCAGGAAGATCAGGTCGGCGGGGCCGTCCGCCGCGCCGAAGTCGATGCCGGCGGAGCTGCGCCCGAAGGCGAGGGTCGGCTCGGTGACGTGCTCGCTGCGGCAGTGCGGGATGCCGATGCCGCCGTCGAGGCCGGTCGGCATCTGGGCCTCGCGGGCGGCCACGTCGGCGAGGAAGCCGTCCAGGTCGGTCACCCGGCCCAGGGCCACCATGCGCTCGGCGAGGGCGCGCGCCGCCGCTTCCTTGGTATCGGCGGACAGGTCGAGATCGACCAGATCCGCGGTGATCATGTCGCTCATCGCGGGCTCCTTAGCACGCGTATCGCCCGGTCGGTGAGGTGGGCGGGGAGGGGTACGGGGGTGCGGTGAGGGGTGAGGGGGGTGGAGGCGGGGAGTAACTGGGAGGGCCGCCGTTCACGAGTCCGTGCGTCCTGCTCGTCGTACGTCATGACGCCGGCTCCTTCAGCACACGGTCCGCCGGGACCTCGGAGGTGACCGTCACCGCCGCCGGGTCCAGGTCGCCCGGCGTCGGCATGACGCTGCCGGGCAGCTGGACGGCAGCCGCGCCGTGGGCGACCGCGGAGGCGAGGGCCTCGGGGCCGCTGCCGCCGGCGATCAGGAAGCCGGCGAGGGAGGAGTCTCCGGCGCCGACGTTGCTGCGGACGGCGTCGACGCGGGCGCTGCCGAACCAGGCGCCCTCCTCGGACACGAGCAGCTGCCCGTCGGCGCCGAGGCTGGCGAGGACGGCCCGGGCACCCATCTCGCGCAGTTCCTCGGCGGCCTTGACGGCGTCGCCGACGGTGGTGAGGGGGCGGCCGACGGCCTCGGACAGTTCCTCGACGTTCGGCTTGACCACGTCGGGCCGCTCGCGCAGGGCCGCGAGCAGCGCCGGACCGGAGGTGTCCAAGGCGATCCGGGCCCCGGCGGCGTGCGTGCGGGCGACCAGGTCGGCGTACCAGGAGGGGGCGAGGCCGCGCGGGAGGCTGCCGCAGCAGGCGATCCAGGAGGCGTCGCGGGAGTGCTGCCGTACGGTCTCCAGGAGCAGTTCGCGTTCGGCTTCGGACAGTTCCGGGCCCGGCGCGTTGATCTTCGTCAGGACGCCGTCGGACTCGGCGAGGGCGATGTTGGAGCGGGTGGCCCCGGCGACCGGGACCGGGGCGACCTCGATGCCCTGCTTGTCGAGCAGGTCGGCGACGAGGGCGCCGGGGGCGCCGCCCAGGGGCAGGATCGCCACCGTGCGCTGTCCGGCCGCGGCGACCGCGCGCGAGACGTTCACGCCCTTGCCGCCCGGGTCCATCCGCTCGCCGGTGGCGCGGATGACCTCGCCGCGGTCGAGGGACGGCACCTCGTAGGTGCGGTCCAGGGAGGGGTTGGGGGTGACGGTGAGGATCATGCGCGCACTACTTCCGTGCCGCCGCGCTCGATCGCGACGGCGTCCTCGGGGCTCAGCCCGCTGTCGGTGATCAGCAGGTCCACGTCGCTCAGGTCGCCGAAGCGGGCGAAATGCTCCTGGCCGTGCTTGGAGGAGTCGGCGAGCAGCACCACGCGGCGGGCGGCGGCCACGGCCGCGCGCTTCACCGCTGCCTCGGCGAGGTCGGGGGTGGTCAGGCCGTGCTCGGCGGAGAAGCCGTTGGCGGCCACGAACAGCACGTCGGCGCGGATCTCGCCGTATGCCCTGAGCGCCCAGGCGTCCACGGCGGCGCGCGTGCGGTGCCGTACGCGCCCTCCGATGAGGTGGAGCTGGATGCCGGGGTGGTCGGCGAGGCGGGCCGCGATGGGCAGGCTGTGCGTGACGACGGTGAGGGAGGCCTCCAGCGGGAGGGCTGCGGCCATCCGGGCCACGGTCGTACCCGCGTCGAGGATCATCGTGCCCTCGCTCGGCAGTTCCGCGAGGGCCGCCTTGGCGATGCGGTCCTTCTCGTCGGCCGCGGTGCCCTCGCGCTCGGCGAGGTCCGGCTCGAAGTCGAGGCGCCCGGACGGGATGGCCCCACCGTGCACGCGGCGGACCAGGCCGGCGCGGTCGAGGGCCTTCAGGTCGCGGCGGATCGTCTCCGCCGTCACCTGGAACTCCTCGGCCAGCGACACGACATCCACTCGGCCGCCGTCACGGGCGAGCCGGAGGATCTCCTGCTGCCGCTCCGGTGCGTACATGTCTGTTCGCCTCCGCCTCGTGCCCGAACGTGTGGTTTCAGCGGGAGGCTACGCCGAGATTTCAGCGAAGTAAACAGGTTCGGACCTAATCGGGCATGATCAGAAACGCGAAACGGGCCCGGCACCCTCGGTGCCGAGCCCGGCTCCCGCGCTCAGACCAGCGCCGGTTCCCCGTCCTCCACCGGCGCCTGCTCGCCCTCGACGTGCTGGGCCGGCCGCTCCGGCAGTGCGAACATCAGCAGGAAGATGACGCCCATCACGCCGGCCACCCAGCCCAGCGCGTTCTGGAAGGCGTCGGTGAAGGCCGGGCCGATCCGGTCCCGGCTCAGGTGGTCGGAGATCGTGCCGAAGAACACCACCGACACCAGCCCCAGCCCGAGCGCGTTGCCCATCTGCTGCACGGTGTTGATGAGCCCCGATGCCGAACCGGCGTGCTCGCGCGGCACCTCGGAGAGGATCGCGTCGGTCAGCGGCGCGACGATCAGGCCCATGCCGACGCCCATCACCACGAGCGGGAGGGCCATCTGCCAGGGGGAGACGGCGAGGCCGTAGTGCCCGGCCTCCCAGATGTAGAGCAGCACCCCGGCCGCCATCACCAGCGCACCGGCCTGGAGCACCTTGCGCCCGAAGCGCGGCACCAGATTCTGCACCGACATCCCGGCGGCCACCGACACGGCGATCGAGAACGGCACCCCGGTCAGCCCGGCCTTCAGCGGGCTCCAGCCGAGACCCACCTGCATGTAGAGCGTCCACACCAGGAAGAACACGCCGAGTCCCAGCCCGAAGACGGTCTGCACGGCGATCCCGGCCGCGAAGCTCTTGACCCGGAACAACGACAGCTCGATCAGCGGGGACCCGTCCCGCACGGCCTTCCGCTTCTCGTACGCCACCAGCACCGCGAGGACGACGAGCGCGCCGGCCATCGAGACGTACCCCCACAGCGGCCAGCCCAGCTCGCGCCCGCGGATGAGGGGGTAGATCAGCATCAGCAGGCCCAGCGTCACCAGTGCCACGCCGACGACGTCCAGCCTCAGCGCCCGCGGCGCCTTGGACTCGGTGATGAAGCGGCTGCCGAGGATCAGGCCCGCGACACCCACGGGCAGGTTGATGAGGAAGATCGACCGCCATCCCCACCCGAACAGGTCCCACTCGGTCAGCAGCGCGCCGAGCACCGGACCGGACACGGCCCCGAGGCCCACGACCGCGCCGAACAGTCCGAACACCTTGCCCCGCTCGTGTGCCGGGAAGGTCGCGTGCACGATCGACAGCACCTGCGGCACCATCAACGCCGCCATGCCGCCCTGCAGGAACCGCGAGGCGACCAGCATCTCCGGGTTCACCGCGAGGCCGCAGAGCGCGGAGGCGACGGTGAATCCGCCGATGCCGACGAGGAAGACCCGCTTGCGGCCGTGGATGTCGCCGAGCCGTCCGCCGGTGATCAGCCCGGCGGCGAAGGCGAGGGCGTACCCGGCGGTGATCCACTGGATCTGGCTGAAGGACGCGCCCTCCTCCCGCTGGATCGACGGTACGGCGATGTTGACGATCGTGACGTCGACGAGGTCCATGAAAGCCGCGGTCATCACGATCGCGAGGGCGAACCAGCGGCGGCGGTCGGTCCCGCCGCCCGCGGTGCCGAGGGTGGTGTCGGTGGAGGTCATGCGTCGAAGCTAGGCCCCCACTAGGACAGATCGTGTCCTAGTGGTACGGCATGCTCCAGGCATGACGACGGACACCCCGGCACGGCTGCTGACGCTCCTCTCCCTCCTCCAGACGCCCCGCGAATGGCCCGGCGGCGAGCTCGCCGACCGGCTCCGGGTCTCCCGCCGCACGGTCCGGCGGGACATCGACCGGCTGCGCGAGCTCGGCTACCCCGTGCAGGCGACCAAGGGTTCCGACGGCGGCTACCGGCTGGTCGCCGGGAAGGCCATGCCGCCGCTCGTGCTCGACGACGAGGAGGCCGTCGCCATCGCGGTCGGGCTGCGCGCCGGGGCCGGGCACGCCGTGGAGGGCCTGGACGAGGCGTCGGTACGGGCACTGGCCAAGCTGGAGCAGGTCCTGCCGGGCCGGCTGCGCCATCGCGTGACCACGCTGCAGGCCGCGACCACGCCACTGACCAGCGGGGACGGGCCGAGCATCGCACCCCAGACGCTGACCGTCATGGCCTCGACGGCGACCGGGCACGAGCGGCTGCGGTTCGCCTACCGGGCTGCGGACGGCACCGAGTCGCGCCGGCTGACGGAGCCGTACCGGCTGGTGTCGACCGGCCGCCGCTGGTACCTGGTGGCGTACGACATCGACCGGGACGACTGGCGCACGTTCCGCGTCGACCGGGCGAGCGAGCCGTTCGCCACCGGTGCGCGGTTCGTGCCGCGCGAGCTGCCGACGGGGAGCGCGGCGGAGTACCTGCGGCGGTCGATGCAACGGCAGCAGGCGACCTACGCGTTCGAGGTCACGTTCGCCGCGCCGGCGGACTTCGTCGCCGCACGCGTGCCCAACTGGCTGGGCACGCCCGAGCCGTTGGACGACGGCAGCTGCCGGTTGCGGGGCTCCGTGGGGGACGCGGCGCAGTGGGTGGCGTTCCGGCTGGCGATGCTCGACTGCGACTTCGTCGTGCACCGTCCGGACGAACTCGTCATTGCTGTACGCGAGTTGGGGGCGCGGCTGAGCAGGGCGGCAGCCGGGGGCGGCGGTGCCGACGGGACGTGAGCCGTATGGTCACGGCCCCCACGGGAAGTCCCGCAGCGCCGCGAGATTGCGCAGGGCGAGTTCCGCCGGACCGCCCGGCCCCTCCGCGGGTCCGTCGCCCTCGGCCCAGGCCTCCAGCGCGGCGCGCACCGCGGTACTGGCGACGGCGGCGGCGAAGCGCAGATCAGGTCCGGCGGCAACGTTGTCGAGGCCCCGGCGGTCGTCGGCGCGGTGGGTGCCCGGGTCAGCGAGGGGGTGGTCCGGCCCGTCCGGGCCGACGGGGTCCCCGGGCGTCCCGGCACGTGTCACCCGCCCCGCCAGCACCTCCGCCAGCAGCCGTTCCGACGCCTGGCACACTTCCGCCCACACCCTGCGCAGGGACGGGTTCGCGTCGGCCAGGCGCAGGAGCGTGCGGACCCGCTCCCAGGAGGCCGCCGAGACGCCTGCGCCCGGGGTGAGGGTGTGGCGCACCCCGTGCTCCAGGGCTTGGAGCACGCTCACGTCGGCGGGAGCGGCGCGCACCGCCTCGGCCCAGCGCTGGGAGCCGGCCGCGTACAGCGGGGCGACGGCCTCCTCCTTGGTGGCGAAGTACCGGTAGAAGGTGCGCGGGGCGATACCGGCCGCCTGGGCGATGTCCTCAGCGCGGGTGGCGCGCAGGCCGTGCCGTGCGAAGAGACCGGCCGCCGCCCGGGCGATCTCCATCCGCGTCTCGGCCTTCCGCCGCTCGGTCAGCGAGGACGGAGGCGGGGTGGGGGTGGTGCTGCTCACGCCCGGCAGGCTATGCCCATGTGACACAATCTGCCATCTGGCGGGCCACCCCGTGGTTCAGGTACGGGGTGGCCCGCTTTCCAGCACCCCGGGCATGACAAAAGCCGGGCTCCGGCGTCCGGGGGGAGGGACGCCGGGAGCCCGGCCTGTGGAATGTCCCGGCGCCGGGGGGAGTGCGCCGGGACATTGGCTCCTGGGGGTCAGGGGGTGTGACCCGGGCCCGAATTGGTGGACCCAGGAGTCTTGTTCCCTGCGCCCGCGGGTTGAAGCGGCGTTACAACGCCATGTTTGCGCGGTCTTTCGCCACCCGGCGTACGCGGGGACCTCCGGGCGCACACGGTCCGTCACCCACTGGCCGCGGGAGGCGCACCGTCCGCCCGGACGCTCACCGTCACGCGCGTCACGCGGCCGCGTCGAACCCGGTGCTGCGGGCGAGCTTCTTCAGCTCCAGCAACGCGTGCTTCTCGATCTGGCGGATGCGCTCGCGGGTCAGGCCGTGCTCCTTGCCGACCTCGGTCAGCGTGCGCTCCCGGCCGTCCTCGATGCCGTAGCGCATCTTGATGATCGAGGCCGTGCGCTGGTCGAGGCGGCCGATGAGGTCGTCGAGCTCCTCGCTGCGCAGCAGCGTGAGCACCGACTGCTCGGGCGACACCGCCGAGGTGTCCTCCAGGAGGTCGCCGAACTGGGTCTCGCCCTCGTCGTCCACCGACATGTTCAGCGAGACCGGGTCGCGGGCCCAGTCGAGCACGTCGGTGACGCGCTCCGGCGTCGAGCCCAGCTCGGCGGCGATCTCCGCGGGCTCCGGGTCCCGGCCCTGCTCACGGTTGAACTCGCGCTGCACACGGCGGATCCGGCCGAGCTCCTCCACGAGGTGGACGGGCAGGCGGATCGTACGGGACTGGTCGGCTATGGAGCGGGTGATGGCCTGGCGGATCCACCACGTCGCGTACGTGGAGAACTTGAAGCCCTTGCGGTAGTCGAACTTCTCGACCGCGCGGACCAGGCCGGCGTTGCCCTCCTGGATCAGGTCCAGCAGCGGCAGACCGCTGCGGGGGTAACGGCGGGCGACGGCGACGACCAGGCGCAGGTTGGAGCGGATGAAGATGTCCTTGGCCCGCTCCGCACCGGCGACCAGGGACTCGAGCTCCTCACGGGTGGCGTCCGTCTTGGTCTCCTCGAACCCGTCGAGGATCTGCCTCGCGAACACACCCGCCTCGATGACCTGGGACAGCTCGACTTCCTTTGCGGCGTCGAGCAGCGGCGTGCGCGCGATCTCGTCGAGGTACATGCCGACCAGGTCGCGGTCGGCGATCTCTCCGCCATGGGCGCGAACACTGCTTGCCGCGTCGGCCGTCTCGCCGGTGGCGGACTGACGACGGGCGACGGCACGGGTTGCCATGCGTGCTCCCTTGCGATGATGAGGTCAGCGGGTGGTCCTTCGGACGCCGGACTCCGTCTCCGGGACCCTTCCGGACTCTCCTCGGGTGCCCCGCATCCGATGGAAACAACGACTGGAATCAGGACAGAATTCCCAACCGGGCACCCAATTTTTCTGATCTTGCAGTACCCTGTCCGGCCACATGGGGAGGCACGATGCCGTCGGAACGCACAGAGGTGCAGGTCAGGCCGGGAGTCGAGGCTGACCTCGCAGCCCTCACCACCCTCTACAACCACTATGTACGTGAGACGGCGATCACATTCGATACCGCGATCTTCACTCCGGAGGAGCGCCGCCCTTGGCTGCTCTCCCACCCTGAAGACGGGCCGTACCGCCTGATGGTTGCCGCGGAGCCGGAGACACAGCGGATTCTGGGCTACGCCACATCCAGCCCGTTCCGGGCGAAGCCCGCCTACGCGACCTCCGTGGAGACGACCGTGTACGTCGCCCCGGACGCCGGCCGCCGAGGCATCGGCACGCTCCTCTACAAGGCGCTCTTCGAGGCCCTGTCCGGCGAGGACCTGCACCGCGCCTACGCCGGCATCGCTCAGCCGAACGAGGCGTCGGCCCGGCTGCACGAGCGCTTCGACTTCCGTCACGTGGGCACGTACCGCGAGGTCGGCCGCAAGTTCGGCCGCTACTGGGACGTGGCCTGGTACGAGAAGGACCTCACGTAGGGTCCCGCTCTCAGCCGAACTGCACCGACCGCTTCGCCAGCCCCATCCAGAACCCGTCGATCACCGACTTCTGCGCGTCCAGCTCCCCGGCGGCGTCGGCCGCGCCCATGGTCACGAACAGCGGGGCGAAGTGCTCGGTGCGCGGGTGGGCCAGCTGCCCCGCGGGGGACTTGCGGGTGAAGTCGAGCAGGGCATCCACGTCCCGCGCCTCCAGCGCCCGCCGACCCCAGTCGTCGAACTCCGCCGACCAGGCCGGGACGCCGCCCTGCCGGAGCGCTGCCAGGTTGTGGGTGAAGAAGCCGGAGCCGACGATCAGTACGCCCTCGTCGCGCAGCGGGGCGAGCCGGCGGCCGATCTCCATGAGCCGGACCGGGTCGAGCGTCGGCATGGACACCTGGAGGACCGGGATGTCGGCCTCCGGGTACATCTCGACCAGCGGAACGTACGCACCGTGGTCGAGGCCGCGGTCGGGGACGTCCTGGACGGGCATGCCGGGGGCACGCAGCAGCTTCCGTACGGACTCGGCGAGCTCCGGTGCGCCGGGGGCGCCGTACGTCACCTCGTAGTAGTGCTCCGGGAAGCCCCAGAAGTCGTAGACGAGCGGGACCGCCTCGGTGGCACCGAGGGCGAGCGGGGCCTCCTCCCAGTGGGCGGAGACGACCAGGATCGCCCTGGGGCGCGGCAGGCCGGCGGACCAGGCGGCCAGCTCCCCGGGCCAAACCGGGTCGTCCGCCAGGGGCGGAGCGCCGTGACTGAGGTACAGAGCGGGCATGCGCTCCTGAGTGGCGGCGGACATGCTGCGACTCCTTCCAAAACATGATTCCCTAACAAACTGTACGAGCCACTTGTTTAAAGTTCAAGGAGGGTCCGCGTAGAGTGGAACACATGAAGGCACCCGCATCCGCACCGACACCGAGCTCCGCCGCGGAGCCCCAGGAACCGCGCTGGCTCACCGACGAGGAGCAGCGCGTCTGGCGCTCGTTCATGGAGGGCGTCACCCTCCTCGACGACCATCTCGACCGTCAGCTCCAGCGCGACGCGGGCATGCCGCACGTCTACTACGGCCTTCTGGTCAAGCTCGCCGAGGCGCCGCGGCGGCGACTGCGGATGACCGAGCTGGCGATGCTGGCGAAGATCACCCGCTCCCGCCTCTCGCACGCCATCGCGCGTCTGGAGAAGAACGGCTGGGTGCGCCGCGAGGACTGCCCCGACGACAAGCGGGGCCAGTTCGCCGTCCTGACGGACGAGGGCTACGAGGTGCTGCGGCAGACCGCGCCGGGCCATGTGGAGGCCGTACGCCAGGCGGTCTTCGACCGGCTCTCCCCGCAACAGCAGAAGTCCCTCGGCGAGATCATGCGGATCATCGCCGAGGGACTCCAGCCGGCCGAAGCGGGTGCGGACCTGCCCTGGCTCCGCTGAGCCGGGGCAGGTCCTGGATTCCGTAGGTGCGAGGCGTCCCCTTCCTCGTGCCTACGGATGGCCCGAAGGGGTGAGGGGCGCGGCCGTCAGTGGGCCACGACGGGGATCTTCACCTCGTCCGCCGCGTCCTCGTCGGAGCCGGTCACCGGGGTCGTACCCGGGCGGCCGGCGTTGACGAAGGTCAGGGCGATCGCCGCGGCCACCACGAGGATGCCGACGGCGACCCAGATGGCGCTGGTGTAGCCCTGCACCATGGCCTCCAGCTGGACCAGCTGCTGCTGGGAGCGGCTGGTCGCCCCGGCGATGTGGTCGGCGACGTACGCCGTGGTCGCCGAGGCGGCGATGGTGTTCAGCAGGGCCGTACCGATCGCGCCGCCCACCTGCTGCGAGGTGTTGACCATCGCGGAGGCGACACCGGCGTCCCGCGGCTCCACGCCCTGGGTGGCCAGCGACATGGCCGGCATGAACGCCGTACCCATGCCGAGGCCGAGCAGCAGCATCGCCGGCAGCAGCAGGGCGGCGTACGAGGAGCCGATCTCCAGCTGGGTCAGCAGCAGCATGCCGAGCGCGGCGACCAGGAAGCCGGGGCCCATCAGCAGGCGCGGGGCCACCCGGGTCATCAGGCGGGTGCCGATCTGGGTGGAGCCCGTGATCATGCCCGCGATCATCGGCAGGAACGCGAACCCGGTCTTGACCGGCGAGTACCCCTTCACGATCTGCAGGTAGTAGGTCAGGAAGAGGAACAGGCCGAACATCGCGATGATCGCGAGACCGAGGGAGAGGTAGATGCCACCGCGGTTGCGCTCGGTGACCACCCGCAGCGGCAGCAGCGGGGCGTTGACCCTGGACTCGACGAACACGAAGGCCAGCAGCAGCGCGGCCGAGGCGGCGAACATGCCGACGGTCACAGCGTCGCTCCAGCCGTCCGACTCGGCGCGGGTGAAGCCGTAGACGAGGGCGACCAGGCCGAGGGTGGACAGGAACACGCCGGGGATGTCGAGCGGGGAGTGGTTGCGGCCGCCCTCCGGCTCACGGATGACGAAGTAGGCGCCGGCCGCGGCGACGATGGCGAACGGGATGTTCACGAAGAACGTCCAGCGCCAGTCCAGGTACTCGGTGAGGAAGCCGCCCAGGATCAGACCGACGGCGCCGCCGCCACCGGCGATCGCGCCGTAGATGCCGAACGCCTTCGCGCGCTCCTTGGCGTCGGTGAACATCACCGCGAGCAGGGAGAGCGCGGCGGGCGCGAGCAGCGCGCCGAACGCACCCTGGAGGGCGCGGGCGCCGAACATCATCGCCTCGTTGGTGGCGGCGCCGCCGAGCGCGGAGGCCGCGGCGAAGCCGCCCAGGCCCACGACGAAGGCCTTCTTGCGGCCCCACAGGTCGGCTATCCGGCCGCCGAACAGGAGCAGACCGCCGAAGGCGAGGGCGTAGGCCGTGACGACCCACTGCCGGTTGCCGTCGGAGATGCCCAGGTCCTGCTGGGCGGAGGGCAGGGCGATGTTCACGATGGTGGCGTCCAGGACGACCATCAGCTGCGCGAGCGCGATGAAGACGAGCGCTTTCCAGCGGCCCGGATCCGGTTCGGCCGGGGTGTGAAGGGCCTTTGAGGCTGTTTCAGACATGGCGGTACCCACTTCGGGACTTCGTGACGGAAAAGGGTGATGAATGGGACGAATAGTGCCAAAAGGTGACGACTCGCCTGCGTGGCGGCCGTAGGGACTGTCGCCTGCGTGTCAGACCGGTGGGGCGGTGCTTCGGACGGGCGGTGAGTACTTCGCACCGGTGGGGCGGTGCCTCGGACGGGCGGTGAGTACTTCGCACCGGTGGGGCGGTGCCTCGGGCCGATGGGCGGTTCTCAGACCGGTGGGCGGTCCTTGAGACCGGCGGGGCGGGCGGGAGTGATCGCCCGCGGTGGACTGATCGCTCAGGACTGGCGGAGATCCTCCAGGGTGACGGCCGTCCCCGGCAGCACGGACGGGGCCGGGGCCCGCATTCCGTCCAGGAACAGCTGAAGGTGGCGGTGGACGAAGCGGTCGGCGCGGAAGCAGTCCGTGCCGGCCGGGGGCCGGCTGAGCTGGGCCAGGCCGACCATCACATCACCGAGATCGACGTCGGTGCGGAGCCGTCCGGCCGCCTTGGCGCGGTCCATGATCTCCGCGACGAGTCGCTCGACGCGTTCGCGTGCGGCCTCCAGGTCGGGGTGGTTCCGGTCGAACGTGCTGGAGACCATCGGACACAGCGCACTGATCCGCTCGTCCACGGCAGTGTGCGCGAAGCACTCCAGGGCCTCGAAGGCGTCCTGCGACTCCGCGAGCGCCTGCTCGGCCGCCCGGACCATACGGTCCATGACGGAGCAGACGACCTCGCGGGCGAGTGCGTCGCGGTCCGGGAAGTTGCGGTACACCGTCGCGTTGCCGACACCGGCCCGGCGGGCGATCTCGTCCAGCGGCACCTCGGGGCCGTGCTCGACGAACATCTCCCGGGCGGCGGCGACGATCCGCTCCCGGTTGCGCAGGGCGTCGGCGCGAGGCCGGGGCGCCTTGCGCTCTACGGGGGTGGCGGTCTGCACGGTGCGCTCCTGGTGAGGTGTGCGGTTTCGATCCGGGGAGGAGTTCCCCGTTTCGGTCGGACACATGGCTAAACGGGGAGTGGGTCCCCGGTATTTCCCTTGAGCCGGGAAATTATTTGTGACCTGGGTCACGCGCCCGGAATCCGCTCGGCTGGGTGGGCACATCGTGCCGCTCGGGTGATCGGGCCCTGCCTGCTCGGCGGTGCCCAGAGCCGGGGTATGTGGACGCGGTGGTGGGCGCGACGGCACCCGCTCCGCCGGGTTGCTGCTGAGGCGCCGGTCGGCAATCCCCCGCCGAAGGCCTGAAGCCAGCACGCCAGGAGGCCGGGGCCGGGAGGCCGTAGACAGGCCGGGCCTGAAACCGGCGGAAACCGGGGTGACCAGGGGCGGCACAAGGCCGGGGCATGACCATCGGCCGCACAACGCCGGGGGCATGACCAGTGCCCTCCGTCCCGGCTACCCGCGGGAAACCCACGATCGGTCTCGTCCAGCGAGCGCCCCCACACCCCCCGACGCAGGGTGATCGCAAGGGTGCAGCCGGAGACCGGAGGCTGCCGTGGCGCGGGAGGTCCCTTGCAGGTCCGTGGCATGCGGCCGCAGCGCCGGCGCCCCCGGTCGAGCAGCTCGGGGCCGCCCGGCCACCGGATACCCAGGCGCCGTCTGGCCGCCCTGGCCTGCGTGACCGCCCTGACCTTCACGGTCAGCACCTCGGCCGGCACAGGTCACCTCGCCCCGGGCACCATGACGGCCGGAGCCGGCCCGACCACCCTGCCCCGCACCCCGGCGCACGCCCCCTGCCTGATACGCGGTGCCCGCGAGGTCCAGATGTCCGAGGGCATCCCCACCTCCGCCGGCTACGCCCGCTCGACCGGCACCGTCCGCGCCCTCACTCTGATGATCGACTTCTCGGACGCCCCCGGCGAGGGCCGGGCCATGGACCGCTTCGGGGAGTTCTTCCCGCAGACCCGCCAGTGGTTCCGCACCAGCTCCTACGGCCGCCTCGACTACCGCCCCGAGACCCCGATCCCGGGGTGGCTGCGGATGCCGAAGTCCTTCCACGAGTACGGCATAGAGCGCGGCGCTCCGTTCGAACCCGGCTACCGCGCGCTGGTCCAGGACCTCGTCGCCGCGGCCGACCCGAGGGTGGACTTCCGCCAGTACGACCTGCTGAACGTCCTGGTCACTCCGAACGCCGGTCCCTCCGCCCTGGACACGGTTCTGTCCGTCACCTTCGCCGGCAACCCCGAGGCGCCGCGAGCGGACGGCATCCCCGTCGCCAACGCCTCATTCGTCTACTCCCGCCAGGACGACGGCTCCGGCTCCTACGCCCGCACCGGCTACCGCGTCCTCCCCCACGAGAACGGCCACGTCTTCGGCCTGCCCGACCTGTACACCGCCGAGGGCGGGGGCGCGGTCGGCCACTGGGACATCATGAGCGAGGACTGGGGCGCCAACAACGACTTCCTCGGCTGGCACAAGTGGAAGCTGGGCTGGCTGGACGCCACCCAGGTGCACTGCGCGGCCTCCCCCGGCACGACGGAGTACACCCTCACACCACTCGCCCTGACCGGCGGCCCCAAGCTGGTCTTCGTCCCCCTGGACACCAGGACCGGCTACGCCGTGGAAGTGCGCACCCGCGCGGGCAACGACGAGACGGTGTGCCGCCCGGGCGTCCTGATCTACAGGGTCGACGCCGAGGTGGACACGGGCATGGGCCCGGTCACGGTCCACGACTCCCGTCGAGACAGCGGCGGCTGCACCCGCGCCCCGAACGTCCACGCGGAACTGTCCGACGCGCCCTTCACGCCCGGGAAGACGTTCCGGGACCCGGGCAGAGGCATCGCGATCGAGGTGGCGGAGGCGGACACGGACGGCGGGTACCGGGTGCGGGTGACGAGGGACTAGCGAGCGTAAGTGGACCCGTACGAGGGGCGCGTACGAGAGCCCGTATGAGGGGCGCGCGTACGTGGGCCCGTACAAGGGGCACGTACGAGGGCCCGCGCAAGGGGCACGTACAAGGGCCCGCGCAAGGGGCACGTACAAGGGCCCGCGCAAGGGGCACGTACGAGGAACCCTTCGGCGGCTCCGCATCCCGCGTCCCGCATCGGCGGCCCGCGTCCCGCGCTCCCCATCGGCGGCCCCCGATCACGGGTCCCGCGTTCGGATTACGGTGGGCCTGCCGAGACCGCCGTACCGGAGAGCCGATGCCAGCGAAGCCCACGTCCGAGCCCCCCGAGGGGCCCTCCCGAGCTGCCGACGGGTCCGCCCCGCCGGCCGAGGGGGCAGCCGCCTCGGCGGCCGAGGGGGCAATCGCCTCGACCGGGAGTGCCGTGCCCGCCGAGGCAGTCACCCCGCTCATCCGCGGCATCGCGGTCCTGCGGGAGCTGACCGAGGCGGACGGCGCGCTGAGCCTGAGCGGCCTGGAACGCGCCACCGGACTGGCCCGCTCCACGGTCGACCGCATCACCACCACACTCGCCCGCATGGGCTACGTCCGTTTCGACGGCCGGGACGTCCACCTGTCCCCCCGCCTGATGGAACTGGGCAACGCCTACCTGGCCGCCCTTCGCCTCCCCGCCCTGCTCTCTTCCCGGGCGGACGCCCTGGCCGACGAACTGGACGAGTCGGTCTCCCTGGCGGTCGCCGATCGCGACGGCATCCGCTTCATCCACCAGGCGACCCGCCGCCGCGCGATGGCCCTGAGCTTCCGCATCGGCGATCTGCTCCCCGCCGAACGCACGGCACCGGGCCCGCTGTTCGCCACGGAGTGGACTCGAACCGACTGGCAACGCTGGCGCGAGCGCCGGGCGACGGATCCCAGGGACATGTCCTTCACGGCCGTACCCCCACGCAAGTACGGAGCGGACGAACGAGACGACGAGTCCTTCGTACGCCGCACGGAAGAAGCGGCGGCGAACGGCTGGGCCGTCGACGACCAACTGATCGAACCCGGCCTGGTGGCGATCTCGGTACCGGTCCGGACCGCCGCCACGGGCGGGCGGATCGCGTGCGTGGCGAGCGTGGTCAGCCACACGAGCCGCCACACCGCACGCGGCCTGCGGACCTCCCTCCTGCCGAGGCTGCGGTCGGCGGTCACGGAGATGGAACGCGCACTCCACCACACCCCGCCCCCGGACCCCGGCCCGCCCCCCGCCGACCTGGCACTCTGGACGAGCGCGTCCAAACAACAACTCGGCCGCGAGTTCATCGAGTCGTTGGCCCGAGGCCTGACGGTCCTCACGACCTTCGGCGAGACCAGACCGCAGCAGACCCTCACGGAGGTGGCCCGGGCAACGGGCCTGGCCCGGGCAACGGCCCGCCGGGCCCTGATCACCTACGAACACCTGGGCCTGGTGACCCCCACGGGCCGCACCTTCAGCCTCACCCCCCGCGTCCTCTCGCTCGGCTTCCCACCCCTGTCCCGCACCACCCTCCCCGAGATCGCCCAGCCCCACCTGGCCGACCTGACGTCCGGCATCCACGAGTCGACGTCACTCGCGGTCCTGTCGGACTCGGGCGAGGAGATCCAGTACACGGCGCGGGTGGCGACGGGCCGGGTGATGAGCGTGAACATCACGGTGGGTACGCGGTTGCCGGCCTACGCGACGGCCCTCGGACGCGTACTCCTCGCAGACGCCCCCGCCCACCGACTCCCCCGCGGGGACCTCCGCCCCCTCACCCCCCACACGATCACGGACAGACAGACACTGGAGAAAACCCTCTCCTCGATCCGCTCCCAGGGCTACGCCCTTGTCGACGAGGAGCTGGAAGAGGGCCTCCGCTCCATCGCGGCCCCCGTCCGCGACCGCTCGGGCCGTGTGGTCGCGGCCCTGAACGCAGCGATGCACGCGAGCCGCCGCACGCCCGGCGAGTGCGTGACGGACCTGCTCCCCGAACTGACGACAACAGCCACCCGCATCGAATCAGACCTCCACACCGCAACCCGCTTCGCCCACGTCCCCCTGACCTGACCCCACCCCGCCCCCGCCCCCGCTGCCCGCGTACACGTACCCGTCGTCATCGGCGGCCATCGCGGCCATCGCGGCCACCCGACCGGTGACGTTGCCCGAGCCGCCGCTGGAGTTGGAGTCGATGTCGCGGTAGCGCGGGTCGTCGGAGTTGTACGGCAGGTCGGTGACGCTGCGCCGACTACCCCCCTACCGGGAAGCTTGGTCGGGCTGGTCCATGCGGCGCCGTACGCGCCCGGTGCGACGATGCCGGGTGAGGTGCGGGCCTCGGCGTACTGGTTCGCGCCCTCGGCTATCTCGTCGGTCTCGTTGCCGTCGTCCTCCTCCGCCACCTTGGGGCTCATGGCCCCCACCGACTGCTCGTGTCCGGCCGCGAGTTGCGCGAGTGGCGGACCCCGAAGGGGCTGCTGTCGCCGCCGGGTGCGGCGCTCGCGGGTATCGCGAGGAGTCCCGGCGGATGCGGTGCTGGCGCAGATCGTCAGCCATCGTCTTCTACGGGTCGGTGCTGGCACCAGGTCCTCCCAAACGGGCATCGACAGACCATCGGAAGAGACCTGATCACGGGTGGGAGAAGGCGCCCGACGCTTGAGAAGTTTTTGACCAGGGCCTGTCACTTCGTGACCCCCCGCCGCCCACAACCCGCCACCAAGTGACGCACATCACTATGAAGGGCTCTTGGTGAAGGGGCGCCCCCCGTGTCACTATTCCTGCACGCCAACCCTGCCCAAAATCTGCTGGATGCTGGGGTTGAGCATCTCCCCCCTCCGCACGCGCCGTCGCGGCTGCCGGAGGCTGGAGCGCAGGCCGGCCAGCGGCTCTGGATCCGACCCGGCCGGGACCCCACCAACGCGTGCGCAGGCCGACTGTCGCCAGCTCAAGGCGTGGCCGACCCATTTCTCCCGCGATGCCGGTGACATGCCCGTCACGGGCACCGGCATCCATCGCCGCCCACGACGTCGCGTTGCGCTCCCACTTCGCACCCACGCCTGTACGCCAAGATCTACAAATGGAGGAAGAATGTCAGACTCCGCTGAGTTGACGGACCTTTACTCGGCCATCGAGGAAACGGCTCGAGTTATGGGCGTAGCGAGCTCACGTACCAAGGTTCGGCCTGTCCTGACCTCGTACCAGCATGTGATGGCCCAGGCCGTGATTTCGTTCCGGGCACAGACCGGCCCGCGCGGCGTCGGAGATCTCGACTGCCGCTGGACGATGCTTCCCAAGGACCTCGATCCGTACGCTCTCGCTCTGTCCAGCGACCTCATCGCGGAGACGGACCACCCCGTAGGCACCCTGCCGGGGGAGATACACCGGCAGTTCCCCGTCAACGGCTACGGCTTCGACTTCGGAGTCGCCGGCGGCTTCAAGAAGACCTGGTCCTTCTTCGACGCGGCAGCCCCGCACTCAGTGGCGGCGCTCGGCGACCTTCCGTCGATGCCACGCAGCGTGTCCGAGAACCTCGGCTTCTTCACGAAGTACGGCCTGGCCGACCTGGTGAACACGGTGGGGATCGACTACGCGAAGCGAACGGTGAACCTGTACTTCGCCCGGCCGTCGGCGGAAGCCTTCGCGCCGGAGGGCATCCAGTCGATCCTCCGTGACGCCGGCATGCCCGAGGCGAGCGAGCAACTGCTGCGCTTCTCCGAGCAGGCGTTCGGCGTCTACACCACCATGAGCTGGGACACCCCGAAGATCGAGCGGGTCACCTTCGCCGCCAGGACCACGGCCCCACTGGAGCTCCCCGTGGACATCGACCCGAGCCTCGAGCGGCTCGTGAAAGAGGCTCCCTACGACACCGCCGGCCGACAGTTCGTCTACGGCATCTCGGCAACTCCCAAGGGCGAGTTCCACAAGATTCAGTCGTACTACCAGTGGCACGACCGGGTGGTGTCGATGCTGGAGCCGGTCGACGCCTGACAGCACCGCCTTCCGGTGCGAGAAATCCACAGACGGAGAAATCCGCACACAAGGGTTTGCAGGGACACAGCACATGATTCCCTGCAAACCCTCTTTTTTTCGCAGAAACGACAAAGAGGGCTGAGTGCGTTGACTCTACCGACCTCAGCGGAGGGGATACCGGAAAGCCGCCTGGCTCGCTCGGTCGGGATCGGCCGCGCCCACGCCAAGGCCATTGTGCTGGGTGAGCACGCGGTCGTGTATGGTGCCCCGGCGCTCGCTCTTCCGGTTCCGCAACTGACCGTCACGGCAAGCGCCGGGTGGTCTGCTCGATCCCCTGACGACACGGGCGATGTGTCCCTGACGACGACCGGTTCCGCGGCGCGGCCGAGGGAAACACAGGCCTCCGACGGTTTGCGCCGGCTGACCGCCGAGTTCCGGGCAACCATGGGTCTGACCGAACCGCTGCACCTCGATCTGATCATCGACTGTGCGATCCCGGCCGGCCGAGGGCTCGGTTCCAGCGCTGCGTGTGCCCGCGCGGTCGTCCTCGCGCTGGCCGATCTCTTCGGTCGCGACGTATCGCCGAGCACGGCGTTCGACCTGGTGCAGACAGCCGAGAACGTGGCGCACGGCCGGGCCAGCGGCGTCGACGCCCTGGCCGTCGGTGCCCGTGCCCCGCTGCTGTTCCAGGCAGGCGAAGCCCAGGAACTGCCCATCGGCTGCGACGGCTTGTTCATCGTCGCGGACAGCGGCGAGATGGGCAGGACGAAGGACGCGGTCGAGCTGTTGCGTACCGGGTTCCAGCGGCATTCCGGGGCGCAGGAGAGATTCGTGCGCCGGGCGTCGCAACTGACCGAGGAGGCCCGGCAGGCCCTTGCCGACGGCGAGCCGGCACAGCTCGGTGCGCGGCTCACGGCGTACCACGAACTGCTCCGCACGGTCGGCCTCAGTACCGACCGGATCGACGCACTGGTCGAAGCAGCGCTCACGGCAGGCAGCCTCGGAGCCAAGATCACCGGCGGGGGCATGGGCGGCTGCGTGATCGCACTGACCCGGCCGGAGCACGCAAGGGAGGTCACCCGGCGCCTGCGGCAGGCCGGCGCCGTCCAGACCTGGGACGTACCGCTGAGGGGGCACGCCGACCATGCGCTCTGAACACCGGATTACTGCCGTCCGGACCCGGGAACCGAAGACCGAGGGCTGCGCCACCGCCGTGGCGCACCCGAACATCGCGCTGATCAAGTACTGGGGCAAGCGCGACGAGCGGCTCGTGCTGCCGCGGACCGACAGCCTGTCGCTGACCCTGGACGTCTTCCCGACGACCACCCACGTCCGGCTCGCTCCCGAGGCCCTGCACGACGAAGTGACGTTCGGCGGCGTGCCCGCGCAGGGCGAGGCGCGGCGCCGGATCATCGCCTTCCTCGAACTGGTGCGGGAGCGGGCCGGGCTCCCCCAACGGGCTGTCGTGGACACCGAGAACACCGTTCCCACCGGGGCGGGCCTGGCATCCTCGGCCAGCGGGTTCGCCGCTCTCGCCGTCGCCGCGTCCACCGCGTACGGGCTCGATCTCGACCCCACCGCGCTGTCCCGCCTGGCCCGGCGAGGCTCCGGGTCCGCATCGCGGTCGATCTTCGGCGGCTTCGCGATCTGGTACGCCGGCCGGGACACGGACCCCGACCCGGACCTCGGCTCCTACGCCAAGCCGGTGCCGGCGGGAGACCTCGACCCGGCGCTGGTCGTCGCGGTGGTCGACGCGGGGCCCAAGACCGTCTCCAGCCGTGAGGCCATGCGGCGGACCGTGGACACCTCGCCGCTGTACGAGTCATGGGCCGCCTCCAGCGAGGACGACCTCGCCGATATGCAGCGGGCGCTGCTGAGGGCCGACCTCGACGCAGTCGGGGAAATCGCGGAACGCAACGCGCTCGGTATGCACGCGACGATGCTGGCGGCGCGCCCGGCGGTGCGGTATCTGTCGCCGGCCACGCTCACCGTGCTCGACAGCGTGCTGCAGCTCAGGCGGGACGGCGTACCGGCGTACGCGACCATGGACGCCGGGCCGAACGTCAAGGTGCTCTGCCGTCGTACGGACGTGCACCGGGTGGCTGGGGCCATGCGCGCCGCCGCCCCGGGGGGCTCGGTGCACATCGCCGGGCCGGGCCAGGGCGCCCACCTGTTGGACGAGGCGCTGTGACGTCCCGCCCGGGAACCGTCGTCCGGCGTGCGCCGGGCAAGTTGTTCGTCGCGGGCGAGTACGCGGTGGTGGAGCCCGGCAACCCGGCGATCCTGGTGGCGGTCGACCGGCATGTCACCGCCACCGTGTCCCCCGTCGAAACCGGCGTCGTGATCTCCTCCGACCTCGCCGCGCGGCCGGTGCCCATGCGCTGGCGGGACGGCAGGCTCGGCGCATACGGCGCAACCGACGAACAGCGCGCCCGCGACGGACTGGCACATGTGGTGTCGGCCGTCGAGGTGGTGGGCCGCCTGCTGGGCGAACGCGGCCTGCCCGCACCGGCCTGCGAAGTTTCGATCAGCAGCCGTCTGCACGACAATGGCACCAAGTTCGGCCTGGGTTCCAGTGGCGCGGTCACCGTGGCGACCGTCGCGGCCGTGGCGTCCTTCTGCGGACTGCGGCTGTCGCCCGACAACCGGTTCCGCCTGGCCATGCTCGCGACGGCCGGCATCGATGCCAAGGCCTCCGGCGGTGATCTCGCCGCCAGCACGTGGGGCGGCTGGATCGCCTATCAGGCACCCGACAGGGCCGCCGTGCTCGACCTGGCCCGGCGCCGGGGCGTTGAGGAGATGCTGCGCGCCGCCTGGCCCGGTTTCGGGGTACGCCGACTGCCCCCGCCGCACGGCCTCTCCCTGGAGGTCGGCTGGACCGGCACACCCGCCTCCACTGCATCGCTCGTCTCCCACCTGAACCGACGGACCTGGCGGGGCACCGCGTCCCACCGGAGCTTCACGGAGACCACCACCGACTGTGTGCGCGCCTCGGTCTCCGCACTCGAGCGAGGCGACCGTGAGGAGCTGCTGCGCCAGATCCGGCACGCCCGGAGCGCGTTGGCCCGGCTGGACGACGAGGTCGGGCTGGGCATCTTCACACGCGGTCTGACGGCACTGTGCGACGCCGCCGAAGCGGTCGGCGGCGCGGCCAAACCCTCGGGTGCGGGGGGCGGCGACTGCGGTATCGCGCTGCTGGACGCCGAAGCGGCGGCGCGGATCTCTCAGCTACGGCAACGGTGGGCCACGGCGGGGGTGCAACCCCTGCCGGTCCGTCCCGTCATGGAAGGGAACGAGGAATGATCGCTCAACGCAAGGACGACCACGTCCGGCTCGCTGTCGAGCAGCAGCACGGTCACATCGGACGCAACCAGTTCGACGAGGTGTCGTTCGTCCACCACGCCCTGGCCGGCATCGACCGGCCGGACGTGTCGCTGGCCACGACCTTTGCCGGTATCGCCTGGCAGGTGCCGCTGTACATCAACGCGATGACCGGCGGCAGCACCAAGACCGGTGAGATCAACCGGGACCTGGCCATCGCCGCCCACGAGACCGGCCTGCCCATCGCGTCGGGCTCCATGAGCGCGTACTTCAAGGACCCGTCGTGCGCGGACACCTTCCGCGTGCTGCGCGAGAAGAACCCGGACGGGTTCGTCCTGGCGAACGTCAACGCGACGGCCTCGGTCGAGAAGGCGCAGCGGGCCGTCGACCTGCTGCGGGCCGACGCCCTGCAGATCCACGTCAACACGGCGCAGGAGACCGTGATGCCGGAGGGCGACCGCTCCTTCTCGTCCTGGGTCCCGCAGATCGAGCGGATCGCGGCGGCGGTCGACGTACCCGTGATCGTCAAGGAGGTCGGGTTCGGTCTCAGCCGCGAGACCGTCCTGATGCTGCGGGAACTGGGCGTACGGGTGGCGGACCTGGGCGGCCGGGGCGGCACCGACTTCGCCCGCATCGAGAACGGCAGGCGGGAACTCTCCGACTACGCCTTCCTCGAGGGCTGGGGCCAGTCCACCGCCGCCTGTCTCCTGGACGCGCAGGGCGTCGGCATGCCGGTGCTCGCCTCCGGGGGCGCCCGCCATCCGCTCGACGTGGCCCGCGCGCTGGCGCTCGGCGCGTCCGGCGTCGGAGTGTCCGGCGGATTCCTCCGCACGCTGATGGACGACGGTGTGTCGGCGCTGATCGCGCAGATCTCGACGTGGCTCGACCAGCTGACCGCGCTGATGACCATGCTGGGCGCACGCACCCCGGCCGAGCTGACCCGCTGCGACGTGCTGATCCACGGCTCCCTCCGCGACTTCTGCACCGATCGTGGCATTGACACGGGGCCGTTCGCCCGGCGCTCCGGCGGCCTCGACGCCCTCACCGAGATGACGGGAAGCACACGATGACCGAGGCACACGCGATCGCCGGGGTCCCCATGAAGTGGGTGGGCCCCCTGCGGATCTCGGGGAACGTCGCCGACGTCGAGACCCAGGTCCCGCTCGCCACCTACGAGACGCCGCTGTGGCCCTCGGTGGGCCGTGGGGCGAAGGTCTCCACGCTGGCCGAGCGGGGCATCGTCGCCACCCTCGTCGACGAACGGATGACTCGTTCGGTGCTTGTGGAGGCGACGGACGCGCAGACCGCGTACACGGCCGCACGGACCATCGACGCGCGGCTGGGCGAGCTGAAGGAGGTGGTCCGCGGTTGCAGCAGGTTCGCCGAGCTGATCGGCATCCGGCACGAGATCAACGCCAACCTGCTGTTCATCCGGTTCGAGTTCACCACCGGCGACGCCTCCGGGCACAACATGGCGACACTGGCGTCCGACGCGCTCCTTCAGCATCTGCTGCGGACCATCCCGGGAATCTCCT
This sequence comes from Streptomyces sp. NPDC002788, assembly GCF_053592115.1. Classification (NCBI taxonomy): domain Bacteria; kingdom Bacillati; phylum Actinomycetota; class Actinomycetes; order Kitasatosporales; family Streptomycetaceae; genus Streptomyces; species Streptomyces sp. NPDC002788. The sequence goes on along the minus strand of NZ_JBSFVB010000028.1, from coordinate 32,631 downwards.
ATGGATCGATCTCGGGAAACTACTGCACGGACAAGAAGGCGACCGCGGTCAACGGCATCCTCGGCCGCGGCAAGAACGTGGTCACGGAGCTTCTCGTGCCGCGCGACGTGGTGGAGCGCGTGCTGCACACGACGGCCGCCCGGATCGTCCAGCTGAACGTACGCAAGAACATGCTCGGCACGCTGCTCGCCGGTGGCATCCGCTCCGCCAACGCCCACTTCGCGAACATGCTGCTCGGGTTCTACCTGGCGACGGGTCAGGACGCGGCCAACATCGTCGAGGGGTCGCAGGGCGTCGTCATGGCCGAGGACCGCGACGGCGACCTCTACTTCGCCTGCACGCTGCCCAACCTGATCGTGGGCACGGTGGGCAACGGCAAGGGGCTTCCGTTCGTGGAGACCAATCTGGCCCGGCTCGGCTGCACAGCCGAGCGCGCCCCGGGAGAGAACGCCCGCAGGCTCGCCGTCATCGCGGCGGCGACCGTGCTGTGCGGCGAGCTCTCCCTGCTGGCGGCACAGACGAACCCGGGCGAACTCATGCGCGCCCACGTCCAACTGGAACGCGGCAGCACAACGGAAAAGGTGGGTGCTCAGGCATGACCGGCGAAACCGCCATAGGAATTCACGATCTGTCCTTCTCGACGACCGAGTTCGTGCTGACGCACACGGCGCTCGCCGAGTACAACGGCACCGACATCGGCAAGTACCACGTGGGCATCGGCCAGCAGTCGATGAGTGTGCCCGCCGCCGACGAGGACATCGTGACCATGGGTGCGACCGCGGCAGCGCCGCTTGTCGCCCGGCACGGCACGGATCGCATCCGGACGGTCGTGTTCGCGACGGAGTCCTCGATCGACCAGGCCAAGTCGGCCGGTGTGTACGTCCATTCGCTGCTCGGGTTGCCGTCGGCCACCCGGGTCGTCGAACTGAAGCAGGCCTGCTACGGGGCGACGGCGGCCCTGCAGTTCGCCATCGGCCTCGTCCACCGCGACCCCGCCCAGCAGGTCCTCGTGATCGCGAGCGACGTCTCCAAATACGACCTGGACAGCCCGGGCGAAGCGACCCAGGGCGCGGCGGCGGTGGCCATGCTGGTCGGCGCTGACCCCGCGCTGGTGCGCATCGAGGGGCCCTCGGGCCTGTTCACCGCTGACGTCATGGACTTCTGGCGTCCGAACTACCGGGACACCGCACTGGTCGACGGGCAGGAGTCCATCACCGCCTACCTCCAGGCGGTGGAGGGCGCCTGGAAGGACTACCTGGGGCAGGGGGGCCGCTCCCTGGAGGAGTTCAGCGCGTTCTGCTACCACCAGCCGTTCACGAAGATGGCCTACAAGGCGCACCACCACCTGCTGAACTTCTGCGGGTACGTCACCGACGTGGCGCGGATCGCGCGGGCCATCGGGCCGACCACGGCCTACAACAGGGTCGTCGGCAACAGCTACACCGCGTCGGTGTACCTCGCCCTGGCCGCGTTGCTCGACCAGGCGGAGGACCTGACCGGCCGGTCCATCGGCTTCCTCAGCTACGGGTCCGGCAGTGTCGCCGAGTTCTTCGCCGGGACCGTCGTACCCGGATACCGGGAGCACCTGCGGACCGAGGCGCACCGCGAGGCGATCGACCGGCGACGGCCGGTGGACTACGCCGGCTACCGCGAGCTGCACGAGCGGACGTTCCCGGCCGACGGAGGCGAGCACCTCACCCCGGCGCAGACCACCGGTCCCTTCCGGATGGCCGGGCTCCGCGGTCACAAGCGCGTCTACGAGCGGCGCCCGCAGGGGCGGACGGCCGTATGACCGACATCGGGATCCTCGGTACGGGTGCCTATGTGCCGGACCGGGTCGTCTCCAATGACGAGGTCGGTGCGGCAGCCGGGGTCGACGACGCCTGGATCACCCGCAAGACCGCGATCCGGCAACGACGCTGGGCCGCGCCCGAGCAGGCCACCTCGGATCTGGCCACGGCCGCGGGACGGGCGGCGCTGCGTTCGGCCGGCATCACCGCCGGTCAGCTGTCCGTGATCGTGGTGGCGACCTCCACACCGGACCGGCCCCAGCCGCCGACGGCGGCTTATGTACAGCATCGACTCGGCGCGGTCGGCGCGGCGGCGTTCGACGTCAACGCCGTCTGTTCCGGCAGCGTGTTCGCGCTCTGCGCGGCCGAGGGCGTGCTCGCGAGACGCGGCGGCCATGCGCTGGTCATCGGCGCCGACCTGTACTCGCGCATCCTGAACCCGGCCGATCGCAAGACGGTCGTCCTGTTCGGTGACGGTGCCGGCGCGCTGGTCCTGGGCCCGAGCACCCGGGGCCCACGCGTGCGGCACGTCGCACTGCACACGTTCGGCGAACTGGCCGGACTGATCGAGGTGCCCGCCGGCGGCAGCCGACTGCCCTGCGACGAGCCCGCCCTCGCCGCGGGTCTGCAGTATTTCGCGATGGACGGGCGGGAGGTGCGCCGCTTCGTCATGGAACAGCTGCCCCAGCTGACCAAGCAGTTCCTCCACGAGGCCGGTGTCGTGCCCGACGACATCAGCCACTTCGTCCCGCACCAGGCCAACGGCGTCATGCTCGACGCCGTCGCCGCGGATCTGCCCCTGCCCCGCGCCACCACACATCGAACGCTGACGCACTACGGCAACACGGGCGCCGCCTCCATCCCGATCACCCTGGACGCGGCCGCCCGCGAGGGGAGCCTCCGCCCGGGGGAGCTGATCCTCCTGGCCGGCTTCGGCGGCGGGATGTCGGCCGGTTTCGCGCTCGTGGAGTGGTGATGAGGAGCCTGACCGCCCGGATACCGGGCTCGAAGAGCCTGACCAACCGGATGGTGCTCCTCGCCGCTGCCGCCAACGGCACCAGCAGAGTGCACGCTCCCCTGGTGAGCGAGGACACCATGGCGTTCCGCGGGGCACTGCGAGAGTGCGGGATCATGGTGCAGGGCAGCCCCGAGGACGGGTTCTGGGAGGTCACGGGCACCGGGCGCGGACCTGTCGGACCGGGCCGACCATGGTGCGCGGACGCCGGTACGGCCGCCCGCTTCCTGCCGCCGTTCGCCGCCGCCGGCCAGGGCACCTTCCTCTTCGACGGCTCGGCACAGCTGCGCGCCCGCCCCCAGGGCCCCCTGCTCGAAGCGCTGCGCCTGCTGGGCGCCGACCTGGAGGCGGGCCCGGGCATCGGGCTTCCCCTGCTGATCCGTGCTGGTGGCCTCACGGGCGGGGAGCTGTCGGTGGACTCTTCCCTGAGCAGTCAGTACCTGAGCGGCCTGCTGATGGCGGCACCCCTGATGCGGCACGGCCTGGTGATCCGGACCGCACGCCTGGTCAGCCGCCCGTACATCGACATGACGGTTACGTTGATGCGGCGCTTCGGAGCCGACGTCGACGACAGCGAGGACGGGATTCTGCGTGTCGAACCGGGAGGGTACGACGCTACCGACGCCGTGGTCGAACCCGACGCGTCCTCGGCTTCGTACGTCTTCGCCGCGGCGGCCGTCACCGGACGCACGGTCACTGTTCCCGGCCTGGGCACCAGCAGTCTGCAGGGCGACCTGAGCTTCGTGAAGGTCCTGTCGCGGCTCGGGGCGGAGGTGAGCGTGGGCCGGGCGGCCACCACCGTGTCCGGCACCGGTCGGCCGCATGGGGGCTTCACCGTGGACATGGGTGATATCTCGGACACCTTCATGACCCTCGCCGCGATCGCCCCCCTGGCTGACGCGCCCATCACGATCGAGGGCATCGGACACGCGCGGCTGAAGGAGTCCGACCGTGTCGCCGCCGTCGCGGCGAACCTGCGGGCCTGCGGCGTCGAGATCGCCGAAGGGCGAGACTGGATCACCATCCATCCGAAAGTACCGCGCCGTACCCACATCGCGTGCCGACGCGACCACCGGATCGCGATGTCGTTCTCGGTTCTCGGGCTCGCGGTGCCGGGGGCGATCTCGTTGGACGACCCGGCATGCGTCGGGAAGACCTTCCCGGGGTTCCACGATGAGATGCGGCGTTTGTTTTCCGACCATGAACACCCGCCGCACACCGGCAGGTTGGCAGAGGAGCACCGTTGAGCAGGCTGCGCTGGCTGACCGCGGGCGAGTCCCACGGTCCCGCACTCGTCGCGACGCTGGAGGGTCTTCCCGCCGGCGTCCCGATCACCACGGAGATGGTCGCCGACCATCTCGCGCGACGGCGGCTCGGCTATGGACGCGGTGCGCGCATGAAGTTCGAGCGCGACGAGGTCACCTTCATCGGCGGTGTCCGCCACGGGCTCAGCCTCGGCTCCCCGGTCGCGATCACGGTGGGCAACACCGAGTGGCCGAAGTGGGAGCAGGTCATGGCGGCTGACCCGGTCGACCCGGAGATCCTGGCCGGGCTCGCCCGCAACGCGCCGCTGACCCGCCCGCGCCCCGGCCACGCCGACCTCGCCGGCATGCAGAAGTACGGTTTCGACGAGGCCCGCCCGATCCTGGAACGCGCCTCCGCGCGTGAGACCGCCGCCCGGGTGGCGCTGGGTGCGGTGGCACGGTCGTACCTCAAGGAGACGGCCGGCATCGAGATCGTCAGCCACGTCGTGGAGCTGGCCTCGGCGAAGGCGCCGCAGGGTGTGTACCCGACGCCGGCCGACGTGGAGAGGCTGGACGCCGACCCGGTGCGCTGTCTGGACGCGGACGCGTCGAAGGCGATGGTCGCGGAGATCGACCAGGCCCACAAGGACGGCGACACCCTCGGTGGCGTGGTCGAGATCCTGGCGTACGGCGTGCCGGTCGGTCTCGGCTCGCATGTGCACTGGGACCGCAAGCTGGATGCCCGGCTCGCCGGTGCGCTCATGGGTATCCAGGCGATCAAGGGCGTCGAGGTCGGTGACGGCTTCGAGTTGGCGCGGGTGCCGGGCTCGAAGGCGCACGACGAGATCGTCAGGACCGATGAGGGCATCCGCCGTGTCTCCGGCCGTTCGGGCGGCACCGAGGGCGGCCTGTCCACCGGTGAGCTGCTGCGGGTGCGCGCGGCGATGAAGCCGATCGCGACCGTGCCGCGGGCGCTGCAGACGGTGGACGTGACGACCGGCGAGGCGACGCAGGCGCACCACCAGCGCTCCGACGTCTCCGCGGTGCCGGCGGCCGGAATCGTCGCCGAGGCCATGGTGGCCCTGGTCCTGGCGGACGCGGTCGCGGAGAAGTTCGGCGGCGACAACGTGGTCGAGACCCGCCGCAACGTGCAGTCGTACCTCGGCAACCTGGCCATCCGATGAGCGGCTCTCGGCTCTGTGTCACCGCCTGCCTCGACCATGCCGGTCCGCATGCCAGGGAGGAGCAATGAGTATCAGGGGGCAGCGTCGGGCGGCTGTCCTGGGCAAGCCCCTCGCCCATTCTCTCTCCCCGGTGCTGCACCGAGCCGCCTACGAGGAACTGGGGCTCGCGGGCTGGTCGTACGACCGGTTCGAGGTCAACGAGGCCGCTCTGCCCGGGTTCCTCGCGGAACTCGGGCCGGAGTGGGCCGGGTTGTCGCTGACCATGCCGCTTAAGCGGGCCGTCATCCCGCTGCTCGACGAGATCAGCGAGACGGCGGCCTCGGTCGAGGCGGTCAACACCGTCGTCTTCACCGAGGACGGCCGACGCGTCGGCGACAACACCGACATCCCAGGCATGGTCGCCGCCCTGCGCGAACGCGGCATCGAACAGGTGGACTCCGCCGCGATCCTCGGCGCCGGCGCCACCGCGTCCTCCGCGCTGGCCGCTCTCGCCCGGATCTGCACCGGTGAGGTCGTGGCGTATGTGCGCAGCGAGGCCCGGGCCGCCGAGATGCGGCAGTGGGGCGAGCGCCTCGATGTCGAGGTCCGTACGGCCGACTGGGCGGATGCCGCTCGGGCGCTGCACGCCCCGCTTGTCGTCGCCACCACGCCGGCCGGTACGACCGACGCGCTGTCCTCCGCCGTACCGGAGCGGCCCGCCACCCTGTTCGACGTGCTCTACGACCCGTGGCCCACCGAGCTCGCCGCCCGCTGGTCGGCGTACGGCGGTGCCGTAGTGAGCGGGCTCGACCTGCTCGTGCACCAAGCCGTGTTGCAGGTGGAGCAGATGACGGGGCGCCGCCCGGCCCCGGTGGAGGCGATGCGCAGGGCCGGGCAGGCAGCACTGGATCGGCGGAGTGCGGCGCCTGTGGTGGTGCTGGTCGGGCCGATGGGCGTGGGCAAGTCCACGGTCGGGCGGCTGCTGGCCGAGCGACTGGGTGTCGGCTATAGGGACACTGACGACGACATCGTGGCCGAGCAGGGCCGGAGCATCGCCGAAATCTTCGTCGATGAGGGTGAGCCCGCGTTCCGGGCGATCGAGAAGCGGGCGGTGCACCGGGCACTGGCCGAGCACGACGGCGTCCTGGCGCTGGGCGGCGGCGCGATCCTCGACGCCGATACGCGGGCGCTGCTCGCCGGGCAGCGGGTCGTCCACCTCTCGATGGACGTCGAGGAGGCCGTCAAGCGCACCGGCCTGAACGCGGCCCGCCCCCTGCTCGCGGTCAACCCGCGCAAGCAGTGGCGCGAGCTCATGGAGGCCCGCCGGCACCTGTACGAGGAGGTCGCCACGGTGGTCGTGGCCACCGACGGCCGTACGCCCGCAGAAGCGACTCAAGCTGCCCTGGACGCACTGGAGTTGAAGGACGCATGACTGAGGCAGTGACGCGGATCCAGGTCGGTACCACGGGCAGTGAACCCTACGAGGTCCTGGTGGGCCGTCAACTCCTTGGCAAACTCAGCGGGTTGATCGGCACCAACGCCAAGCGGGTCGCCGTCATCCACCCCGAAGCGTTGGCCGAGACGGGCGAGGCGCTCTGTGTCGACCTGGCCGGGCGGGGCTTCGACGCGGTCGCCATCCAGGTGCCGAACGCCGAGGAGGCCAAGACCGCCGAGGTCGCCGCCTACTGCTGGAAGGCGCTCGGGCAGTCCAACTTCACCCGCTCCGACGTCATCGTCGGCGTGGGCGGTGGGGCGACCACCGATCTGGCCGGGTTCGTGGCGGCGACCTGGCTGCGCGGGGTGCGCTGGATCGCGATCCCGACGACCGTGCTGGCCATGGTGGACGCGGCGGTCGGTGGCAAGACCGGCATCAACACGGCCGAGGGCAAGAACCTCGTCGGTGCCTTCCATCCTCCGGCGGGGGTGCTGTGCGATCTGGCCGCGCTGGAGTCGCTGCCGGTCGACGACTACGTGTCCGGTCTCGCGGAGATCATCAAGGCCGGTTTCATCGCCGACCCGGTGATCCTGGAGCTGATCGAGGCCGACCCGGAGGCCGCGAGGACCCCGGCGGGCCCGCACACCGCCGAACTGGTCGAGCGGTCGATCCGGATCAAGGCCGAGGTCGTCTCGTCGGATGTGAAGGAGGCGGGCGTGCGGGAGATCCTCAACTACGGGCACACGCTCGGTCACGCCATCGAGAGGAACGAGCGGTACAAGTGGCGCCACGGCGCCGCGGTCTCCGTCGGCATGCACTTCGCCGCCGAACTGGGCCGTCTCGCGGGCAGGTTGGACGACGCGACGGCCGACCGGCACCGCGCGATCCTCGAAGCCGTCGGCCTGCCTCTGCACTACCGCTACGACCAGTGGCCCAAGCTGCTGGAGACGATGAAGGTCGACAAGAAGTCCCGTGGCGACCTGCTGCGCTTCATCGTCCTGGACGGGCTCGCCAAGCCGACCGTCCTGGAGGGCCCAGACCCGGCGGTCCTGCTCGCCGCATATGGAGGAGTGGGCGAATAGGTCCACCGGCGGGAATTCCGTCCCCGGCCGTTTCACCAGACAACGACCGGGGACGGAACTGCCGGGTCAGGGCCGACGCTGTATCGCGATCTCGGTGAGTTCTTCTATGTCGAACTCCGAACGGCCCGGTGTGCCGTAGCGCGTTATCTTCCCGCGGCTCACCCATTTCCGGATGGTCGCTTCGGACACGCCCACGGCGAGAGCGGCCACGTTCGTCGGCACCAGTCTGTGGCGCGGCGGTTTGTTCAGGCGACATGCCTTCGTCGGCGATTCATGAGGTGCCGTAGGGTAAGCCATTCGCGTATCTCCCATGTGTGTCCGGAAGAACAGCTGATGCTGCTCTTCTCCGCGTTTCCGGTCTTCTGCGGTGTGGCGTCGATCGTGCCCGTGCAGTCGTCCATGACGCACTCGACGAGGGGTGACCTGGGATCACTCTCATGGTCGATGGCACGCAGTAACTCACCATGGAGGCCCTCGATCTCGGCAGCGAATTCGGCAGCCGGAGGTTGCGCGGTGAGCCACTCCAGGTGGCGTACGAGGAAGCGCGCCAGCTGGGGAACGGAGCGAGCCGGGGCAACCGCCCCGAGTTTTTCCGCGACGAGGTCCGACCAGGACTCAAGAATGGCGAGTACGTCGTTCCTGGCGTCGAGCGCGGACATGTTCAGGTAATCCCGCTTGCGGCTTCCCGACACCTTCGTCGGGTTCCTCCGCCGAGTTGTCGTCAAGATGTGGTGCAGGCATTCCTGGTGGAGATCGGGAAGTGCGCGCAGACGATGTTCCAGCTGCCTGACGTCCATTGAATCGTCTCCTCGTCATGCTTCAGCGTCCCCGACGGGCTGCTGAATGCGGAAAGTGATGAACTCGGCCGGGCGCAGGGCTGCGAGGCCGACGTCGAGGTTCACCCTGTCGTGAGCCGTGTCCTCGGAGGTGCCGTTGTCGGCATCGCACACGACGCGGAACGCCTCGTCTGCGGACCGGCCGCGCAGCGCTCCCCGGTGCCACAGGTCCGTCAGGAACGCGGTGGCGGACCGGTGGACCCTGGTCCGCACCGGGGCGCCGGCCGACTCGAAGGCGGCTCTCCTGGTCTCCTGTTCGAGTGCTGCGCGGACGTGGTTCACCAGGCGCCGTACGCTGAGGTGCATCCAGTCCGGGTCGGTGGACAGCGTGCGTGCGCCCACCACCCGGGTGCCCTCGCCGGGGAAGAACCGCAGACAATTCACCCCCCGGCCGCCCAGAGTCTCCTGCTCCGCGTCGGACAGCTCCCGCTCGTGTTTGAGGACGCCCAGCAGCGCACTCACGGGCGCTGTGTGCACGCCCTGCTCGGCATCGCGGCGGCAGCACAGTCCGGACACATGACCCGACGCCGGCACCGGCCGTTGTGTCCCGTCGGCGTCGGTGACGACGATCCACGGGTAGTAGACGGCGGCGAACCGGGCGGTCGGATCGGCCAGTTGGAACGGCCTGCTGGTCACGTCGGCGGGGGCGAGGCCCTGCCGGGTGTGCAGCAGGGCGACCCGGTCGCCCATGTGTGCGCAGTGCTCGGCGATCGCCTGTGCCACGCCGTGGGCGTCGCTCTCCATACGCCACAGATCCGGAGCGACCACGAGGATGATCCCCGAGATGCTCTCCAGCTCGGCAAGCGCGGACCGGTAGGCGGTGACCCGGTCCGCGTCCCGGGCCGTTCCGATGATCCACGCCCCGCCACCGCCGTTGCGGAAGTGGCCGAGCACAGCGTCGCGGACGAAGGAGGGTGCGTTCTCGCCGGTCTTTCCCGGTGGGACGATCCCGGAGAGTTCGCGCGGGTTGCGGACGAAGGCAGGCTCGAGCGGAAGGCCCGTGGCGTCGCCGACGAAGGCGGTCACCGACGCATGCACGCGATGGATGACGCGTGGTTCGGTCAGCTGCTGCTGGGACATGCGGACTCCTCGATCACGACGGGAGGCAGGGGTGCGCTCCGGCGGCCGCCGTTGACCCTCGCGCACCTTGCGCAGGCGTGCTGATGGACTGCCCCTGTCCGAAGGCCGGCGGATCCGGTGTCACCTGAGGGGCGATCAGGAAGGGATCCAGTCCCGCCTGATGTGCGGTATGTCGATGCTGAGGGCGCGCATGTGTTCGATCGGGTTGGTGTACTCGCGGCTGGAGACGATGCGCCCGTCGCTCAGCGTGAAGCCGTGGATGAAGTGGTTGCGGTAGCGGCCCTCGGGGTAGCCCGGGAACCGGATCGTGCCTTCGCCGTCGCACTCGACCCAGATGACGGACGGGTCCTGCGTCTCGTAGACGTGCACGTCGAACCACTGCCAGTCGGGCAGCACCTCCAGGGAGAGCTGGCCGTGCCGTTTCAGCTTCTCCTGGCCCTGGACGACGATGGGCCGGCCGATGTCGGTGTTGAACAGGGACGCGGTGCCGTCCTCGGTGTAGAGGGTGTACCTGCGCAGCCGGGCCTCGGCACCGGTCTGCATGTACTGCTCCACGGCGCGCCGGTTGCGCTCCCGCAGGTCGTGGTGGTCGGTGAACACGGGGGCGGCGGCGCCCGGTTCGGTGAACAGGGGCGGGGTCATGAGATCTCCCACAGGAGTGAGGGCGAGGGCGGTCACGGCTGGAGCCGGCTGATCTCCCAGCCGTCGCCGTCTCGGTCGTAGCGCAGTCGCTCGTGCAGCCGGTCGGTGCCGTTGGCCCAGAACTCGACGCTCGCGGGCTCGAGTCGATAGGCCGCGAACGACTCGGGGCGCGGCAGGGGCCGCTGCGACTCGCCCAGCTGCCGCGCCCTGGCCCGCAGCTCGGCGACGTGGTCGAGGCCGTCCAGCGGCAGGCTCTGTCGGGAGACGGAGCTCATGGCGTGGGTGAAGACGGGCCGCGCGGACCAGAGGACCTCCGCCTCGGCGTCGGACAGGCGGTGCACGGGGCCGGCCAGCGTGATCTGCTGGCTGGTCTCCCTCCAGTACAGGACGCCGGCTGCCCAGGGATTCTCGGCCAGCTCCCGGCCCTTCTGGCTGTCGGCGTGGGTGATGAAGACGATCCCGGCATCCGTCACCGAGTTGATCGCCACGATGCGGGAGGATGCGCGGCCTTCGCGGTCGGCGGTGGCCAGCGCCAGCGCGCGTGGCTCCCGTACCCCGTGGGCGACGCTGCTCTCCAGCCACGAGCTCAGCAGCCCCATCGGCTCGGGGGGCGGCGTGAGGAACTCGGGGAAGGAGACCTCGACGGTGCCGGTGAGCGTCTCCGAACGGCGGCTGGAGCCATGGCTGTTCGGAGCTTCGTCCAGCTGGGACAGGTCAGACATGCAGAACCCCTTCGAGTGCGACGACTCCATGGCCGAAGACCTCGACGGAGTCGACCCGGTTGCCCTCTCCGTGCACGAGTGCGCCCATGGGAGAGGGGCGGCCCATCTCGACGCCCTGCGTGATCTCTACGGGCTGCCCGTAGGTGCCGAGGCCGTGGCGGGCCAGGTGGATCGCGATGGGTCCGGCAGCTGAGCCGGTCGCGGCGTCCTCCACGACCCCGTACGCCGGCGAGAACATGCGGTTGCGCCAGGAACTCCCGGACCCGGCGATGCAGTTGGTCGCCATGTCCGGGAAGCGGGCCAGGGCCCGGTGGTCGGGGTCGACCTTCGACAGGGCTTCGACGCTCTCGAAGCCGACCAGGACGTGCCGGGGGCCGTTGCGGTAGATCTCCACCGGAAGCGTCGACTCACTGACGCCCAGTGCTTCCAGGAGCTCGTCGGCGCGGTCGAAGGGCTGCCACACGGGCACCGGCTGGCGCATGCGCGCCGAGACGGCCTTGCCTTCCTCGCGTTCCAATGCGAAGGGGATGAGGCCCATGGCGGTCTCGATCTTCAGCCGGTCGGCGTCGGTGCGGCCGCCCAGTGCGATGGCGGTGCCGAGCAACGGGTGCCCGGCGAAGGGAAGTTCGTTGACCGGGGTGAAGATCCGTACGTGGTGGTCGCCGTCCTGCTCCGGGCGGCGTACGAACGTGGTCTCCGAGAGATTCATCTCCCGGGCTATGGACTGCATCTGCTCGGTGGTCAGGTCGTCGGCGTCGAAGAACACCGCGACCGGGTTGCCGGTCAGGGGTCGTCTCGCGAACGCGTCGACAACGACATACGTATGCATGGTTTCTCCCACTCGTCGTAGGAACTTCGCCGTGCCGCACCCGGGATCGGGCGCCGGGACAGGCGGGGAGAGCCGGGCCGGCGCGCGGGGGAAGGCGCCGACCCGGCGGTCCTGGGGGGGGATGGATCCGGCGGCTCGGGCGGATCAGGCCGTCGCGCCGCCGGACCCTGCCGGGCGGATTCCGGCCGCCGGGATCAGGGCCGGGCCGGGGGTCCGGGCCGGCGCGAGCAGGCCGGCCAGGGTCGTGCCCACGATGCGGGGCCCTTCCCTGGTGAGCACGGACTCAGGGTGGAACTGCAGGGAGGCGAAGCCCGGACCGAGCAGCGCGTGCACCTCTCCGGTGGCCGGGTCCCGGCTCACGCGGACCGGGCCGATGCCGTCCGCGTCGAACTCGTCCCGCCCGCTGACGAGGGCGAAGGTGTTGTAGAAGCCGACGCGTTCGGTGGCGCCGAACAGGTCGATCTTCTTCTGCACCCCCTGGTTGGGCACCGCCCTGCGGCGCAGGGGCAGCCCGAGCCGGAGCCCGAGTACCTGGTGGCTGAGGCAGACGGCGAGGAACGGCCTGCGTTCACGCAGGAGGGTGCCGACCGCCGTGTGCAGGTGCCGCATCTTGGGGTGTGCGGTCTCCTGCGGGTCCCCCGGCCCCGGCCCCATCACGACCAGGTCATAGCCCTCGACGTCGTATTCCTCGTCGTAACGGCGGACCGTCGCCCGCAGTCCCAGGGACCGCAACTGCTGGTCGATCATCGACGTGAAGGTGTCCTCGGCGTCCACGACAAGCACACTGCGCCCGGCCAGTTCCGGCAGTGATGACGCGCGTGCCTCCACGTCGGACAGCCAGAACCCGGCGATGGACTCGTTGCGCAGTTCCAGTGCCCGGCGCACGTGCGGATGTTCGGAAAAACGTTCCTTCTCGTCGCCGTTGAGGGCGGCGACGAGTCCGGCCGCCTTCGCGCGGGTCTCCGCGGCCTCGGAGGCGGGGTCGGAGTGGCGCACGATGGTGGCGCCCACACCGATGCCGATGCGTCCCTCGCAAGTGATGTCCGCGGTGCGGATGAGGATCGCGGAGTCCATGACCCGCTCCCCGTCGGCGTCCCGCCCGATGAGCGCGGCGACGCCGCTGTAGTAGCCGCGGCCTTTGGGCTCGTACTGCTGGATGATGCGGCAGGCGCTTTCCAGCGGGCTGCCGGTGACCGTGGGAGCGAACATCGTCTCGCGCAGGATGTCGCGCACGTCGTGGTCGGTGCTGCCCTCGATGAAGTACTCGGTGTGCGCGACCCTGGCCATTTCCTTGAGGTAGGGACCCACGACGCGGCCGCCCGTCGCGCAGATCCGGGCCATCATCTTGAGCTCCTCGTCGAGGACCATGTACAGCTCGTCGGTCTCCTTGCGGTCGCCGAGGAACTCCAGTACGCCCGACAGTGTGGGGCCCGACGGCGGATACCGGTACGTGCCGCTGATGGGGTTCATGACGGCCGTGCCGCCCTGGAAGCTGACGTGCCGCTCGGGTGAGGCGCCGACCAGGGTCCGGGTGCCCGTGTGGATCAGGAACGTCCAGTGGGCACCCGACTCGCGCTCGAGGAGCCGGCGGAACAGCGCGGGGGCGCTGTGCGGTCCGTAGTCCGTGATGTCCGCGACGAAGGTGCGTTTGATGACGAAGTTCGCGCCCTCCCCCGTACCGATCATCTCCTTGACGATGCGGCGCACCACGTCCTCGTACGCCTCGTCGTCGACGTCGAAGTCTCCGCCCGTCAGCGGGGTCGGCACATCGGGGATGCGTGCCAGTGCCTCGCCGAGCGGCAGCCGTTGCTGGCCGGTGAGGGTCATCGCCACCATCGGCGTCCCGTCGTCGGCGCAGGCGAAACCGCGCTCGGTGAGCTGCCGGTAGGGGACGACGACGAGGACCTCGTGGTGGGCACCGGCACCGGCGTCCCGTGCCGGGGGCAGCGGGATGTCGGCCAGCGTGACGGGCAGGGACACCGAGCCCGTCAGGACCTCCACGACGTCAGGGCCGATCGTGCCAGGACGGTGCAGCAGGGCGAACGGCTCCGACGGATCCTTCAGGACCCGGTCGAGCAAGTCGGCGGCCGTCTCGCGCCCGGGATGCGGCTCGTACGTCATGAGAACAACGCCTTGGCCGTGGTGACGAGGGCACAGCGCTCGGCGGCGTAGGTGAGCGCCGAGCGGTGGTACTCCTCCGAGAAGTCAGCCGTGGCGTCCGCGACGACGAACGGCTGGATGTCGTGTGTGAAGGCGTCGACGGCGGTGGCCAGCACGCCGACATGGGCGTATACGCCGCACAGGACGAGTTGGTCGCGGCCCTCGGCACGCATCCGCTGGAGCAGGTCGGTTTTGAAGAAGGCGCTGTAGCGCCACTTGGTGAGCTGCCAGTCGTGCTCGGCCGGCGCGAGGTCCTCGACCACTTGACGGTCCGCGGGCTCGGCTCGCATGCCGGGACCCCAGAAGTCCTTGAGCAGTCCGCGCTCGTCGTCGGTCATGCCGCCCGGCTGGGCGGTGTAGGCGACCGGGATGCCGAGTTCGGCGCAGCGGTCGCGCAGGTGTGCCGCGTTGCGGACCAACTCGTGGCGCACGCTGTCGGGGAAGGGCTTGAGGAAGTACCGCTGCATGTCGTGGACCAGAAGGACCGAACGCTCGGGTTCGGCGTTCCAGGGCACGACGGCCGGGGGGAGGTCTCCCTCAGTGGGTAACAGGTAGGCCTGTATGGGGGGAATGCCGGTCATGGCTCCAGTTCCTGGCTTGGTGCGCGTGTGCTTCGTGAGCAGCGCTGAGCAGGGAGTGAGAGTCGTGAGATCAGGCGGACCAGATGGATCAGGCGGTCCAGGCCGACACCACGGAGAGGGCCTGCGACGGGTTGAGGCGGGGATCGCAGAACGAGGTGTAGCGGTCACCGACGGAGTCGAGGTCGGCCTCGGTGAAGGCGCACTCGGTGACGTCTTCCGGTGTCGTCTCCAGGTGCAGTCCGCCGGGGACGCCGCCGCCGGCGCGCACGGCCTGGACGAAGCGGGACACCTCGAGCGAGACGGTCTCCACCAGCCGGGTCTTGTAGCCGCCGGGCGCGGTGACGGTGTTGCCGTGCACGGGGTCACTGAGCCAGACGACGGGGTGACCCGCGCCCCGCACGGCTTCCACGAGGCGGGGCAGCCGGTCGCCGACGGCGTCGGCTCCCATCCGTGCGATGAGGGTGAGCCGCCCGGGGTCGCGCCACGGGTCGAGCTTCTCGCACAGGGCGAGGAGTTCGTCGGGCTTGATCGTGGGGCCGACCTTGCACGCCACCGGGTTGCTCACCTCCGCGAGCAGGGCCACGTGGGCGCCGTCGACCTGGCGAGTGCGCTCACCGATCCACGGCCAATGAGTCGAGCCCAGGAACATCCGGCCCTTGTCGTCCATGCGCAGCATGGGCATCTCGTAGTCGAGCAGCAGCGCCTCGTGGCTGGTCCACACCAGTGGCTCCACGACCTCGCGTCCCGCGGCGCGGTCGCGCCACCCCAGGTGCTCGACGATGTCACAGGCGGCCATGTAACCGGTGAGGATGCGCAGGGGATCAGGTCGGCGCCGCTCGGGGTCGGGCTCCGGGCCGTTGACCATGTGTCCCCGGAATACGGGGAGTTCGGCGCCGTCGATCACTTCGGTGGGCTGGGAGCGGGGCTTGGCGAACTGCCCCGCTATACGTCCTGCCCGCAGGACGGGTTTGCCGGTGATCAGGCCGAGCGACCCGGCGAGCAGGTCGAGCAACGCGATCTTCCGTGCGACATGGTGGCGTGTGCATTCCCGCGGATCTTCGGCGCAGTCACCGGACTGCAGCACCATGGCTTCATCGAGCGCCACCTTGCCCAGCAGAGTCCGCAGTGTGGCCAAGTCGTCGGCCTGTACAAGAGTGGGGCGCGCGGCGAGTGACTCACCTACCCGACTGACCTGTAAAAGGTCACTCCAATCGGGCTGCTGCAATGCCCCGCGGATACGAATCTCCCGTTTTACGTCTTCCAAGACGCACTCCGATCCAGCGGTGTTGTTTGCTTGTCAGGTGGGTATTCCGGTGCGCTTGATTTCCGGAACCGGAATTCCGAGCGCACGCAGCTGCTGGAACGGGTTCATGAACTCCCGCTCCCGCTTGATCTTGCCGTTCTCCAGCTCGAACGAGTGCAGGAAGTGATTCTCGTAGTACCCCTCGGGGTAATCGCCGAAGAGAATCTTTCCGCGCCCGTCGCACTCGACCCAGAAATGATTGGGGTCCTGGGTCTCGAAGATCTGGATGTTGTACCACTCCCAGTCCGGGAAGCACTTCAGTGACCAGACCGCGTGTTCGGCCAGCCGGTCACGGCCGTGGGTGGCGACGGGCTCGCCGGTGTCGGTGGTCCACAGGCCACCGACGCCATCCTCGGTGAACAGCTCGTGCCGGCGCAGCCGGTCCTGGCCCCTGGTTTTCATGTAGCGCTCGACGGTGGCGCGGTTGATGCGACGCAGCTCGACCTCGTCGCTGAATCCCTGAGAATTGACGGATTCCGACACGACGTTCCCCCTGTCTGTGGTTTTTATGGCTGATTGAATCAGCGGCGCCAAGCGATCACCGCTAACCCTGACGCAGAAAGCGAGCTCTCGCAACAGCAACCTGTGAACTGTTTATGAAGTCTTTACATCGAGAAGTCGTGGCGGTTTTGGCCGAATCTTGATCACGGCTCAGAAAAGCGGTTGACTGCATCGCAAAACTACGTCGCGGGGTAATAGGTGAAAAGTGTGCAGGCACACGACGCCCCGCCCCACGGGACGGTGGGGCGGGAGCGTGGTCGTCCGTCCGGCCGGGCGGCGCTCAGCCGGCGGGCACGATCGAGCCTTCCCGTCCGCGTGAGAGGTGGCCCTTCAACGTGAAGCCCGGTGCGCCTGCCTCGTCCGGGCTCAGGCCGATGCCCCGGTCGATGAGTCGTCGGGCCGCGAGGTGGTCCGCGGGACGGTTGACCGACTCCACCGCCTGCAGCTCCTCCCCACGGAAGAGAAGTACCGAGAACGCGTCGGGATCGTCTCCGATCACCACCTCCGTGTCGTGCTTCTCGTCAAGACCTGCGATCTGCAGGGTGGTGGCGAACTGGTCACTCCAGAACCATGGCAACTCGTCGTAGGCACGGGACGTCCCGGTCAGCCGCTCGGCGACCAGCCTGGCGTGACCGACGGCGTTCTGCACTGATTCCAGCCGCAGCCGGGTGCCGTAGCGCATGTGCCGGAACGCCGCGCAGTCCCCGATGGCCGAGATACGCGGATCACTGGTCAGCAGGCGGGAGTCGACCGTGATGCCGCCGTTCACCGCGAGGCCGGCCGCGGCGGCCAGTTCCGTGCGCGGGGCGACGCCGACACCGATGAGGACCAGGTCGGCGGGCAGCCTGCGGCCGTCGGCCAGTTCCACGGCCGTCACGCCTTCGCGGCCGTCTCCGTGCAGGGCCGCGACGCACTGGCCGAACAGCAGCTCCGTGCCCGCCCTCCGGTGCAGCCGGGTGAAGTGTTCGGCGGTGGTCGCCGAGACGACACGGGCGAGCGGGCGGTCGAGCGCTTCCACGACCGTCACCTCGCAACCCGACTCACGTGCCGCCGCCGCGAACTCCAGACCGATGAACCCGGCCCCCACCACGACCGCGCGCCGGGCGGTGGCGAGCGACGCCCGCAGCGCGGCGGCGTCCCGCAAGGTGCGCAGGGTGTGCACGCCGCGCAGCCTCGCCCCCGGCACGTCGAGCATGCGCGGCTGAGCCCCGGTGGCCAGGACGAGATGGCCGTAGTCGTACCCGGAGCCGTCGGCGAGGCGGACGGTGCGGGTGACCGGGTCGATCACCCGCACGGTGCCCTTGACCAGGTCGATCGACTGGCGTGTGTAGTACGTCATGGGCCGCAGCCACAGCTGTTCGTCGCTGACGTGCCCCTCGCCCTTGAGGTGCGCCTTGGACAGGGGCGGACGCTCGTACGGTAAGGCGTCCTCGGCGCTGATGAGCGTGATGCCTCCCGGGTAGCCGCGTTCGCGCAGGGACGCCGCCGTCTCATAGCCGGCCTGGCCGGCGCCCACGATGACGACGGAGGTGGGCTGTGCGCAGGCCGCCATCAGTTCTGCCGTTCGGGGAGGTGGACGATCAGGCCGTCCAAGGCCTCGGTCACCTTGAGCTGGCAGCTGAGCCGGCTGTTGGGCCGGCGCGGGCAGGCGGTGAAGTCCAGCAGGTCGTCCTCGTTCTGCTGCGCCGGCTCCAGCTTGTCGAGGGTGGTCTCGTCCACGTAGACGTGGCAGGTGGCGCACTGCGCGTTGCCGCCGCACTGGGCGACGATGCCGTCGATGTCGTTGAAGACGGCGCCGCGCATGACGCTCGTGCCGAAGGGGACGTCGACCGAACGCTCGGTCCCATCGACGGCGACGTACGTGATTTTGGGCATGACGGAACTCCTCGATGGCATCCGGTCGTGCGCGAGGGGCGCCGTGGCATGGATGCCGGTCAAGTGGGAAGCGGAAGATGCGGAGGGCGCCACCGATGGTCGATGGGGGGGACGTCACACCCCTGCCAACTCGCCATCTCACACGGGCCGTTCGGACACGCGACGTCCTCGGCCAGAGTCAGGGCAGCGCGCTGGAGCGTAGCAGAGGAGTTTACGGCGCGCTAGGACGGATGGCGGGCGCTGCTCCGGACGGGCAGCCGGTGGGTCATGAAGGGCTTGCTGGTGATGAACTCCCTGAATTTCAGGGCTGCTTCGGACAGGTGAGCGTCGCGGTTCCACACCAGGCGGAGCACTCGGTGGCAGTCGGGCGCATCCACATGCACCCAGGCCAGCGGGATGCGTGTACCCACCCGGCGGGACATCGCCGGGATGAGGCCGATACCGAGGCCGGCGCTGATCAGGTCTCCGCTGGCGCCCGGTTCGTCACCCTCGCAGGACAGCACCGGCGTCAGGCCCTCGGACGCGAACAGCCGGTCGAGCAGGACGCGTTGCCAGCCGCTCCGGGTGGTGACGAAAGGCTCGTCGGCGATCTCGGGGATGGTCACGCTGTCGCGTCCGTCGAGCCAGTGCCCGTGCGGCACCCCGAGCAGCACCTCCTCGCGAACGAGCTCGATCGACTCCAGGTGGGCGCCGGTCAGCGGCTGCGAGGCCACGCAGAAGTCGACCCTGCGGGCCCGCAGTTGGCGATCCATCTCGTCCGCGTCCGACTGGAAGAGCCGGACGTCCGCACGGGGGTGGGCGGCCCGGAAGCTGCCGAGCAGCGAACTGATCGTCAGCAACGTCTCGGAGGCGACGCTGACCCGGCCGAGTCCCGTGTCACGGGCGTCGCGCAGGGCCCTGCGGCCGTCGTCCAGCTCACTCAGGGCGCGGTCGACGTGCCGCAGGAAGATCGCGCCGTACTGGTTCAGCCGGATACGGCGGCCCTGGCGGTCGAAGAGCGGGGAGCCCAGCTCGGCCTCCAGGCGCGCGATGGCACGGCTGAGTGAGGGCTGGGCGATGCGCAGCTCCTCGGCGGCACGGCTGATGTGCTCGTAGCGGGCGACGGACTGGAAGTAGCGCAACTGGAGCAGATCCACGGTTCACCTTCGGTCATACCTTCTGGGTTATCAACACATAGCAAAACCGGTCTTGGAATGCATAAGCGATTTTCTCTACGGTCTTTCTCGGGGTCACCGCACAGGTGACGGGCAACGGCGCCCGGCACCTGCACACGCGAAGCGAGGGCCCCGCACCCGCCCCACTCGTCCTGCATCCACCCGCCCCACTCGTCCTGCATCCACCCGGCCACCCGTCCCTCAGGAAGGTCGCACCATGAGCGCTGCGGAACTGGCCCGACTCCAGTTCGCGGCCACGACCACCGTCCACTGGCTGTTCGTGATCCTCACCATGGGGCTCGTCCCCCTGGTGGCGATCATGCACACCCGGGCCGCGTTCACCCGTGATCCCGCCAAGAGAGCCGTCCGGGAGCGTATGACCCGCTTCTGGGGCCAGCTCTACGTCATCAACTACGCGGTCGGCATCGTCACCGGCCTCGTCATGGAGTTCCAGTTCGGGCTGAGCTGGAGCGGCCTGAGCAAATTCGCGGGCAACGTCTTCGGCGCCCCGCTGGCACTGGAAACCCTCATCGCCTTCTTCGCCGAGTCCACCTTCCTCGGCATGTGGATCTTCGGGTGGGGACGTATGCGACCAGGCGTGCACGTCACGCTCATCTGGCTGGTCACGCTGACCGCGTACGCCTCCGGCTTCTGGATCCTGATCGCCAACGGCTTCATGCAGCACCCCGTCGGCTACGAGGTGCGCGACGGCGTCGCCTACCTGACCGACTTCGGGGCCCTGCTCACCAACCCCAATGCCCTGATGGCCCTCGGCCACCTCACCCTTGGCGCGTTCACGACGGGCGGGGTCTTCGTCGCCGGCATCAGTGCCTTCCACTTCGCCCGGGGCACGAAGGAGACGCAGCTGTTCCGCGAATCCCTGCGGCTGGGCGTCTGGGTGGGCATGCTCGCCTCGTTCTTCGTCATCATCGTCGGCCAGCTGCAGGTCCCGGTGCTGGACCGGACCCAGCCCATGAAGATGGCCGCCCTGAACAACGACGGCGTCGCCGATCTGCAGGCGCAGTTCGTCAGGGAGCACGGGCCCGGCAACTACGTACCCCCGCACGACTGGCTGCGGATCTCGATGGACACGATGACCATCATCGGCAACAGCGTGTCCACCATCACGTTCATAGCCGTCTTCCTGCTGTGGAAGGACTGGCTGGTGCGCTGGCGTCCCCTCGCGTACCTGATGACGGCCATGATCCCGTTCCCCTTCATCGCCGCCGTGGGCGGCTGGGTCTTCCGCGAGGTCGGGCGCCAGCCCTGGATCGTATACGGCGAGTTGACGGTCGAGGACGCGCTCTCCCACGTCAGCAGGGCCTCGCTGGCCGTGTCCTGCGCACTGTTCATCGCCGTCTTCGTCGCGCTCGCGGTGACGAACTGGACCCTGATCGCCCGCTTCGCCCGCCGCGGCCCGGACGCGACCCAGCTCGGTACTACCGAGCCGCTCGCCGACGACATCCCCGGCAGCGGCGCCGACGGCAAGCAGGCGGTCCCGGCCTTCTGAGCCGGTCCCACCGGCCTGGTGCACAGACGAACCTCCCTGCTGAGACGGAAAGTTGAACGACATGAGTCTGGAGACCCTCTGGCTGGGCCTGCTCGGCCTGCTTCTCGCCGGGTACTTCGTGCTCGGCGGCTACGACTACGGCGTACAGATGCTGCACCCCTTTCTCGACGCCCGGGACGACCGGAAGGTGGAGCGGGCCGGCCGGAACGCCGCACTTGACGCCATCGCGCCGTTCTTCCTGGGCAACGAGGTCTGGCTGGTCGCCTTCGCCGGTGTCCTGTTCGGGGCCTTCCCGCACCTGGAGGGCACCCTGTTGTCCGGCCTGTACCCGCTGATCGTGGCGATCCTCGTCGGACTCGTCCTCGGTAACGCCGCGGTCCAGCTGCGCGGCCGCGCGCAGAGCGCCCGCGGCCGCCGCTGGTGGGGCGCTCTGATCGTGTTCGGCGGCGCGCTGCCCGCGCTGTGCTGGGGACTCGTCCTGGGCCTGCTGCTGCACGGCGTGCCCCGCCGGTCCGACGGCAGCTTCCACATCGGCTTCGGCGAGGTGTTCTCACCGTTCGTGTTCACCTGCGGGGTCACCACCGCGCTGCTCTTCGCCGGGCACGGGGCCGCCTTCGTCGCACTGCGCTCGGCCCCCGAACTCTCCGCCAGGGCACGGCGACTGGGCGCGGATCTGGTGCTCGCGGCCGGTGCCATCGGTCTCCTTCCGCTGCTGCTGACCCTCTTCGGAGCGGGCGCCTCGATGACGAACCGCGCGACCTCGGCGATCATCGCCACCCTGTTGGTGGCGGCGCTCGCCGGCGCCTGGTGGTATCTGTCCCAGGGGCACCACGTCCGGGCGTTCGCGGCCACGTGCTGCGCGACGCTGCTGCCCGTGGCGCTCGTGGGGGCGGGCCACTACCCGTACGTCCTGATCAGTTCGGCCGGGGCGGGACTGACGATCGACCAGGCCGCCGCGGACGGTGCCACCCTGAAGATCCTTTCCGCCTTCGGCGTCGCGCTGATCCCGACGATCATCGCGTACCAGGCGTGGAGCTGGTGGGCATTCCGGGGACGGACGGGCCACCGCCATCCCAGCTACTTCTGAGCCGGACACGCGCCGTACGAGGGGACCCCGAGATGAAGCCGGTCGAGCGCCACCTGTTGCGGGAAGTCCCGGCGCTGCGGCGTCACATGACGTACTCGACGGCGCTGGCCCTGCTGGGTGCCGGACTCGTGATCGCTCAAGCGGCCCTGCTGGCGAGGGTCCTCGCGGACGGCTTCGCCGGACATGCGGTGCGGGTCGCGCCCCTTGCCGCGCTGGCCGCCGTCATGACGCTGCGCGCGCTGCTGACCTGGGCGCGCGGGGCCCTCGCCCAACGTGCCGCGGCGGGCGCCAAACACACGCTGCGGGACCGGATCACCGGTCGGCTGAAGCACGCCGACCCGCTGCGCCTGGCGGCCCGCCGCCACGGCGAAACGGCCACACTGCTCATCCGCGGCCTCGACGCCCTGGACCCGTACGTCGTCGGCTACCTGCCCACGATGACGGCCACCGCTGTGGTTCCCCCCACCGTCGTGGCCTGGCTGTGGTGGACCGACTGGACCTCGGCGCTGATCATCGTCGTGACGCTGCCGTTGATCCCCGTGTTCGGTGCGCTGGTCGGCATGCACACCGCCACGCGCACCGCCCGGCAGTGGCGACTGCTGGCCAGACTGGGCGGCCACTTCCTGGATGTCGTCGCCGGACTGCCGACGCTGCGCGCGTTCGGCCGCGAAGGACACCAGACCCGGGTGGTGGGCGAGATGGCCGACGCGCACCGGCGGGCCACCATGCGGACTTTGCGGGTGGCGTTCCTGTCCTCCTTCGTCCTGGAAACGGTCGCCACCCTCTCCGTGGCCCTGGTGGCCGTCCCCGTCGGGCTGCGGCTGCTCGGCGGCGAGCTCGATCTGCGTACGGCCCTGACCGTCCTGTTCCTCGCCCCCGAGGCGTATCTGCCGCTGCGTGCCGCGGGCGCGGCCTTCCACGACAGCGCCGAGGGCATCACGGTGGCCGAGCGGGTCTTCGCCGTCCTGGACGATGCGGAGGCAGTGCCCACGACGCGCACCAGCCGCACGCCCGCCCCCGACGCCCGCACGGCGCTCCTGCGCCTCGACCGGGTCACGGTCCACCACCCGGACCGCGCCGAACCCGCCCTCCTGGATGTCGGCCTCACCGTCCGCCCCGGCGAGCACGTGGCCCTGGTCGGCCCGAGCGGCGCGGGCAAGTCCACGCTGCTCTCGCTGCTTCTCGGCTTCACGGCCCCCACGTCCGGCCGGGTCACCGTCGACGGCACCGACCTCAGGGACATCGACCCCGACGCGTGGCACGCCCAGGTGGCCTGGGTGCCGCAACGCCCACACCTGTTCGCGGCGTCCGTCGCGGACAACATCCGCCTCGGTCGCCCCGGCGCGGGCCACGCCGAGGTGCGGGCGGCGGCCCGCGCCGCCTCGGCCGACCGCTTCATCGAGGAACTGCCGGACGGGTACGACACCGTGCTCGGCGAACACGGCGCCGGGCTTTCCGCCGGCCAGCGTCAGCGGATCGCCCTCGCCCGCGCCTTCCTCAAGGACGCACCCGTGCTGCTCCTCGACGAACCGACCGCCCACCTCGACCCCGAGAGCGAGGCAGCCGTCACGCGCGCCACGGCCGACCTCATGCGCGGCCGGACCGCGGTCGTGGTCGCGCACCGCACGAGTCTGCTGCCGTACGCCGACCGGGTCGTCTCGGTACGAGCGGGCGAACTCACGCTCCCGGAAGGGCTGTTGGCCTCATGACCCCCCACCCCTCCGTCCCTGCGCGCGCCCCCCTCCCCACCGTCCGCCTCCTGCGTCACCTCCTGCCGTACTGGCGCAGGCTGCTGCCCGCCGCGCTCGCCGCGGCCGGCAGCGAACTCGCTGCCGCCGCGCTGATGGCCACCGCCGCCTGGCTGATCACCCGCGCCGCGCAGCAGCCGCCGATCGCCTCGGTGAGCGTCGCGATCGTCGCTGTACGAGCCCTGGCCCTGGGGCGCGGAGCCTTGCGCTACACCGACCGGCTCCTCGGCCACGACGGAGTACTGCGGGCCGTCGCCGGCTTCCGTACCAAGGTGTACGAGACCCTGGTGCCGCTCGCCCCGGCGGGCACCCCCGCCTTTCGCAGCGGTGACCTGCTGACCCGCCTCGTCGACGACGTCGACGCCGCCCAGGATCTGCTGCTGCGGGTGTTGATCCCGGTCGTGGCAGCCGGCGCGGTCACCGCGACCGCCACCGCGACGGCCACGGTGCTGCTCCCCCAGGCAGGTGTCCTGCTCGGGCTGCTCCTGGCCGTCGCGGGGCTGCTCGTGCCCGTCCTGGTGCTTGCCCTGTCCGGCCGCGCGGGCCGTGCGGAGAAGACGGCTCGCGCCGAACTCGCCTCTCTCACCGTGGACTTCACCCAGGGAGCAGCGGACCTCGCCGCGTACGGCGCCCGGGACCGCGCCCACGAGCGGGCCCGCGGCGCCGCTGCCCGGATCGCCGCGCTGGAGCGCCAGGGCGCCTTGACCACCTCGCTCGCCACGGCCGCGGTGCTGCTGTTCCAGGGTGGGGCGACAGTCGGTGTCACCTGGCTCGCGCTGCGCGCCCACGCGGCCGGCGCGCTGCCCGCCGTACACCTCACCGTCCTCGCCGTCCTCGCGCTGGTCTCCTTCGAGGCTCTCGCGCCGCTGCCTGGCGCGGCCCGCCGCCTCGCCGCGGTGCGGGCCTCCGCACACCGGCTGGCCGACCTCATGGACACGCCACCCCCGGTCACCGACCCGCCCGCCCCAACCCCGCTCGCCGTCGATGAGCCGCTCGACGTGGACATCACCGACCTGCGGGTACGCCACCGTCCCGACGGACCCTGGACGTTGGACGGCGTGACCCTCCGGTTGCCGCCCGGCCGCCGGGTCGTGCTCCTCGGCGCCAGCGGGTCCGGCAAGTCGACGTTGATCGCGGCGCTCATGCGGTTCCTCCCGTACGAAGCCGGCAGCATCCGCGTCGGGGGACGCGAGCTGCGCGACTGCGCGGGGGCCGACGTCCGCCGCGCGATCACCGGCATGACTCAGGACGCGCACGTCTTCCACACCACGATCCGCGCCAACCTGCTCCTGGCCCGCCCCGACGCCACGGACGCCGACCTGCGCGAAGCGGCCCGCAGGGCGCGGCTCCTGGACTGGATCGAGTCGCTGCCCGACCGCTGGGACACCCTCCTCGGCGGAGACGGCGCCACGATGTCGGGCGGTCAGCGCAGGCGCCTGCTCCTGGCCCGCGCGCTGCTCGCCGACCCGCCCGTCCTCGTCCTGGACGAACC
The DNA here is from genome assembly GCF_053592115.1 of Streptomyces sp. NPDC002788. Lineage (NCBI taxonomy): Bacteria > Bacillati > Actinomycetota > Actinomycetes > Kitasatosporales > Streptomycetaceae > Streptomyces > Streptomyces sp. NPDC002788. The sequence continues at coordinate 7,382 of NZ_JBSFVB010000028.1, read as the reverse complement.
CACCGAGGGACTCGACCCGGACACCGCCGCCGCGGTGCTCGCCGACATCCTGGACGCCACCCGCGGCCGTACCACGCTCCTGGTCACCCACGAGCGCGGGGGCCTCGCCGCCGCCGACGAGATCGTGACCCTCGACCACGGCCGGATCCGTCCCGTCACCCAGGACGGCCTTGCCCGCATGGCGCTCTGAAGCGACTCGGAACATGCAGGGCCGCTCAGTGCGCGGGACCGCAGCACGCGTTTCGCACCGTGCGGCCGGTGCCCGCCCAGTGCGTCTGCTCCGCCGCCACCGCCGGCACGGATGCGATCAGCTCTGGCTGCTCGTACAGAACTCCGCCACGCATCACGGACACGGTCCGCACCAGTGACTCGAAGTCCTCGAACGGGTCACCGTCCATCACCACCAGGTCGGCCAGCTTGCCGGCCTCCAAGGGCACGGCCCCGTCACACGCGAGGGCCTGGTCGCCAAGCTACTTCTGGCCGCGCGGGCCACTGAGAATCGGATCCGGCAGGCACACGTTGACCGCCGCAACAACATCACCATGGTCCCTGGGAACAGCACCCGCCGCCAGCGCCGCTCCGCGATCGCCTCCCTCTTCGCTCACACCCGGGCCTTGGACATGACAAGGGCGGCACCGCTCCTCGACTCCCCGCCGATCAAGCGCGACCCTCGCAACTCCGGCGCCGGACTCACGGGACGGGACATCGAGAACCTGCAGTTCCACGCCGAGCGCGGCATGCCCGCGACCCGGCACGCCGCCCTCCTCGCACTTCTCCTTTCGGGACTGAACAGTGCCGAGACCGCAGCAGCCACCACCACCGACCTCGACCTGCCTGCAGCCGAGGTCAGCACCGCTGGCGGAACCCGCACCCACCACCGAACCTGCCCACTGAATGAGTGGGGCGTCTACGTCCTGGGCTTGCGTGCCGCCCGCCTCGATCGCGCCGGGCACGGTCCGCACCGGCTGGTCACCAGCACGAAATCCTCGCGGTACGGCGCCAGGCCAGTGTCGGCGCTGGCTTCAACGACATCGCCCGCAATGCCGGACTCGCCACCCGTAAGCGCAAGGCCGAGCCCCGCGACATCACCCGCTACGTCGCCAGGCAGGTCCTGCACGAGACCGGCCGGTTGTCTGAGGGCGCTCGCCGCCTGGGTCTGTCCTCCCTCGATGCCGCGGCCGGCCTGGCCGGTCTGGCCTGGCCGGTCTGGCCTGGCAGAACGGGGAGGCCTCCACATGAGTCGACACAAGACCACGCCGGCCAAAGGGCCCGTCACAGCCGAGGCAAAAGGGCAGAAGGACCAGCCCACGTACATCTACGGCGCCATTCCCGACGACGCCTTCGGCGCCAAGACCGACCGACCACCGCCCAAAGGCCCCGAAGCACCTCCGCTCCCCCAGGACGAGCGGTTCGAGTACCTGGTGAACAACCCGGGAATGATGAGGGAATCCGGCAAGCGCACCAGCCGCATCTACCCCGAGCGCCACCAGGTCCTGCACGGCGACGCCACCGTCGCCGCCCCGCCCTCCTCCCACACCGAGCACGAGTAGATGAAATTACCGGTGAGATTCGAACCCACCACAGGCAAGAAACGCTTCAACCGCACCGAACATCTCCGGCAGGTCCCGCCCGACACACCCGCAGGCCGCCGCCTCAAAGGGTTCCGCCAGGACAGCGAATCCACACATTCACGATTCGACCAGAGCTACCCACATAAAAGGGTCCCCGCGTACGGAGCCAATGGGGCCCTCCTCATCTACATCGGCTACGCCTGGCTGAAAACTCCGTCACACGGGTCATGCACCACCAGGCGGCTCTTGTCACCTGAAACCGCGCCCCTCCCGGGCCCATCTGCTCAGCACACGCTCCGGTGCCCCCGACCCGCACAACACAGGAGCCAGTGATCAGACACCGACGCCGATCTCACCTGACCCGCTACACTGTCGGCGGTGGCCCAGACCTCACCGGTCTGTCCGCCCTGTCGGCAGCAGGCCTGAAGCCCACCGCCATTCGCGCCGGGTTTTAGACACGTTTTCCGACAGATCCCCGCCTTCGTAGCTCAGGGGATAGAGCACCGCTCTCCTAAAGCGGGTGTCGCAGGTTCGAATCCTGCCGGGGGCACCAGCCAAACGGCCCCGGACCGATCATGGTCCGGGGCCTTTGACATCTACTTCTGACATCAACGCGGGCGGTCACTCGCGGATGGGGCGTCGCCTGAGCAGGCGATCCATGTGGCTCATGGCTTCGCGCTGCGTGTCCTGCACGACGTGCGTGTAGACGTCCATGGTGATGCTGATCTGGGAGTGGCCGAGGATCTCCATCACCACGCGGGGCGCGACTCCGGCCGCCGTGAGCAAGGTGGCCGTTCCATGGCGAGCGTCGTGCAGCCGGATCACACGGAGGCCGGCGGACTGGGCGACGCGGGTGAAGGAGCGGTACAGGTTGCGCGGCTCGACAGGCCGACCGGTGCGGGTGGCGAAGACGTAGTCCGACTCCTGCCACCTCTCCCCCGCCTTGGCGCGAGCGTCCGCCTGCCGCAGGCGATGCCAGCGCAAGGGTGCGATGCAGAGAGCAGGCAGAGGGACTGCGCGGCGACGGCGGCTCTTGGGATCGTCGTCATACAGGACACCACGGCGGCGCTGGACCTGGTGGCGGACGTAGAGGACGCGATTGTCGAGGTCGACGTCCGACCAGCGCAGGCCCACGATCTCTCCCCGGCGGAGTCCCATGGCGATGGCGAGGACGAAGGCCGCGTAGAGCGGATCCTTGCGGGAGGCCGTGAGGAAGTCGAGCGTCTCGTCGAGGGCCCATGGGCTCAGGTCGGGCTTATCCGTGCGGGGCGGCTCGACGAGCTTGGCGACGTTACGCGTGATCAGTTCCTCGCGGCAGGCTGAGGACAGCGCCGAACGCAGAACTCGGTGCGATTCCTTGGCCGTTGCGGCGGTGGTCTCCTTCTCCAGCCGGACGAGGAAGCGGCGGACGTCGGCGACGCCGAGCGATTCGAGCCGCTTGGAACCGAGTAGGGGCACCAGATAGAGCCGGACGTGCGCCTCGTACTTGTCGAACGTGCTTAGCTTCCGCCGGGGCTTGATGACGTTGTCCAGCCAATACGGGAGCCAGTCCGAGAGCTTGGCCGACTTTGTGGGCACGGGCACGCCCTGGTCGACTTTGTCGAGCAGCTCGCGGCGCTTGGCGTCGCACTCGGCCCAGGTCTTGCCGTAGGCGAACTTACGGGCACGTGTGCCGTCCGGCTGGAGGACGTACACCGCGCACTGGAAGCGCCCGTCCTTCCGCTTGGTGATGGTGCCCGCCCCGTTGGGGTTCCGCTTGCGTTGCTGGGCCATCAGGCGGCCGCCTCCAATTCGTTGGTGATGTACTCCCGAACGGCCCGCGCGGGTATGCGACGACACCGGCCGATGGTGATCGAGGGCAGACGACGGGAGCGGATGAGGTCGTAGACGGTGGAGCGGCCGAGCTTGAGCCGCTCCATCACGTCAGGCACCGTCAGCAGTTCGTCGTCATGCATGGGTCGGCTCTCCTTCCGTTCCGGGGACAGGTTCAAGGGATGCGGCAAGCCAGGCTTCGATGTCCGAGAGGCCGGTTCCTGCGAAGACCCAGTGCGCGAGGACGTACGTCGTCTCGGGCTCGGGGCCGTTGGCTGCTGCGGCTTGGGCTCGGCGCCATTCGGCGCGGGCGTCGCGGAGGGCGCCGAGGGTGGTGGAGTAGCGGCGGGACTTGGTGGAGAAGTGGCCGCGGAATCCGAGCATGTGGGCCCAGGCGCGCAGGCGGAGGTGTTCGAGGTCCTTGCGGGCGCCGAGGAACCATGCGGTGCGGATCATGCGGCGGGCGTGGTCGCTGATGTCGAGCTGAGCGAGCTCGGCGGCGAACTTGAGCGGCCGGTCCAGAGCTCCCGTCGCGGTCTCCGCACCCTTGGTGGCGTACTTGGCGATGTAGGCGGCAACGGCCCGTTCGGTCAGCTCCTGGCCGTCGTTGAAGTCGGCCGAGCGGATGGTGCGTACGTCGAGTTGACGGCCGAAGGTGAAGGTGTGGGTGCGGCCCTCGATGACCGGGCCGTCCACGCGAACCCTGGCAGCGGCAGCCCGGATGGCGTCCGTGAGCAGCTCGGCGGTTGCCCAAGCAGGGGGTGAGGTGTCACCGCCGCTGGGGCCGTCGATGCGAATGACGGCATGGAAGTGGACCGCGCCGCGCTTCTGGTACTCGGCGACCTTGGCGAAGGACACGCGCGCATGCTCGCGGAAGCGGCGCTGGGACAGGCCGGCTCGCTTGGCGACCTCTCGCCGCAGGTAGGTGGAGAAGCGCCGCCACAGCGGACCAGCGTGGGCGTTCCACAGCACGGCCGCTTCGTAGTCGTAGGTGTCCGGGGCGAGTGGGGAGCCGAGTACGTCGTCGTCCTGGTCGTGATGGGTGCCGCAGCGGCACGGGCGCCCGCTGGAGGGGCGGTTGTGGACCGGGCCGAAGCTCGGGGCGGTGAAGGTGGCGAAGACGCGGGGGTGGGCGGCGACGTGGTCGGGGATGCCCTTGCCGCCGCGCAGGCCGGAGGTGATCAGGTGGAAGGTGTCGCGGCGGTAGACCTCGGCGCATGCCGCACAGCGGGTCGTGCGGCGGTTGTTGCAGCGGACGAGGAGTTGCCCGGCCGGGAGGCTGGTCGAGTCGAGGCGGTGGAGGACGTTGCCGATCTCGCCGGTCGTGGTGTCGACGTCGTACTCGGTGCGGTGGCCGTCGAGGCGGATCGGGTTGGTGCAGCCGCCGAGTCCGGAGAGTTGGCGGAGGATACCCGGCAGCGTGCCCTGCGCAGCCAGGTTCGCGAGTTCCGGAAGTGGGGGCGGAGTGGTGCGGGTGAAGATGGCGTTTCCCCTTCTGGCTGGCTCGGTTGGGAGGAAGGCGCCGGGGCGGCGAAATGCTTGGTCCTGTGCCGCCGCCCCGGCGGCCAGCTCGGTTCAGCGGCGGTGGTGGTCGCGCAGTATGGAGCGCAGGACGACGGCGGTGACGGCTACGGAGATGGCCGTGACTGCGACGGCCGCCAGGAGCGCGGTGAGGACGACCCCGCCGACGACCAGGGCCACGACGGTCTTCTGATCGATGGAGACCGACGGGAGCGAGCGTCGTACGGGCGCCGTCCCGGTCGGGGTGGGAATGTGCGCGGGCGGCGGGGTCGGGCTGTCGGGGTACTTCGGGAGGAACACGGTCGCGGTCTCCTTGTCTGCTCGTCTAGGTGTGTGAGCCGTTTATGACGGTCACGCCGGAGCGCGTGCCGGACTCGATGGCGGGTGCGAGGAAGGTGCGGGAGAGCCAGAAGCCGAAGAGGGCGATCAGGACGACGATCCAGACGCGGACGCCGAGGAACCTGACTGCTCCCCAGGCGAAGAAGCCGAGGACTACGACGAGCGGCAGGCTGACGGTCACGAGCGCGGGTCCTTTCAGCGGGCAGGGCAGCGGTGGGTGCGGGCGGCCAGCTCGGCGGCGGCGCGGCCGTCGTAGTCGGTGGAGAAGCCGCAGCGCGGGGCGGTGCAGGCGGCGGTGTGCTTCTCCTGGCCCCGGCCGTCGTAGTACGTGCCGACCCGGATGGGGCCGATGCGGACGACGTTGCGGAAGCGGCGGTTGGCGGTCACGCAGGTCTCCTTCAGAGGTGGGTGGCGATGGCTTCGGCCATGGGTGCGGGGACTCCGAGACGGGTGCGGAGGGTCGGGGTGTCGATGGGTGTTCCGGTGCGGGTGTGGTGTTCGGCGGCGACCTTGCGGGCGTGGGCGACCAGGGCGGCCGGTACGGGCAAGGCGGGACGCTCGGTCGGCTCATGCTCGTCGGCCGGGTGGGGCGGGACTTGTTCGGCGGCCGGGTGTGCAGGCGGCTCGGGACGGAGTTCTGGTGCCTCCGCGCGGTCGTGGACTTCGTTGTCCTTGTCGGGGTCGGCGGCCTGGTCGAGGGTTGTCGGCGCGGAGTGCGCGAGGAGCGTGCCGCCGAGGAAGGCGACCGCGGGCCAGCCCGCGACGAGGATGCGCAGCCAGGCAGGGACGTGGTTCATGTCGAGGAGGCCGGCAGTGGCGACGTTGGCTCCGAGGGAGGCGGTGAGCGCGATGACGAACCAGCACCACCCGGCCGCTTTGGCTTCCCCGGACCGCAGTCGGCGCCAGGCTGCGACGAGCAGCAGGTCGACGCTGATCGGGTAGGCCCAGGCTTTCCATCCGTCCTGCCCGGCCGCCGAGGCGATGTCGTGCAGGTGGGCGAAGGACAGCGCGGCAGCGATTACGGCTTGGATGAGCACCGCGTCAACGCGGGCCAGTTGGGCGCGCATGATGCGGCTCCTTCCGGATTCAGGCATGGGAGGGGTAGGGACTTGGCGTGAGGCGGTCACGCCGGCCGGGGTTGGTGGAGGAGGTCAGCCGGTAGCCGGGCGTGGTTCGGCGACCGGGGCCGGAGATGTGACCGGCCGTACGGCCACCTCTGGCAGGAAGGGCTTGAGCGCGGGCACGTCCGGCACCAGGTGTGCGGACTTTCGGCAGGCCGCCGCCGCATCGCTGAGGGACAGGTACGGCGTGCGGATGCGTGACCAGCCGCCGGATGTGTCACCCGCGACGGCCAGGCCGGGGCGTTCAGGTGCGATGGCACAGGCAGCCGAGACCGCCTCGGGGGCGATATCGCCGAGCGCCATCTTCGCGGAGGCTTCGTCGTTCACTCGGTGGCAGACGCGACCGGTCAACTGAGCCCGCAGCATGGTCGCGCCCTTGCCCAGCTCGGCGCCGAAGCGCTGCCCGCAGACCTCCAGATAGATGCCGGCCGCACGGCCGAGCTGGGCGAGCCGGATGAGCTGGGTGACCATCTCGTCGCGCCGTTCCTCGTCCTTCCTTGTTGCGACGAGGAAGAGTTCGGCTACCTCGTCCACGAGCAGCACGAGGGGGACAGGGCGTTCGGACTCGGGCAGTCCCCAGACGTCGGAGGTGATCTCTTCGGCCGGGGTGTCCGGGGCGATGCCTGCCGGGCCTTGATCAGGTCGTAGCGGTCCTCCATCTCCTTCACGAGCACGGGCAGCAGGTCGGCTGCCTGTTCCGGTTCGGTCGCCAGCGCGGAGAAGCGGGAGGCGAACGGCGCCAGCTCCACACCGCGCTTGCAGTCGATCCCGACCAGGGCGACCGGCTGAGGGGCGAGTCCGGCAATCAGGTGCCGCAGATACATGGACTTACCCGACAGCGTGGCGCCGAGGGTGAGTTGGTGGGGCACGGTCCGGTAGTCGCGTATGAACGGCATGGCGTCCTCCCGCAGGGCCACCGGGACCTGAGAGGGCGTTAAGTCCCGTTCCTGGTGATGTGGTGTCGCCCGTTCGTGGGTGATGGGGTGGTTCCTCCCTCGCGTCATGTCGTGTGCATGAT
>NZ_JBSFVB010000027.1:0-84228 GCF_053592115.1 Streptomyces sp. NPDC002788 | reverse complement strand
ATCGCCGTACCCGGATGGCCGTTACCGACCTTCTGTACGGCATCGGCGGCCAGGACACGCGCGGTGTCGACGGCCCGCTGGTCCAACTCGGTCCAGGTGAAGGGGCTGACGGGCGGGAGGTGAGCTGCGTCCGCGGACGGGGACGGGGACGGGTGCACGGTGAACTCCAGATTCGAAAAGGGGCGGCGCGGTGGAGTCCCTCCCGCCGGGGCCGGACGGGAGGGACGGTCTGCCGGAGGAGGTCGAGGTCACTTCCCCCAGAGCTTCTGGTACGCCTCCCGGTATCCCTTGGGGTCCCACGAGGACTTGCCGCCGCTGTTGTCCGCCGTGGTGATGTGGGCCGGGGCGACGTAACCACTGGCGGGCTTGCCGGAGAAGGCGCGGTTGAACTCGTCGATGATCTGCCAGCCCTGCTCGGACAGCGGTTCGGGAACGGTCGCCTTCTGGAACTGCTTGCTGTTGATGCGCTGGAAGGCGGATGGGTCGCCGTCGCCCGCGCCGATGTTGAAGGGTGCTCCGTCGCCCTGCTTGCCCGACGCGCGCAGGGACGGGGCGGCGTCGGCGAAGTACAGGTCGTTGATGGCGATGGAGTTGGTCCACTTGGTGCCGAAGCGCGACAGCAGCGCGGACACCTCCTGTGGGGTGCGGTTGCTGGCGTCGGCGATGGGGATGTTGGACGTCGTCAGGACCTTCACGTCGGAGCAGGTGGCGAGTTCCTTCTCGATCAGGTCCGACTTGCCCTTGGCGAAGGGGATGGAGGCGTCGGTGAAGACGACCACGCCCGCCCGGCCGTTGGACTGGCTGATGACCCAGTCCGCGCTGATCTTGGCGACGTCCTGGACCCTGGTCGTGACGTTGCTGAAGAGCTTCGGGTTCGTGCTGGGGCCGGGGGCGTCGACGGCGTGCCAGCCGATAAGGGGGATGCCGGCGGCGTTGGCCTGGGCGACCTGCTGTGCGGTCGACTTGGGGTCGAAGCCGGACAGTACGATCCCGTCGGGCTTGACGGCGACGGCCTGGCTGAGCGCGGCCTGGATGCCGGCCGGGGTGCCCTGGCCGTCGATGATCCGCATCTTCCAGCCGATGGCCTTGGCGGCCTCCTTGACTCCCTCGGCGGCGCCGGCGACTCCCGGGTTGGTCATGCTCTGGGCGACGTAGACGATGGTCTTGCCGGGGACCGCCTTGGGGCCTGTAGTCGGGCCGTCCCAGGGGGCGTTGACGTCCTCGGCCGCCTTGACCGCCTTCTTGGCCTTGGCGAGGACGGCGGGGCAGCCGGCCTTCGCGTCGGAGACGGCGGCGGCGGTGCCGGCTTCCGAACCTCGGGTGCAGCCCGCGGCGAAGGCGGTGACGAGAGCGAGCGCGGCCACGGCTCTCAGCGGCGTGATGCGGGTGTGGTGGTACGACACGGACGTGCTCCTTGACGACGTGCGGGAAGGTTCGAGGGGGAAGGGGCAGGCGGCTCCTGGGGCGGTCCCTCCGCCGGGAGCGCTCAGGCCTGGTCCGCAGCCGGGGCCGGTGTGGACGGCGCGGGCTCGGAGAGCGACTTGCGGGTGGCGGTGGCCCCGGCGCGCAGCCGGCGGCGTGCGGAGTAGCCGGCCAGGCCGACGGCGAGGAGAAGGGTGCCGCCGTTGAACAGGGACGTGGCCCAGAACTCGGCGCCGAGCTGCTGGATGCCGGCGAGGCCGATGGCGAGGATGGCGACGGCGACGACGGTTCCGGCGGCGTTGGCGCGGCCGGGCTTGATGGCGGTGGAGCCGAGGAGCGCGCCCACGAAGGCGGGGAGCAGGTAGTCCATGCCGACGCTGGGGTTGCCGATCTGCTGCTGGGCGGCGAGCAGGACACCGGCGAAGCCGACCACGATGCCGGAGCCGGCGAAGGCGTAGATGCCGTAGCGGCGGGTGGGGATGCCGACCAGGTCGGCGGCGCGGGCGTTGGAGCCGATGACGTACAGGTAGCGGCCGAGCGGCAGCCGCTCCAGCAGCAGCCAGAGGATGACGGCGAGGCCGAGGACGTAGAAGGCGGGTACGGGCAGGCCGAGGAACGTCGAGTCGTACAGGTCCGTGAAGGCCGGGGGCAGGCCATGCGGGCCGGGGACGATGCGGGCGCCGTCGGTGATCCAGCCGGTGCAGGCGTACAGGACACTGCCGGTGCCGAGGGTGGCGATGAAGGAGTCGATCTTGGCGAACTCGACCAGCAGGCCGTTGAAGACGCCGATGAGGCCGCCTCCGGCGATGACGACGAGGCAGGCCACCGGCCAGGGCCAGCCGTTGTTGACGATGAGCTGCATCGCCAGGACGTGGGCGAGGCCGAGGCCGTAGCCGACGGAGAGGTCGAACTTGCCGGTGACGATGGGGATCATCGCGCCGAGCGCGAGCATCGCGGGGATCGACTGGTTGGACAGGATCGACGAGGCGTTGGCCAGGGTCGGGAAGGTGTCCGGCAGGGCGAAGGAGAAGACCAGGAACAGCAGGACGGTGAGGGTGAGCAGGCCGTAGGTGCCTATGAGGTGGCCGCGGAGCCGGCCGCCGCCAGGGGGCTTCTGCTTTCCGGTGCCCGGTTTGCGCGGACCTTCGGTTGTGGCGGTGCGGGGGGTCGGGCTCGTGTTCCGCAGGGCGTGGCGGGAGGATTCGGTCTCGGTGGCCATCAGTGGGTGCCCGTTCCGGTCAGCGCCGGCATGGCCGACGCGGCATGGGTGAGTTCGGTGACGTTGAGGGCTTCGCCGGACAGTTCCGCGGTCACGCCGCCCCGTACGAAGACCAGGGCCCGGTGGCAGACGTCGGCGACCTCTTCGAAATCGGTGGAGATGAGCAGGACGGCGAGTCCAGCTGCGAGGGCGTCGTCGAGGAGCCGGTAGATCTCGGCCTTGGCGCCGACGTCGACGCCGGCGGTCGGTTCCTCGAGGATCACCACGCGGCGGCTCAGGCGCAGCCAGCGGCCGATCATGACCTTCTGCTGGTTGCCGCCGGAGAGGGTGGCGATCGGTGCCTCGGGGTCGGCGGGGCGCACTCCGAAGCGCCCCACCAGGTCGCCGGCCTCCGCGCGCTCATGCCTCGGGCTGATCCAGCGCCAGGGTGAGCGGGCGTCCGCGCGGGGGTTGGCCAGGAAGTTCTCGCGCACGGTGAGTTCGAGGGCGCAGCCCTCCTCCTGGCGGTTGCTGGTGACGAAGCCGATTCCCGCGTCCACGGCGGCGGCTACCGAATGGGGACGGTACGGACTGCCGTCGAGCACTACCTCGCCTTCGGTGAAGGGGCGGGCTCCGGCGAGGGCGCGGCCGAGGTCCATGTGGCCGGCGCCGGTGAGGCCGACCATGCCGAGGACCTCCCCGGCGCGCAGCTCCAGGTCGACGGGGCCGGCGCCCTCGGTGGTGGCACCGGTCAGGCGCAGCACGGTGGCGGCCGTGGTGCCGGTGGTGCGGGGTGCGGCGGGACGGTGGCTCTCCGGCTCACGTCCGACGATGTCGTGCACGATCCGCTCGGGGCCGTGCTCGGCGAGCAGGCCCTGGCTGATGAGGTGCCCGTCGCGAAGGACGGCGAAGCGGTCGGCGACCTGGTAGACCTCGTCGAGGCGGTGGCTGACGTAGACGATGGCGTGGCCGCGGTCCCGCAGCGTGTGCAGGACGTCGAAGAGCCGGGCGCAGTCGGCGGCGGGCAGGCTGGCGGTGGGCTCGTCGAGGACGATGAGGCGAGCGCGGGTGGACAGCGCGCGGGCGATGGCGACCAGGGAGCGCTCGGCGCGGGTGAGGTCGGCGACGGCCGCGTCCGGGTCGAGGTGACCGGCGACGATGTCCAGGGCCTCGGTGCAGCGCCGCCGTACCTGCCGCCAGGAGACGAGGCCGCCCTTGCGGGGGTAGCCGGTGCCCAAGGCGACGTTCTCGGCCACCGACATCCACTCCACCAGGCCCAGGTCCTGGTGGATGAAGGACATCTCGGTGGAGGCCGCGTCGGTGCCGAGGGGGTGTCCGGCGATGGTGACCTGGCCTTCATCGGCGCGGTAAACACCGGCAAGGATCTTGATAAGTGTGGATTTTCCGGCACCGTTGTGCCCCAATAGGGCAAGGACGCTGCCCGCGTGGATATCGAGGTCGACATCGGCGAGGGCGAGGGTGCCGCCGAACCGCTTGCGCAGTCCGCGAATCGTCACCAGCGGGCGGGGATCCGCGAGGCCGTCGGGCGGCGAATGGCTGGGAGTCGTGTCATCGGGAGCGTCGTTCACGGACTTCTCCGGGGATCTGCCGGCCGAGGACCACTCCATCGGCTCGCCCAGAATCCTGAACTCAACCCAACATGTTGGTCAAGGCTTCGGCAGACATAGATTGCCCCAAAGTTACGGCGGCCGTACGGAAAGGTCCGTACGGCCGCCGTCGCGTCGCTCTCCCCGCCGGGACCTCACAGGTCCCGCGCGCCCTCACCCGCCGCTCGTGGACATCCCCTGCGGCAGCATCGGGTTCTCCAGCCCCGCCGCGATGTCGCGCAGGTCCTTCAGCAGCGCCTCACGGAACTCGCCGTCGAGCCGCGCCTTGAGTACGGTGACGCTGATCGCGAAGGGCGCCGAGTCCGTACGGAATCCCGTGACAGGTACGGCCAGGCAGAGCACACCCGCCGTGGCCTCCTCGTCGTCGATCGCATACCCCCGCTCCCGGGTCGCCGCCAGGTCCTCCAGCAGCGCGGGCACGGACGTCAGGGACCGCTCACTGAGGGCGGGCAGGGTCCTGCCGCGCAGCCGGTCCTCGGCCACCGCCGGGTCCAGGGTCGACAGGATCGCCTTCCCGGTGGCCGTGCAGTTCGCCGGGAACCGGTCGCCGATGTTGGCCGTGAGGCGCAACGGCTGAGTGCCGTCGTACCGGGCGAGGTACAGCACGTCCAGGCCGTCGAGGACGGCGACCCGGGCGGTCTCACGGGAGATGTGCGCGCTGCGCCGGCACAGCTCGTAGAAGTCGCGGAGCTGGTCCACCGTGGAAAGGTAGCGGCCGCCGAGCTCCACCAGCTTGCGCCCCAGGCTGAAGCCGGTGCCGTTGCGCGTGATCATGCCCGCCGCCTCCAGGGAGGCACAGAGGTTCCCCGTCGAGGACTTCGGCAGGCCCAGGGCGCGGGCGAGCTCGCTCACCGACAGTGGGCGGCCTTCCGCCTCACCGAGCGTGTCGAGGATCGCCACGGCCCGCGTCACCGCCGGGACAAGACTTCCCGGGTCGCTTGCGCTCACCGTCAACTCCACCCATCATTCTGTTCGTCGTTCAGCATGTTGTTATTGTCCCTCGTGTGTCCCCGAACGACAATGCCGTCGGCGCACGCTTTGCCGTCGAGTCTCACGGAGATTCCCGTCCGGATCCCCCCACGATCCCCGGCCGGGTCCCACCGAGAACTCCGACCGTAGCGCGCCTTCCGGGCCGGCCGACGACACCCTCCTAGCCTTGGAGCGCTGAGCAGCACATGACCAGCAGCCCGTCCGATTCCCCGCCTCCCCCTTCTGACCCCTCCCCTCCCCGCAACGGCCCCAGCCTCTCTCGGGAGGAGTTCGACACCCTCTTCGACACCCTGCGCACCTGGGGCCACTGGAGCCCCGCCGACCGCGGCGCGTGGAACCGGGTCACCCCGGCCCACGTCCAGCGTGCCACCGCCCTGGTCCGCTCCGGCACCACCGTCCCGATGGCCCTGCCCTGGAACACGATGCCCGGCCCGGACAACGGCAAGCCCGCCCTGCACTACATGTCCGACCTCGGCGACGTGGAGGCCCCCGAGCCCTCCTGTCACAAGGATTTCATTGCCGTCGACTACCACGGCAAGGGCGTCAGCCATCTCGACGCCCTCTCCCACATCGCCTACCGCGGCCAGCTCTACGACGGCCGCACCGCCCGCGAGGTCGTCGACGCCGTCGGCGCCCACTTCGGTGCTGTCTCCGCCCTGGGTCCGCTCGTCACCAGAGGTGTCCTGATCGACCTGCCTGCCGCCCTCGGCACCGACTGGCTCGAACCCGGCACCGCCGTACACGCCGACGACGTCACCGCCGCCGAGAAGGCGCTCGGCGTGACCATCGGCGAGGGCGACGCCGTCCTGCTGCGCTCCGGTCACTTCCGGCGCCGCGCCGAACTCGGCGCCTGGAACCCCGACAACGCCAGCGCCGGCTTCCACGTGGACGCCGTCCCCCTGCTGGCCGAGCGCGGGATCGCCCTCCTCGGCGGCGACGGCGACAGCGATGTCCGGCCCTCCCCCGTCGAGGGACTGCACTCCCCCGTGCACGCCCTCGCCATCACCGCCATGGGCGTGCCCCTGCTGGACAACCTCGACTTGGAGGCGCTGTCCGCCGCCTGCGCGGCGGAAGGCCGCTACGAGTTCCTGCTCGTCGTGGCGCCGCTGAACGTCCCCGGCGGCACGGGCTCGCCCGTCAACCCGGTGGCGGTGCTCTGATGGCGGGCACACGCCCGGCCGCGGGCCGGTTCACCGTGGGTGTCAGCCGTGACTTCCTCGACGCCGACGGGCGCAACGTCTGGGGTGACATCCGCCTCGGCGACCTGGACACCGCAGGGATCGACTGGCACTACCTGCCGCACGACTCCGCCGAACTCCTCGCCCCGGACATCGACGGCCTCGACGCCGTCCTGTTCGCCGGCCCCGCCGTCACCACCCGCACCTTCGCCGGCGTCACCAGACCCCCGCTGCTCCTCGCCCGCTTCGGAGTCGGCTACGACGCCGTCGACCTCGACGCCTGCACACGCAACGGCGTCCTGGTGACCATCACGCCGGACGGCGCCCGGCGTCCGGTGGCCACCGCCGCCCTCACCCTGCTCCTGTCCGTCCTGCACAACGTCACCGCCAAGGACCGGCTGGTGCGCGAGGGACGCTGGTCGGAGAAGGAACAGTGGATGGGGCGCGGGCTCACCGGCCGCCGGATCGGCCTGCTCGGACTCGGCAACACCGCCCGTGATCTGGTCGGACTGCTCCGGCCGTTCGAGGTCGAGGTCATCGCCTACGACCCGTACTGCCCGCCGGAGACCGCAGCGGAACTCGGCGTCCGTCTCGCCGACGCCGACACGGTGATGGCCGAGGCCGACGCGGTGATCGTGATGTGCGTGCTGACCGAGGAGACCCTCCACCTGGTCGATGGCCGGCGGCTGGCCCTCATGAAGCCCTCGGCCGTTCTGCTCAATGTCGCCCGGGGCCCGATCGTCGACGAGGCGGCACTGGTCGAGGCGCTGCGCGCCGGCCGGCTCCGCGGCGCCGGACTGGACGTGTTCGAGACCGAGCCGCCCGATGCGAGCAACCCCCTGCTGAGCATGGACAACGTGGTGCTCAGCCCGCACAGTCTGGCGTGGACGGACGAGATGTCCGCCGGAAACGGCGGCAGCGCGGTGAGGGCGATCCTGGACGTGGCGATCGGCCGGCTGCCCCGGTTCGTCGTCAACCGGGACGTGCTCGGCCACGCGGACCTGTCCGAGCGGCTGGGTGCGCTGGCAGCCGGTCCGGGCGAGCCCGCGACCGCGGGAGCCCGCCCGTGAGCTCCCCGTCTCCCCCGCCCCGGACGGTCGGCTTCATCGGACTCGGTGCGATGGGTCTGCCCATGGCGGCCAACCTCGCCGAGGCGGGCTTCGACGTCCTGGCCTGGAACCGCAGCCGGCCCTCCCTCGAAGCCGCCGTCGCCGCCGGATGCCGTGCCGCCGGCCGTCCCGCCCAGGTGGCCGGCGCCGCCCGGGTCGTCGTCACCATGCTGCCCGACCTCCCCCAGGTCCGGGTGCTGCTGGAAGGCCCGGACGGGCTGCTCGCGGGCGCCGGCCCGGGAGGTATGGACACGCTCGTCGTGATGGGAACGGTCTCGCCGGTGGCGGTCCGTGTCCTGGCCGGGGAACTGCGCCCGCACGGCATCGAGGTCGTCGACGCCCCCGTCAGCGGCGGCGTGACCGGCGCCCGCGACGCCGCCCTGTCGATCATGGCGGGCGGGACGGCGGACGCCGTCGAACGGGTCCGCCCCTACCTGGCCGCCATGGGCTCGACCGTCCGACGCATGGGCGACATCGGAGCCGGCTCACTCGCCAAGGCCTGCAACCAACTGGTGGTCGCCGGAACGCTGGTGGCCCTGGCCGAAGCCGTCCTGCTCGGTGAGCGCGGCGGACTCGAACCGGCGGCGCTGCTGGAGGTACTGGCCGGTGGCCTCGCCGCCTCCGAGGTGCTGACGCAGAAACGCCACCACCTCGCCGACAGCGACTTCACCCCCTCAGGCCCCGCGCGCTACCTCCACAAGGACCTCGGCTTCGTCCTGGACTGCGCCGCCGACGCCGACGTCACGCTGCCGCTGTCCGCCACCGTCGCCGGACTCTACGCCGAGATCGACTCCGGCGGCCTCGGCGACCTGGACAACAGCGTCGTACTCCGGCTGCTGCGCGAGGGCCGTCTCCCCTCCCCCGACTCGCACTCCACCACCCCGAAGGACGCAAACACATGCAGGTAGGAATCGTCGGTCTCGGACGTATGGGCGGCAACATGGCGGCCCGCTGGCGCGACCGCGGCCACGAGGTGCTCGGCTACAGCCGCACCTCACCGGACCGTGACGCGGACTCCCTGGAGGAACTGGTCGGCAAGCTCGCCGCTCCACGCGTCGTGTGGCTGATGCTGCCCGCCGGCGACCCCACCCGCCAGGCGATCCAGCAGCTGACCGGGCTGCTCTCCCCGGGCGACGTGATCGTCGAGGGCGGCAACTCCCGCTTCAGCGACGACACCGAGCACGCCGCGCTGCTCGCCGAGCACGGCGTCGGATACGTCGACTGCGGCGTCAGCGGCGGCGTCTGGGGCCGGGAGAACGGCTACGCCGTGATGTGCGGCGGCGCCGACGAGCACGTCCGGCGGGTGTGGCCGCTGCTGGAGTCGCTCGCCCCGGAGCAGGACGGCATCTGCCACGCCGGGCCGGTGGGCGCGGGCCACTACGCCAAGATGGTCCACAACGGCATCGAGTACGGCATGATGCAGGCCCTCGCGGAGGGCTACGAACTGCTGGAGGCCAGCGAGTTCGTGCCCGACGTGCCGAAGGTCCTCGCCTCCTGGCGGCACGGCACGGTCGTCCGCTCCTGGCTGCTCGACCTCCTCGTCCGCGCCCTGGAACAGGACTCCGGGCTGGCCGGCCTGTCCGGCCGGGTCGACGACTCCGGCGAGGGCCGCTGGACCGTCGAGGAGGCAGTGCGTCTGGCCGTGTCCGCCCCGGCCATGACCGCCGCCCTCTTCGCCCGCTTCGCCTCCCGCAAGCCGGATGCCGCCCAGCTCAAGGCACTGGCCGCGATGCGACAGCAGTTCGGCGGGCACGCGGTGCACGCGGCGGCGGGCACGCCCGGCGGCAACGGCTGAAACTCGGTCCGGCCACACGGCCGGAACACAACACCGCGGCCCGTCGGACGACCTGTCCGACGGGCCGCGGGCCCAGACGGACGGAACCTGGGATGGCCGTGGCACGGGCGACGAACCGGCGGTCAGCGAACACACACGCCGTCGATGCACACCGCCGCGACGCGGAGCGAAGGACATAACTGACGAGATGCACGGCAACCAGGCGGACAGTGGACACGGTGCCGGTGAAAATCCTGAGAGGGGCTCGTCGCTGAGCCGCCGGAAGTTCCTCGCCACCACGACGGTGGTGGTCACGGCGGGCGGCGCGCCGACGGTTGCCGCCACGGAGCCGCCGAGCCGGTCCGCTCCGGGCCTGCCCGGCCCGCAGTCCCGACTCACGCCACCCTCAGCCCCTTCCTGGACCCGCTGCCCGTCCCCCCGTCCGCACGCAAGACCCGCACCGACGGCATCTCGCACCTCACCGTCCGGATGCGCGCCACGACGACGCGGCTGCACTCCCAGCTGCCGCCCACCCGTCTGGTCCTACGACGGCCTGGTGCCGGGCCCCACGATCGAGGTGCGCCGGGGCGAGAAACTCCACGTCACCTGGGCCAACGACCTCTCCGGGCCCCTCCCCGTGACGGTGGTCGAGGTGCCCGCCACCACGACGCCACCAGCCCTCTGGGACCAGCCAGGCCGGAGCGGGTACGCGGCCCGGGACGACGTCGCGCAACTCCGGCCCTGGACAGTGGTGCACCTGCACGGGGCGGTCACCGGCAGCGGCAACGACGGCTGGCCCGAGAACGGGGTGGGGCCGGGGATGTCGCAGCTGTCCGAGTACGTCAACGACCAGCCGGCGACCGCGCTCTTCTGCCACGACCACGCCATGAACATCACCCGGTGGAACGTGATGGCCGGCCTGTCCGGCCTGTATCTGATCCGTGACGAGCAGGAGGACGCGCTCGGCCCCCCGAGCAGTCCGTACGAGGTGCCGCTGTTCATCGCGGACCGCAACCTGGACACCGACGCCGAGGGCCGGCTCACCGGTCGCCTGCTGCACAAGACGGCCGTCGTCCATCGTGAACCGATGCTGCAGATGCGGGCCTTCACCGGCCCGTTCACCCAGGTCAACGGTGTCATCTGGCCGTATCTGCACGTGGCGCCCCGCTGGTACCGGTTCCGCGTCGTCAACGCCGCCAACACCCGCCAGTACCGGCTGACGCTGACCGACGAGGACGGGCAGCCCATTCCGGCCGGCACCGTCCGGCAGATCGGCACGGACCACGGGCTGCTGCCCGAGCCAGTGCCGCTGGAGGACAACAGCCTGACGCTGTGCTCCGCCGAACGCGCCGAGCTGCTGGTCGAGTTTTCGGCGTTTGCCGGGAAGCGGCTGCGGCTGGTGAACACCAACGCCAACCCCGACCCCGGCCCCTGGCCCCAGGTGATGGAGTTCCGGGTGGACGCCCGTCCCGCGCACGATCCGTTCGTCCTGCCCCTGCGGCTCAGCACTGGCGCCCCTGCCCCACAGAGTGCCGCGCTGGACCGTCCCGGACAGGACCGGCTCGTGGTGCTCACCACCAGGGCCCCGGACAGGCAGCGCGTACGCCACGATCGCCTTCGCGGACATCGAGCCGGAGCGGACCGCGGACGCCAACGCCCTGGCGAGCACCGTGCAGCAGCTGGCCACCGGCCTGGGCATCGCCTGGCCGCCCTGGGCCTGCGCGCGTCCGGTCCCCTCGCCTCGCTGCTCGGCCTGGACGGCCCTACGGCGGCCTACGCGGTGGCGTTCGGGCTCCTCGCCGTGCTGCCGCTGGCCTGTGTCGCCGAGGCGTTGCGGCTGCCGCGGGACGCGGGGGCGGTGGTCACTGGGCCGGCTTCCGAGCGCGTGGGGCGACCTGCTGCCCGGACGGCCCGGTGACGGGCTGGACAGCGCCCGCCGCCGCGCCTGCGGTCGGCGCCCCTCCCCCTGGGCGGGATGCCGCGTTGCGGACCACGGCGCACGCCCCGTAGGCCCGGGCAAGGAAGAGCACAGTTCCCGGCCCTGCCGGTCAGCCCGCCCGTCCTTCGGGCACCGAGACCGCGGGGCCAGTGTCGTCGTCCGTCCGGGGCAGCGTGCCGCTTCCAGGCCGCGGTGGCTCCGAGCCCGCGCTGCGGGCTCGGAGCCACCGCGGCCGCCTTACGCGGAGAACTCCCGCAACACCGTGTACAGTCGCTCGACCCGGGGCCGGGCATCCGCCATCCGCCGGACGGCCACCGGGTCCGGCAGTACGGTCCCGTGCGGCCGGGACCAGACCGCGGCAGGCAGCGCGGACAGGTCGGGCACAGCACCCAGCGCACGCCAGCCGAGGAGCGCGGCGCCGAATCCGGAGCCGGCGGTGTCGTCCGTGATGCCCAGCGGCATGTCGAGCGCCGCCGCCACGATCTCCCCCCACAGCGACGACCGCAGCGCTCCGCCTGTCGCCCGCACGGAGGCGACCGGCGCCCCGGTGGCGACGACCGAGTCCCGGACCAGGGCGAGTTGCTGCCCCACGCCCTCGATCATGGCCCGGGTCATGTGGGCTCTGCCGTGTCCGCGCCGCAGCCCGACCAGGGCGCCCCGAGCGTCGGGATCCCACCAGGGAGCGCGTTCGCCGAGGAGATGCGGCAGCGCGGTGAGGCCCTCGCAACCGGCTTCGACCTCCGCCGCCTCCTTCAAGAGGTCGGCCACGTCGACGCCGCCGAAGGACTCGGCCGCCCACTGGGCCACGACTCCGGCATTGCTGACCGCCCCGCCGAGCACCCAGAGACCGTCGGCGAGGTGGTAGCAGAAGACACGGCACCTGTCGTCCACGCCCGGCCGGTCGCGTACGACGCGGAGCGCGCCGCTGGTGCCCAGCGACAGCGCGGCCGTACCGGGCGTGATGGCGCCGACTGCGAGATTGGCGAGTGGCCCGTCTCCGGCGCCCGCGACCACCGGCAGCCCGGCGGGCAGACCCAGCGCGGCGGCAGGCTCGGGCAGCAACGGGAAGGTGGCAGTCGGCGATACGAGGTCGGGCAACCGTTCGCCGGACACCTCTGCGACCTCCAGTGCTGGCCCGTGCCAGTCGGTGGTGCGGAGGTTCATCAGCCCGGTGGCGGAGGCACAGGAGTGGTCGGTGACCAGGCGGCCGGTGAACCGGGACAGCACGTAGTCCTTCATCCCGCACCACACGGCCGTGCGCCCGCAGAGGTCTGGTTCGTGTGCGGCGAACCAGGCGAGCTTGGTCAGCGGCGCCATGGGGTGCACCGGGGTGCCGGTCGCCCGGTGAAGTGCGTCCCCGCCCTCGGCCCGCAGCCGGCGGGCCGTCCCGGCCGCACGGGTGTCGGCCCAGCTCAGGGCGGGAGTCAGCGGTTCACCGGAGGAGTCGAGGGCGAGCAGGGTGTGCAGGGCCGCGCTGAAGGACAGGCCCCGGACGGTCAGCCCCAAACGCGCGCAGTGTCCGACGCTCTCCCGTACCGCGTCGGCCACCCCGGCCAGCACGGTGGCGGGGTCGTGGCCGGCTTCGCCGTGCCGCCCGGTGCGCAGGGGAGCGGGGTGTTCGACGGTCGACACCAGGCGGTACTCGGCGTCCACCGCGACCACCTTGGTGGCCGTGGTGCCCAGGTCGATGCCGAGCACCGCCTCGCCAGCGTCGTTCATCGCGGTCTCCGTTTCGGGTTGGTTCCGGGCACGCCGTGGGGTGGCCCGGCAAGGGGGTTTCGTTTGGGTGCCCGCCCGGCGTCCCCGGCCGGGGAACACGGGGGCGCTGGGCGGGCGGCTGAGGGAGGTCGGACGGCCGCGGGACCGGCCTTGGCGTGCCGGCCTTGAGGTGCCCGTCCCGCGCCTGGCAGCAGGGAGGAAGGGGCGCGGGACGGGCGGTTCGGACGCGGAGCGTCAGCGGGCGTCGGCGGGATCGGTGAGGTCCCGGCCGCGGGTCTCCGGTGTGGCGAACGTGGTCAGGAAGGTGATGAGGGACAGCACGATCACGTAGCCGGCGAGGGGCCGGCAGGAGTCGTTGAAGGCGAGCAGCAGCGTCGCGCCCAGCAGCGGGGCCACACCACCGGCGACGATCGCGCTGAACTCCCGGCCGATGGCCACGCCCGTGTAGCGGTGCCGCGCGCCGAACAACTCGGCGAGCAGGGCGCACTGGGAGCCGAGCATGCCGTTCACGCCGACGCCGATGCCGATGGTGATCACGGTGCAGATCAGCACCGTGTTGCCGGTGCTCATCAGCGCGGAGGCGGGGATGGCGAACAGGGCCCGGAAGAGCGCGGCCCAGCGGTGAACACCAGCGCCGAGGCGGTGCCGTAGATGGCGAAGTCGTAGTACTCGAGGGCGCTGCCCACCGAGCTCGTGAAGAGTGCGCGGCGCAACCCCGGGTTCTTGTGGGTGCTGTCGCCTTCGGCGGGCCGGGAGGATCTCGTCGTGGGCACCGTCATGGATGCCGCCCTTCCGTCTCACGGACGTGTCACACACCGTTCATCTGGGGACGACGGGGACCGTAACAGCATGCGGCACTGAAACCAATATGCTGTTCAGAACTCAAGCCCTCTCCTTTCGTTACAGCACTTCTCTTGCTCGTCGTCAACCATTGGGTCCAGTATATTGTCCTTAGTGCAGCATTTGGTTCAGGAGGTCAGGTGTCAGGACAGAAGAAGGTCGGCGTCGCAGGGCTCGGAGTCATGGGCTCCGCGATCGCCCGCCGGTTCCTCAGGCGCGAGCGCGCGGTGTGCGTCTACGACATCCGGCCCGAGGCCGCAGCCGAACTCGTGCGGGACGGGGCCAGCACGGCCGAGTCGCCCGCTCTGCTCGCCGCGTCGCGAGTAGTGGTCCTCTCCCTCAACACCGCCGATATCGTGGAGCAGGTCGTCTTCGGACCGGACGGAGTACTCAGTACGGCCGCGGACGGCGTGCTGGTGATCGACATGTCGAGCATCGACCCCGGACACACCCACGAGTTCGCCGAACGCGCCGCCAAACTGGGCGCCGGCTGGGTGGACGCACCGCTGTCGGGCGGCGCACCGGGCGCCGAACGCGGTGAGCTGACGCTCATGCTCGGCGGCGAGGAGGAGCACGTCGAACGTGCCCTGCCCGTTCTTGGCGCCCTGGCCTCCCGGCTAACGCATCTGGGCCCGGCCGGCTCCGGCCAGTTGGTGAAGTCCGTGAACCAGGTGCTGGTCGGCTGCGGTTTCGCCGCGCTCGCCGAAGCGGCCGCCCTGGTACGGACGGCGGGCCTGCCGCCCCGGCAGGTGCTGACCGCGCTCAGCGGAGGCAGGGCCGACTCGGCGCTGCTCCAGGAGTTCTTCGTCAAGTTCGCCGACGCCGACCTCTCCCCCACGGGGCGCGTCAGCAACATGGTCAAGGACCTGGAGGCCGCCCGCGACTACGCGCGCTCGGCCGGCGTACCGCTGCCGGTCACGACCGCCGTCGCCGAACTGCACCGCTGGCTCGCCGCGGCCGGGCACGGCGACGCCGACAACGCCGCGCTCATGCACTACTACGCTCCCCTGGAGGTACGGCCGTGAAGGCTCCTGCCCTGTTCGATCTCGCCGGCCGCCGTGCCCTGGTGACCGGCTCCAGCAAGGGCATCGGTGCGGCCCTCGCCGCCGGCCTGACCGAGGCCGGGGCCGAACTCGTTCTCAACGGCCGCGACGCCGGCGCGCTGGAGCGCGCCCGGGAGGAGCTGGCCGAACGCACCGGCGCGAAGGTGCACACGGCGGCCTTCGACGTCACCGACGAGAACGCCGTACGCCGCGCGGTCCGGGAGATCGAGGAAGGCATCGGCCCCCTGGACATCCTCGTCAACAACACCGGAGTGCAGCACCGCGAACCCATGCTGGAGGTCTCGGCCCAGACCTTCGAGCGAGTCCTGCACACCAACCTCACCAGCGCCTTCCTGGTGGGCAGGACGGTCGCCGCCGGGATGGTCGAGCGCGGCCACGGAAAGATCGTCAACATCTGCTCCGTGCAGACCTGGCTGGCCCGGCCCGGCATCGCGGCCTATGCCGCCTCCAAGGGCGGCCTGGCCATGCTGACGCGCAGCATGTGCGCGGAGTGGGCGGGCTCGGGCCTCACCGTCAACGCCCTCGCCCCCGGCTATGTGGTCACGGAGCTGACTCGCCCGCTGGTGGACGACCCCGCCTTCGACTCGTGGATCAGGGGCCGCACCCCTGCGGGCCGCTGGGCCTCGGTCGAGGACCTGGTCGGCACGCTGGTCTGGCTCGCGGCACCGGCGTCGGACTTCGTCAACGGCCAGGTGATCGCCGTCGACGGCGGTCTGACCGCGGTGGTCTGACGCACCGCCGACCACCCACCTGCACAACCAACTTGAGGCAGCCGAGCCGTTCGGCAGAGAGCGGGACGAGGACATGAACGACAGGGACTCAGCGACGATGCGAGCCGTGGTCGCGCACGGCGCGGGCGACCTGAGACTGGAGGAACGACCGGTACCGACGCCGGGGCCCGGCGAGGTCGCCGTCGAGATCCGGTACGGCGGCATCTGCGGCTCCGACCTGCACTACTGGCGCCACGGCGCGGTCGGCGAGTTCCGGCTGCGCGAACCCCTGATCCTGGGCCACGAGGTCGTGGGCCGGGTACGCGAGGCGGGCCCCGGCACCCAGGCGCCCTCGCCGGGAACACCGGTGGCCGTACACCCGCTGGCATCCTGCGGCCGGTGTCGGCAGTGCCTCGCCAGTCGGCGCAACACCTGCCTCGACACCGGCTATTTGGGCAGCGCCGCCCGCAACCCTCACGTCCAGGGCGGCTTCGCCGATGTCCTCGTCGTACCCGCCGAGCGTGTGCTGCCGCTACCCGAGGGTCTGGGCCTGCGGCTGGCCGCGGTGGCCGAGCCGGCCGCGGTCGCCTGGCACGCCGTACGGCAGGCCGGCGACGTACGTGGCAAGCATGTCCTGGTCACCGGTGCGGGCCCCATCGGCTGTCTGGTGGTCGCCGCGCTGCGGGCGGCCGGCGCGGCCGAGATCACCGTGACCGACGTGCACGAGGCTCCGCTGGCCGTCGCCAAGCACGTGGGCGCCACGTCGACCGTACGGGTCAGCTCCGGCGCCGACGGCGGACTGGAGGAACTCGCCGCGGACATCGCCATCGAGTCCTCGGGCAACCCGGCCGGACTGCGCACGTGCGTGTACGGAGTCGACCGGGGCGGCCTCGTGGTGGGCCTCGGTCTGCTGCCGCCCGGGGACACCCCAGTGGCCGCGAACGCCCTGATCACACGGGAGCTGCGACTCGTCGGCTCCTTCCGCTTCGACGACGAACTCACCGATGTCCTCCGGGCGTTGGCCGACGGACGCCTCCCCGTGGAGCCGGTGGTCACGTCCGTGCTCCCGGTGGCCGATGCCCTGGAGGGGTTCGAACTCGCGGCCGATCCCGCCCGCTCCTGCAAGGTTTTGCTCGACTTCGGCGGGGCCTGACGCGACGCCGGGACTTGTCCCCGTTGCCTGCCCCACCCCCACTACCGGACGGAGTTGAGCATGTCCGCCGCCCCCGCCCACCGTCCCCGCGTGGCCGTCAGCCGCACCGGCCTGCCGGGCGCCGGCGTCGAGCGCCTCACCGCCCGCTTCGACGTCATCGACTGGACGGGAACGGAACCACCGTCATCCGACCAACTGGCCCGACTGGCCAAGGGCTGCCAGGGCCTGCTCGTCCTCGGCAGCGACCGGATCGACGCCACGTTGCTCGACGCGACGGGGCCGGACCTGCGGGTCGTCGCCCTCGCGTCGATGGGCTACGACGGCGTCGACGTGGCGGCCGCCGCCGACCGCGGTGTCGTCGTCACCCACACACCCGACGTACTGGCGGACACCACCGCCGACGTGGCGATGGCACTGGTCCTGATCGCCCGGCGCCGCCTTCCCGCCGCCATGGACGCGCTACGCCGCGGCGCATGGGGCGCCTTCCGCATGGACGCTTTCCTCGGCCTCGACGTACACGGCGCCACCCTCGGGCTCATCGGCTACGGCCAGATCGCCCGCGCCCTCGCCCGCAGGGCCGCTGGATTCGGCATGCGCGTACAACACCACCACCCACGGCGCAGGGAGAGCGACGAGCTGTCCCGCTGGGTGCCGTTCGACGAACTGCTGCGCACCAGCGACGTGGTGTCCGTGCACACGCCGCTGACGAAGGAGACCGAAGGCCTGATCGGCGTGGCAGAACTTGCCATCATGAAGCCGACCGCGACCCTGGTCAACACCGGCCGCGGAGGGGTCGTCGACGAGCAAGCCCTCCTCTCAGCGCTGCGCAGCGGGGACCTGCACTCAGCAGGACTGGACGTCATGACCGACGAGCCGCGTACGGACCCGTCCGACCCTCTGCTCAACGAACCGCATTTGGTGGTACTGCCACATGTGGGCTCGGCAACCGAGGAGACCCGCGCGGCCATGGTGGAGCTCGCCGCCCGTAACGTCGAAGCGGTCCTGGACGGCCACCCCGCACCGACCCCGCTCCCCGGTACCGCGAGCCTGCCCGGCCGGGTGAGTTCCGTCTGATCGAGAGTTCACGTCCGGATCTAGAATCCACGTCGAAGCTGCCCGTCCAGGCCAGCGAGGCCCGGACGGGCAGCTTCGTATGTCCGCGTGCCCGGTCAGACCAGCGGCCACAGGACCGCGGTGAGGGCGAAGCCCGCGCATCCCATGACCGTCGTCAGCACTGTCCATGTGCGCAGCCCCGCCGCGACGTCCAGGCCGGCGAGCTTGGTGAACATCCAGTACCCGGTGTCGTTGATGTGGGAGAGCGCGAGGGCTCCCCCGCCCATCGCCAGGGCCACCAGCGACAGGTGACCGGTGGACAGGTCGGCGCGGTGCAGCAGGGGGGTGAGGATGCCGGCGGTGGTGATGAGGGCGACGGTCGCCGACCCCTGGGCGGCGCGCATGGCGAGGGAGGTGAGGAAGGCCAGCAGCAGCACGGGAAGGCCGGTGCGCTCCAGGACGTCGGCGATCACGTCGCCGACGCCGCTGGCGACCAGGACCTTGCCGAAGACACCGCCCGCGCCCGCGACCAGGATCACCACGGCCACGGGCGGCAGCGCGGAGCCCATGACCTCGGCGATGCGTGCGCGGTTCCAGCCGCGACGGGCGCCCAGAAAGTAGCCGCACAGGGCGACATCGATGAGCAGTGCCACCATCGGGGCGCCCAGGACGGTGAGTACAGCTCGCAGGGTGGAACCCTCGGCGAGCGTGTTCTGGCCGATGGTGCCGAGGAGGATCAGCAGGATCGGGGTGGCGATCAGCGTCAGGACCATGCCGAAGGACGGCGTCCGGAGGTCGGTGCCCGTGTCGGCGGGCTTGGTCAGCACCGCTGTGGCATGCCCGCCGTCGCCCGGTGTTCCCCCGGTCGGCGCTCCGCCCGCTGTCTCCGCCGGGCCGGGCGTGTCCTCCTCGGCGCCCGTTTCCCCGTACACCTCGGCGTACACGGCCGGGTCCGTTGGGTACTCGCGGCGGGTGAGCCGACGGGAGACGAGGTAGCCGAGCAGGACGACGACGGCCGCCCATCAGCAGCACCAGGCCCTGGCTGGCGCCGATCGTCTCGACGACGGCGACCGCGCCGGGGTGCGGCGGTCACCGTGGTTATAAAGGGTCGCCATTGCCGCAGGTTGTCGGCGCAGCCCGAGCAGCAGGCGGCCTTGCGCCCTTTCCGGCCCCAGGTCGGGCACCTGTGCAGGGTCCGGCTGGCGTCCATGGAGAAGGGCCGCTGGACGCCGCTCCGCCACGCGGCGACTGCGGGAGGCGGCCGTCGCCCCCATTCGCCGCTTCTTGTAATACACGGGCAGGGCTGAGTACTCCACGCCTGCGCGCTGGCGGCCCATGTCGGCGTGTGCACGCCGCCGCCCTCCTCGTACCGCGCATCCGCACACTTCCCAGCCTCGTCGATTTCCGGCGGCCTGGAACGACAGGGGCCGAACGGGCGTCATGGGCGGGACTTTCGGTGCCGGCCGCCGCTGCGGGCGCGCGGGCCTTTGGTGGCGGTGAAGGCGAGGGCTAGGCCGAGGGCCTGGAGGATGGCGCAGGCCGTAATGACGTGATCCAGGGCGGCCGGGGGTGTGGTGGCGACCAGGATGCCGGCGAGGGGGTAGGGCAGGAGCAGGATCAGGACGGTCAGGGACAGGGTGCTGCCGAAGACCTCGGCGGGTATGAGGCGGGAGCGCAGGGTTCGCAGGACGACGGTGAGCACGCCGTCTCCCGCCATGAAGGCAGCGATCAGCAGAAGGTACGTCGGATAGGCGTCGGCTTGAGCGAGGGCGAAGCAGGTCACGGACGCCACGCAGGCGGCGACGCGTCCCACTGAGGACAGGCCCCATCGGTCGATGGCAAACCGGCAGACCGCGATCGCCGCCAGGGAGGTTGCCGCTGCGGCGGACCACACCACGCCGACCGAGGCGCTGGTGTGACCGAGCTGTTTCACCAAAATCACCGGAACTGCGGCCTCCAGCACTCCGAGCGCCAGGTTGGACAAGGCCAGCCCCACCACCAGAAACGCAAGCGCAGGCAGCGCGCGCAAAGTCGACCACCCGGTCCGCAGACTGTCGGCGAGGGACATGGCCGCCGTCGACCGGGCTCCGCGCACCCGCGGGGTGACGGCAGCCGCCAGCAGGGACAACCCGCCGATGGCGGCGAGCATCCCTGTCGAGCCGGTCCACTGCAGGAGAAGGCCGCCCGCCGCGGGTCCCGCGAGAGCGGCGCCCTGGTCTATGCCGAGGAGGACCGACTGGACGCGATGCGCCCCGTCGGCGGCCTCCCGGCTGGCCTCCGCGCCGACGCTCTCGGCCGCGATGTAACTGAACTCGGTCAGGAAGCCGGTGCACGCGGCGAGCAGCATCACCACGACCGTTGCGGTGTGGCCCTGCGCGAACGCCAGGACCAGCGCGGCGAGGCCGACAACACCGGCCCGGGCGGTCGCGGCCAGCCGGAAGACCCGCGCGGCGCCGAAACGGTCGACAGCCGAGCCGGCCATACCGAAAATGCTCAGCCGGGGCACCCACGCCAGCATGAACGCGATCCCCGTCAGCGACGCCGAGTCGGTGGTGGCCAGCACCAGCAGCGGGAGGGTGTACGTGGCCATGGACGATGCGGCGGCATCGGCGAGGCGGGGTAAGTAGATGCGCCGCGACGGACCGTACTCCGGGAGACGGGCATGTCGGGGACCGGCGGATCGGACCAGAGTAGTCATCAGGTAGGGCAGTACTTCGCTTGTGTCTCACCGGAGCAAACGGTCGCTCATGTCGATTGCCGCCACAGGTCTGTGACTGCAAAGTGGTCGATTCGTCCCTCTACTGCATGTCCTGCTCTCTCCGCGAAGTAGCGCCGACGTCCTCTCGGGCGCCCGGCATTGCCGCGCACCGCCGTTCCGTCCTGCCCGAGCCGCGAAGGCTGTCGGGCCGCCTTCCGCTACCTGCCCGTGTCCGACCGATGCGGGATGCCCTACCGCCGCTGCACGCTGACGGTCATGATGCAGGGACAGTCCCGTCACGGGGGGAACGAGCCTGTCCCTGCACGTCGGAGCCCGCGTACCCCCTCCACAGAGGACGGGCCCCATGCCCCACACCGGTGGGCCACCTCGTACAGCGCACTGTGGGTCAGAAGTGTCACGGGTGACTGCGGAAGATCGCAGAGTCAACACACTTGTGCAGGAGGCCGCTCGGTGACGTCACAAGTCGGTTGCAACGACTGGCGCGTCCTTCGGCCTTGTGACGAGACCGTTCCAGTCGCCCTGCCAGTGCTCGCGGGTGAGGTCGACGACCTTCTCCATCTGCTTCAGCGCGGACCGCTTGCCGATCTGGTTGAAGACGAGCAGGACCGGCGGGTGCGACGCGTCGCCCCACCGGGGATCGTGGGTGGACGAGCGGGTGCGCCACATCGGCTTGTCCTAACCGTCGGTGTCCTTCGCCTTGCGGTGGAAGTGGAGCATGTACTTGTCGAACTTCGCCGCCATCTTCGCGGCATCCTCGGTGCAGTTGTCGGCCTCGATGAACAACAGCGGCAACCGCACCTCCGGGGCGGTGAGGACGATGACGGCCCACGCGCATCCCACGAGCGACAGGCACACAATGTTCCCTATGTCATAATGTGTGCATAGAGTAACTAAAGGAACACATGGACGTGTCATGACAGAGCTGCGCACCGCAGCGAGGGCAGCCGTCGCCGCAGCGCTGGCCGGGACGCTGGTTATGGCGTGCGGCGCCGACGGTGGCGGCTCGAGGACGTTGACCTGGTCGATGTGGGCCGACGGCGGTGAGGAACAGCGGGTCTGGCATGAACTCGCGGACCGTGTGTCCCGCGAAGATCCGCAGATCGCGATCAAGCTTGAGACCTCGTCCTTCAATGACTACTTCGCCAAGCTCGGCACCCGTTTCGGCAGCGGCGACGCGCCCTGCATCGTTTCGATGCAGGCGCTCCGCACCGCGGGCTATTCCCAGGGCATGCTGCCGCTCGACGATCTGATCGCCAAGAACAACTTTGATGTGACGGACTTCGACAAGTCCGTCATGGAGGGGCTGAGTGCCGACGGGAAGCAGTACGCGCTGCCGTACGACGTCGGCCCGGTGATCCTCACGTACAACAGGGACATGTTCCGGAACGCCGGAGTGCCCGAGCCCAAGCCCGGGTGGACTCTGACCGAGTTCGAGTCGGTGGCCCGCAAGCTGACCGGGAACCGGAGATACGGGTTCGTTGCGGGGCCTCAGGATGTGTGGATGTTTCCCATGGTGCTGACCAAGACGGGGGCGCAGCCCACTGACGGGGAGGGCAAACTCCGACTCACCACCACCGCCATGATCAAGGGCGTGCAGTGGTACGCCGACCTGGCGGCCAGGAAGAAGGTCGCCCCCCGCTTGCCCGGGGTCGATCCCGCCTTCGTCGACCAGCAGTTCCTCAGCGGCAACGTGGCCATGGGCACCAGCGGTCCATGGGCCTTGCTGAACCTGAAGAACCAGGCCGGCTTCCCGGTGGGCCTGACCACGATTCCCGCCGGTCCCGACGGCCTGAGGACGTACTCGTCCGGTTCCGGGTTCGGCATCTCCAAGTCCTGCCCGGACCCGGAGCGGGCGTTCGAGGCGATCACACTGATGACCGCCAAGAATCAACTGGAGTGGCTTGGTGAGGTGGGACGTGCCTATCCGTCACGTGAGTCGGCACAGCACGCGTGGTACGAGAACGCCCGCATCGCCGGTGCCCGACAGGTCCTCGAAGCCGCAAACGCCACGGCGATTCCGCTGCGTACGACGAAAAACTGGGAGCGAGTCAACGAACTGCTCAACCAGCACGGGCCCAAGCTCTTCAACGGAGCGAGCTCCGCGAAACAGGTCCTGGAACAGGTGCAAAGACAGGCAGGGCAGGATTGACCGGCGCGTGCCTGGACTGAAAGGCAAGTGGACGGAATCGACGAGCACCTGCGCCTGGGGGCCGAGCCCGTACTCCGGGAACTGAACATCCCCTCTTCCACCGATTACCGGTGGCGCCAGGCCGAGACCGAGCCGTGCGAACGGCTCCGCCGGGACGCCGAGCTGACGGGCAGAATCCGGCAGGTCCACGACGAGCCCGGCGGGATCTACGGCTCACCCCGCGTGCACGCCGTCCTCAGGCGTGAAGGCGTCCACGTCGGCCGCAAGCGCGTCGAGCGGCTCATGCGCCAGGCCGGCCTCGCCGGGATGAGCCCCCGCCGGGACAAGGGCTTCAGTCGCCGTGACCCGGACGCCGATCTGGCCCCTGGCCTGGTGCAACGCGACTTCGAACGGGCCGAACCGGCTGTGGGTGAACCGCTCCGGGATCGGTGGAGGCTCTATGCGTTGACTCCGGCCGCCGGTTGGGGCTGGTGTTGAGCGTAGTGGTTGGTCTCGTATTCGTGGGGTGGGAGGTTTCCGATAGCGCTGTGGAGCCGGTGATTGTTGAACCAGTCGACCCATTCCGCGGTGCCGAGTTCGACATCGGCGAGTCCGTGCCAGGGCCGACGGGGCTTGATCAGCTCTGCTTTGTAGAGGCCGATTTGGGACTCCATGAGCACGTTGTCCAGGGCATCACCGACGGTGCCGACCGAGGCGTCGATGCCGGCCTCCAGGAGATGCGCGGTGAACGCGAAAGACGTGTACTGACTGCCCGCATCGGAATGATGAACCAGCCCCAGTCCAGCGGGAGTTCCAGCACGGTCACGTCGCCACAGGGCCATGTCGAGGGCGTCGAGGACGAGTTTGGCCCGCTTGCTGGTGGCCGCGGACCAGC
The DNA here is from genome assembly GCF_053592115.1 of Streptomyces sp. NPDC002788. Lineage (NCBI taxonomy): Bacteria > Bacillati > Actinomycetota > Actinomycetes > Kitasatosporales > Streptomycetaceae > Streptomyces > Streptomyces sp. NPDC002788. The sequence goes on along the minus strand of NZ_JBSFVB010000027.1, from coordinate 60,709 downwards.
CGACGATCGCCCGGGAGAAGACGTCCACGACGAACGCGACGTAGACGATCCCGGACCAGGTGGCCACGTAGGTGAAGTCGGCGACCCACCTCTCGTTCGGCCGGGACGCGGTGAAGTCGCGCCTGAGCAGGTCAGCTGCCCGTTCGTGCCCGTCGTCGCGCACGGTGGTGCGGATCTTCCTGCCGCGACGGGCGCCTTCCAGCCCCAGCTCGCGCATCAGCCGGGCGACCGTGCAGCGGGCCACGGGTATGCCCTCACGGTGCAGCTGCCGCCACACCTTCCGCACTCCGTAGACGCCGTAGTTGTCGGCGTGGACCCGGCTGATGTGCGTCCTTAGCTCCGCATCCCGCACCGCGCGGGCGCTGGGAGCACGGTTCTTGGCGGCGTAGTAGGTGCTCGTTGCGATCTTCAGTCCGTGGTCGGACAGCACACGGCAGATCGGCTCGACCCCGAACACCTTCTTGAACTCGTCGACGAACGCTACGAGCGCCTGGACGGCCGGTCGAGCTCGGCCGCGAAGAAAGCCGACGCCGCCTTCAGGATCTCGTTGGCCCGCCGCAGTTCGGCGTTCTCGGCCCGCAGCCGCTTGATCTCCGCGGCCTCCTCAGACGTCGTGCCGGGCCGCCGACCGGCGTCCACCTCCGCCTTGCGGACCCGCGTCCGCACCGTTTCCGCTGCTCCGATGCCCAGCTTCGCCGCGACTGCCTTCATCGCGGCCCACTCGGTCGGATAGTTCGGACGAACCTCCGCGACCATGCGCACCGCACGCTCACGAAGCTCAGCAGGGTAGGGGGACGGACGTGCCATGACTCGATCCTCTCAGGGAATCGAGCCTCCATCAGACCCGGAGCGGTTCAATGGGCCGCACCGTCTGACCTCCACCCTGCACCAGGCACAGATGGACGCCAACGAGTCGCAGAAGAACGCGGCCTGCTCCCAGACCGGTGACTACGCCACCACCGGCCTGCCGTACACCCTGCAGCCGAAGACCGGCCAGGACTGCGATGAGTACCCGTTCCGCTCCACCCTCGAAGGCGCCGCAAGCCCGGACTGGGACTTCTCCGTCCGCGCCGTCGACAGCACGCAGAACCGCTCCGCTGGCGGCTCCCTGTCTGCCCTCGGATCTTCTCGCCGCCCTCGGAGTCAGCAGCCCGCAGCCACTTGAGGACGTAGCAGCAGCCTTGCGCGAGCACTACCACGACGCCTGGTTCCTCGAGCAGTACCCAGCCTCCGAGCGGCAACCTCCTATGCTGGCCGCATGCCAGATCGCATGCCAATGGTCTGCCGCCGTGGAGATCTTCGGCGCCACTGGATGGGTCGGCTGCACACCGCGCCTACTACGCGCACTATCCGAGCGCCACGGATTCGCCTGCACCGCCTACTTCGACCAGGAAGACGCGAAGATCTTCCTGTGCGACCAAGGCGCAGACATCGCACAGATCGACGCGACAACGGGAAATCGGATCGGCACGATCAACGCCAGCACAGAGGCAAGGCTGGCCCAGGCAGGCTTCCCCCCCGGGCGGCTTCCCCGCCATGTCCCCTGAAATGAAAGAGCTGGCCTACGTCGGTCGACTCGGTGCCGTATTTGCCGCGGTCACTCAGTACACCCTTGAGGACTGTCTCGCCGGTAGTTCATGGATCGGCGGCCTCGCTCAGCGGTGACGAGGTACACGAATGGCAAGGCCCCGCAGGCTGGTCGACCTGCAGGGAGGAGTGTGCATCATGAAGTTGCAATTCACGGATCTGGTGTGCGCGGGGTTCGGTGTGCTCGGGCTGGTCGAGGGCGGCTGACTTCGGTGTAGATCATCGGTCAGCGGGAGACTTCGCGGTTCGTCAAGACGAGCAGGGCCCTCACCAGCACGGCCGTCCACTTCGGGTCGGTGCGGACCTTGCCGAGCACGCGCCAGTTCTTCAGGTGCGCGAAGCCGTGCTCGACCGGCGCCCGGACCGCGGCCAGCGCCGTGTTGGACAGTTTCTGACTGCGGGTGAGCGGGCGGTTGCGGGCGGCCTTGTAGCCGGTGATCACCGCCGGGTCGGCTCCGGGCCGCTGTCGTCGAGGCCGACGAACCCCAGGTCGGCGATCGTGCCGAGGCCGACCGCCCGCAAGTGGGCGGTGAGTTTGTCGTGACGGCAGGCGGTGATCTTCGGCGCGGGCGTCCGGCTCTTCGACGGCGTCTCGCCCGAACTCGTGGCGAGGTAGGCGTCGCGCAGCCGATTGCACCAGCCGTCCAAGTAGCGGCCGTTCTCGTCCCGGACGTACGCCTCGATCGGACGGACCTCATAGTCGGCCTCATACCCACGCAGGTGATCGGCTCCCCGCAGGTCACCCACCTGGCTGTTCCTGCCCGCATCCTGGGATCCCGCCTCGCCGGAGGCCGATGCGGACAAGATCGCCCGCCGCGGCCGCTGCGGGATTTCCGCCCGGGTGGGGCATGTGGAGAAGTGGCAGCTGGCCCTGGACATGATCGACGAGGCCCGGTCATGGGGCGTCGACGTTCCCCTGGTGGTCGCGGACGCCGGATACGGTGATGCCGCCGCCTTCCGCCTGGACCTGGAGGAGCGCAGCTTGCCCTATGTGGTGGGAGTTTCCTCTCGCCATACCGCCCAGCCCGCCGGCGCCCGGCCCGTCCAGCCCGCCTACGCGGGCACCGACCGGCCACCGAAAGTGCAGTACCCCGAGTCTGCGCAGGGCGGAGGTCTCCCAGGCCACGACCCGGCGGCTTGTCATGCCTTCCGGCCTGCCCCTGCGGACTCATGCTGCGCCAGCCGCCGCCAGCACCGCCACCGGCAACAGCAGCATCCATTGCGGCAGGCGCAGCAGCGGCTTCGACCAGTTGGCCGCCAGAGAGACAGCGAGAAAGACGCCCGAGTAGGCGACGAAGTGGGCGGCCAGAAGCCAGGCGATGGTGTCACCGCCGGGGCGGTCGCCCAAGGCCAGCCAGATCAGGGCCACAGCGGCCAGCATCAGGTCGGCGGTGACCATGTGCCAGACCGCGTGCAGGACGCGGCGAGGTTCGCCCGGGAGATTGCCGGCCAGCAGCGGCCGGACGACATCCCGACCGCCCGCCACGGCGTGGATGGCGGCGATCGCCCCGGCGGTTATGCCAGCGGCGAGGAACCAGGCGTTCATCGGGTCTCGATTCCGCGGCCGACGATGGCCGCCAGTTGCGCGGCCAGCTGCGCGCTGGGCTGCTCGCCCACCAGGCCGACGTGGAAGAAGACAGCGCCAGCCAGTGTGTCCAGAACCAGATCGACGGGCAGGCCGGGGTCAGTCTCCCCGCGCTGGGCGGCTCGCTCGAACACGGCCATCAGGCCGGCCTTGGCCGGGGCCAGGAACTCAGATTGGATGCGGGCCTGCAACTCCGGGTTGGCGGCGAAGTCGGCCAGCAGGCCCGGCAGGGCCGCGGCGGCGGCCGGAGCAGAAAACTCCTGGATGAGGACCTCCAGCAGGGCGGTCAGATCGCTGGCCAGGCTCCCGGTGTCCGGTGCCGGAGCGGTTTCGGTCTCGGTGAAGACCGCCTCGTACACCAACTCAGCCTTCCCCGACCACCGCCGGTAGACGGTGTCCTTGCCGACGCCGGCCCGGGCCGCCACCGCCCCGATGGATGTGGCGGCGTAGCCCAGTTCGGTCACCAGCTCGACCGTGGCAGTCAGGATCGCCTGATGCGCACGGCTGTCTCGGGGACGCCCACGCGGGGCGTTGGAAAGCGTCACGGTATAACCATACGGGACGACCCGTTGGATTAATGCGTCAGGGGAGTAACACGGGTAGGTCGATGTGGCCACCAGTCGCGATTGGTGGCCGCTTCAGTGAGGTTCGGCAGTTACCGCCGCCTCACCGTCGATCAAGAACCATCAGGACCAGTGTTGCCGTCCCCGGTAGAGACAGGGCCGGAGACGCCCCCACCCATAGCGACCGATCGCACACCTGAACCGCCCCGGTTCGGTGGCCGACCTGCTGGAAAGCCTGCGGCAGGCTGCGGAGGACGAGCAGATTGCCGCACTGCTGGCCCGCGACCCCGCCACGCACGTCACCCTCGACGACCCGCACGCCCTGGGCTCTCTGCTCTACAGACTGCGGGAAGTCGGGGCGGACGAGCAAACTGCCGCCCTGACAGCACGGGCTGCCGCAGCGGGACACTTTGCTCAGTTCATCAAAAACAGCGACCACCGGAACTGGTTCCGATTCGGCCAGGAGCCCGATGGGAGTGCCGCTCCTTCATGGGTATGGGACGACCTGGAGTGACTCAACCGGAGCAACAGACCGGACCGTCCGCTCCCTGACATCACCAACGTGCCTGCACACCCCTCGAATAGCTGTGAGGCACGTCGGTGAGTTGCTGTATGCCTCACATGCCTTCTCCTAACTAAGAGGTTGTCTCACGTGGCAAGTTTCGCGAGCTTCTTGCGGCAGCTCAGGACAGTGGCCATGGTCAGGCTTCGGCTCTTCCGGTCATTGCGGTCCACGTACGGGATCTTGAGGCCGCGAGTAGCCCATGGCAGGCTCATGCCGCATGACCGATGAATTCGCCAAGGACACCCTGCACGGGAGACTGCGGCGGGACCGCAAGGCGCTGCTCTGGAAGCTCGACGGCTTGTCCGAATACGACGTCCGCCGACCATTGACAGCGACCGGGACCAACCTCCTCGGCCTGGTCAAACACGTGGCCAGCGTCGAGGCCAGGTACTTCGGCGAGGTCTTCGACCGCCCTTCCCCGGAACCGCTGCCTCGGTGGCAGGACCATGACGGCAGCGATCTGTGGGCGACTGCGGACGAGACCCGCGATCAGATTATCGAGTTCTACCGGCGCACGTGGGAACACTCAGACGCGACGATCAATGAGCTTCCCCTCGACGCCCCCGGCCACGTGCCGTGGTGGCCGGAGCCTTATACCAACACGAACCTGTTCGCCATCCTGGTCCACGTCCTCGGCGAGACCAACCGGCATGCCGGGCACGCCGACATCCTGCGCGAAGACGTCGATGGCCGAACCGGGATGCGGCCCGAACACGAGATGCAGATCGATGAGGAAGCCCGCGACGCCTACTGCGCGAAGATCGAGCAGGCCGCCAGATCGGCCGCATCGGTCAAGGCATAGAAGCCTGCGCCACGTGACTTGATGTTCGAGCGGCATGATGCCGACCGTGAGTGCTGATCTGTCGAAGCGTCTGGTTCCTGATGAGCTCTGGGAGCTGGTCGCCCCGTTACTGCCGACGTTCGCGGCTCGACCGCAAGGTGGCGGGACCGTCCGCGTGACGAGCGGGCCGTGTTCACCGCAGTGGTGTACGTGCTGACCAGCGGCTGTGCCTGGCGTCATCTGCCGCCGACGTTCGGCACGTCCTCCGCCACCGCGCATCGCCGCTTCACGGTATGGACCGGGGTCGGCCTGTGGCGTCGGCTGCATCGGGCGGTGGCTTTATTCACGAGTAGTGGTTCTGGCTCAGCTTCTGTGGCCAGTGGCAGAGAGCTACTGGGCTCGGCCCACCTGTTCAATCACATCTCCCTTGCCCAGGCAGTTAGCGTGTCCGGATGCCGTCCGTGAACCTGCGTCACTCAGTACGCGCGATCATCCTCGACGAGGACGACCGCATCCTTCTCTGCCGGTTCGCGATTCCAGAGCCGACGGGAACGGTGGTGTGGGCAGCCCCGGGCGGAGGTATCGAACAGGACGAGACTCCACTTGCCGCATTACGTCGCGAACTGTGGGAAGAGGTGGGCCTCGCTGTCAGGACCGACCCCCCGCACGTGTGGCACCAAGAAGCGGTGACGCCTGGGCACGCAGCGGGCTACGACGGCGTCGTCCATGACTACTTCCTCGTGCGCACTGCAGGGTTCAACCCGCGCGGCGCGCTGTCCGACGACGAGCTCGCCGAGGAGAACATCACCGAACTGGAGTGGTGGCACCCACAGGAAGTCGCCAGTTATGACGGTCCGGACCTGTTTTCCCCCCGCCGGTGAGGTGCGCTTTTGGTGGAGGTAGGCGCGAACGCGCTGGTAGCTGCCCTTGTAGCCGAGCGGGACGATTTCCTCCATAGTTTCCAGGCGTTGGTGCACCCCTCGCTCCAGCGGTCGTCGAGGTAGGTCTTGTACTCGTCCAGGACGGACGGCCGGGTCTGCCACTGACCGGTAAAGAGGTCTTCGGGCTTGGCAGCGTCGGCGTACCGCTTGACGGCGCGGCTGGTCATGTGGAGCTGCCGCTGGATCGCGCGGCGGCTGTGGCCTGCTTTCAGCAGCGCGTGGACGGCGGCGTGTGTGCTCCGGGTGCGGTCGGCGAACCGATGGCCGGTCGGCCACGGCGAGCCGGACGCCTCTTCCGCCGGGGCCTGTTCAGGCTCGGGTTCAGGTGCCTCGGGGACCAGGACGCGCAGGCAGCGGCGGTGTTGAGCGACGGTCCTCTCGACGGCCTCGCTCAGGTTGTGCCAGAGATGCCACATGTCCGCGACCTGGACGGCCTGCGGTGCCCCGGCGGCGGCGCCCTCGGCGAAGAACGGGGCACGGTCGCGGCAGACGACCCCGACTCCGGGCCGCTGTGCCAGCCACGCGGCCAGAGTCGGCGCCTCCCGGTCGGGCAGCAGGTCAACGGGGCGCCGCGTCTCGATATCGACGAGGACCGTGCCGTAGTGGCGGCCCTTGCGGGTGGCGTACTCGTCGACGCCCACCACCCGCGGCGCGGGCACGTCCGGCTCGGGAAGCGCGTCGACCAGGCGAAGGACGGTGCTGCGGCTGATGGACATCCCGAGGACGGAGGCCAAGCGGGCGCCGGCCCGGCCCGCCAAGGCAAGCCCCACTGCTGCCAGGGGCCGAGGCCGGCATCCGCTGCTGGGCCGACAAGGGATACCAAGGAGCCGGCGGAACCGTCCGCGTGCCCTACCGCGGTCGCTGGGAGAAGCTCTCCGCAGGTCAGCAGGCGGTCAACCGCGCCCATGCCAAAATCCGGGCGCTGGGCAAGCAGGCCATGGCCACGCTCAAGACCTGGCGACTCCTGCGCAAGCTGCGGTGCAGCACCACCCGCATCACCAGCCTTGTCCAGGCCGTCCTCACCCTCCACCTGACCTGCTCAAACCAAGGTTGAAAACGGCTCAGTGATAGGGGGCAGGCGGGCGGCGGGCGGCGGGCGGCGGGCGGCGGGCGGGAACTGCGTAGATGGGAAGCCGGGACGTAGGCCACCGGCGGTCTTCGTCGCTGGGGCTGGGGGCGAGGGCGTAAAAAATGGCCCGTTCGGAAAACTGCCGGTGGCCTTCTCTCGAACGCGAAGTCGAGGCGCGCGAATCTCACTGCGGACACACTCCAACAGCTGGCCGACTTCGGGCTGGAGTGGCCAGGCCTGCTCCCGGTTGTCCCACAGCTCCTGAGCGGTCTGCACGGTGGCGTCCAGGTCCTGGGTGGCCAGGTAGCCGGTCTCCCAGACGCCGGCCCCCGGCGCGACACGGAAGGACAGGCGCCGCCACCCGGCCTTGTGGGAGCGGCTCGGCACGCGGCCCTCCACCTTCGGCAGGTGGCTCGGGAGAGCACCGGCCAAGAGAGCGCGGAGTGATCAGACAGCTTCTGCAGATGACCTCCAACTGGCAGGGTGTCAGCCTCTGGGAGCTCGTCCGTTTTTCAGGTGAACTTACCGCTTTTCATGGGGATGGGCGCTAGACATCCTCCTACGCTCTTATCCGGCACGAGCAGTAAGAACAGGTGTGCCTGCCCTCTTTGGGCTCGATGACCGTCGGGGGTTCGCATGAGGCCGGGACAGACCGGTTGGGGGGGCTCGTTGCACGCCGTTCGTACCGGCTGGTCATGGGCGGCATGTGGGTGGGGCAAGACTCTGGGGCTGGGATGCGTGCTTGCCGCCGCAATGAGCGCGAGCGGGACGGCGGTGCTGTTCCTTCCAGTCGGCGTCGGAGTGCCGGCTGCGCATGGTCTGGCCGCCCTGTCCCTGCTTGGGCGTGCCAGAACGGTTACCGGAAGGGTGCGTCTTCGCCTCGCACTCTTCGCGGGTTCTTTGGCAGCGGGTGGCCTTCACCACCTCGTCATCAGTCAGCTCCCTTCCTCTCGAGGAGGGCCCGCTGGCGGGCTCCACGTCGTCCTCCAGGTGCTGGCGCTCACCGGAATCGTCCTGTGCCTGGTGGTCGCGATCGCCGGACTGGTGATCGCGGTTGCGGACCGCGGGGCGACGCTGGTCTGGCTGCGGCGAGTGCTGGACGGATGGATGATCGCCGGCTCTCTGCTCACACTGGGCTGGGTGCTGCTGCTGAATCGTGCCGACCAAAGCGGCGATGCCTTCGGGTCCTTGCAGGATTTGGCACGCGTGGCGACGGACATCCTGGTCTTCGGACTTCTGGTGGCACTGCGCTACTCCCTGAAGCGTCCTGAACGCACAGCGACAACGGTAGCCGCCTTGGCCCTTATCGTGTTGACCGCAAGCGACATGCTGCGCATCCTCATGCCGGCCTCCGGCACCTGGTACGGCATTCCTTGCGCGGCGGCCTGCTCGATCACTGGCCTGCTCCTCATCGCGGTTACCCCATGGCTGGCCGGAGGCACCAGCGTCGTGGACGTCGACCAGCGCATCATGCCCGTTGTCGGGGTCGTGGCCGCTTTCGTGCCCGTGGCCATCTGCGTCCTGGCCTTGACGGCTCACACCATGGTCGGAGGCCGCACCGACATGGTTCTGCTGGTCCTGGCGGGTTTGCTGCCCATCTCGCTCGGTATCCGCCAGGGCATCATCCACGCCGATCACCTGCGTATCACTCGCGAAGCCATCACCCGGGAGGCGCTTTATCGCGCCTTGGTCGACGGCACCCGCGACGTGATCACCATCGTCAGCCTGGACGGCCGCGTGCTCTACGTCAGCCCTGCCGCCCACCACGTCTTCGGCTACCGGCCTGAGGACCTGCTGGGTGCCCGTCTGCCCCTGTACTGCCACCCCGAGGACCTGACGCCGCTGATGCAAGCAGTCGAGACACTTCGGCAGGAAGCCGCATCAGCCATCCGCGGTCCGGGCCGCCGCGTGTCCTGCCGGGTCCGCCACGCCGACGGACGTTGGCGCCACGTCGAGTCGACGGTCAGCCACCACGCCGAGGGAATGATCTTCAGCAGTCGCGATGTGACCGACCGGGTCGCCCAGCAGGAACAGCTCGAGCACCTGGCCTTCCACGACGCGCTCACCGGACTGCCCAACCGGGCCCTGTTCGCCGACCGAGTCGCGCATGCCCTGCGGAAGCGGACCACGCGCACAGCCCCGCCCGCAGTGCTCTTCATGGACCTGGACGGCTTCAAGGCTGTCAACGACTCGGCCGGACACGCGGTGGGCGACGCTCTCCTGATCCACGCCGCCCGCCGGATCCAGGCATCTGTACGGGCTGAAGACACCGTGGCCCGCCTCGGCGGTGACGAGTTCGCCGCCCTCCTGGAGGGGGAGGCCGGGAGGCACCCCTCACGTGCTGAAGACGTCGCCGAGCGCATCCTGACTGCCCTGACGCAGCCATACGAGATCGCAGGCAAGCAGGCGCTCGTCTCGGCCTCCATCGGCATGACACTGGCCCTGCCGGGCGTCATGCCGGACGAACTCCTCCGCCAAGCAGATGAAGCCATGTACGAGGCCAAGAGAGCAGGCAAAGGCCGCATCCGCATGCACATCCCCCAGTCCCGCCAAACCGGCCACAGTCCATCACCCGGGGCCCACCCGACGGCCACCCCCCTCCAGGCGTCAGACCAACCGGCAGCACACGGCCCGGGACAGCGACCCCGTGCTGCCGGTACCCGAAACCCCTGATCCGAGCCTGATCTGCCAGCACGGACTGGACACTGTCATGGCGGTGAGTCAGAGCTTCGAAGTGCACCGGGAACCGGACGGCAAACGGAGCACGACCGCGATCACGCTCGCGGACCACCCAAACGCTCGTGCGGCGCCAGACCAGCCGTGTGCCTGCGTGGTCTCGGTCTCTACCCCTGGTGTCCCACGCCGAAGCCCCACATCCAGGGGGCCTTCATCACCCTCATGACCCGCCGCCCAGCCCGCCCCCGCCGCGAAGCCGAGGCCGCAGGTCCGGGCCTCGATGGGCTTCAACGAGGTCCGGCCCCGGCCCCGAGCGGGAGCGCCGCCCGCGACCGGTCCCGCGTCAGTTGTTCTGAGTGGTGCGGCGTCGACGCATCAGGTACACGGCCGCGGCGCCACCGAGGATGAGCGCCCCGCCCACGCCGGCGATGACAGGTGTGGCGGAGTTGCCGCCGGTCTCAGCGAGGTTCAAGCCGTCGTCGCCGGTCTGGGTGTTGGGCTGATTGCCCGCGGCGACAGCGTTCTCGGCGCCCTCGGCACTCTTCGAGCCGGCGGACTCGGCGGAGGACTGGCCGTCTGACGAGCCGCCCTCGGCCCTGCCACTGCCGGATCCGTCACCGCTCGCGCCGTTACCGTCCGCACCGTCACTGTCCGAACCATCATGGTCGGCGCTGGAGGCGCCCGGCATTGCGCAGGTGGCCTCGGCGAGCACGATCTCTCCGGATGCCTTCACCACGCCCAGCTTGGCTGGAGTCACTGTGTACTTCAGCCGAAGCGCGGTGGCGGCCCCCGTGCTGTCCGTCGTGGTCGCGTTCTCCAGGACGAGGTCGACGGTGCCGACGCCCGGCACCTCGACGTGCTGGTCGCCGGGCCCGTTCACGGGGACGGGCTTGCCGAGGACGGTCACGTTGTCCGCCAGCGCGGCCTTCGCGGTCGGTTTCTTGCCCGTCTCGCAGGAGGCCGTGGCCTTCAGAAGGTCGGCGGCCAGCAGCGGGTTGTCGGGCAGGCCGGGTGCGTAGGCCTGTACGCCGACGAGCTTGGCGTGGCCCACCGACCGGTGCGCGTCCGCCTTGACGCTGGAATGCGCGACCTTGGCCCTGACCAGCGTGGTGGGCTGCCCCTTGTTCACACCGTTCACCTCGGCGGTGAGCAGCGTCTGCTGCGCGTCCCCGGGCGCGCTCAGATCGTTGAGCGACTTCTTCACCGGAACGTCGCCGACACCCTCAACGGAGACCTTGAGGTCGGCGCGCGCCACGACGGCGGTCGCCTTGCCGGTGGAGCCGGAGTGTTCGCCGGCGGGTACCGCGTAGGCCGGGCCGGCGGCCAGTGCGCCACCGACCGCCAGAGCCGAAACGCTCAAGAGAGCGGCTGGGCGTGCGGGCATGCTGAAGACATTCCTGTACAACTGAGAAACTCCCACAAAGACATGGAGCCGTCGGCGCTACGGTGCTCGCTGCAGCGTGTCCGCCGACGGCCTCGACCCGCAGATCATGGCCTCACCGATGCCGGTCGTGCGACAATCCGATCAGGGATCACTCCAACGTGCGGTTTCCATGCCTACCCCTTGCCGATCGCGCAACTTCTGGGCTTGGTAACTCGTTGCCGTCAACCGGCCCTAACCCCTAACGCCGTTCTGCCTGGGCAGTGGTCGACCGCGTCGCCAGGAACCGTCGTCACCTCGGAACCCTCGGCCTCGCCCTGGGCGACGGCGAACGACCACACGTCCCCACCCTGCACATGCAGGGCCGGACGCGGGTCGCGCCGCAGGTGCTTAACCTTGGTGCCGTCGGCCGTGGTCGAAAGCCGCAACACTCGGGCTTCAGGGTCCATCTGTAGAGCATGGTGGTCAGGTGTGGGCGGCCACTGCCAAGCGCAAACGAAGGTCGCCAATGGCAGGTGCGCTGCTGGTCTGGCCGTGGCGTACAGCTGGTGGAGTCGGCCCGGACCGATGGAGGGCTGAGAAACGCCTCCCTCCTTGTCGCTCTTGTCAGGAGGTTGCGATGGCCACGCCCACCGGTCCTGAGTCGACGGGGATGGTGGCGGTGACGGTGTTGGTGGTGGTGTCGATCACCGACACGGTGTCCGAGTCGAGGTTGGTGACGTAGGCGCGGGTGCCGTCCGCCCCCGACGCGAACTGCTGCCGGGCGAGGAAGCCGACAACGCCGCCCACCGCAAAGTCCGTGCCCGGGTGGAGCATGTGATCGGCCGGATGAAGAACTGCAAGATCCTCCGCGACTGCCGGCAACACGGCGACGGCCTCCACCACGCCGTCCAGGCCGTCGCCCACATGCACAACCTCGCCCTCGCATCATGACCAGAAGACTGCCCCCACCGGCCCTGCCCTGCCCGGACACAGCCTTGTGCAACACGCTTTAGGGAGCCGGCGCGGCGACCGCCGTCCTGGGCGTCGAAGAGGCGGGCGGCGTAGGTCGAGGGCAGGGCGATGGTCAGGTGCCGGATGCGGTCCTGGTCGGTCGAGCCGATGGGTGCGGTGTAGCCGAGGCGGGCGCGGGTGTCGCTGACAATGCTGTCCGTGGAGGCGGCCTTGGCCTTGGCCCGGATCTGGGGCTGCCAGCGGTTCTTCACCTCGCGCTCCATGCGTGCTGCGAGGTCCGGGCGGTTTTTTGATCTGGTCCTTCACGTACCGTTCAACGGTGCGCTGGGAGATCCGCAGCAGCTGGGCGACTGCTTTGGTGCCGCCGAGCTGCTTGACCAGGTACCGCATCTGCGCGCCTCGGGCCCACGGATTTTCGCGTACTGGGCATCCAGGTCGAGACAGCGGTCAGTCGGTGTAGGCGTTCCTCAGGAGGATGCCGTCCTGTGCCTGCGGCGCGGAAACCTCCACAGCCGCAGGATGCCTATTCACTTGATGTTCTCATCCTGCTCAGCGCGGGGTGTTGTGAGTAGACGGGTAAGGGTGATCGCGGCCCAGGTTGCGAACAGGGCAGCGGCCAGAGTGGTGGAGAGGTAGAGCAACGCGGTGGCAACACGGTCGTCGCTGATGAGGTTGTAAGCGTCGGCGGCGTAGACGGAGAAGGCGGTGTAGCCGCTGAGGACGCCATGGAAGAGAAATGGCCGGATGAGTGGGTGGACGCTGATCTTCTCTGCGGTCAGTACCAGGAGTATGCCAAGGACCGCACTGCCGGTGACGTTGATCCAGAGCGTGGTCCAGGGGAATGTACCGGGCGCGGTCGGCCATATGAGACTCGCGCCGTAGCGGGCGCAGGCACCGATGCCCCCGCCGGCCGAGACGACGGCAAGGATCTGGGCCTCGCGGTGCCGAGGGGTAGAGGCGTCGGGAGACGGCCACAGGCCAGTGGCGGTGTTCGGATCAGCGCGCCGGCTTCGATCTGCCTGATTCGGTTTGGAGTAATCGGGATCCATGCGTCGGGCTCCCATCTGGTCGTCTTGAAGCCCCCGAGCGGACGGCGTGCCAGGCCTTTTTGAGGCCACTGCCACGCCGTATCGGCGGCCGTTGACGCCTGCGCTGGCGATGGTCGTCTGCGGCAGGCTTCCGTGTGATCGCCTGCGGGATCGCGGATCCCGAGGCCGGCGCCCTGCCTCAGACCGTGACAACCGCTTCGAGTGGCATCCCATCGAGCAGCGGCTGGAGCCTCTTACGTCCTTCCAGGAAACCCAGTTCCATCAGTACGCCGACGGCGACGACTTCCGCACCGGCGTTGCGAATCAGTTGGATTGACGCTCCCAAGGTGCCGCCCGTAGCCAGAACGTCGTCGATGACGAGTACCCGGCTGCCGGGTGCGAAGGCGTCACACTGGACCTCGACCTCAGCCTTGCCGTATTCCAGTTCGTATGATTGGGCCAGCGTCGGTCCCGGAAGTTTTCCTGCCTTGCGTACCGGAACGAACCCCACTCCGGCCTTCAGAGCGACGGGTGCGGCCAGGATGAATCCTCGGGCTTCCAGGCCGGCCACCGTGGTGGCCCCATGGAGTACGGCGAGGTCCGCGAGCTTGTCTACAAGGAGCGAGAAAGCCTTGGTGTCAGCGAGCAGCGGGGTGATGTCCTTGAATGTTACGCCCTGCTGGGGAAAGTCGGAGACATCGCGTATTCGGTCGAGGAGCCGCTTTTGCAGGGAGAGTGTCTCTTCAGCCGCAGTGCCGGTCGATTCCACGAACGGATTCCTTTCATGTCGGGGTGCGATAACAGCGGACTCGGTACACGTGCCGGTCACGTCAAGACGGTGCATCCCCGCTGCTCAAGGGTGGAGATCCATTCGGGCAGCGGGTCGATGATGTTCCACCGCAGGTCGAGCTTTTCTAGGCTGGGAAGGTCGGCCAGAGCGGCTGGGAGTTCCTCCAGGCCATTGTTCCGCAGATCCAGGTGGGTCAGCCGGTCGAGGTTTCCGATCGAATCCGGGAGCCTGCGTACCTTATTGTTTCGCAGGTCGAGGATCTGCAGCCGGGACAGCCGGCCGATCGATTCGGGCAGCGCCGCCACTCGGTTGTCCATCAGGCGCAGTTCGCGCAGATCAGCGATCTGGCCCACCTCGTCCGGGAGGCCGGTCAGTTCATTGCCCATGAGGTGCGCCTCCCTCAGATCGCGCAGGCCGCCGATCGACCGGGGCAGCTCGACCAGACGGTTGTTGTAGAGGCGCAGTTCGCGTAGGGAGACGAGGGATCCGAACCGCTCCGGGAGCGAGGTCAAGAGGTTGTCGGTGATGTTCAGGTAGCGAAGACGGGTCAGACGGCACAGCGAGTCCGGGACCGACGTGAGCCTGTTGTTGCTCAAGTAGAGGTACTGCGTGAGACCTGTCAGGTCGCCCAGGGATGCGGGGAGCTCGGCCAGTTCGTTGTGGCCCAGGTCGAGTGTGTGCAGGCGGCTCAGCCCGCCGATCTCGGAAGGAACCGATGAGAGGCGGTTGTCGGCAAGGTTGAGAACGCGCATCGCGCTGAGCTTTCCGAGCTCGGGGGGCACGTCCGAGAGGGCGTTCTTGTACAGACTCAGCACTTCAAGTCCTGCGCACGCGAGGACGACGTCCGGAAATCTGCTGAACCTGTTCCCGTCCAGACGCAACTCGGTGAGCTGGTGAAGTCTCCCCAGGTCTGCGGGCAGGTCGTCGAGGGAATTGAAGGAGAGATCGAGTCTTGGAAGACCCTTCATGTCCGTCAGTGCTGCGGGAATCGAATCGATCTCCTTTCCGCGCGTGGAAAGAGATACGACGTCGCCCCCTGCGTCACTTTTAGTTAATTCCTGCGGGTACGGCGACACGCTGTCATCGATCACGAAAACCACCCTTCAAATCGGCATTCGAAGTTCCAGTGCGGGGAAGGAGTGCGTAACCAGCCGCGGCCGCAAACGCCGCCAGGCAACCGAGCAGAATGAAACCATTCACAAATTGCCGATCGAGGGAAGATGAGCGCAATACGAGAACAAGAATTGAGAGGCCGACACTGCCACCGAAGTACTGTACCATCGTGATCATTCCTGATCCCACGCCCTGTTGTTGCTCGGGAATCGCCCCGGTGCCCAGCGCGAAGGTCGCGGTGTAGGCGATTCCTTGGCCAACACCGCTCATGAGCAGGGCCGGCAGAATCGCCCACGTGTACGGGATGTCCGCGGACGCCACCGTCAGAATGAACAGCCCCGCCCCTCCTCCGGCGAATCCGATGGCGAGGGTGTGCCGTTCACCCAGGCGCCCGATCAGGCGCCCGGTGACGGCACTGCCGACGGGGGCCGCAGCGGCCAGCGGAACGAAGGCCAGGCCTGCGGCGAACGGCGTGTATCCCCTGTCCTCCTGGAGCAACAGGGTCAGCAGGTAGAACTCCGCTCCGAAGCTCCCCATGAACAGGGCCGCCAGGAGTGTGGCGGTCGAGAAACGACGGTTGCGGAACAGGTGCGGCGGGATCAATCTGACGTTGGCACGCCGTTCTTGGTGCACCAGGAGTGCAATGCACGCTCCTGCGAGCAGGAGGGGCACGAAGAAGCCGGTATTCAGTTGGCCGCCCTCGGAAACACGGGTCATCCCGATGGCGAGGAACAGAACACCGAGCGTCACCAGGACCGCCCCAGTCCAGCCGACCGGGCCCCGCGCTGCCGTCGTGGTGCGATCGCTCCGGAAGGCGAAGTGGGCCAGTAGCAGCGCGGACAGGGCCAGGGGGACGGCGGACCAGAACACCCAGCGCCAGGAGGCGGCATCTGTGACGACTCCCCCACCGAGCACTCCCGCGGTGAGCCCCGAGGCCCCGGTGGTGCTCCAGACTGCGAGTGCTCGCGTCCGCGCCGGCCCTGGTGGGAAGGTGCCGGTCAGCAGGGACAGGGTGGACGGGGCGAGTGCCGCCGCCCCCAGGCCCTGCATCCCTCGCGCCACGAGAAGCTGCGCGGCACTGTCGGCCAGCCCGGCCCCGAGTGAGGACACTGCGATCATCCACAGCGCGCCGATCAGCATCCGTCGTGCTCCGAACAGGTCTACGAGACGGCCGCACACGAGGAGGAACCCCGCGAAGGGGACCGCGTAGGCGCTGACGACCCAGGGCAGCGCGGCGGAACCGAAGCGGAGGTCCTCCTCTATGGAAGGCAGCGCCACGTACACGACGGAGTAGTCCAGCGCGATGAGTAATTGCGCGGTTCCCAGGACTACGAGGGCACCCGCCCCGGCGGACGCAGTGGCGCCCACCGGGGTCGAAGATGTCCCCAACTGCTCGGCTTTGCTCACGATTAACCCCTCGGGATACCCAGCACGTCTGCGGCACGCTGGTACTTGGACTCCAGAATGGACTGGATTCCGAAGCGCTGCTCGAGTGATGAGGTAAGCGTCTCGATGAGCTGGATGAGCCGCGGATCGTGTGCCACCTCGTCCTCGAGGTGCGGGTATACCGGCAGTTCGATCTCGCTGTACGTCTTTCGCACCCGCTGCTCTTCGGGCAGCCGCAGGTCGTAGACCGTGACCCTGTCCATCGAGCAGCGCAGGGCGTCCCGCTTGTCCAGCCACACGAAGAAGGGGTGGCGGTACTGCTCCAGGCCGATAGCCGGAGTCAGGTCGTCGCCCGTTATACCGAACTTCTCGCGCAGATGGACGCCGGGGTGCTCGATGTCCGTGCGGGCGAGCAGCCGCTTGACGGCGGCCACGGCCTCCGGGGACGAGGGGGCCCGCTGGATGTTGGCCTTGTCCTCGCCCTCGAAGACATACCGGTGATCCCGCCGTACGGAGTTCTCGTCCTCGGACAGCTTGAACGCGCAGAAGGCGTGGGTCTTGATGTTGCACGTGGTGCGCAGCACGGCGCCGGCCCGCAGCAGGCGGTGGTCCTCGGTGTCGTAGTAGATGCCGGTGTTGAGCCTGGGCTCGGTGCGGGCGTAACTCTTCTCCGCGATCTCCCCTCCTGGTACCAGGTCGCCGATCCGGACGTGCATCTCGTCGAGCCAGGCGTAGTACTCCTCGTCCGTGGTGTCGTCCGAGAAGGCGAGCTTGACACCCAGCTGGTTGAAGACCGCGAAGTCTCCGGTCCGACTGTAGATGGGCTCTTCCGTGGGGATCTGAGGCGTGTGCATGGGACTCCCGTCAGTGAGGGGGAACGGCCTGTGGCTCAGCAGCGGTCGAGGACGATGCGGAGCTTTTCGGCGAGATCCGCGGTGGAAAACATCTGGTTCTCCGTGGGGTCGTACTTGACGGAGTTGCTGAAAACGCTCGCGTAGTTCTTCTGTCTGGGGCCGCGCAGCACCAGGGTGCAGGTCAGGTCCTCGCGCGGTAGGATCACCCGGTGGATCTGGTCGAACGTGAGTTCGTAGGACATGCCGGACTCGATGCGGGGAAGGTCCGTGGCGAGCAGGGGCGAGTCGCCCACGTTGACGTAGAAATTCCCCACGGTGGCGACGCTGTTGAGCTTCTCGGGGATGTACTGGTACTCCCCGAATAAGGTTCCGGTCGCGTCCCGTACGAAATTCTGCGAGGTCAGGGTGCCGGCGACGACGTGGGACCAGAAGCTGAAGCGGTGGTCGTGGATCTGCTCGTCCTCCGCCTCGGCGTCGGAGTAGGGCGGGTTCCACAGGTGGAGAGTCAGCCGGTAGCCGAGCTGGGTGCCGGGGTCCACCAGGACGATCTTGTCGAAGTGGTTGGTGTGCGGGTACGAACGCTGCGCGACGGAGGCGAGCAGCTTCTCGTCGGCGAGTATCTCGCCCAGCAGGGCGGAGAGGTTCTCGCCCGAGCCCAGGGCGTGGACGAGTTCCAGGTTGGACTGCACGGTGGTCTCGCTGCGGTCAATCGGCAGGGCCGCGAGCTTCCGGCAGACCTCTTCGTAGGTGGGCGGTGGTCCTGTCTGCAGGGAGGATTCGGGCATGCTGAGTGTGGTCATGGGATGCGACTCCTTATTGCTGGTTGCGGTGGGACGCTTCCAGTTACCAGGTGGGCGCGGAGGAGACTCCGCCATCCACGACGAGGTCGTGGCCGGTGATCCAGGACGCGAGCGGGGAGGCGAGGAAGACACAGGCGTTTGCCACGTCCTGTGCTGTACCGAGCCGCTCAAGTGGTGAGGCCTTTTTCCATCGCCGGACTCCTTCGGGCCATTCCTCTTGGAGTCCCGGCCGGTCGACCAGCCCGGGTGAGACGGTGTTCACGCGGATCCCCAGACGCCCGTATTCGAGCGCGGTACAACGGGCGTGCATGATGAGGGCGGCCTTGGAGGAGCAGTAGTGTGCGTGGCCGATAGCAGGGTGGCTTCCCTCGATGGAGGCGATATGGGTGATGGTGCCGCCTCCGCTGGCGGCAAGGATGGGGACCGCCGCCTGGGTACAGGTGAAGGCGCTCGCGAGGTTGGTGTCCAGCACCCGCCGCCATTCGGCGGTGGTCATCTCGGCCAGACCCTGCACCGGCTGGATGGCGGCGCAGTTGATGAGCCCGGTGAGGCTTCCGGACCACGCGGCGCCGTCCGCCATCAGACGGTGGCAGGCGGCCTCGTCGGTGAGGTCCGCGGACAGGGCGAGGGCCCGGCGGCCCTGGTCTGTCAGCTCGGCGGCGAGTTGCTCGGCCCGGTCTTTGCCTTCGTGTCCGTGGACGATTACGGCCGCGCCGGTCTGTGCGAAGCGCCGGGCGATGGCGCTGCCGATTCCGCCGCTGGCGCCGGTGATCAAAACGGTGTGCCCTGTCAGGTCGGGCAGGCCGGAGCCGGCCACCTCAGGTCACCGAGGGTGAGATCGAAGACGTGCGGGCGGACTGGTCGATCGCACCCTCGCTCCCGGCCGGGTGACGCAGCGGAACTCCGGGCCTGCAAAGTGCCTCGATGAGGCCGGCCGCCTCGGGGTAGCGGGCACTGAGCTGCTGGGCGTCGCCGCCCTCGTAGTCCTCGGAGCTGAACCCGGGTGCCAAGGTGCAGCCGAAGAGCGCCCACTGGCCTTCGGACACGACCCGTCCGCCCATCCACGTGCCGGCAGTGACCGTGTACTGGACGTGCTGACCACCCAGTACGTCCGAGCCCAGGACGACGACGCGGCTGCCGCCGTCCGGTTCGAGCAACACCAGTTCGACCGGGTCGCCCAAGTAGAAGTGCCAGACCTCGTCGGTGGGGAGCCGGTGCATCGCCGAGAACTGATTGTCCTCGGGAGACAGGAGAACGATGATCGACGAGCCGGTGGGACGCCCGTCGGGACGCGGCGGACCTGCCCAGGTGCGGGTGAATAGGCCTCCCTCCAGCGGCATGGGCCGAAGGCCGTAGAGGGCGGTGAGGTCTTCGACCGTGGGCCGGGGTGCGTGCATGGCTTCCTTTCCGGGTGCCGGATGGCAATTGCGGTCGTCAGGTGGTGCGCAGCCCGGGCGGCAGGTGGTCCCAGAGGTTCACGTGCACCACCCTCCAGCGACCATTGGTCCACTCGATTGCGTTGATGCCGCAGTTGTAGAGCTTGAGGCAGAAGGCATCGGACTCCGCGATCGTGCGGATGACCGTCTTGATCAGGCCACCGTGCGTCACCGCGAGCACGGGCTGCCCTGTTTCCTCGACCAGCTGGGTCAGTTCCCCCAGAGCGGTCCGCGCCTGGGCACGGAAATCGAGGTAGCGCTCGGAGAGCGGGTCCTCGGGCCAGGGCGCGAACGGCGCCGATGCCTTGGGGAGTTCGGAGACGACGTGAAACGTTGCCTCCGCCAGTGAGGGCTGCACGCCCACGGACAGGCCGAGGGAATCGCCGAGGTACTCGGCCGTCTCACGGGCTCGTTTCAGCGGGCTGGCCACCACGCTGCCCAGGGTCAGCCGGGTGGTGTCGTCGAGGACGGCACCACTGGTGAACCACTTCCCCAGGTGCTTGGCCTGGTCGTGCCCGAGCGGACTGAGACTGGTGTCCCAGTCCTGACTGGGGCTGACCTGCCACTGCGACTGGCCGTGGCGTACGAGATAGATCTTCACAGGTTGTCCTCCACGGCCGGCCTTCACCGTTCCTTCCGGATTCAGCGGCCGCCCATACCCAGGGCCGTCGCCGAACGCTGGTACTTGATGTCGGAGGTGACCTTGGTGTCGAAGCGTGCGCACAGGTCCTCCGAGAGCACCTTGAACAGCTCGACCACACGGGGGTCCTGGGCGACCTCCGGCTCGATCCGCGGGTAGATGGCCAGTTCGACCTCCGAGACGGGCCGCTCCTCCCGCTCGGCCTCAGGCAGCCGCAGGTTGGACACGGTGGCCCGGTCGATGCTGCAGCGGAGCGCGTCCCGCTTGTCCAGCCAGACGAAGAAGGTGTAGCGCAGGTCGTCGAGCTTGACCGTCGGGATGAGCTCGGTGCGCGGGATCCCGTAGGTCTCCTCGAGGTGCAAACCCGGGTGCTGGATGTCCGTGCGGGCGAGCAGACGCTGGACGACCGCGACCGCTTCCGGGGAGTCCGGGGCAGCCTGGATGGTCGCCTTCTCCTCGCCGTCGAAGACGTAGCGGTGGTCACGGCGCACGTGGTTCTCGTCCTGGGCGGCCTTGAAGGCACAGAAAGCGTGCGTGATCTTGTTGCAGGAGGTCCGCAGCAGCGCGCCAGTGTTCAGGATCCGGTAGTCCTCGGTGTCGTAGTAGATCGCTGTGTTCAGGGGAGGTGCCTGGCGGGCGTTCTCCTTCTCCACGATCTGTGCGCCCGGGACGCGGTCGCCGATGGTGGCGATCATGTCGTCGAGCCACTTGTAGTAGTCCTCGTTGCTGACCTTGTCCATCTCGATCTTCAGGGCGAGCTGGTTGAAGATCACGGAGTCGCCGCTGCGGCTGTAGACGGTCTCGTTCTGGGGCATCTTGGGGCTGATCATGTGAATATGCATCCTTCGGTGGGGTGGCCGGCTGCGGCCGGGGGGTCGATGGCCGGTGCGTGGAGACCGGGTGTCAGGGCAGTTCGATCCCGGTGTCGACGCCGTCGAGGACACGGCTGCACAGGCACTCCCGCTCAGTGGGCAGCGCCTTGAGGGCGTTGGCGAGGACGGGGCGCAGACGGTCGATGTTCTGGCCGAAGACCTTGAGGACATCCTCGTGGGTGACGCCCTCGCCGACCTCGACACCCGCGTCGTGGTCGGTGACGAGCGCAACGGAGGTGTAGCAGAGTCCGATTTCCCTCGCGAGCGCCGCCTCCGGGAACCCGGTCATGCCGACGACCGACCACCCCTGGGCGGAGTACCAGCGCGACTCGGCGCGGGTCGAGAACCGGGGGCCCTGGATGACGACCAGGGTTCCTCCGTCCTGAGCTCCCTCCCAGCCCGCCTCGCCGGCGGCGCCCAGTACTGCGGCGCGGCCCGCAGGGCAGTACGGGTCGGCCGTGGGAGTGTGCACGACCAGCGGGATCTGGCCGTCCGGGCGCTGGTACCCATCGAAGAAGGTCTGGTCACGGCCATAGGTCCGGTCCACGAACTGGTCCGGCACGACAAGCGTGCCGGGGCCCAGCTCCTCACGGAGGCTGCCGACCGCGCACGGGGCGATGATCTGGCGGACGCCGACCGATCGCAGGGCCCACAGGTTGGCGCGGTAGTTGATCCGGTGCGGCGGCGTGGAATGCTGCCGGCCGTGGCGCGGCAGGAACGCCACCTTCCGTCCGGCGAGCTCTCCGACCATGAGGGAGTCGCTGGGTTCCCCGTACGGGGTGTCGACGGACACCTCGGTGATGTCGTCGAGGAAGGAGTAGAAGCCGGATCCGCCGATTACACCGATCTCGACGTCGGACAGTTGGGTCATGGGAAGCCTTTCTTGTAACTACCGGCTCGTGCTGCGAGCGGTTGTGTGGGGTGATTCGTGGGAGTCGTGTTCATGCTCCCCCGCCGGCTGCTTGGCTGAGGGAGGCATGAGCGGTTTGCCGTGCGCGACGACCCGACCCAGCCAGTAGCCGGCGATCTGCGAGGAGATGATCGAAAGCAGGACCAGCGAGGTGAAGAAGTTCTCGTTGATGACGTGGGCGCCGAAGGCGACCGACGCAAGCACGATGCCGGGACCGCCGCGTGCGTTCATCGCGACGGCAAGGTTGGTCGCCGCCGATTGGGACTCACCTGCCGCCAGAGCTCCGAGCCATACGCTGAAGGACTTGATCAGGCAGGCGAGCACGAAGAACCACAGGAAGAACAGCGGGTCGAAATGCCGGACCAGGTCGAGCTTGACACCGACGATGGCGAAGTAGACCGGGACGAACAGGCCCATCGAGACGTGGCGCAGGGTCTCCTGCGAGGCCACGGCCCGATCCCCCGTGGCGCCTGCGATGCACATGCCGGCGACCAGGGCGCCGAAGATCGGATCGATGCCCAGTCCGGTGCAGGCAGCGCAGAGCAGGAACACCACGACCAGCCGGAACGCCAGCGGGCTGCGCTGCTCCAAGACGTTGATCCGCGACCTCGTCAGCCCCATGAAAGACCGCGGGCCGAGCCACAGCAGCAGGCCGAGGAAGAGCAGCGGTACGACGGTGAAGTAGACGATGGCCAGCGGCAGGGAGTCAATAGCGAGCAGTGCCCACATTCCGAAGCCGTCGCCGACGTCAGCCTGGGCCACGCCCAGGACGATGGCCAGGATGACGTAGAGGATGACGTCCTCGATCACGGCCACGGCCAGCACAATCCGCGCGAACAGCGACTGGAGAATACCCAGGTCCATCATGATGCGGGAGATGACGGGCACGCTGGTGACCGCCACGGCCATGCCGAAGATGAGGGCGAGGGTCGTGGGCGAGCCGTTCGGGCCCATGAGGTCGTCCATGTCCGCGGCGGAAGCGATGGCCAGGCCGAATCCGAAAGGCAGGACGAGTCCGGAAACGGTGACGAACCCGATGGTGCGCTGCCCCTTGTTGCGGCGGTGCGACCGCAGTTCGGTACCCGTCAGGTAGACGAGTAGCAGCAGACCGATCTGGTAGAAGGCACCCATTACGTGTCCGGTGGCCCCGTCGGTCGGGAGCAGCCAGCGCTGAACATCCGGGGCTAACTCGCCCAGCACGGTCGGACCGAGCAGGAGGCCTCCCAGGATCTCCCCGATGACCTGGGGCTGGCGCATTCGCGCGAACAGGTACCCGCCCAGGTGCGCCGCGACGAGGAGGACGATGAGGGCGAGAAGGACGTGGGCAACCTCGGCGGTCTTAAGGGACACCTCTTCAGCGCCTTTCCGTTTTGTCGACCTTCATCACCGCGTCCACCAGCGCCAGGGCGGCAAGTCCGTCGTCGAAGCAGGGCATCGGGCGGGCGCCGGTGTCCAGGTCGTCGGCGAGGCGGCGGTACGGGTTCATGGAGTGCGCCCCGAAGAGCTGCTGCGCGTCGCGTGCCCCCGTGGAGAGGGTGAACAGTCCGGACCCGTCCGCGGTGTTCACCCTGACGCGGATGACGCCGAGGGATCCGTGAGCGGTGACGAAGAGTTGCGGCTGGGTCCCGCCCGTCCGTGACACCATGACCCGGGCCCGGGTCGGGTTGACGATGGTGCGCAGTTCGGCCTGGGCGAAGTCGCCGGCAGTTCCGGACGCCGCATCGTGGCTCATTGGGGTGTCTTGGGCGCGGTGCGTCCAGGCTGACGACACCTGCCAGAGGCCCGCCCCGGTCAGCCACGGCACCAGGTCGAAGGCATGCGCGCCCAGTTCGGTGAGAGCGCCGTCGCCGGCGTTTCGCCGTTCGCGCTGGTTGCCGGAGCCGGCGGATCGCGCGTAGGTGTCATCGTGGAGGTCGATGTCGATCGCCAGGAGCTGGCCGACTGCGCCTTCGGCGAGGGCCTGCCTGGTGTGTCGCAGGGCCGGGTTTTCCCGCAGCTGGAAGGACACGACGGTACGGGCGTGTCGGGCGTGTGCCAGTTCGGCCAGCTCCAGTGCGGACTGCCGGCTGGCGGCCAGCGGAGCTTCGCATACGACCAGAAGCCCGCGGCGCAGCGCCTCGGACACAAGTTTGTGGCGGCTGTGCGTCGGGGTGGTGATGGCCACGGCGTCGATCCGGCCGTGTCGTATCAGGGACAGGGCGTCAGTTGTCACTTCGGCGTGCGGGTGGTGCGTGCGGACCACTTCGGCGGCCGTCTCGATGTCCTGTGAGCAGGCCACCGCCTTCACGGAGAACTCGGGGCACTGCGCGATCCACTGCGCATGAACGCTGCCCCGCCTGGTTCCGACAATTGCTATTTCCACAGGTTTCCCTCTTCTCGGCGGGGTGCGTGCGCGCGCGTGGGCAGGACGGGGTGCTGCTGTTCCAACAGACGCTCCAGCCAGCGGGCGACGCCGTCCTCGTTGTTGGAGAGGGTGATCTCGTCTGCTGCGGCAAGTACGTCCGGGTGGGCGTTGGACATGGCCACCGACCAGCCCGCCCAGCGGAGCATGGGCAGGTCGTTGGGCATGTCGCCGAAGGCGACGGCCTGCTCGGCGGACATGCCCAGCTGGACGGACAGCAGGTCCAAGGTCGCGGCTTTGGTGACGCTGCTGCGGGTGATCTCGCAGAACGCCGGAGTGGATACCGTTACCGTGCACCGGCCGTCCAGGGCGCTGGCTACGACCAGGTGGTAGTCGTGGGCCGATCCCTCGGTCTGGACGATGAGCTTGCCCACGCCGTGCTCGTCGAGTTCCTCCTCCAGCGACCGAACCCAGCGGGCCTCTCTGCTGAAAACGGGGTCGAGGTCGAATCCGTCTTCCAACAGCAGGTCCGGCCACCGCTCACAGCCCAGCCGCACGCCGGGAAGCTGGCGCCGGAGCACCGCGATCACCTCGGCGGCGACGGCCTGCGTCATGGGGTGGTGGGTCACGACGGTTTCGCGGGCGTAGTCGTAGGAGATGGCCCCGTTGCTGCAGACCGCGACGGCCATGTGTCCAAGGGCCTCCGCGATGGGCTGTACATCACGAACGGGTCGCGCGCTGGCCATCACGAAGGTGTGGCCCGCTTTCTGCACCGCCTGCACTGCAGCCCGGGTGCGTACGGAGATCCCGCCTGCGGAGTTGAGCAGCGTGCCGTCGAGGTCGGAAACGATCATCAGAGGCTTCACAGTGATGTCGTCCCCCTGCTGAGGGGCGCGGGGCCGGCGGGGCCGCTCGCGCTGCGCCGGAACAACGCGGCCGTCGCGTATGCCAGAGCTCCGGCCGCACCGATGACGAGGAAGGAGGCCCAGATCCCGATGTGCTGTTCGGCCGCGCCTGCGGCCGAGGTGCCCAGAGCGTTGCCCGTGAGGACGGCGGTCACCATCCAGGCGAACGCCTCGGTGGCAGTCCCTGGGGGCGCAACCTCACCGATGATCGAGAACCCACAGGTCAGCACTGGTGCCAGGAAAAGACCTGCGCAGAAGACGAGGATGCCGGCGATGACGGGATGGGGAACCAAGATCAGCGGCAGGTAGGACAGGAACATGCCGAGCAGCAAGAGGGTCAGCTGTCGTGATGAGTCGGCTCGCCACTGGCGGGCTCCGTAGAAGAGGCCGCCGATGAGTGCGCCGGCCGCGTTGACCCCCAGCAGGACACCGGACAGGCCCTTACTGCCGACGTGTTCCTGATAGGCGACGGTCGCGATGTTGAGCGCGCCCAGGCTCACGCCTACGAAGGCCAGGCTCACCAGCAGCTGCCGCAGCCGGGCGGAGCGCAGGGGGCCGGCCCAGTCCGGTGTACGGGGCTCGGCCCTCCAGCGCCGCACGGGCGCGGGGACGATGTAGGCCAGGGTGCCGGCGATCATCGCGACGGTGGTGACGACGAGCGCGACGGACGGATCGGCGACAGAGGTCAGCAGGACCACCAGGAGTGGTCCGGTGACGAAGACGACCTCCTGCAGCGAGGCGTCGAGCGCGTAGGCGGCGCCGATGGCCCGCTGGTCCTTGAGGACACTGGGCCACATCGTTCGCAGGCAGGGTTCCAGAGGGGGTGAGAAGAATCCGGCGACGACGACGGCCGCCGCGGCCATGCTCACGCTGCTGTCGCCGAACCGCACCAGAGCCAGGAAGCCCGTACCCGAGACGAGCGCGCTGACGAACAGGACGACGACCTGGCCGAATCGGTCTACCGCCCGGCCCAGGAGCGGGCCGCCCGCGGCCATGGACAGACCGTAGAGCGCGGTGACGGTGCCGACCGTGCCAAAGCCCAGCCCCTGGGCGCGCAGGAACAACGCGATGGCCAGGGGGGCCATGCCGTTGGGAAGACGGCCCAGGAGGTTGAAGGTGAACAGGTACTTGGCGTGCTGCGAGCTGAGGCAGTCCCGGTAGGCAGTCAGCATGATCAACGACGATCTCCGGGCGTAGGTTCGATCTGGGGATGCAAGGTGAGGTCGACCTCGACGATGTCGGGGCCGTCGAAGGCGATGCGGACGTGTGCCGCCCCGCTGAATCGCTGCGCGGGGACGCCGTCTGCCAGATGGAGCCATAGCCATGCGGCGTCGACATCGAAGGCGATGCAATTCTTCGGCGGTTTCCTGACCGAGACGGCGTACGAGGACAGGGCGTCGGCCACCCGGTCCGGCAGCGTCATGATGTCCACGTCGATGACTCTGCCGTGTACGTCCAGCACTACGGTGGCAGCCGCGACGACCTCTTCCTGGTACGGAAGGTGAGCGCTGGGTCCGTAGCCGACCAGCAGGTGGCGTCGTGCCGCGTCCCAGTCGGTTTTGGGCTCGGTGGTATGGACTGAGTCGGTCATGCCGGCCGCCCGTACCTGTCGCACCAGATCCAGGCGATCTCCTCGCACTGTTCGGGGGAGAGTTGATGGACGCCCGACGGGTACGGACGATGTGCCAGTTCCCGGATGCACAGGTACAGCTCGCAGCAGAGCAGGTCGTGCAGCCGGCCCACGATCCGCTCGTCGACGTGGCTCGGCGCGAGCCCGGTCATCAGGTACAGCAGTCGGTCCTCGAACCGGCAGACGGTCGTGCCTTCGTACTGCTCCACGCGGGTGAGCATTCCAAAGCCGCTGTCCGGGTCCTGGTCCGATGGATGGAAGCCCTCGGTGAGCACCACTGTCTCGGGCTTGAGCAGGCTCAGGGCCGCCGTGTCCGCCGGCAGGTCCCCGGACAGGTCGATCACCACGTCCGCCCCACCGAGCAGAGTGGCGCGATCCGCGACCCGGTAGCCGGACAGGACGGCAGCACACGTGGATATGGGGTCCGGATCGCACACACCCACGTCGGCGCCGAGCGCACGCAGGGCGGCTGCCACGGCCGTGTGCCGCTCCCCGAAGCCCAGGACCGCCACCGCGCAGTCGGACAGCGAGCGGGCCAAATCCCGGCGCAGCCGCACCTCCAGGGTTTGTGCGATGGCGTATCCCGCGGGAGTGTGGGCCAGGGAGTCCAATGCGCTGCCGCTGGTGGTGAAGACCGGCAGGCGCGGCTGGACCGGCTCCACGGCCTGTCGGCCGACGCCGCACTGCGCGCTCCACACCGCGCCGCGTGCCCCCTGCTCGGCGAGCAGTCCGGAGCCCTCCTCGGAGAGGAGGTGACCTGGTCCCTGGATCACGACGGGAGCCGCGGACCGGCGCGTGAGCCTGCCCGTGTATTCGGCGGCGGTGCGCACGATGTCCCGCGGGTGGTCGGGCGTGAGCATCAGGACATCCCCCAGGTGTGCAGTGGAGACCGCCGGCTGGTCGTGACCGGGGGTGGTGATCACGGCGCTGACGTCGAGGACATCGGCGAGCACCCGGAGGTAGGCCACTGTGCCGGGGCCCACTTCACCCGTGACGACCAGGCACGCCCCGTCGGCCGGGAACGCCTCGACGACCTTGCGCAGGGCGGGGAGTCGCGGCTCGCGCGTGGCTGCACCGGAATTCGCGGCGGAACGGGTACTGGCCGGGTTGGCCCGGGCCATCTGCGAAGGCTCCCCGGATGTAGCGGGTCGTCCTAAGTAGAGGGCTGTATGAGAGGCCGGACTTTGAATCACTGTGGTGTCCTTCGTCCTGCGCCCGGTTTCCCGGCGCGTGGTTCACCGTCGCGGAGCTCACACGTGCTGGAGGCGGTCTATTCCGGAGATACCGGGATCCTGCAGTAGTGCCGGGCGGATCTCGATGTCGCCGATGACCAGGTCGGAAGGCTGGTCCTGCACGAGGGCGCCGACACAGCGGGCGACTGACTCGGTGGCCATCTTGTAGGGCGATTCGTCGCCGTACTCGTTGGCGATGGCACCGGGGCTGACCAGTGTGGCCCGCACCTCGTGGGCCCGTTCCTCCAGCAGCAGCGTCTCCACCAGGGCCTTGAGGGCCCCTTTGGTGGCGCTGTAAGAGGCCCCGCCCTCGAAGAAGCGGGTTCCGGCGTGGCTCCCGATGATCACGTAGCTTCCCCGTGCGGCACGAACCGCCGGGAGCGAGGCCCGTACGATCCGGAAGACCGAGGTGAGGTTCACCGCCACGGCCCGGTCCCAATCGACCGGATCCATTTCGGCGATGGAAGCGAACGTGCGGTCCACCGCGTTGGTGACGCAGACGTCGAGCCGTCCGAAGTGTGCGAGCACCTGGTTGACCGCCGTGTCCACGGTGGCCGCTTCGCCAAGGTCACACGCGACCTCGTACATCCAGTCCTCGCCGAGGAGGGTGCGGTTGAGGCCGGCCACCCGGTAGCCGCGACGGTGCAGTTCTTGGGCGATGGCCAGCCCGGTACCCCGGTTCGTCCCGCTGATCAGGGCGACCGGGGCGCCGGTGGGGTCAGCCGACCTCATGAAGCAACCTCTGCCACGCGGTGACCAGTTCCTTCGGAGAGGCACCGTGGCGGAAGAGGTCCTTGTCCAGGGAGGACCCGTCGGGGTGACGCAGCCGCATGCAGTCGGGCGACACCTCGGAGACCACTACCGGCTCGCCCTGCGGGTCGAGCCCGAGGATGAGGCAGAAGTCCCAGACCTCGAGGGGGGCGAGCCAGGTGACCAGGGTGTCGTTGACGGCGAGGGCAATCCGTCGGAACTCGTCGACGGGAAGGTCCAGGGCGCGCAGGTAGTCCTCGCCTATCGGCTGGTCCTCGGGGTCGATCCGGTAGTCGAACTTCACCACCGGCTTGGGGAGCTCGGAGTTCGCCGTGAAGAGCCCAGGGTATTTGATCAGAGTGGACCCGATCGCCCGGTTCTTCACGATCACCTCGAAGGGCGGGGCCTCGTGGAACTCGGACAGGTAAACCGTCGGGGCCAGCCTGCGGACGAAGCCGGTCCGGATCCCGTCCTTGGCCAGTCGCGCTGCGGCACGCTCGTAGAAGTCCAGACGCAGCGGACCGGTGTCGTCGATGAGTTCGTCACGGCTGTAGGTGTAGCTGCGGAGGCTGGGGATCATCTCCACCACGCACAGACCGCCGGGGAGCATCCAGATGCGCTTGCTGCGCCCTTCGATGTCCGGGGTGCCCGCGTCGCGGACTGCGAGCAGCTCCTCGTCGCTCAGGGCAAGAGTCGCAGCACGGTCCGCCGACGATGAGTCTTCCACTGACAACGCCTTTCGTGATGAGGGGTTCCGGGAGGGGCGACCTGGGACTTGTCCGGCCGCCCCTTGCCCGGGGAGTCATGGGGTGCAGAGCCCTAGGTTCTGGGCGTGCAGGAGGAGGAGCAGGGTCTTGGCATCGGATGCCTGCTCACGCAAGACCTGTCTCAGTGCCTCGTGCAGGGGAAGTTCGAGGACCTGGATGTCCTCTCCTTCGTCGGGTACGCCACCCCCCGGGCCCGAGCGGACCCCGGGGGTGTACACGCCGGTGAAGAGGTGGGTCCGCTCGGTGCTCAGCTGCGGGGACAGGTAGGTCGTGAACGCCTTGCGTAGTTCGGTGACCTGGAATCCGGTCTCCTCCTCGGCCTCACGCCGAACCGCTTCCTCTGCCCCGGCCTCGTCGAGCAGTCCTCCTGGTGCTTCGATCAGCTGGCCGTGCGGATCTCCGTGAAGGAAGACCGGAAGGCGGAACTGACGGGTGAGGACCACGGTGCCGGCGCCCGGTGAGTACAGGAGAACCGCCGCCCGGTCGCCGCGGCGAAGGTCGACCCGGGACAGCCGCTGCGTCACGCCGTCGGTCCGGGTGACGTCGAGGCTGTACCGGCGCAGCGTGTACCAGTCTTCGCTCAATGTTTCGGAGGCGTGCAGCCGGGCCGACGGCCGGCGGGTCGATCCGTTCTCAGGCACCGTTGATGTTCGCCCGGATGCTGTTGAGCTTCCCGGTGAGTTCTTCTCGGGTGAACATCACGTTGCCGGTCGTGGTGTCGGTGCTGGGGTAGGCGGTGTTGTAGACGTTGGAGAAGTTGCGCTCCCGAGGGCCGCGCAGCACAAGGGTGCAGGTCATCGACTCCAGCGGGAGTACGACGCGGTGGATGCGGTGGTACTTGAGGTGGTAGGCGTTGCCCTGCTCCTCGATGCTGTCCTCCGTCACCTCCAGCTCGGTCTCGCCGATGAACTCGTAGAAGTTCGAGGTGGTGGAGACGCCTTGCTTCTCCGGGCTGTACCGGTACTGCTGAAAGCCGACGCGCGGATAGGCGGAGGGTGCGTCGGTGTCCTCGGGCCGGGAGAAGTTCTGCGACACCAGGCGTCCGGTGAGGATGGTGGACCAAAAGCTGAACCGGTGGTCGTGAATCAGCTCGTCGTTGATCTCCTTCTCGGTGTAGGGCGGGCACCACGCGTGCAGTGTCAGCCGGTAGCCGAGCTGGGCCCCCGTGTCGACCAGGACGATCTTGTCGAAGTGGTTGACGTGACGGTACGAACGGCCGGCGATTTCGTCCAGGAGGGTTTCGTCCTCGAGGAAACGACCGAGAAGCCCGGAAATACAAGGAGCTTCTCCCAGACGCCTCACCAGGTTCAGGTTGTAGTCACTCTGGCGTTCACTCACGTCGTGCGGAAGACCGTTGATCAGGGTTAACAGGTCCTTGGGTCCAATGCCCGTCAGGCTGTCGCTCGTCGTTGCAGGAGCAGTCATGAAATCCCCCAAAATTTCTAGCTTCTTCGGCTCTTTCAGCATCCCTGCGGGGAGCCTCGCCCATAGCCAGACGCTGCCGCCTTACCTGTCTAATCGAGCCCGCTCGAACAGATCAAGTACGCGAAAGTGCGCCCGATCGGAGGTAGCCGATCGAGCACCTCCATCGAGGCGTACCGATGTTCACCTTTCTTGGCGCGTTGCTCCAAGGGAGGGTTGACCAGGCAAGAACCGCCGATGACCACCCGTTCGCAGCGCCGCAATGTGTCCTGCATGTGAACGCGGAGCAAGCAAGCCGGCAGTGGTTCGAACGGACTGACGACACAGGGGGCGCGCATCGTGGGTACCGAGATCGAGCGAAAATTCGTCGTGCAGAACCTCGGTGAAGTTCTACGGATTCCGGCCATGCAAGTACGCCAGGGATACCTGGCACGCAACTCCCACGAGGAGGTACGGATCCGCCGGATGGGCGACGAGTACACCCTCACGACGAAGAAAGGCTCAGGGCTTCAGAGAGCTGAGTTCGAGACCCCGATCAGCGCCGCGCAGTTCGATGCGCTCTGGCCCGCAACCGAAGGCAGTCGCATCACCAAGACCCGCCGCGAGGTGAAGCTTCCGGAAGGCCGGATCGCCTACGTCGACGTCTTCGAAGAACACCTCGAAGGACTCACCACCGTGGAGGTGGAGTTCGACGAAACCAGCACCGCCCTGGCCTTCGTGCCACCGAACTGGTTCGGGCACGAGGTCACCGAGGACAAGCGGTACTCCAACAAGGTGCTCAGCTCGGAAGGGAAGCCGGAATGACCTGCGTCGCAGTACTGGGCCTCGGCAACATAGGCCGGGCCGTCGTCGCGCGGCTGCTGCTCGCCGGGCACGAGGTGCTGGTGTGGAACCGCGACGCCTCGGCCTGTGAGCGTCTGCCGGACGACAAGGCCATCGCGGTCCAGACCCCGGCCGAGGCAGCTCGCCGAGCCGAGGCTGCGATTCTGGTGGTCACCGACGAGGCCGCCGTAAAAGAGGTCGTCTCCGGCCCGGACGGTATCGCGGCCGGCGCCAAGTCCTCACCCGTGGTACTGATCCAGATGTCCACGGTGGCACCCCACACCCTTAACTGGGTCGCCGATGCCCTGCCGGACGGATCCGCCGTGCTGGACGCCCCCGTCATGGCAGGCCCCGGAAAGCTCGCCGCCGGCAAGGGAACGGTGTACGTCGGCGGATCCGACGAGCTGGTCCGGCAGTGGACCCCCCTCCTGCAGGACATCGGCAACATCTCACACGTCGGAGAGCTGGGGTCGGCCTCCGCGGCGAAGCTCGTCGCCAACTCCGCACTCTTCGGCATCGTGGCTCTCCTCGGGGAATCCATCGCTCTCGCCGAAGGCCTCGGCCTGGACCGGCGTACGGCGTTCGACGTGCTCGCATCCACACCACTCGCCGCCCAGGCCGAGCGCCGGCGCGCTTCACTGGAGACGGA
The DNA here is from genome assembly GCF_053592115.1 of Streptomyces sp. NPDC002788. Taxonomy (NCBI): domain Bacteria; kingdom Bacillati; phylum Actinomycetota; class Actinomycetes; order Kitasatosporales; family Streptomycetaceae; genus Streptomyces; species Streptomyces sp. NPDC002788. Next base: position 28,260 of record NZ_JBSFVB010000027.1, on the reverse strand, counting down.
CACGTTCCCCACCCGATTCTCGCTGAGGCTTGCCGCCAAGGACGCCGGACTCATCCACGAGGCGGCTGCGGACCACGATGTCGAACTGCGCCTGGGCGCCGCCACACGTTCGTGGATCACCGAAGCCCGGGCCGCGGGCCACTCGGAGGAGGACTACACGGTCATCCTGCGCGCGGCGACCGCGAAGGAACGCCCCCCGCAGTACTTCTGACGTCAAGTCAGGGCCGATAGACGGGGAGCAGGCCAAGCTGGGTGACCTTCAAAGCGGCCTCGGTACGGTTCGTGCTGTCGAGCTTGATCAATAAGTTCGAGACGTGCCGCTTGACTCCGTGAATGGAGATACCGAGCGCCCGCGCAATCTGCTGATTGCTCTGCCCCTGCGCCAGCAGCGACAGCACCGCGCGCTCACGCTGGGTCACCCTGTCCAGGCCTCGCTCCGCCACCGTCCTCGAGGAGTGCGGCGGCGGCTCACCGACGACCGGATACAGGCTCACCGCGGTCAGCTGCTCGAAGACTCGCTGAAGCACTTGGGAGTCGATGCGCTGTTCCTGAAGCCAGGCATCCGGCCCCCTCGTCCCGTCAGCGGGCTGCCCAAACGACGGCCGTCGGGCATGCGGGCTGGTAATGACCAACTGCGCGCCGGCCTCCCCCACGGACGAAGCCACCGAAGCCGTGTACGACTGCGACGGCACCACACATATGCCGAACCGCTCCTCCTGGAGAAGTCTGTGGAACATCTCCACGGTCCGGCACAGCCGGTAGCGGCGCACGAGAGAGAGACCATCCAGGAGGACGGGAAGCCCATAGAAGGACACCTCGTCGTGCGCGAGCCACAGGACGCTCTCTCCCCCGCGTCCCTCGTCCGCCCCGTCCCCCGTCCTCCCCGTCCTCGCTAACGAGCCATCGGACTCAAGAACGGCTGCCGCCTTGTAGGCGCTCACAGTCCCCCCTGTTAGATCGCCCCGTTGGCGTACGGGCAATTGTCACCGGTCGAATTAGCGTACGGCCCGTAAAGGGGAGGCTGCCCGACCGTTCAAGCCAAGATCCCATCTGAACCAGGAGCCCCACGTGATCCCCACACCGGCCGAGGAAACCACTGCCCCGGTAGAGCGAACCCTCGTGCTCATCAAGCCGGACGCACTCCTGCGTGGCCTGGTCGGCCGCGTATTGACACGTTTCGAGGAGGTCGCCCTCAAGATCGTGGGAGTGAAGATGCGGACCATGGACGACGCGTTCATCCGGGAGCACTACTTCGACCTGGAGGAAAGGCGCGGTTCGGTCGTCTACGCTCGCTCCGCCGCATTCATGAAGCAAAGTCCGATAATCGCCTTCGTGCTGGAAGGCTACGGCGCTGTGGGCACTGTCCGAAAACTGATCGGCTCCTCCTGCCCCGACGAAGCAGCGCCGGGCACCATACGTGGCGACCTCTCCCACTTCAGCAGCGAAGCAAGCAACGCCACTGGCAAGGGCATGGCCAACATCGTCCACGCCTCGGCAAACCGGCAAGAGGCCGAGTACGAAGTACAGCTGTGGTTCACGCCGGAGGAACTCCACACGTACCGGTCCCTCGCCGAGCTGCTGACCTACTGACGCACCCGAGGGGCGGCCGGGACGGTCCAGGTTTCCCCCAGGTCTGCCGGTCGGAACGAGGATGTCCGTATCGCCGCCCCGTCCGCCGACCTCACCCCGATCACCTGGCCGATGAAGTGACGTCGAGCGCTTCCCGGGGCGCGCCCGGGGGCGGGGCGATCCACGTCGGGTGCGGAACGGCGGGCGGCGGCGGGCGCGAGGGCGGCAGGCCGGGGCGGTGGGGCGAGGGAGCGCATCGCGCTCGTCTCGTACGCGCCGCTGCGCCGCTGGGCCGCCGCGACGGGCGCCGAACCCGGCGCGTACGACGCGCGGGGCCCCGTCTTCATCCACGCCGGTCCCTGCGCGGGGCCGTCCGACGGCCCCGCCACCTCGTACCCCTTAATAGGCCTCCGTTAGGTCTGTCTCCATCTTGATGTCTTGCGTGGCCTGGTGGGCAGGGGTTGGTGGCAGGTGGTGCAGATGCCGGTCCAGCACCTCAGGATGTCCTGGAGGGCGTCGAGGGTCTGGTAGAGAGTGAGCCCGTGTGGGTGCTTTTGGGGCCAGGCGCTGTTCGGTGAGGAAGGCGTGGGCGGCGGTCACGAGGGTGACGTGGTGGTGCCAGCCGGGCCAGGAACGGCCTTCGAAGTGGTCCAGGCCCAGGCCGTGCTTGAGTTCGCGGTAGTCGTGCTCGATGCGCCAGCGGACCTTGGCCAGATGGACCAGGTCGGTGATCGGGGTGTCGGCCGGCAGGTTGGACAGCCAGTAATCGGTCGGTGCGGCATCGGCGGGCCACTCGATCAGCAGCCAGCAGTCGGGCAGGATGCCGTCCCACCAGCCTTGTTCGGCCGAGGCCGCGGCTTTGATGGGACGCTCGACTGCTTTGCCGGCCGGGCGCACGCGCACGGCGGCGAAACGGGAGCGTAACTCGCCTCTCGAGCCGTGCCGCCAGGTGAGCGGGGTGAATGCCTCCGGCTTGAGGCCGGCGGCCAGGGCTGACACCGACGGTGCGGTCTGCCGGTAGCGGGGCTGGGGCCAGCAGCCGATGGCCCCTTTGCGGACCGGAGTGACGGGCTTCGTCTCGAAGGGGTGGGCGCTCACGTCCGACCGGACGGCCAGGACGTAGGCAAGCCCGCGCTCTGACAGTGCGGTCCGCAGGTGAGCGTTGGTGCCGTAGGCGGCGTCGGCCACCACGACCGGAGGCTTCATGCCCCAGGCTGCGAGCGTGTCGAGCATGTCCAGGGCGAGGCGCCACTTCTCGCGGTGCGTGACCTCCGCCGGGATGCGGGCGAGGGCCCGGCGAGCGGTGTCCGACGCCCAGTCCTTGGGCAGGAACAGGCGCCATTGCAGCGGGCAGGACGCGGTATCGGTCGCGGCATGAACGCTGACCGCGACCTGGCAATTCGCCCTCTTTCCCAAGGCTCCGCAGTACTGCGGAGCCACGCCGGCCGACAGCCGGCCGTCCTTGGGCACCGACACGTCGTCGATCACCCAGGCCGCCGGATCGATCAGCGGCAGCATCCGCTCACAGAGCCGCCGCTGCACCGGCACCGGATCCCAGGTGGACTGGTTTACGAACTGCTGGAGGTTCTGTTCGTTGCCGTCCGGTAATCGCGAGGCCATGGCCTGGATGGACTTGCGGCGGCCTGCTTTGCAGGCGCTCGGGATCCTCGTCCCGGAAGGCGTCGTGGGTGCCGAAGCCCGCGTTGTTGACCAGTCCGATGGCGTGGATGCCGCGCGATTCGAGCTCGGCCGCCGACCGGGCCGACAACCGGCTGACAGACCGGCGCGGTCTTGTCGAAGACCTTCTTCCCGGCCGGGGCGAGCCCATGGCTGCCGACGTCCACCACCTCTCGGTGATGGTCAAGCACCAGGCCCCGGGAGGCTCCGTCGGCATGAAGCAGTCGGAGATCGATGAGATCCTCGGCGTCGGCCAGGCCTCGATGAGCCGCGCCATGGCCCTGCTGGTCGAACGCGGCATCGTCTTGCGTTCCGGAGGCGGCTGCGGGCATCGGTATGCCCTCAATCCCGCGGTCGCCGGCTACGAGTCGCAGACCGAACTCGAGAAGGCGATGACCGAGCAGCTCGCCGTGGGCGGCCCTCCCCCGATCAAGGTCCCTGGCTACGCCAAGCGCCCTCCCAAGCCCGGCAAAGGCGGACTGCTCGCAGTGGCGTGAATGCACACAGCGAGGCCCCGGCGGAATCGCCGGGGCCTCGCCACACCTGTACGCGATGAACGCGCATCACCAGTATGCCTGCGCTCCTTCGGCTCCCACACACAACCACTTGCCGACCAGCGCAAGAAACGAGCGGCGGCCGCTGCCGCAGCCAAGAGGCGCGGCCTGCTGCACGCCGTCGGCTGACCGGGCACCTGCCTAACTGGGCAACATGGCGCTGCCCCCGACGGCTCACAGCTGCCGTGTCCGAGGGCTACGGCGTACGCGCTGACTTGCAGTCCGAGTATGAATAAGCGCCTCACCCGTGTACCGCCTGGGTCGTGCGAATGCTGCGCTCCGACCAGGAGGACCAACATGTACGTCGACTCTGGACGATCCTTAGTTGTATGAGGTTATGACGTTGGTTACACCTGCTCGGAGTAACGATGCTGGTGGTCGGTTCCCCGCGGCCGTGTGGGGCCGGTGGTAGTTGTAGTGCACGTTCCACGTGGTGAGAGCGTCTGACCGATGCTGCTCCGAGATCAGGTGCGGGCGTAGAGGAACTCCTCAGCCAAAATGCGGTTGTAGCGTTCTACCTTGCCGTTGTGGCGTGGGGTGTACGGGGTGATGCGCTGATGCCGGGCTTGGTGGAGGACGCGAGCGAAGTCTTTGGCGCGGTAGCACGATCCGTTATCAGTGACGATCCGTCCAATTCGGTTGATGCCATGTGCGGCGAAGAACGCCCGCGCCCGGTGTACGAATCCGACAGCGGTGACCGCCTTCTCATCCTGCAACGCTTCGGTGTAGGCCAGGCGGGAGAACCCGTCGACGGCAGAGTGCAGATACACATACCCGCTGGGGGCTCCTGCCGCTTTCGCCCGGTCGACTGCCTTGGCACGGTTGCTGCCGCGACCGTGGACTCGCCACCCGCCACCGTCGGGTATCCGGCCGACCTTCTTGATATAGATGTGCACCATGTGGCCGGGCCAGCGGGCCTCAATCCGTCCTGGTGTCCGGTTGGGCTCACCACTGGGGTCCAGGAACCTGCGCCGGTTCAAGCCGAGGTGGTTCAGGTGTCGGCTCACTGTTCGTGTCGAGATCTTGGTCCCGCTGGTGGTGAGTTCGTGTGCGATACGGCGTGCCGACCATTTGCGATCGCGGCGCAGTCGCTCGATCTGGGCCACCACATTGGCCGGTGTGGAGGGCGGCTGGTGGTGCGGTGTCGAGGGCCGGTCGAGCAGGCCAAGGTCGCCGTAGCGGCGGTACCGATTCACCCATTTGCTGGCGCAGGTGCGGGAGATACCCATCTCAGCAGCTACGTGCGCTATGGGGCGTGTCCGGCACCGTTCTATGAGTCGGCGGCGCCCCTCCGCGGACAGGGGGGCGTTGCGGTGGACTGGGGCTGCCCTGCGGGAACTGGTGCGGACCGCACCAGGGCTGGGGTGTTCGGCGTAGGCATTCATGAGGTCGTGCTCACGCGCTTGGCGGGGAAACCGTGTGAGCGAGTGGCGATCACGACGACCAGCACCGGCACCAGAAGCGCAAGGACGCTCCAGGGGAAGGAGGTCGTACCGAGCAGGCCGAGGAGGATGCCACCGACGACTCCGCCGCCGGCCATGGCCACGTTCCACAGGGTGACGAGCATGGCCTGCGCTGCGTCTGCCGCCTCGCCGCCCGCGTCGCCCACCGCAGTCTGCAGGAGGGTGGGGGCGCCACCCCATCCGAGGCCCCAGAGGGTGACCGCGGCGTAGACCAGGGCGGGACTGTCGGCCAGCACGGCCAGGGTGGCGGCTGCCACGGCGACAAGGAAGGCGCTGGCGATGGTGAGGGCGCGCAGCCGGCGGTTGATGTGAACACCCACGATCCAGATGCTCACCAAGGAGGCTGCGCCGAAGACCAGCAGTACGAGGTCGGTGGAGCCGCCCATGCCGAGGTGGTCGAGGAACGTGGCGATGTAGGTGTAGAGGATGGTGTGGGCCAAGACGAAGACCAGAGTGACGAACAGGACCGCCGTCACGCCGGGGATGGTGAGCGTGCGCAGCATCGGGGTGCGGCCCTCGGCCCGCTGTCCGGGGTAGTCCGGGACAGCCGCAGCGATCCATACGAGCAGAACGACGGTGAGCCCGGTCATGAGCAGGAACGCCACCTGCCAGTTCACCGCCTTGCCGATGAAGGTCCCCGCAGGCACGCCCAGCGACAGTGCAATCGGAATGCCAGCCATAGCGATCGCAATGGCCTTGCCCTGCAGATGAACGGGTGCCATGCGGCGGGCGTATCCGGCGAGCAGTGCCCAGGCCAGACCCGCGGCCACCCCGGCGACGAATCGGGCCACCATGGTCAGGGGGTAGCTCGCCGAGAGGGCGGTGACGGTGTTCGCGACGGCGAAGCCTGTCATCGCTGTCAGTAGTAGACGCTTGCGCCGCCACCCTACGGTGGCCGCGGTCAGGGGAATCGCCGTGAGTGCGGTCCCGAGCGCATAGATCGTCACCGTCTGGCCCGTGGCGGATTCGCTGACGCTGAGGTCGTCACTCATCGCGGGCAGCAGACCTGCAGGCAGCGTCTCGGTCAGGCTGGTGATGAAGACAGCCGTCGCGAGGGCGAGGAGCGCTGGCAGGGGGAGTTTCCGGTCCTTGACCTCGGTGTCAGAACCGGCTGTTCGTACGGGCTCGGTGGTGTGGGTTCGCATGCTGGGTATGCTCGAACCATCACATTGATGTGAAGGTCAAACCGCCGGTCGATGAGGTAGAGCACATGCGAATCGGAGAGCTGTCGGAACGTACTGGCACCCCCCGGCGGCTGTTGCGCTACTACGAGGAGCAGGGATTGATCATCCCTGATCGCTGCGCGAACGGCTACCGCACGTACGACGAGCGCCTCGTAGACCGGGTCATGCAGATCAGAGGGCTGCTCGACGCCGGACTGCCGACCCGGATCATCAAGCAGATCCTCCCCTGCCTCGACAAGCCCCGGGCCATCCATTTCTCCGACGCGACACCGGAGATGATCGCCACGCTGGAGAACGAACGTGATCGCATGACCGAGCGCATCAAGTGCCTTACGCGCAACAGGGATTCGGTCACCGAGTACCTCGACGCGGTGCGCAGTAACAAGCGCCCAGATGCCGCCTCCGATGCGTCTACAACGTCATGACCCGCAACACTTGGCTGCCGCGGCCGCTCGGCGGGCACGCGGACTCGTTGTTATCCGTCATGCGACCTAGAGCCCTCGAGGCCCCGGAACACGAAAGCGACTCCGCTCACACGCCTGTGTCGTCGGGAGCTGTTGCATGAAGCAGCGCGGGCTACACCTCGATGTACGCAACGACTACGACGGTGCGCAGGGCGGTGACGAAGTACAGGATGCGCACAGACTCGATTTCGTCGGTGTACTGGCGCAGCTGGGGGCCGGCGGTGTCGCCGGGGATCGGCTCGCCGACGTCCGGGGCGACGGAGATGACGACCAGGGCGCGGTCCAGGGCGTGGATCTTCGCCTCGCTGGTGATGGACTCCAGCTGCTTGGCGGCGGAGTCGGAGAAGGCGATGCGGGCGCGGCGCGGGCCCTGCCGCGGGGCCATCAGGCGACGGCCGGGCGCTGTGAGGCGAGCCGGGCGAGGTGGGTCTCGCGCAGCTCCTCCCACGGCGTGCAGTCCTCCACCGAGGGCAGCCCGTTGGCCGCGATGTCCTCCAGGACGGCGGCGAACTGGTCGGCGCTGGCGCGGGTCTTGGCCGCGTACGCGCGCAACCCGTCGGCGGCCGCGGGCTCCAGCTGCTGCCGGGCGTGGTCGGCGGAGGCCGGCTGTTCGCTCATCGAGGGCTCCAGAAGGCAGAACTGGCGTCTGTTCCAACGGTATCGGCCGCCCCTGGCTCTGGGGACCACTCCGGACGAACCCGGCCGTTCGAGGGTGCGAGACCCAGGGACCCAGGTAGACCCAGATGCCGGGACGGTTCGTGTCCATCAGGGAAAACACTGGTCCCGGGACCCAGGGACCCAGGTTCTGGGGGTGGTTGATGGATCCGGATGGGTCCCGCCTGCTGGCGATGACACAGATCAGCTGAACAGTGACACAGATGAACGTGTCCACCCGGAGAAACGGGGGGTGGATGACACTGATCGGCCGGACTGTTCAGGTGGGGATATCGGAGAATGGGGCGCGACTACGTTCCGTACGGCGCTGTCCGCTGCCACTGAACTTTGACCGTTTGCCACCGAACTTGACGGCCGATCCGCTCGAACAACTCAGGTCAGCGAGATAGGTGTCCAGAGGCTGGACACGCCCTGGAAGACCTTCGAGTAGACCCCACCAGTGTGGAAGTGATCCTCACTGACGGCGGGCCTTGTTGCGTTCCATGGCCTTGTATGCGCTGTACACTCCGTAGCCGATCAATCCGACGGCGAGTGCCCCGCCCGCTGCGTACACCATGTTGTTGCTCCTCTGCGGTCAGTACGGTCCCATTCGCTGGGCTCCTAGTACCAGGGTCACCCCACCGCCATGTATCCGCCAATGAAGGGCATCGGGCTTAACGGCCGTCACGAGAGCTACCCACCGTCGACTATCTCGTAGAGGAACCGCTGGCCATCTTGGTCGGCCTTGCGGGCCCTATCCGTGTCCTCACCCGCCCGGGCCACGCACGTCGCGGACTTGGGCTGCTCTTCATAAGGTCGCGCAGAGATGGCCTGCCAAGCAGGGGCCATCCAGCCCGTACTGGGTACTGATCACCTGCGGCGGCAACGGAGGCATTGTGGGTAGGAACGGTAGGCATGAGTTCAAGTTCGTTCTTTCCGATGTCGATCTCACCAAGGAACAGCAGGAGAAAGTCAGCCGTGCGGTCGCACAGGCCGGCGCCCTGGCGGTGAGCGACCTGCTTCCGGAAGGGTCCCTGACGGTACCGGTGCGGTCGAACGTGTGGTGGCATGGCCTTCCCCGACCAGATCTGATGGCGGAACTTCAGAGGTCGGCGGCTGAACATGAGCTCCAGGAATAACCATGGCAACCGTCCAAAACCAGGGCAGGGGTCGGGCCTGCCCGAGCGGCCTCTGTCACGAGGACAGTGCGATCATCGGCGTGATGACCGAGCAAGGCCGACTAGCCTACCTGCCGATGCCGGTCGCGATGGACACCGCGTTTGCCTCCCGCCTGCAGGATGGGGGGCAACCGGAGCGCCGGTACCGCTTCAGCCAACCCTGCATCGAAAGTGCCTGCTCGCAGTGGACCGGCGAGGGATGCGGCGTCATCGACCACGTGCTGGATGATCCCCCCGACAGTGGGTGCGCACAGCACCCTCGCGTGACGGATCCGGACGTACTTCCTGCCTGTGCAATCCGCCGCGACTGCAGGTGGTTCTTGCAGCGTGGCGCAGCCGCTTGTGGGGCCTGCCCAACCATCGTGGCGGACACCGGCGGGGCGGCCACATATCGTCGGCAGCGCTCATTCAGCACGACAGCCAAGCGAAGCGACAACTCCGAGGAGTAATTCGAACCCGGTCAAACTTCAGTGGCAAACGGTCAAGGTTCAGTGGCACCGGACAGGCGCACGAGTGCGCGCCAGGCAAGACCACAAGTGTCACGCTCCACCCGCAGATTTGCCCTGGAGGGGATCCGCGGGCCTAAAAATCGGACATACGTGGACGTATTGAAGGGAGCGTGACAGCTTTTCCGGGGAGCGTGACAGGCAGTGTCACGCACACGCTGCGTTAGCGTGACGCCGTCCGGGAGCACGTGACGACCACCCTGTGCTCCTGGCGCTCGTTCACGCCCGGCTTCCCTCAGCGCCGGCCGACTCGGTGGCGCGGGTGAGGAACGCGGCGAGGTCGGCAGTGGCCTCGGGGGCGGCGACGACGAGGCGGGGCCGCGAACGCCAGCTGGTCGACGCAGGCGGCCGGGACCAGGCGGGCGAGTTCGGCGAGCAGCGCGGCGTGGGCAAGGACGGGCTGCGGCAGAAGGCCGGCGGCGGCCTCGCGGGCGACCGGGTCCCGGTAGTGCCCGAGGTGCGCGGCCAGGGCGTGCGCGAGCCATGCGTCGACGTCGGCCTGGACGTACGACCCGGCCCGGCGAGTGAGTTCGTCCCGGACGGCTTCGTCGCCTTCGCGGGGCTCAGCCTGTTCCAGCGTGCCCAGCTCGCGCAGCGCCTGGAGCTCATCGGCGCGGGCCGCGATCCGGGCGGCTTCGCGCAGCTCGGTTTCCCGGGCGGCGGCGGCCGCGGCTTCGGCGGCGAGCTCCTCCTGGACGACGTCGTCGGTGTCCGGGTCGTAGACGGTGCCGGAGGGAGCGGCGGCGAGCAGCTGGTCGATGCGCTCCCACTCCGCGAGCTCCGCCCGGCCGCGGGTGTCGTCGGCCAGGTGCTCGTGGCGGGAGTCCTGGCGTGCGTCGAACCGGGCGTCCTCGAGGGCCGCCGCGACGGCGGCCGCGTCCATGCCCTTCGCGCGGCGGCGGACCACACGCCGGCCGATACTGGCGTGGTCGACCGGCTCACGGGGCGCGGCCGCGCGGGGAACGGGACGGCGGGCAGTGCGCCGGGGCGGCCAGGGGCTGCTCATCAGGGCCTCGCATTCGGCGTGCGGAATAAGGTGCGGGCCGCCGCCAGAGCGCTGTACGACGGCCCGTGGATCATGAGCCGAAGCACGCAGGTTGTCACCAGTGGAGGTGGGCGAGCTGGCAAAAGGGATCGGTCGAAGCAGCGTGGTTGTCACAGACGAGGCATCCGACTTGTCACACACGCTCATCCAGCAGGCCTTCTGGCACCAGAAGCGACGATCGAAAGCTTGGCGGCAGTTCTGAGGCGGTTCAGCCGCGACAGTACGGTTCCCGCACTTCATTATGGGCATGCATGACTCATGCATGGAGAATCACGTACGGCGAATCTTTTGGGAGCCGCCGCGCTTGCCCTCAGTGACGTGGTGGTCGCCGAGGCGACGCGGGCGGCCAGCACGAGTTCGAGCGGAGCTGCCGCGCTGGTGGTGTTGTCCACAGACCCTGGCTTGAGTGTCACCGAGCTGGGTCGGCGGGTAGGACTGAGCCAGTCTGCGGCGGCCCGCATGGTCGATGGCCTGGAAAAACAGGGACTGGTACGCAAAGAAGCCAGCTGGGGAGCGTGGGTCCGCCTTCAGCTCAGCGATCTGGGCGTACAGGCAGCACGCACTCTCCTCGCCTGCCGCAGCGACGTACTGCGACAGGCGCTGAACCGCCTCGACGACAGCGAGAGGGAGCAGCTCGGCCAGCTGCTGAGCAAGGTACTGACGGGTTTGTACCAGCAGCCCGGTGACGCCGAACGCATCTGCCGGCTGTGCGACCGGTGTGTCTGTGTCCGGGACGGTGCGACCTGCCCGGTGGGCCAGGCGGACCGGGACCACCGGGCGAGCCACGAGCGCGACCATGGGTGAGTTGCTCGCTCTGCTGTCCGCTTTGTGTTTCGGTATCACACATTTCGTCAACGGCCTGGTCTCGCGCAGACACGACGGGCTGACCGTCGCACTTCACGCCCAACTGGGCGGCACCGTGCTCGGGCTGCTCCTGGCACTGTTTCCGGACGGTGGAGCCGCCTCGCTCGCCGACTACGGTTGGGGTGCGCTGTCGGGGGTGGGTACAGGACTGGGGGTCGCCTTCCTGTACCGGGCGATGTCCCAGGGGGCGATGAGCGTGGTCGTCCCGGTCAGCGATGTCGGAGCTGTGGCTCTTCCGGTCCTGGTCGGGGTGTGTTTCCTCGGGGAGCACCCAGCCCTGCCTGCGTGGGTGGGGATCGCCTCCGTCTTGCCGGCGCTGTGGCTGGTCTCGCAGAACTCGCCGGGTCTCGGTGATAAACAGCGCGGGGCGATATCCGCAGGGGTTCCCAGTGCCTTGATCGCCAGTTTGGGATTCGGCGTGCAGTTCCTCGCCATGGCGCAGGTGGACACGGACAGCGGCTTGTGGCCGGTAGTGCTGAGTCGGATGGTTTCCGTCGTGGTCATCGCCGCGGTCCTGGGTGCCTATGGTGCCCCTTGGGGCCTGACGGGAAGGCCATGGGGGGCAACGGTGGCGGCCGGTGCCCTGGGCACACTTGCGATCGTGCTGTATCTGGAGGCCACCAGACAACAGCTCATGGCCATTGCCACCGTACTCTCCGCTCTCTACCCCGCCATCCCCGTCATCCTCGCCCTCGTACTGCTGAAGGAACGCCTGAACCACCGACAGGCTGCTGGTCTCGTCTGCGCGGCACTCGCGATAGGGCTCATCGCACTGCGCTGACCCGCCCGGCCCGCTGTCGCCAGCGGCCAGCGGGTGCGTTCACAACCCCAGGCAGGCCATGACGTGCCTGATGCGGGTGTAGTCCTCCAGGCTGTAGGGCGTGAAGTCATCGGCGTCGGTGACAACAAGCCTGCCGATGTGACAAAACGGGGCTGCCGCACGATCGGGTGACATCTGAACTGGCTTGCCCTGTGGGGCGGGTGGGAAGGATGTCGCTGTGCCCAAGCCTTATCCGGAGGAGTTCCGCCAAGACGTCGTGCGGGTCGCGGGGAACCGCGGGCCGGGTGTGACGGTCGAGCAGGTGGCCACCGACTTCGGAGTCCATCCGATGACGTTGTGGAAGTGGATGCGTCGCGCGGACATCGACGACGGGACCAAGCCCGGAACGACCAGCCAGGAGAGCGCAGAGCTTCGGCAAGCGCGTCGGCGGATCAAGCTGCTGGAGCAGGAGAACGAGGTCCTGCGGCGGGCCGCGGCCTATCTGTCGCAGGCCCATCTGCCGGGAAAAGGATCTACCCGCTCGTGAAGGAGCTGGCCGGGGACGGGGTGCCCGTCACGGTTGCGTGCCGGGTGCTGAAGCTCGCCAGACAGCCCTACTACCGCTGGCTGGACCAGCCGGTGACCGACGCCATGCTGGAGGATGCGTATCGCGCGAACGCGCTGTTCGACGCGCACCGTGACGACCCGGAGTTCGGCTACCGCTTCCTGGCCGACGAAGCGCGCGGCGCCGGGGCCGTGATGGCGGACCGGACTGCATGGCGGATCTGCCGGGACAACCGCTGGTGGAGTGTGTTCGGCAAGAAGCGCGGCAAGGGCAAGAAAGCCGGGCCGCCGGTGCACGACGACCTCGTCCGCCGTGAGCGGGCAGTGAAAGCGGCTATCGCAGACCGCACGGTCGCGGCCTGCGCGGTCAGTCTCTGCCCCCGGGGAAGACGGATGGCTGACGCACCGTAGCCGGGACGGTCCAGCGCCAGCACCGTATAACCCAAGCGAGCACCCAGCGCCAGCAAGGACACATCCGGGTGCGCCTGGCCATCGAAATAGCCGGCATTCATCCCCCCGCCGTGCAGCGCAACGATCACCGCACGCGCACAACCATCCGCAGGCTCACTCATCAAACCGGACAGCGTGACGCCGTCCGCATCGACCCTGACGGGCCGTACACCCGGGGACAGCTGCCTGCCACGCACGTCCGGTGCAGCCGGTATTCGGGCGCCGGCCTGCACCGGGGCATCACCCACGACACACACCCCGACCGAGCCGGGAACAGGCACGCGCCGAGACCGCCCTGCCAGCCGCACACAGCACGCCAACCCCTCCACGAGCATCCCAAACCGGACCGGAATCCAAGGGCAGCGCCCCGCACCTCATCCTCCAAGCCGCACCCCCCTCAGCCAGCCGGCTATCCCCCATCCGTGGAACACCACACCCGCGCGCCCGCGGGCGCCGATCACTACACCACGCGGCGGAACAGGCCCCACGAGCAGGTCTCGACGTCGGCTACCGCCACCGAGGCACATAGCTCCTTCGACCCACCCGCCGAACGCGCACCCTCCGAATGGTGCACGTCGGCATCCCACCGACGGACACCGCAATGTCGGACCTGCACCGACGCCCACCGTCGCCCACAACAGCACGGTGCCTGCTGCGCCGGTTCAGAAGGCAGCCGAGACACGAAGGCCGCCACGGTGATCGCCAAACCTTCCAGCGCAGGACTGCCTGCCGGGCATCGCGCTCCCCGTGTAACACATCGACGCCGCAACGCGCTGTAGACAATGACCCGATCATGAGGGTCGCGAAGCCCGCCCTCTGTGGAGGGGGCAGCGGGCTTCAACGTGCAGGTGCAGACCGGTTCCCCCCGTGACAGGTCTGCCCTGCACGCATAAAACGGTCAGGTCGCCCACACGCGGCATGGCACCCGGGAGTGGACGCGGTCTCTGGACCATTCAACCGAAGTCGAGGTGACTGTCCATTGATTGCGCGGCCAGCCGGGTGACGAAACGAACGGTCCGCCGTCCTACCCGCGGGGCGTGTCCGTTCCCCGCGCATGCCGCCCTGCTGTAACTGTGGCCGTCATGGGCAAGGCTGTGGGGCTTCAACTACTGCTTTGACAGACTGGTTGCCCGCATCGGCGGAGAGGACGGTATTCCAGGTCTGCAGGAGAGGGTAGATCGGAATGGCTGTGAAGAAACTCCGTCCCCATCAGCGAGAAGCCGTGGACGCGATCCTTCGCGCGCTCGAATCTCATGCAAGATCCACTGTGCCTGAGCGGGGTCTCCGTACTCAGGTGATCATGGCAACCGGAACTGGTAAGACCCTTGTCGCCACCCGCAGCGCGGAGAAGCTCGGTGCCGGCCGCGTTCTCGTCCTCGTGCCCTCGCTGGACCTGCTCGCCCAGACCGAGGCCGCGTGGCTCGAGGGCGGCCGCAGCGGGCCGATGATCGGGGTCTCCTCCCTGCGCGGGAACGAGGTGGCCTTCCCCAACACCACCGACGTGGAGGAGCTGGTCGACTGGGTCCGGCCGTTCGACAAGGTCACCGTCTTCGCCACCTACGCCTCACTCGGGCTGGGCACCCTGGAACGCGCCCACCAGGCCGGTCTCCCGGGATGGGACCTGATCGTCGTGGACGAGGCGCACCGGACCTCGGGGCGGATCGGGAAGCCGTGGGCGGTCGTCCACGACAACACCCGCATCCCCGCGCTGCGCCGCCTCTACATGACCGCCACGCCGCGGCTGTGGCAGCTCGACGACGACCAGGAGCAGCAGGGCGCGCCGGGTGAGCTGGTGGCGAGCATGGAGGACGACCCGGGCGGCCCGTTCGGCAGCCGCTGCTACACCCTGACGCTGTCGCAGGCCATCGATCGCGGGATCTGTGCGCCGTACCAGGTGGTGTGCGTAGACATCACCGACACCCAGCTCCAGGCCGCACAGCTGCTGGGCGAAGACGCGCGCTCCGAGCAGGTACGCGGGGCGCGGCTCGCCGCACTGCAGACCGCCTTGGTGAGGGCGTCAGCGGAAGAAGGCTTCCGCAGGACGCTGGTCTTCCACCACATGGTGAAGGAAGCCGAAGCCTTCGCGGCCGGCCTTCCCGACGTCGCCGCACAACTGTACGCCGCCGACCCCGAGCTCTACCCACGCACGGTCTGGGCCGACTGGCTGTGCGGCGACCACAAACCGCTCCACAGGCGCCGGGTTCTCGGGGAATTCGCGGCCGGAGTCGCCACGGACGGCACGGTCGTGGAGAAGGGCTACCTGGGCTCGGTGAAGGTGCTGGGCGAAGGCGTCGATACCAAGAACTGCGACTCCGTCTACTTCGCCGACGTACGCGGCTCCATGCCCGACCTCGTCCAAGCCGTCGGCCGCGCACTGCGTATGCAGCCCGGCGAGGGCAAGATGGCCAGCCTGGTCGTGCCGGTCCTGCTGGGGCCCGGGGAGACGGTCGACAACATGCTCACGAGCCGGGCCTACGGCGGCCTGGCGAAGCTGCTGGAAGCACTCAGGGCCCACGACGCCCGAGTCGTGGAACAGCTCGCCGAACAGCAAGCCCGCAGCAGTGTCAGAGGCGTACAGAGCCGTAGCGGGGGGCAGGAGGGCGAGGGAGCCGAAGGCGGCGACCGCGGACTGTCGGTGCCGGCCCGGGAGCTGCTGAAGTTCAGTACCCCACGCGACCCCGCGCAGCTGGCCGCGTTCATCAACCTGCGCGTCCTCAACCCCGAACACCAGCACTGGCGACGCGGCACGGAAGCCGCCACCATCTACCACCGACTCCACGGCAACCTGAAGGTCCCCTTCACCTACCGCGTCCCCGGCAAGAACGAACCGGAGGCGGAAACCGAAGGGTGGCCGGCCTCCCTCACTGCCTTCCCGCTGGGGCAATGGATCGCCGACGCCCGCCGCTTCTACGCCCGCGGGCACATGGACGCCGACCGTGTCGAGCAGCTGGAGAAGCTCGGCATGGTCTGGTCGCACTACGACATCGCCTGGGAAGAGGGCCTGGCCGCCGCCCGAGGATGGGCCAAGGACAACGGCCACCTGCTGGCCCCGCTGGACGCCACCTACCAGGGCTACAAGGTAGGCATCTGGCTGAAGAACGCTAGAGCGGCCGCCCGGAAAGCGCAGGAGGTCGAGCAGCGGCGTGCCGAAGGCCTGCCGGTTCAGTCGTCGGCGGGGGCGCTGTCGGAGGAACGGCGCGAGCAGCTCGAGGACATCGACCCCGCCTGGTGCCCGGCCTGGCCGGTGGAGTGGCAACGCGCCTTCCACCTCGTCCGGCAGCACCTGGAAGCGGGCGGAACACTGCCGACAGAGCCGGGTGCCGTCGTGCACCAAGGCGAAGACCTCGGACGATGGGTACGGGCGCAGCGGCTCGGCTTCGACAAGCTCACCGGCGTGCAGCAGTGGATGCTGGAGCACGTCCTCGGGATCGAGCCCGCCGGCGAGAGCGAGAAGCCCAAGCCGCGCCGTACACAGGCCGACAAATGGGCCCTCAACTACCAGGCCGCCAAGCAGTACTACCAACGCGAAGGACACCTTCGCGTGCCGAGGAAACACGTCGAGACGATCGTCATCACCAGCGGGAACGGAGAAGTGGACGGCCACGAGGACAGCGAGGGACAGGAGGTACGACAGCTTCGGCTCGGGGCATGGATCAGCAACCAGCGCTCACGCGCCGCGACCCTCTCCCCCGAACGCGTGGAACAACTCTCCGCCATCGGCATGCGCTGGACATAACCCGCTCTGTCATCGGCGCTCTCCTGGGGCTCTCGTAGCCGACGCCAGTTGGTGCTGTCACGGGAATGCCGAAAACGGCGGTCAGCGGCAGACAGCGTGGGAGGACTGAAGTCACGGGCTGGGATGCCGGCCTGTGACGAGTTCGGGCCGCTCAACCTGATGCCCCCGGCCCGCCCTCGTCGGTGTGAGTGCTGAGCCTCAGCCGCGCGTCGGTCGCTGCTTCTCGCAGATCATGACGGTCCCCGCCGGGCAGGGCTGGCGCGTCGCCCCGGACGGCTCCGCCGTCAAGCTCGGGCCGACCTCACCGACGGACACCTGCCGGATCAGCCACCTCTCTGTCTGCCCGGGACGCGGCGCCTGAGCCGGACCCGAACCCCCTGAAGATCAGCCACCCAGCCAGCCCCAGCTCCCAGGCGAACACCGGGAGCGCGGCGGCCGACCCCGCCAGGGAGAGCTGCGCGTAGGCCCCGAACATCACGGCGACGGCCGAGGCGCAGATCAGCGGCCCGCCAACCAGCCCGAGCACAGCGATGAAGCGCGGCACGAGCCGTGCGCGGTACGCCAGGTAGGCAAGCAGGACGGTGTTCAAACCGAGGGCGATGTTGGGCCCGAGCAGGAACGTCCAGTCGTGCACGGCCACCAGCGCGTCGTCGGCGCCTGCCGCCGCCCCCGCGTCCCGCCGCAGGGTGACGAGCGCCAGCACGGCGACGATCCCGAGGGCGATGACGGCCGCCTCCAGCAGCCGCCCGAAGGCGTACCCGAACGCGAGCCCCTCGCCGTGGCGCCGCAGGACGGGGAACAGCGCCGCCCCGGTACCGGCCACCGCCACCACCAGCACCACCTCGCAGAGCACCCCGAGCAGCGCCCGCGTGTCGGCGCCCTGCGCGAGCCGGCCGTCCGCCGCTCCCAGCAGGGGGCGGTACAGAACGGCCCCTGCTATCGCGGCGGCCTCGGTCAGCAGGAACAGCGACCCGGCGGCCACCGCGGTTCTCCGGTCCGGACTCATCTTCTCGGTACCCCCTACTCGGTGGTGGTGTACGCCGTACACCTCGCGGCGAGCATAGGTGTACGACGTACACTCGTCAAGGAGAGGGCGCTGTCGAGGAGGGAAAGGGCCGAACCGGAATGACCCGGCAGGAAGCCACACACACGCATCGGATCCCCCTGAACAGGGACCGCGTCCTGCGCGCCGCGGTCGCGCTCGCCGACGCCACCGGCATCGACGCGCTCAGCATGCGCAGGCTCGCGCAGGAGCTGGACGTCGTACCGATGGCCCTCTACAAGCACGTGGCCAACAAGGAGGAGCTGCTCGACGGCATGGTCGACACCGTGGTCGGCGAGATCGACCCGCCGGCTGCGGGCCCCGAGTGGCAACGCGTGGTCCGCGGGCGGATCCTCTCGGCCCGGCGGGTCCTGTTGCGCCACCCCTGGGCGGCCCGGCTCATCGAGTCGCGGACCGGCCCTACCCCGGCCGTGCTGGCGTACCTGGACTCGATGGCCGGAAGCTTCCGGGACGGCGGTCTCTCCGCCGACCTTACGCACCACGTCATGCACGCGATGGGCAGCCGCCTGCTCGGCTTCAGCCAGGAACTGTTCGACACCTCGGGCCCCTCCGGCCCGCCGGGCCCCGGGCTGGCGGCGCGCTACCCGCACATCGCGGAACTCGCCGCGACGGCCGCACACGACGGGAGTTCCACAGTCGGTGGCGGCTGCGACGACCAGTTCGAGTTCGAATTCGCCCTGGACCTCCTTCTGGACGGCTTCGAAAGCCTCCGCCGCCAAGGCTGGACGTCCGCGCGGAAGGCGTAGCGGGTGCGGGGGGCTGATCTAGCGTCGAGGGGGGAGGGAAGCCCAACCGAGCCTAGAACTCGACGGCGATCCCTCAGATGAAGCGGAGCAGGCCCACGCTGACAGCCGCGCAACGAGCTGCGGCAGACTGCGCGCCCGCCGGCAACGCCACACCCGCCACCGCACCGCTCTGCCCCACGGGCACGCCCCCGGTCGGCTCTGGTACGAGACGCGGGGGCGCGGACGCCTTCTCCGCGCCGCGCTCACGCGGCCCGGCCAGGGCGAGGCCAGCCAGAGCCCCGTTATCTTCTTCGCAGTCCTGCAAGAGGGCCGCTGGCCTCCGGGCCCGGCATGACTGTTGCCCCCTGTCGAACAGATGACCTGGGGGGTGGTGTCACCGGGTCCGAGGGGTGCCGTCACAGACGCTGATCAGAGGTCCGGCCACCGCCCGGCCCGGCGCAATGCCCGGCCACTCGAGGGCGGCAGGTCTGCATAACGTGGATGCGCGCGAACGGCCCCAACACCGAGGCCGGCACAGCATCGACGCATGTGGGGGCACGGTGATCGACATCAGCGAGACGGGCGTCTTCCTCGGCCTGGACGTTGGCAAGAGCAACCACTGGATTGGCGTACGTTTTGGGTGCCGACAGCTCGCCGGGTGGCGGGGGACCGGGTGCCTGTTCTGGCTGGGTGGGGGGACCTGACCGTACGTGAGGATCGCGTTGGGATTCATCCTGGGGATCCCATTCTTCTTTCTCCGGACTACCGGATCGACGAGGTACTGAGCCGGTATCTGTGCCGGTCGTCGTTCACCCGTCTCGCACAGGAGAAGAAGCGCAACTACACGGACGACTACTGCCTGTTCTTCGATTTCCTGTGGGGTCGCGGGAAGTGGTGGAGCGAGGCGTCAGCGGACGATCTGTGGGACTTCGAGGACTGGCGGACCCGCTCGCCGCGGAATCCTTGCCGGGTCGGCGGGGCGCGGTGGAACCGGGGACCGGCCGCGCTCGCGCGGCTGTATGAGTGGGCGGTACAGCGCGAGTAAGTGCTGGCGAACCCGGTGCTCATGCGTACGGTCACCAGCCGGACCGGCGAGATCGTGCTGGTGCCAGCGGCGCGGGCGAAGAACGCGCGCACTGGCGAGGTGCGCTGGCTGACGCCGCGCGCCTTCCGCCGCTGGGTGGAGGTGGGACTGCGCGGTCACGGCGCGGACGGCTGCCGGACGCCGGGTGGGCGGGACGGCTGGCCGACCGCAACGCGGCCTTCGCTGACCTGCTGTTCTCCTCCGGGGTGAGTCGGACGAAGGGGCCTCGCTGCTGACGCTGATTCCGCGTCTCCAGCTGGAGGGCGGCCGGTACTACGCGGGGCGTCTGGCACGGGTGGTGACGAAGTCGAAGCGGGCGCGCACGTTCTGTGCCTCCTCTGTCGTGGTCGGACACCGACCTCAAGGCGGAGTTCTACGAGCAGGTTCGGGCCCGGGGAGGGACGCCGGACAGCGAGCGGCGTCTGCGCCAGCAGGTCCGGCGGCTCAAGGAGCTCAGGGCAGCCGACGCGCAGGAGATCACCCAGCTCAAAGCTGATGTCGACGAGGCACTGGTGGGTGCGGTGCGCTGCACCAGGCCACAGTGGAGAACAGCCACCTGCACCGGCAGCTCGCCGACCGGCGTGCACATGCGATTGTGCACGTGCTGCCGACGCAGACGACGCCATGAACCCGCGTGGTGGAACCCAGCAGCGTCGCGAACCGGTCCGGCGGCTGTCACTCCGTGGCCGCGCCGGGTTCCCCGCTAATGGCTTTCTGGTAAGCATCCGCGTAGGTGGGAGAGTCCTTGATCAGGTCGTCGCAGAACGCGGCGACGTCGGTGCCGATGAGTTCCAAAACTCCCTTGCCCGCGGCGACGCCCTCCTCGAAGAAGTCGACGATTCCTGGGAGGAGGGGTCCGTCGGGCAGGCTGACCGGTCCGACCTTGAACAGGTACTTCTGCATCTCCTTGTAGACGATCTGGTAGTCCGGCGGGAGTGCCTTGACCCGGGCCACGTGCGCCCGCCATTGTTTCTTGCCTTCGATGATGTCTTGGATGCTCACGTCAGCCTCCCAGCCGATTCAGTTTCCTTGCGACGTTCCTGTTCAACTGCTCGCGCCACCGGTCGCGATGAGTCCGGGCCCCTGCTCCGCCGGCCAGCGCCGTGCAGAAGCCCTGGATGTCGTCGCCGAGCACCTCGTGGACGCTCTGCCCGTCCGCTGCCGACACTTCGAGCAGCCCCAGGGCGGAGTCGAGAATCGGTGTCAGGTTGCGGCCAGTGAGGTCCCCGTAAGGGAAGAGGTGGGCGACGATCTGGTCCCACGCCTCCCGGTAGTCGTCCGGCAGGGCCTCGACCCGGGCTCCGAACGCCTTCCAATCCCTGGTGAGATCGCTGCCTGTGGCCTTCTCCCAGAAGTTCATCTCCCGCCCTCCTTGAGCCTGTTGATGCGTGATGAGAGGTACTGCCACTTCTCCCAGAACTTCGCGAGTTCCTCGCGCCCGGCGTCGTTGAGCGCGTAGAACTTGCGTGGCGGACCGACCCCGGATGGTCGTTTCGTCACCTGGACGAGCCCGTTCCTCTCCAGCCGCAGCAAGATCGTGTAGACCGTGCCCTCAATGACGTCGGCGAAGCCGAGCTCGTTCAGCTGGCGAGTGATGGCGTACCCGTAGGTTTCCTCGCTGCCGATGATCTCGAGTACGCACCCTTCGAGCGTGCCCTTCAACATCTCCGTCAGGTCGTCCATCGCGGGTGCTCCTCATCCGGCCAGTACTACGTGCTACCGAGTACCGCTATACGGTATCACCGAGTAGTGAAACGGCAACGTCTCCGGTGGACACAGCCCTGGGCCGAAGGTTCGGCGAGGGACCGGGTTCCGTCGAACGCTGCAGCCCGGTCATCGGTTGAGATGACGGGTGAGCCGTTTCACGTCAACATGCCGAAGGTTGCGTGCCGCGCGGGTGTCGCCCTGCATGCAGGCGCGGATCGTGTCGTCGTGGGCGAGGTTCTCCTGGTCGTGACGTGAGTGAGGCGACCCGCGTGGTGGTGCGGGACCGCCCCGGGTTGGCTTCGACGGGTCAGAACGGGGCCTTCGGGAGAGCCGTTGATCAGGCGGCCAGCCGGTGGCCAGCCGGGGCCGGGGAGGTCATGTGGGTGTCGGGGCTGGGCTCGTAGCCCTTGTGGCACGGGTCGCAGCAGCCCTGGGTGCGCAGCGGTACTGGCGCGGAGCACTTGTTCCGTTGCTGTCGTATTCCTGGCCAAGAAGGTCCGTCAGATCCCTCGGACGTGCCCTGGGCCGTGCGAATTTGCTGGTCGAGAGAGGGGGCGGTGCGGGAAGCTGCATGCGTGATCGAGCGAGAGGCCGCCGTTCGGGCCGTCGAGGATCAGCTGGAGCGCGACTATCAGCAGTGGCGGGCTGCGGGCGTGGACGCGATGCGGATGGCTGTGGTCGACGTCGAGGAGCACGAGCTGGTGTGGATCGTCTCCTGGACCTCCGAGGAGTTCGTACGCACCCGGAACCCGGAGTTCATGCTGGCCGGTAACGGGCCTTACCTGGTCGACCGTGTCGACGGGGGACTGCACCGGGTCGGCGTCGTCTCCGCGGTAACCGGGGAGTGGGAGGCCGACTATCGAGCCCGGATACGTGGGCTGCCGGTGCGCACCGCAGTAGACGATCTGCACGACGTGCTGTGTGAAGTCGCCGCTGCGCGCGGACGCGTGCACGCTGTACGGACACTGCGCCAGAGGCTGCCGATGTTCTCGCCTGCGGAGGCCATCGAGTATGTGAGCGCATTGCTGGACGGTGATGCGCCCGCGCGGCTCGTGGCCGTCGCCACCGAAGCGCTCGTGAAGCCTCTCAACCCGGTACTTGCAGTGAAAACGATTCTGAGCGGGGCGGAGATCCGAGCGGGTCAGAGACCCGAGGGGTGAGGGGAAAGCCAGTCGGCATGCCGATCGCGCGCCATCCCGTTCCTCGGACGTGGTGAGGAGAACGTCCGCGCCACCGTCGTAGGGGTGGTGGATGCGCTGCATCCGGGTGTCGGTGATGAGGACGCCCGCCACCATGTCGTCGGCGATGTCTCGGAGCGGCTCGTCGATGCAGCCACGCCGCCAGGGCCGGCGGGCGGCGAAGAGGTGGCAGTAGGTGCGGAACGCAGGGTCAGGATCGTCCTCTACCAGCAGGCTCTGCCCATACCCGGTGACGGCCTGCGATGGTGGAACCTCCGCTTCGGTCGTCCAGAGCGGTGTGATCACATACACGTCCGCACCAGCGAACAGCTCATCGCGGACGGTGTTGTAACGCTCCAGGACGACGGTGTACTCGCTCTCGTCCTCCGCGTACCGCTTCGATTCCGGCAGGCTGTGAAAACGTGCCCAGACGTCCCGATACGGGCCCCGGAGCTTGTACCCAACCGGCGGGCAACTGGGCCAACGCTGCTGCCACAGCTCCGTCAGATCCGCCTGCCCGTCCCCGGATCCGGAAGCGAGGGGATCAGCCTCAACAGGGTGTTCCTGCTGACCGGAACCTTGAAGGCGTCCGTTCCGGGCACCGGCCCGGCCCGCGAGCGCAAGACCGACCGACACCGGCGTCGACCGCAGCCGTTCGGTCCGTCGCCCGAAACTGCGGGTGAGACCGGGTACTTGCTCGGCGAAAGTCATGCGCTCGCAAGATTCCTCCTCGCAGACGAACCTCCGTACCCGCAACGACACCACGACGAACGTGCCCGCCGTCGGCAGAGCACGGGGAAAGCGCAGGTAGGAGCCGTGTATTCGCCCCGACCAGCACCCGCACCCCGGACAGACACCTCAGGCGCCTAACTCGTCAAGCCATGCGTGTCTCCGGCGTCTTCGGCATCGAGTGCCGCGTCCAGAATGTCTCCGATCTGGATGAGGTCTTCCGCAGAGAGCTTGGGTGGAGTCCAGTGGTGTGCGCGTGCGTGGTCGACGAAGGTCTCGTCCAGCGGGACGTGGTAGCGCTCGACGTAGTGGGCGAGGTCTGAGTACCAGAACCACTCGCCGTCAGTGTGCAGCTTCAACGCGCCGATGAGTTCGTTGCTCAGCGCGTCATGGACTGGTGATCCGGTGACGGCAAGGGCACATCCTGAACGGAGATAACGCACCAGCTTCTCCTCGCCCCGGGCGGCGTGGTCGCGGACCGAGTCGCGAAGTGCAGGGCCGTCGGGGCGACCATGTGCCAGTTCCTGAAACTCACCAAGGAACCGGTTGCAGGGAAAAGATTCGCTGGCCATACGCGGAAGCCTATTCACGCTCTGCGGCCTGGTCACGCCGCCTCTGGAGCTGTGGCAGAAGTAGAACTGGAGACCGTGGTAGAGCTGGCCGAGCATGCGGTGAGCAACTGTCAAAACTTGTGGATCGGCGGGGAGAGGACCCGGGGCACGAGGCATAAGATCGTCTTATGCCCCGTGCACTGGTCCTCGGTGGTACCGGCCTGATCGGTCGCGCTGCCGCCCTGCGGCTGCTCGCCGCCGGATGGCAGGTGGACGTCACCGGCCGGAACCCTGCCCACATGCCGTCCGAACTCGCTGCCGCAGGAGCCCGCTTCGTCGCGGCGGACCGGTCTGACGGCAGCCGGCTCCAGGCTGCCCTGGGAGGGGGTACCGATCTACTGGTCGACTGCATCTGCTACACCGCTGCCGACGCCCTGCTCCTGCTGCCACTCGCCAGGAACGCCACCTCCACGGTGTTGATCTCCAGCAAGGCCGTGTACGTCGATGCCGACGGCCACCACTCCAACTCCGACGCCCCGCCCCGGTACGACGGCCCTGTCCGCGAAACCCAGCCCACCCTGCCCCCCGGTGACATGGACTACCACTCACGGGTGGGGTACGGCCCCAACAAGGTCGCGGCCGAGCATGTCGCCCTGGACAGCGGCTTGCCCATCACTGTCGTGCGCCCTTCCCGCATCCACGGTGTGGGCGCGGCCCGCCCCAGGGAATGGGTGGTCGTCAAACGCGCCCTGGACCGTCGCGGTGTTGTGCTGCTCGCCAACCGGGGCAACGGGGTCGTCCACCCGACGGCCGCGGCCAACATCGCGGCTCTCATCGAAACGGCCGCCGACACGCCCGGCGCGCGCATCCTCAACTGCGCGGACCCCGACGCGCCGAGCGCACTCGAGATCTTCCGCACCATCGCCCGGTACCTGAAGCACACCTGGGAAGAAGTCCTCCTCGACGACACGGCTCCGGGCACCCTGGGTCGAACCCCCTGGAACTCCCCCCACCCGGTGGTGCTCGACACCTCCGCCGCGGAAGCTCTCGGGTACCGGCCAACCGGCGACTACGCGACGACAGTCGCTGCTGAGATCGACTGGCTGCTCGACTCCGCCCGGGCCGGCGACCGGGCGGGGATCCTGCCCAAGACGGAGGACCCGTACTTCAGCCGGTTCTTCGAGTATGCAGCCGAGGATGCGTTCCTCGCCGGGCGCACACGCTGAGGTCCGGGCAGGTACGGCCAGCAGTCCGGCCCGGCCGTTACTGGACTCCATCCGGTACGGCGGAAAAGCTCATGCCGCGAGGGTCTCGGGGCGTTCGACGAGGTGGCCGCGTCGTCCGATCAGATCGCGTGGCCTGGGGCCGTGCATCGCAAGGCGCCGGTGGTGGCGCCACGCCACGTAAGCGAGGCCGGCCGCGATGAACAAGACCAGGAGCACCCAGCCAAGAGCAGCAGCGCCCAGATCACGTGCGACGCGGTCTCGGCTCCCACACGCTCGCCTCGTGTGACTGACCAGCCGCATCGCGGGTGTGCCGTGCAGCAGGTCACGGGCAGCGGTGGCTGTGTCCCGCGAGGGGGGCAATTAGCCATCGATTCCAAATTTCTGCAGAGGGCTTTCCACGAAAAGGAGTCTCGATCACCGATGCGGAATAGTTATTTTTGCGCTGCGCACGTGGATGCGGTGAGGGGGCTCCAGCCGGTAACAGGAGCCCCCTCTTCCCCCGCTCATGCACTGCCGCGCCCAGGAAGGGGAGGGGACGGTGTATTTCGAGGGCGGGGGTTCCGCTTGCTCAGCTCACCACCTTGCTGGCCACTGTGCAAGATCTTCCGCGTTCCGAACGACTCGGAACGGCGCGGAACGCGTTCCGAACGAGTGAATACCCAGGTCAGCGGACACATCGGCTGGCCTGGTGGTGCTGCGGCAGCCCTCCTTGCGGTCGATCTCCAGCCTGAACGGTTCGGACGCCGACGGACGAGCCGTCGAGATGCATCGGCACGCCGCGCTATTCGAGCGGAAAAGGGAGAGTGAAAGCTTTTTGCTGAGCGGTTAATGTTCGGACTTATTCCAATCGGGCTGGAGTGTTTCCCTCCCCCTCAGCCACTGCCAAACTGGGTAATGACCGCATCACGCCCGGTAAGCGCCGATGCGGTCGCGGTATGGCGATCTTCGCCGCGTTCAGGAAGGGAACGACTAT
Source organism: Streptomyces sp. NPDC002788 (assembly GCF_053592115.1). Classification (NCBI taxonomy): domain Bacteria; kingdom Bacillati; phylum Actinomycetota; class Actinomycetes; order Kitasatosporales; family Streptomycetaceae; genus Streptomyces; species Streptomyces sp. NPDC002788. Next base: position 2,356 of record NZ_JBSFVB010000027.1, on the reverse strand, counting down.
GTCCGTACGCATTACGCGATCGCGGCGCCGCCGGCAGGCGGCGTCCTCGGATCACGCGCTCTGCGGAGCGAGCCTCACGCCCGCCCAGCGGATCACCGTCCTTACGGTGATCCTGGTGGTGGTGATCGTCCTCGTGTGCAGCGGGCAGCCCGTCTGCGATGTCCTGGGGCTGGTCATGGCGGCCGGAGCTGCCGCCGCGCAGATCGGCCCGTGGCTGAGCGGACAGCACCCGGCCGCCGGCACTCCGGGAGGAGTGCGATGACGCAGCCGGAGGACCCGCCGGCCCCCCAGGACGAGCAGAGGACGTGGCCCGACCCGACGCACCTGCGCGACCAGAGGGACTTCCGGAAGGCACTGAAGCAGTTGTGCAAGAGCCGGAGCCTGACCTACGCAGAGCTGGTGAAGGCCAGCGCTGACGGCCCAGAGAAGCTGTCCTCCACCGCCACGATCTCCAGCACGTTGAACAAGGACGCGCTGCCCAACCGAGGCTTCGTGGTCAGCTTTCTGCGCGCTTGTGGGCTGAGCGAAAAGGAACAGGGGCCATGGCTGACGCGCTGGGAGCAGTTGAGCTGGCAGGAGACGGCTCCCGAGGAGGGACTGCAAGAAGCGGCTCCGGCTGAGACGGACCTACCCGTGCCGCCTGCCGAGCAGGGCCGGTGGTGGGCGCGCCGGTGGGCGCGCCCTATCGGTAGCGGCCGCTCCCGGCTGAGTGCAGTCGTGGTGGCCGGCACCGTACTCGCTCTCACCGTCGGCGCCGTGGTGTGGCTGGTGCACCAGCAGGACCGGGAAGAGACCAAGGAGCGGCACTGTGGCACGTTCAATCCGAGCCTGATGACAGAGGCTGATGGGGAGTGCACGGGCGTCACCGACGGCAGTGACGGCGCGGCCGTCTTCGGCAGTGACCTCAAGCCGGTCATGACCGCCATCGGCGCGGAGAACAGGAACGTGGTCAAGGACGGTGACTACGTGACGGTCGCGTTCCTGACACCTTTGACGTCGAAGGACTCCAACAACCTAACCGTGGGTCAGTACGTCGCCGAGCTCGAGGGCGCCTACACCGCCGTCGAAGAGGCCAACAAGAAGAACACCAGGCCCAAGATCCGGCTGCTGGTGGCCAGCATGGGCAGCAGCCAGAAGCACTGGGAGCGCGCTGTCGACCAGCTGGTGGCCCGCAGGTCCGAAGACCGCCTGGTGGCGGTGGCCGGCATGGGTCTGAGCCAGCAGGAAACCGTCGACGCGGCCCGCAAGCTCAGCAAGGCCGATCTGCCCATGGTCGGGGACCTGATCACCGCGGACGGCTTCGACGCCACCGGCGCGGTCGACGGCAAGGGACGGATCGACGGACTGGCCCGCGTCGCCCTCTCCAACAAAGACCAACTAACCGCCATCAGCAAACAACTGCCCTCCGGCCAGCACACCGCGGCCCTGGTCAGCACCTCGGTGACGCCCAACGGGACCAGGGACCTCTACACCGAATCCCTCAACCGGGGCTTCCGCACCATCAAAGACCTCAAGAAGCATCTCGACGACACCTCCGACTTCAAGTTCGACCCCCGCGGCGGGCCCGGCGCCATCCTGCCCACCATCAGCCAGAACTTCTGCAGCAGCGGCAAGACCATCGACACCGTCTACTACGCCGCCCGCGTCAGGTACCTGCCCGACTTCCTCGACGCGCTGGCCAGACGAAGCTGCCACGCCCAGCCCATCACCGTGATCACCGGATCGGATGCGGCAGCACTCGACCCCAAGACAGAAGCACTCCGCGACCCTGACGCGCCGATCACTGTCCTGTACGCGTCCTTCCCGAACGCGGCCCAGTTCCGCAGCGCCGACAACCCCGGCCGCGGTCAGTACAACGCCTTCGTCAAGGCCTTCACCTCCCACCACCACGGACAGCAGTTCCCCGCAGAACATCTCACCCGCAGCTACTGGGGCATCGTCGCCCACGACGCCGTCCTCACGGCCGCGACCGCCCTGCACCGTGCGGCCGCCCACGGCGCCCCGGGCAGCCTGCCCAACCGCTACGCCGTCAGGAACGAGCTTTACGCGCTGCGCAACGACGCCATCGCCGGCGCAAGCGGCTACTTCGGCATCGACAAGAACGGAAACCGCACCAACACTCACACCGTCGCCACCGTCCACCGCCTCGGCGAACCTCTGCCCACAACCACCAGCGCCCCAGCTGACCAACCACGATGAATCCCTTGAGGTGCTGAGCTCAGGGACACCAGACCCGTACATCGTTGAGGCCCCTGGTCGCCGTGGGCGGTTTCTAGGGATCGTCGCAACACATGATCGGTTGTGTCAGACGGCGAGCAGTTTATGCAGGCGCTCGGCTGGGGTCTCCCAGCCGAGC